>JAQIIU010000003.1:1315000-1915000 GCA_036946625.1 Methylorubrum populi
TTGCCCAAGATCGTAGCGAGCAGTCGAGGGGCGCGGGACACCCGTGTTGCAGGGTCGTTCTTCGCGCTGTGCGTGGTGGTGTTGCGTAAAGACGGTGCCCTTGCCTCCCTGTTCGATGCCCGTCTCGCCGGGCTGGTCCACGCCTCCGTGCTGGCCGAGCCGGGCGTGCGCTTCCGCCACGAGCGTTTCCTGGTTTCGCGGCTCGCCACCGGCGCGGTGATGATGGCGGCGCTGCCGCCCTACCTCGTCTGGCGCGGCGTCCCGAGCGGCATCGAGGCGGTGGCCATCGCCAGCCTGTTCCTGCCGGTCTTCGCCGCCGTCGTCCTGTCGCGCACCGGCTCCCTCTGGGTCGCCCACGCGCTGTCCTCGGCGGGCCTGACCGGCCTCGTCGTCTGCCTCGCCGCTCTGACCGGCGGCGCGAGTTCGGCCGCCGCGATCTGGCTCGCGGCGATCCCGCTCGAAGCGATGATCTCCGGCTCGCGCCGGGCGACGGTGGCCGCCTCGGTCATCGCCGTGCTCGGCGCCTTCGCGGTCGCGCTCAGCGGCTACGTGCCGGTGGGCGGCCTCGCGCTCGCCTGGCCCAACGCCGTCGCCATGCCGGTCTTCGCCGTGACCGCCATCGGCCACATCGCGGCGCAGGCGATGGAGCACATGCGCCGCGAGGGCGAGTGGCGCGCGCGGATGCAGGACAACGAGGCCCGCGACCGCCTGCTGCTCTCGGCCATCGACGACCTCGTGACGTGGCACGACGCCAATGGCCGCGTGCTGGAGGCGAGCGGCTCGGCCGCCCGCTTCGTCGGCGCCGAGGCGAGCCGCCTGCGCGGCCACGGCCTGCTCGACCGGGTGCATATCGGCGACCGTCCGGCCCTGCTCCAGGCGATCAGCGACGTCGCCGCCAGCGGGCTCGCGGCCACCGTGCCGTTCCGCCTGCATCTCGACGCGCCGCGCGCCGACGGCACCCGCACCCTCTTCGCCGAGATGCGCGCCCACCGGATCGAGGCGGGACTGGCCGGCGCCAACGGCTCGACCGTCGTCGCCGTGACCCGCGACGTGTCCGAGCACCGCCGCCACGCCCAGGAACTCGACCGCGCCCGTGCCGAGGCCGAGCGCGCCGACGAGGTGAAGACGCACTTCCTGGCCACCGTCAGCCACGAGCTGCGCACCCCGCTCAACGCCATCATCGGCTTCTCGGACGTGCTGGCGGGAGAGGGCGCGGTCGCGCTGTCGCCGGAGCGGGCCTGCGAATATGCCGGCATCATCGCCCATTCCGGGCGCCACCTGCTCGACGTGGTGAACACGCTGCTCGACATCTCGCGCATCCGCGGCGGACATTTCGACTTCCAGCCGGAGCCGGTCGATGTCGAGGCGCTGATCCGCGGCTGCTGCGACCTGATGCGGCTCAAGGCCGACGCCTCGGGCATCGCCCTGGCGAGCGCGCCCGTGCCGGCCGGCTCGGCCCTGGTGGCCGATGCCCGCGCCTGCCGCCAGATGCTCATCAACCTGATCTCGAACGCCGTGAAGTTCACGCCCCGCGGCGGCCGGGTCGAGGTCATGGTGCGCCGGGGCGGGGCCTATCTCGACTTCGTGGTGAGCGACGACGGCATCGGCATCACCGAAGCCGACCTGCCGCGGCTCGGCGATCCCTTCTTCCAGGCCGCCGGCGGCTACGGGCGGGCGCACGAGGGCACCGGCCTCGGCCTGTCGGTGGTGCGCGGGCTCGCCGGACTGCATGGCGGCGCGGTCTCCGTCGAGAGCGCGCCGGGCAGGGGCACCGCCGTCACCGTGACGCTGCCGCTCGATTGCAGCCGCAACAGGAGCGGCGCGCGGGGTGCCGCGGCGCAGGCGAAGGCCGTGAGCCAGCCCGCGCCGATCCGGACCTCGGTGCGCAGCGCCGCGATGCCGGAGCCGGCGCCCGAGCCGATCCGCCTGCCGGTCGGCCTGTTCGACCCGGCGCCGCGTTCCTCGGCCGCCCCCACGGCCGCCTCACCGAACCCCCCGATGCGCCGTGCCGGCTGAGCCCTCCGATGCAACCCCGACATCGATCCGAAGGAGCGAAGTGATGCGCGAGCCGCCCGCCAGACGGGATCAGCGCGAGATCGTCGTCCCCGGCGACATGCGCGCCGCCCGCACCCCGGCCCGATCCCCACGCCGCAAGCCGGCCCTGCGCGGCCCCGTCGCAGCGGGCTGGCAGGCCTCGGTGCTGAACGCCGCGGCGGGGGCCGGCCGGTTCTGCCTGCGCTATCCCGGCGGCGTGTTCGGGACGGTGACGGGCATCGGCGCGGCGGCCTATGTCTGCGTCAACGCCATGGGCCTGCAGGCCGGGCCGCATCCGGCCCCGATCCTGCCGACCGTCGAGCCCAAGCTCTCGGTCGCACCCTCGGCCGCCGCGCGGCCCGCGCCGCAGCCGGTGCGAGAGGTGCGCGCCGCCGAGGCGCCGAGGCCCGCTCCGGTGCGGGAAGTGCCCGTGCCTCCGCGCGACGCCATCGCCGACATGATCCGATCGGGCGAGACGACCGCCTCGGTCACGCCCAGGCTTGAGCGCAGGCCGGAGCCGAAGGCCGCTCCCAAGGTCGAGAAGGGCGAGGCCCGGAAGTCCGACGGCCCGAAGCCCGACCCGGCGGTGATCCGCGTCCAGCGCGCCCTGGCCAAGCTCGGCTACGGCCCGCTCAAGGATGACGGTCTGATGGGGCCGGGCACGAAGGCGGCGATCGAGAAGTTCGAGCGCGACCGCAAGCTGCCGGTCAAGGGCGAGGCGGCCGGGCCGACCCTGCGCGCGCTGACCCGCGAGATGACCGCCAAGGCGAACGGGTAGCGGGGCCATCGACGCGGCGGCGGCGGGCGCTTATGAGTGCCTCCGCCGTGCAGACCCCGGCCGAGCGCGCTTCTGCCGGCGTCAACGCCTCGCGTCTCCCATTCGCGCGCTCATCCTTCGAGGCCCGCTCACGCGGGCATCTCAGGATGAGGCGTCGAAGGGGAAAGCCGTGCCCGCAGGATAAGAAGGCGCCATGCCACGCCTCCGCTCGGATTTCTGGGTCTCCGCGCAACTGCGCCGCCTCAACGGCGAGGGCATCCCGGCGGTGCAGCGCCGCCGCGGCGCGGCGGAGGCCGGCGCCGTCTTCGTCAAGATCGATCGGCTCGACGGGACCGCCGATCTCTACGGCCCGGCGCCGCAGGCGCTGATCGAGGCCGAGGCGGCGGGCGAGCGGCTTTTCACCGCCGTGCTGGGCGCCGTCCCGTCCCCGGATGTCGAGGAGCGGCTCGCGCGGGAAATCCGCTTCGATTCCGATCTCTGGATCATCGAGATCGATGACCGCGAGGGCCGGCACGGCCTGCCGCTCGCGGAATAGTGTTTCGGGATTTTCCGCCGATCGCCCCCGGCGTCTGCGGAGGCGCGTCCGCGGGTCAGCTCGTGCGGCGCAGGCGCGTCGGCAGCACCGTGCGCAGGCCGCCGCGCTCGGCCGCCGTGGCGGCGCCGCGCCTGGCCTCCGGCCCGTGCAGCGGCTGGTGCTCACCGGCGGCGCGCTCCATCACCGGCGCACCGAGGATCGCGCAGAGCAGGTCGCGGGCGGTGGCCCGGCTGGTCTCGCGAAACAGCGTGACGAGGGAGAACACCCGGTCGACCGAGCGCGCCACGGTGTCGTTGAGGGTGAGGAAGACGAACACCGCCTCGCCCTCGCGAAGATCCGCCGCGCGCAGGGCCAGGGTCAGCAGGTCGTAGCGGGCGGCCGGGTCGATCGCGGCGCCGAGATAGTTTTGCGGCAGGCCGAGGCCCTGGCCGAGGGCGGCGACGAAGACCTGAACGTTCCGGGAATGGGAATGCTCGACGAGGCGCGTCGCCAGCGACCGGGGCGCGGGCGGGCAGGGCCGCAGGGCGGCGGTGGCCTCCACCGCCTCGCGGATCGCCCGGCGCTGCTCCGCATCGGCGTGCAGCCAGAGCGGGGCGAGGTCGGCGGGCGGAATGTCGGACCGGGCGAGCAGGGTGCGGGCGAGATCGAGATCGGTGCGGGCGCGGGCGAGCAGGCGCTCCAGAGCCCGCGTGCCGATCAGCGCGCCGGGGTTTTCCGCGAGCGCCCGGTCGGCCTCCGCTTCCGTTTCCGGCTCCTGCGGTGGCGCGACGGAGAGCCCGCGGGCGGCGAGGGCGGCCCGCACGCCGGCCGGTATGTCGGGACAGCCGCCGAGCTTGTCGGCGACGATGCGCGCGGTCTCGGCATCCACCGTCGGGATCAGGCCGGCGGCCAGCGACTCGAAGGCCTGGAGGATGGCCCGGTCATGGACGGGTGCGGCCAGGAACAGGTCGGTCTGGACCCGCAGGATCACGGGCTTCAGGTCCAGCGCGGGATCGCGCGAGAGCTCGATGAGGCCGGACAGGTCCGGCGCGTCGGCGACCGATGAGGACATGGCACTTCGATTACGCGGAACTCAATCGACCCTCAGTCAAGCAGTTCTGCGTGAATCGACCTTTAAGGCCGTACCGGGGCCGGTGTCCCGCGACGGTTGCTCAGGCCGGATCGAGCCGCCTCACGACATCCGCCACCCGTTCGCGGACGGGTTCGGGCAAGGGCAGGATCGGGCGGGGTGGATCGGCCTGGCATAAGTCGAGGATGCCGGCCGCCGCGTAGATCACCCGCAGGCTCGAGAACTCCTTGAACAGATCCCAGAGAGGCTGCATCCGTGCGTTCAGGGTCCGCGCCTGCGCCGCGTCGCCCGCCTGCGCGGCCCGGAGGATCGCGAGGCAGGGCTCCGGAAAAAGTCCGGCTGCGACGGAGTACCAAGTCTCGCCGCCGGCGAGCAGCGCCTCGGCGGCGTTCCAGTCGCCGCTATAGCCGAGGCGGAATCCGGCCGGCACCGCGCGGCTCAGGGAGTCGAGATGACCGGCTGCCGAATCCGCGTCCGGAGCCGGGCTCTTCAGCGCCGCGATGCCCGGCACCTGCGCGAGCCGCCCGACCAGCGAGGGTGTGAAGCGGAAATGCGTGGTGCCCGGATTGTCGTAGATGCACAGCGGCAGGCCGCCCCGCGTCGCGACGGTGGAAAAGTGCTCGAACACTTCGTCATCGGTCAGCGGCGTGTAGGAAACGGCGGCCAGAAGCCCTGCGGCGGCGCCAGCCACCCGCGCGTCTTGCGCGAGCGCCACGGCCTCGTCGGTGCGCAGCGCCCCGACGCCGACGATGATCGGCACGCGGCCGTCGGCCTCCTCCAGGGCGGTGTCGATGGCGCGGCGGCGCTCCCCGCGAGAGAGGTAGGCGTAGGTGCCGGTGCTGCCGAGAAGCCCGATCGAAGTGATGTCCGTGGCGGCAAGCGCCGCGATCAGGGCGCGTAGCGCCGCCGTATCGACACGACCCTCGGGCGAGGCGGGGGTGATGGGGAAGGCGGACAGGCCGGTGAAGCAGGTCATGGCCGCAGCAGGATGCGAGTGCGCCGTGGCGCGGTCAACGCGGAAACGGGTGCACGCTGCGGCATTCGGCCCAACCCATCAGGGCGAGCGGAGCGAAGCAATCCAGGACCGCGACGTCCACCGGACTCGAGCGCAGTCCGCCGCATTCGCAGGCCGCAGAGGAAAAACTACGAGCGCACCTCGCGCTTGGCCACGAAGTTCAACTCGTCCACCAGCACGTCCTTGACCACGTCGGAGCCGAGGCGTTCGTTGACCCGGGCGCGGATCCGGGCGAGGCGGCCGTTGATGTCGTAGCGGGCGAGCTTGCGGAAATCGATTCCGGTGTCGCCGTAGATCTGGCGGAAGGCCTCGTCGACCACGAAGGCGTTGGGGGCGACGGGCAGCGTGTGCATCAGCTTGGCATCGGCCGTGAAGACCAGCACCGCGACGACGTAGCCCTGCACCTTGCCGTCCGCGACCATCGGGATGTTGATGGGCGCGAGCTTCTGGTATTGCAGCCCTTCGAGATAGGGCTCGGTCGATTTGGTGAAGAACCCGCCGCCGAAGGTCACCGCCGCGTAGCAGGAGGCGAGGGTGACGGCGCAGATCCACAGGCCGGTGACGAGGACGCGCATGGCCTAGCGCCCGAGGCGTGCGGAGTAGGTGCCGTCGGATTCGGCGGCCTGGAGGCTGGCCTGGAGCGTGTCGCCGATCTCCTCCACGGCCCGCAGATGCAGGGCGACCGCCTCCTGGTTGCGGATCAGCTTGTCGCGCAGCCGCGCCAGCACGATGCCCGTCTCGGCGTCGATGCTCGCGGCGTCGATCCCGCGGGTGAGGCGGGTGAGTTCGAGCAGGCTCCGGCTCTTGGCGCGGTTGGCCGCCTCCAGATCGAGCGGGGCGTTGGCCGTCAGCGCCTCGGTCTCGGCCTCGACGGTGACTTCCAGGCGCTTGAGGGATTCGAGCAGCATCGCGGTCAGACCTTCCCTGCGACGCCCGTGGTCGTGGGCGCCGCCGTCGTGCCGGTGGTGGGATGGGCGGCGTTGAGCATGCGGGCGATGCCGATGCCGCCGGTCTTGGCGATCTGCTGGCCGATCTGCTCGGAGAGCATCGACTTCCAGATGCCGCCGGCATTGCCCTTGCCGAACACCGTCTCGGCCTTCGGCAGCATCGCCTCGACGAATTGCTGCAGCACCTGACCCTCGAACTTCCGGTAGGGGTCGGCGGAGCCCGTCCGCGCGGTGTCGTTCTTCAGGCTGGTCAGCGCGCCGTGGACGTCGAGCGGCATGTGCGTGCCCGGACCCGCCTCGCGCGCCGCCTCGTCGGCGGCGCTGGCGAAGGCGGCCGGGTCGCCGGGCTGCGACAGCCTGGCCGCGGCCTCCTGATAGCGGGCCGGGTCGGCGGCGCGGGCCACGTCCATCACGATGTCGGAAGGGGGGGTGATGCTCATCGCGCCATCGAGCCTTGACGCGGCGCGGACCGGGCGCGCCGCTGAAGATCGATCGGACCGTAGACCCGCTGGCTTACGGGAGGCTTGCGTCGCGGCGCTGCGCCAGCCCGTCGAGCCGCTCCATCGCCTCGGCCCGCTCGCGCTCACGGCCGAGCAGCGCCTCGATCCGCTCGGCGCTCACCGCGGCGCGCCGCCGAGCGAGGCCCTGTTCGCGCACCGCGTCCGCTTGCGAGGCGGCGATCCGTTCGAGTTCGGTGGCGCGCGCGGCGAGCCCGCGCAGGCGGCGGTTGGCGGATTCCAGGAACAGGTGGCCGTGGGCGCTCGTGCCGAGCGCCGCGAGCAGGGCGGCCCGGTCGGCTTCCACCGCGTCCGCGTCGCGCCGGGTCTGGGCGAGCTGCCACTCGGCGGCGCGGCGCATCTGCTCCTGCACGGCGGTGAGCCGCTCCGCGCGCTTCAGGCGCTTGGCGAGGTCGGCGGCGGACATCGACGCTTCAGCCCTTGCGCAGCCAAGCGAGGTAGCCGGCGAGGAACTGCGTCATGAACTCGCCCGACAGCGTGTGGAGCAGGATCAGCGCGCCGAACATCACGAAGGGCGTGGCGACGAAGTAGACGGGGATCGTCGGCGTGAGCTTGTTCACGAAGCCGGCCGCGAGGTTCACCGCCACGGCGTAGATGATGAAGGGCGCGGCGATCCTCAAACTGAGGGTGAAGGCCTCGCCGATCTGGTCGGCGAGACGCACCAGCGCGGTCTGCGTGCCGAAGCCCTCGCCCGGCGGGATGCGACTGTAAGAATCGACCAGCCCGCGAAACAGCTCCCAATGCAGGTCGGCGGCAAACAGCAGCGCGACCGCGGTGAGGACGATCAGCGACTCGACCGCGGGGATCGCGTCGGTGCCCTCGACCGGCGTGCCCGGCATCGAGCCGAAGCCGACCATGGTGGAGACCGCGTTCATCACCGTCTCCAGCACGAAGACGAAGATGCGCCCGAGCAGGCCGATGAGGAGCCCCGTCACCGTCTCGCTGCCGATCCAGGCCAGCGTCTCCGTCGGCGCCTGCCCCGGGAGCCTTGCCTGGAACAGCGGCAGCAGCAGGGGCGTGACGGCGAGCGACACGCCGCCGGCGATGAGGAGCCTCACCTGCGCCGGCACGCGGGGGCTGGAGAAACCGGGCACGATCAGCAGGCAGCCGCCGATCCGGCAGAAGATCAGGAAGAGGCCGAGGAAGGCGTCGCCGCCGAGCAGGCTGCCGAAGCCGGGGATCACGAGATGGTGCCCAGCGACTTCAGCTCGACGCCCCGCGCGATCTCCAGATGCGAGAGAACGGGCAGCGTCGGGAAGATGCGCTCGACGATCATGCGCACATAGGGCCGGGCGTCGGGGGCGGTGACGAGGGCGAAGCCGTGGACCTGCCGCATCCGCTCGCGGATCGCCTCGCCGGCCTCGGTGCCGAACTGCTCCACGAGGCGCGGGTCGATGTCGAACTCGATCACCTCGCCCTTGGCGTCGCGCTTCAGGCTCTGGTGGAAGGTGAGGTCCCAGTTGGCGCCGAGCCGCAGCACGTGCAGCACCCCGTCCTCGGCGAGATCGCCGCAGATCTGCTGGGCGACGCGCATCCGGACGTGCTCGGCGATCTGCTCGGCGCGGCGGGCATGCGGGGTGATCTCGGCCACCGCCTCCAGGATCAGGTGCAGGTTGCGGATCGAGACCCGCTCGGCGAGCAGGAGCTTCAACACCGCCTGGAGGCCGGAATGCGAGATCTGCGAGGGGCAGATCTCGTCGATCAGCCGCTTGTATTCGGGATCGAGCCGGTCGAGCAGCGCCCGCATGTCCTTGTAGGACAGGAACTGGGGCAGGTTGTTGCGGATCACCTCGGAGAGGTGGGTGAGCAGCACCGAGGCGCCGTCGATCGCCTCGAAGCCGGAGCGGCGTACCTCGCCGGCATAGGCGTCGACGATCCACAGGGCCTTCATGCCGAAGGCCGGCTCGCGCACCTCCTCCGCCGGCACGTCGGGGCGCGGCCCGTCGCCGACCACGACCAGCAACTCGCCGGGGCGCATCTCCTGCGTCGCCGCCGCCGTGCCGTGGATGCGGATCTGGTAGCTCTTGGGCGGCAGGTTGAGGCTGTCGGTGAGCTTGATGTCGGGCACGACGAAGCCGTACTGGCGCGCGAACTTGCGGCGCATCTTGGCCACGCGGTGATGCAGTTCGGCGTGGCTGCCCTGGATCTGCGCGGCGACCTGGCGGCCGAGGCACAGCTCGATCTCCGGCGTGCGCAACTGCTCCTTGACCGAATCCTTGACCTCGGCCTGCTTCGCTTCCTCTTCGTTCTTCGCCTTCGCCGCGGCGGCGGCCGCTTGCGCGGCGCGGCGCCTGGGAATCGTGACCGCGACGAAGCCCATCAGCCCGGCGAGCGCGACGAAGGGCAGGAAGGGCAGGCCCGGGACGAGCGCGAACATCAGCATCAGCACGGCGGCGACGAGCAGGGCTCGCGGGTAGGCGCTGAGCTGGCCGAGCACGGCCTCTTCCGCCGCGCCGCGGGTGCCGCCCTTCGAGACGAGGAGGCCGGCGGCGAGGGAGACGATCAGCGCCGGGATCTGCGAGACGAGGCCGTCGCCGACCGAGAGCTTGACGAAGACGTCCGCCGCCTGACCGAGCGGCATGCCGTGGCGGGTGGTGCCGATGATGACGCCGCCGAACACGTTGACGGCGATGACGATGAGCGAGGCCACCGCCTCGCCGCGCACGAACTTCGAGGCGCCGTCCATCGAGCCGAAGAAGGCGGATTCTTCCTCCAGTTCCCGGCGGCGGCGCTGCGCCTCCTTGTCGTCGATCAGGCCGGCGTTGAGGTCGGCGTCGATCGCCATCTGCTTGCCGGGGATGGCGTCGAGGGTGAAGCGGGCGCCCACTTCCGCGATGCGGGTCGCGCCCTTGGTGATGACGAGGAAGTTGACGGTGATCAGGATCACGAAGACGACGATCCCGATCACGAAATCGCCGCTCATCACGAATTGCGAGAAGCCCTGGATGACGTGGCCGGCGGCGTCCACGCCCTTCTGGCCGTTGGCCAGGATCAGCCGCGTCGTGGCGATGCCCAGCGCGAGCCGCAGCAGCGTCGCGATCAGGAGCACGGTCGGGAAGGCGGAGAATTCGAGCGGCTTCTGAATCCAGAGCGCCACCATCAGGATCAGTACCGAGAGCGCGATCGAGAAGGCGAGCCCGACATCGATCAGCAGCGCGGGCACCGGCAGGAACAGCACCGCCAGGATCGCGACGATGCCGGCGGCGAAGCCGACATCCCGCCGCGACCGCTTCTCCAGGACGAGCGCCTCGCTCACCGCCATGACGTCAACCGTTCCCCACAGGTGAACCAGCTTGTGGCCGGGCAAGCTTGCGCGGGGATGGGCGGCGGCGGCGCGGACCGGATCGGTTGGAAACACGATCGTCGCGATGTCGAGAGGGAACTGCGCCGTGCACCCACACCGTCGACTTCGGGGGCGGCCGGCGCCTGAAGTGGGATGATGCCGGGGCAAATACCTGCCGTGCCACCGATCGAAGCGATCACGGGAAATTTATCGTTTGATAAAGCTATTTCACGCAAAAGTGCTCTGACGAGCACGAATCGCCTTGCGTGCATGGTTAGGGGGGACGGATGAAAATTCTCGATAATGCGAGGTTGCTTTCAAAAACGATTGTGCCGATTCTCGTCATACTTTCTGTATCGATCGGGCTGATTTATTACGCGATCGGCATCATTTCCGGTCTCTCTGAGCAGACTAGGCAAATCGTCGATGTGCAAGCTGCACGCCTCGAAAGCATCCTTTCCGTTCGAATTCATGCCAATGAAACAAGCATTTTGGCGCGCAACATCATCATCGAAACGCGCCAGGGCGAGTTGGGAACTTACAAGCAGCGCTACGATGCGACGATCGCCTCGGCCTATAAGGCTCTCGATCGTCTGACCGCGCTCTCCGACAGTCCCGAGCGACGCCGGGAGAACGAAAAGCTTCGCGAAATCGCCGCCACTCTCTACGCCGTCAATGACCGCGCCATCCAGTTGGGGCTCAGGAACGAGAACGAGGCTTCCGCGAAAGTCCTGCTGACGGAAGCGTCCGTAGCCCGTGCGAAGTTGCGTGACAGCATCCAGTCGCGAATCGATGTGCTGACTTTGGAACTCGCCAAGGCCAGGGATGAGGCCGCGCAGGCCGCAAGCCGGTCGAGCCTGATTCTGGGCGTTGCGTCGGCACTGGGCTTTCTTGTCGCCCTCGGGCTTGCCGGTGCGATCACCGTGTTCGGGGTCATCCGGCCCCTGGCCAGCCTCGTCGCCGTGCTCCGGCGCATGGCGGAGGGGGACGTCGATGCGACGATCCCGGAGGCCGCGCGCGGCGATGAGATCGGCGCGGTCGGCCGGGCGGTCGAGGGCATCAAGGCCATGGTCGCGCAGAAGGCGGCGGAGCAGGCCGAGATGCGCCGCGTCGCCGACGAGGCCGCCGCCGCCGAGCGCCGCCGCACCATGATCGAACTCGCCGACGGCTTCGAACAGGCGGTCGGGGGCATTGTCGGCCAAGTGTCCTCGTCGGCGACCGAACTTCAGGCGACCGCGCAGCAGATGTCCTCGACCGCCAACGAGACGGCGAGCCAGTCGAGCACCGTCGCCGCGGCCGCGGAGGAGGCCGCGAGCAATGTCGGTACCGTGGCGGCGGCGGCGGAGGAACTCGGCGCGTCCGTCCAGGAGATCGGACGGCAGGTTCAGGGTTCCGCGGGGCTCGCGCAGAACGCCGTCGCGGAGGCGGATCAGACCGGCCAGCTCGTGCGCGAGCTCAGCCGCACCTCCGCGCGCATCGGCGACATGGTGAACATGATCTCCAACATCGCCTCGCAGACGAACCTGCTCGCCCTGAACGCCACGATCGAGGCGGCGCGCGCGGGCGAGGCCGGGCGCGGCTTCGCCGTGGTCGCGACGGAGGTGAAGGAACTCGCCGGCCAGACCGCCCGCGCGACGGAGGAGATCGTCGGCCAGATCGGCGAGATCCAAGGCGTCACCGAGAGGGCCGTCTCCGCCATCGGTTCGATCACCGGGCGCATCGGAGAGATCAACGCCGTCGCCGCGACCATCGCGGCCGCGGTCGAGCAACAGGGCGCGGCCACCCAGGAGATCGTGCGCAACGTGTCCCAGGCCTCGGTCGGGACGACCGAGGTGACCCGCAACGTCGTGGGGCTGGCGCAGGCCTCGGACGAGGCCGGGGCGGCGGCGGGCCAGGTCCTGTCGGCGGCTTCCGAACTGTCGCGTCAGTCGGAGCATCTCACCGGCGAGGTCGATCGCTTTCTCGCCACGATCCGCGCGGCCTGACCCCACGCGGCGCGGATCATGCGCGACGGGCCCGACCGATCTCGCGGCCATATTCAAGCGCTTACACCGACCTGTTCACTGTCAAACGACGCATGGCAGGCCATCCCGTCGCGTGCTGTCAACTGGCGGCAGCGATGCTAAACTCTCTTCGCCGAAGCTTTTGTCCTTCCCAAGGTCGAGGCTTTCGCGAGGGACCGGGCGGTCAAGTCTCGACAGCTTCCTCCGCCCGGTTCCATCCTTTCTCCTCTTCGCTCATCGGACGGATGCCCGCTCGCGGCGTGTGACGTCCGGCACCTATTACGGCCGGGTCGGCAAGGACCAGACGCAGGCCTTCCGCTTCTCGGGCGGGACGAGGTTCTGATCGGTCCGGTTCCTTCCGTCATCGCGAGCGCCGCTCGATCCAGAGGCGCGACCTCTCCGGATCGAGCGGCGCTCTGGACTGCTTCGGCTTCGCCTCGCGACGGGGGCGTCACGGGATTGTGCGCAACGGCCGACAGCGCGGTCAGAATCCCGTGGCGATCCGCCCGTAGGTCATCTCGGCGAACGCATGGATCTGCGAGCCGACGAAGGTGCCGGTCACCAGCATCACCAGCAGGATCGCGACGATCTTCGGCACGAAGGTGAGGGTCACCTCCTGGATCTGGGTCAGCGCCTGGAGCAGGGCGACCGCGATCCCGACCAGCATCGCCGCGCCGACCGAGGGGCCGGCGGCGACCAGCACCGTCCAGATCGCCGAGCGGACGAGTTCGAGGGCGTCGACCTCGTTCATGGTGCGGTTTTCTGTTGGCGCATCGTCTTTTCAGAGCCGTTTGACCGGGAACAAGCCCACCCTGGTCCTCATCCTGAGGTGCCGGAGCATGGCGGAGGCCTCGAAGGGTGTTCCAGGGATCGTGCGGGGGCTGGAGGATCCTTCGAGGCCCGCCGACGCGGGAACCTCGGGACGACGCGCTAGCTGATCGAGATGCCGGAGGCGAGCAGCATCTCGCGGCCGTCGGCGAGCTTGGCCATGGCGCCGTCGCCGGTGACGCGCACCGACCGCACCACGCCGGAGATCGTGCCGTCCGCCGAGGTGATCGTGCGCCCGATGATGGCGTCGGCTTGGTCGAGGAAGCTGGAGGCGAGCAGCGAATCGAGCTTCTGGTTGGTCTTGGTCGCCTGCTCGACCTGCGAGAACGTGGCGAGCTGGCCGACATATTCCGTCGAATCCATCGGCTTCGTCGGATCCTGGTTCTGAAGCTGCGCCATCAGCAGCTTCAGGAAGGTGTCGGCGTTCATCTTCGAGGCGACGGAGGTCGCTGCCGCGGCAGCCGTGGCCGTGGTCGCGGCGGTGCTCGTGCTCGTGGCGGTGCTGGTGACGTCCATCGTCTGTCAGGCCTTGTCGGAGGGCGAAGCCGGCTGGGCACGCGATGCCGGCCGGCGGCGGGGATTGAGCCGGGCGGCGGGGACGAGGGCGGCGGTCGGCCCCTCGGGAAGGGGGCCCGCCTCTCCGAGCAGCATGGCCTCCGCCGGGTAGAGCCCGCGGATGATCTTCAGCGCCTCGAACGGCCGCCCGGCCTCGACCAGGGCGTGCGCCGCGCTCAAGCCCTCGCGGATCGCGGCCTCGGTCGTGGCGGCGAGGATGCCCTCCTCGATCCGGCCGTAGAGGGTCCGGGCCGGACCGGCCTGGGCCGGTGCGATCAGCAGGGTCTGCGCCGCGAAGTAGAGTTGGCGCAAGGGCGTCGTCGCGTCCTCGGCCTGGAGCACGTGGCCCTCCAGCAGGAAGGTCGCGTCGTTCATCAGTTCGAGCGAGACCTTGCGATCGACGCGCACCACGGCGCCGTTGATGAAGACGCGCTCGCCCGCCTTCAGGCTCAGATGCATGGTGCGGGCCGCGGCCTTGCCGGCTTCGCGCGTCATCGCTTCACCCTCACCGCAGGCCGTCGCGGATCGAGGTGTTGACCTCGATCAGCGCCGCGAGGCTGCGCTCGGGCGTGCCCAGCACCGCGCCCGCCTCGCGCATGTTCCACAGGCCGATGGCGACGAGATCGGCGCGCAGGGCCTCCGGCAGGCCGTTCTCGGCATCGAGCAGGTCGGCGATCAGCACGTTCCACAGATCCTGGATCGAGCCGATCGCGGCGTTCCGCTCCGGACCCGCCGCGGCGCCCCGTGCCTCGGCCGCGCGCAGCAGGCCGAGCGCCCGGTCGAAGGCCTCGCGCTCGCGCTCGCGGCCGAGATCGGGCGCGTCCTCCATGATCTCGGAATAGGATAGGCGATACATCGAGGACCGATGCTCCGTGACGGTTCGGGGACGGTTCGGGAAGGGCGCGCGTTCAGGAGACGAAGTTGATCAGGCTGAGGCTGCGCAATTGCGCGGTCAGCCCGTAGGACATCTGCATCTGGGTGGTGATGGCATCGACGCGGGCTTTGGCCTCGGCCGGATCGACGCCCTCCAGATCCTTGATCCGGCTCGTCAGCAGCGTGGTCTGCTTGGCCATGCGCGCGTTCGCATCCGCGATGCGGCTCTGCGATCGGCCGAGATCGGCCTGCATCGTCGTCAGCCCGCCGCTCGCTTGGCCGAGCAACTGCATCGCCTTGTCGGTGGCCACCCCTTGCGCCTCCTGCGAGAGGCCGGACAGGCCGAGCCCCGAGACGACGACGTAGGCCATGCCGAGCGTGCGGAAGGGCTCGGCATTGGCGCTGGCGGAGGTGGTCGCGGTCTCGGTGAGGGAGATCTGGCTGTCGATGGTGCGGCTCGACGCCCCCGACCACGTCCGGCTCCAGTTCGCTTCCGTGAACAGGCCCGCGAGCGGCCCGTCGATGAAGCCCTTGAGCGCAGTCGCGGTGATGCCGGAGGCCGCCGCGCTGCCCGGGGCGAAGCCGAAGAAGCTGGTGAAGGCCGCCTCGACCGCCGTCTTCGCGGCCGAGATCGGGCTGCCCTCGTAGGGCGTCAGCGGCGCGGCGCCGCTGTCGGTGCCGCCGAACACGGATTGGCCGCCGGCGCTGGTGTTGAGCGCGCCCGCCAGCGCGGCGAGCCGGCCCTTCGCGGTCTCCGCGAGCGTCTTCGCGCGCTGATCGACGGGGAGGGCGACCAGCTCCTTCAGCGTCGCGTCGGCGGCGGACTGGATCTCCTTGAGCGCGCTCTGCGTGGTGTCGAGCCGCAGCGAGGCCGCCGCGTTGCCCTGCGTCAGGGCCGCGAGCACGGCGCTCTGCCGCCGCAGGCCGAAGGCCTCGGCGACGCCCTCGCCGAGCGTCGCGCCGACATCGGCGTGGCGGCCGGTGGCGATCTCCTTGGTCGCGGCGGCCAGTTCCGTCTGCAGGCGCGCGGTGCCGGTGCGCGGCGCGTTCCACAGGTTGAGACTCGAGATGAAGCCGGTCGTCATCATGGCCGTGGTCACCGCACCGCGTCGAGGAGGGTCTTGAGGAGGTCGTTGACCACCGTGACGAGCTTGGCCGAAGCGCTGTAGGAGCGCTCCAGTTGCAGCGCGAGCGCGGTCTCGTCGTCGCCGTTCACGCCCGATGCGTTCGAGAGCGCCTCGTTCGCCCGCGTCAGCAGGGTCTTCTGGTAGGTGGCGCCGTCCGAGGCGTCCTTGCGCTGCGCTTCGAGCCAGCCGGCCGAGGCCTCGGCGAGGTCGGGCAGGCCGGACGACGTGCCGAGGCCGAGCGCCGGATCGAGCGTCCGCCGCTCGCCGAGCGCCGAGACGAGGCCGCGCAGGCGGCCCGCATAGGCGGCGTCGCCGACGGCGGCCGGATCGGCGTAATCGGTGCCGTTCATGCCGCCGCCGCGCAGCAGGGCGAGGTTGCCGCCCCGGCCGGGATCGACCGCGGCGTTGACCGCGATCGACGCCGCGAGGCCGGTGCGCCCTGCGGCCGTGTCCGCGGGCAGGGTCGCGCTGCCGCCGGCGGTGAACAGGCCGGCCCGGGGGCCGCTGTCGAACCCCACCGCGTCGCTCTCGGCGAAGGCGCCGATCAGGCCGCCGGCCACGGCGTCGAGCTGCGCCTCGTAGGTCACCGCCGTCCGGTCACGGAGCGTCGCGAGTCCGGCGATCCGCCCGGAGGCGAGCGGCATCGGCGAGGCGGAGCCGGTCACGGGCACGCCGTCGATCATCACGGCGGCTCCGGCGGTGCCGGCGGCGAAGGTGGTCGTGGCGGCGAAGGTGACCGTGCGGGCCCCGCGGTCGAACAGGGTGACGCCGCCATCGGTGTACAGCGCCATGTCGCCGCCCTCGCGGATCACCGCGGTGACGCCGATCTCCTGCGAGAGCGCGGTGAGGATCCGGTCGCGGTCGTCGAGGGCATCGGTGGCGTCGCCGCCATTGGCCGTGCTCCGGGTCACGGCCCGGTTGGCCGCGTCGAACCGGCCGAGCAGGTCGTTGATGCGCGTGACCGCGTCGGCGATCCCCTTGTCGGCCTCCGCCCGCACGGCGTGGACGGCGTCCGTGGACTCCTTGAGGCTGCCGGCCAGCGCCTTGGCCGCATCGACCGCGCTGCGGGCGAGCGCCGTGCTGTCGGGCTGGTTGGCGGCGGCCTGGAGCGCGGCCTGGAAGGCCGAGAGCCGCGCGGCGGGCGCGGTGGCGTCGTCCGTGTCGCCGACGGTCTGCGCGAGCTTGGTCAGGCCGTCGAGCACGGCGGCGCTGCGCGCGGCGTCCGACGAGGCCGTCAGCGTGCGGGCGTACAGGGTCGGATCGCCGGCGCGGGTGATCGTCACCGTCGCGCCGCCCCCGCTGCCGGCGACCAGCGTGGCGATCTTGCGCGAGTAGCCGGGATCGTTCGCGCCCGCGACGTTGCGTGCGGACACGGCGATCTGGTTCGAGGTCGCGAGCAGCGAGGCGCGCGCGGTGTTGAGCGCGAGGGTGAGACCCATCGGTCGGTTCCTGGGACGCGGGGCGTGGCGGGCGCCCCTTCGGGAAAGGGCGCCCGGATGCGGCGGCGTGCGCCGTCAGCGCTTGAGGTTCATCAGGGTCTCGAGCAGCTCGTTGCCGGTCATGAACACCTTCGAATTGGCGGTGTAGACCGTCTGCGCCTCGATCATCGTGGTCAGCTCGCTGCTGACGTCGACGTTCGACTGCTCCAGGGCGCCGGCCTTCAGGGTGCCGCGGCCGCCCTGGCCGGCGAAGCCGATCTGGATGTCGCCCGACTCGGTGCCGGTGGTGAAGACGTTGCCCGCCCGCGGCGAGAGGTTGTCGGGGCTCGCCACGTCCGCCAGCGGCACCTTGAAGGCGGCCTTGCGGGTGCCGTCGGAATAGACCGCATAGACGGTGCCGTCCTCGCCGAAGGCGGTGCCGGTCACGGCGGTGGGCGAGGAGCCGTCGGCGGTGCCGGACAGATTATGGGCGCCGGAGAGCTGCGTCAGGCCGCTCAGGTCGACCGTGACGCTGCGGCCGTTCGGCACCTGCACGGTCGCCGAGCTGCCGCTGCCGACCTTGCCGTTGGCGTCGAAGGTCAGGGAGGTCGAGCCGATGGGCGTGGTCGGCGCGGCCGGGTTGTAGACGTTGACCGTCCAGGTGTCGGCGGCGGTCTTGGTCATCTGGACGTCCAGGGTCACCGGCTGGCCGACGTTGTCGTAGACCTTGAGCGAGTTCTTCTTCGAATAGCCGACCGCGCCCGCCGCACTGGAATCGTAGACGGGGGTCTCGAAGGAGAGGTTGCCGCCGATCGTCGCCTTCGTGGAGGGGCGCGCCTCCTGCCCCATCACGCTGACGTTGACGGGCTGGAGGTCGGCCACGCCGTTGAGGACCGGGTTCGGGGTGCCGTTGGCGAGGCTGTAGCCCATCAGGGTGAAGCCGCCGGCATTGACGAGGTTGCCGGTCTTGCCGTCGACCACGAAGCTGCCGGCCCGCGTCAGGAACGGGGCGCCGCCCGCGTCGCGCACCACGAAGAAGCCGTTGCCCTGGATCGCGAGATCCTTGTCGGAATTGGTCGAGGCGATCGGACCGCCAGCGCTCACCGAGCGGCGCAACGTGGTCTCGACGGCACCCGAATTGTAGGTGCCGACATCGCCGGAATCGAGCAGCAGCGACGAGAACTCGGCGGAGGTGCGCTTGTAGCCGGTGGTGCTGGCGTTCTGGATGTTCTCGGCCACGGTCGAGATGCGGTTCGACTGGGCGTTCATCCCGGAGACGCCGGTGCGGAGCACGCCGATGAGACTCATGCTGACACCTCGTTGACTTTCGAATTCGTGCGCAGTGGACACGGCGTCGCTTGCGCGGGGCTGAAGGGGTGGTGGGGTCCGCTCATCCGCGCAAGGATTGAGCGAGTTCGAGGAAGGCGTCGCGGCTCGGCGGCTGGCCCGGCTCCTGGCGCAGCGCCTCGTAGATCCGCGGCACGAGGCTGACCGCCTGGTCGAGGTCGGGGTCGCCGCCGGCGCGGTAGCCGCCCATCAGGCGCAGGTCCCGCGTCTCCTCGAAGCGGGCCATCATGCTCCTCAGCTTGCGCACCAGTTCGCGCTGGTCGCCGGTCCAGACCTCGCCCGAGAGGCGCGAGATCGAGCCGAGCGGGTCGATCGCCGGGTAGCGGCCCTGCTCGGCGATGGCGCGGTCGAGCACGACGTGGCCGTCGAGGGTGCCGCGGATCGAGTCGGCGACCGGATCGTTGTGGTCGTCGCCGTCGACCAGCACCGAGAAGATGCCGGTGACCGTGCCCGTGCCCTCGGCGCCGGGCCCGGCGCGCTCCAGGAGCCGCGGCAAATCCGAAAAGACGCTCGGCGGATAGCCCCGCGCCACCGCCGGCTCGCCCGCGGCCAGCGCCACGTCGCGGGCGGCGTGGGCGTAGCGGGTCACCGAATCGACGATGAGCAGCACCGACTCGCCGCGGTCGCGGAAGGATTCGGCCACGGCCAGCGCCACCTTCGGCGCTTGGCGCCGCATCATCGGGCTCTCGTCGCCGGTCGAGACGACGACGACGGCGCGCTCGCGGGCGGCGGCGATCGGGCCTTCGAGGAACTCGCGCACCTCGCGTCCGCGCTCGCCCACCAGCGCCACCACGACGCTGTCGAAGCCCTGAGCCCCGGCCAGCATCGCCAGCAGGGTCGACTTGCCGACGCCGGAGCCGGCGAAGATGCCGATGCGCTGGCCGGCGCAGAGCGGCGTGAACAGGTCGATCGCCCGCACCCCCGTCGGCAGCGGTGTCTTCACCCGCGCCCGGGTCATCGCCGCGGGCGGGTCGGCGTCCAGCGGAACGCTGTCCGGTCCGTCGGGCAAGGGGCCGAGACCGTCGACGGGGCGGCCGAGCGCGTCGATCACCCGGCCCTTCCAGCGCGGGTCCGGGCGCAACTGCGCCGGGCCGATGCGGTGGGCACGGCTGCCGATGCCCGCCTCGATCCGGCTCTCGAACGGCTTCACCGTCGCGCCGTCGGCGTCGATGCGCACCACCTCGCCGATCTGCTCCCGGCCGTCGGCGGAAAAACCCATGCGGTCGCCGAGCCGCACGAAGGCGGAGACGCCCGCGACCCGCGCCGCGGCGGCGGTGACCTCGCGCACGGGGCCGCCGACCCGCACCAGCGGAAGCGCGCGGCGCCCGGCCTCCATCGCCCGTTCCAGGCGCTCGATGGCGTTCTCCGTCATCGCGCTAGCCCTGCGGACCCAGCGTCTTGATCGCGCCGGTCAGCGTGTTGTCGGCCTCCGCATTCATGGCGGCCGCGCTCTCGAAGGCGCGCTGGATCGCGATGAGCTTCGTCATCTCCAGGATCGGGTTGACGTTGGCACCCTCGACATGGCCCTGCACGAGACCGATCCGGGTGAAGTCCTGCACCGGCCGGCCGGGCAGGCTGGAGGCGACCGCGTTCTCGCCCGCGCGGGTCAGCTTCGCCTTCGGATCGAGGCTGAACAGGCCGAGGGCGCCGACCTGATTGACGCCCTGGTGGATGCTGCCGTCGCGGCCGATGGTCGGTGGGCCGGCCTGGGGATCGAGCAGCAGCGGACCGCCGCCGGGATCGACCACGGGCAGTCCGCCGACCGTGCGCAACTGTCCGTTGGCATCCATCGTCAGGCGGCCGTCGCGGGTATGGAGCGTGGTGCCCTTCGGTCCCTGCACCCCGAGCCAGGCATCGCCCTGCACGGCGACGTCGAGGGGGGAATCGGTCTTCGTGATCGGGCCGGCGGCCCGCGAGAGGGTGCTGCTGCCCGGTCCGACGAAGGCGACTTCGCCGCGGTTCGAGCGCGCGAGCAGTTCCGAGAAGCTGACCTCCTCCGCGCGGAAGCCCGCGGTCGCCATGTTGGCGACGTTGTTGGCGGTGGTGGTCAGGCGCTTTTCGAGGGCGATCTGGCTCGACAGCGCGACGTAGAGGCTGCTCTGCATCGGCTCAGGCCCGGGCCGTCTGGACGCTCATGAGCGTCTCGGCATCGATGCCGTCGGCGGTGTCGCCGAAGAGGGCCAGCACGGGCGCGCCGGCGGTGTTGTTCTGCGCGTCCCAGATCGCCGCGAAGCGGCGCACGAAGGCATCGACCTTGGCCGGGTCCTGGAAGCGCGCGATGTCGATCTTGTCGGCGAGCAGCGCGGCGCGCTTGGCCAGGGCCTCGCTCGTCGCCGCGCCGCTAGTGGCCGGCAGGCCGATCACGGTGTTGGCCACCTGGCTCAGCGCTGCGTCGCCGAGGATGTCGTAGGCGCTCGTCAGCGTCGCGGCCTTGCGGGCGAAGTAGAGCGCGAGGCGCACGCCGGTATCCGCGTCGCCCGCGTCGCTCTCCAGCGACTGGCGCAGGTAGGCCTCGGTGACGGTCTGCGCCATCGCGTCCGGCCCGAGATCGGTGCCGAAGCCGACATCGGCCGCGCGCTTGTCGGAACCGGAGAGCGGGACGTTGCGGATCGCCAG
Source organism: Methylorubrum populi (assembly GCA_036946625.1). Classification (NCBI taxonomy): domain Bacteria; kingdom Pseudomonadati; phylum Pseudomonadota; class Alphaproteobacteria; order Hyphomicrobiales; family Methylobacteriaceae; genus Methylorubrum; species Methylorubrum populi. Next base: position 1,335,947 of record JAQIIU010000003.1, read on the forward strand.
GGTGCGGTTCGCCCCGCTGCCGCTCACCAGGGTGTCGGCGTTCGGACCCGAGCCGCCATAGGCGCCGTCGGCCCCGAGATCGGTCAGGCCGGTGGTCTCGAAGAACAGGCTGCCGTCGGCGGCGAGCCCGGCCTGGACCTTGCCCTTGAGGGAGGAGGCCTCGATCTGCGCGGACACGGCGGCGGCGATCTCGCGCGGCGTCACCTTCGACAGGTCCTGCACCCGGCCGGCGAGCGTCTGCGCGTTGAGCCGGATCGTCACCGATTGCGTCGTCGCGGCATCGATGCGGGATTCCACGAGGAAGCTCGCCTCGGCCGGGCCGCTGAAGTCGTAGGCGTCGGCCAGGAGCTTCGGCGCGCCGAGCGAGGCGGCCCGGGCCGCCGTGCCGAAGCTCGCCGCGTCGGCGCCCGAGGCCGAGAGCCCCCGATCGAAGCTGAAAGCCCGGGCGAAGGCGGTGTAGCGGTCGTCGGCCAAGCGGTTGGCGAAGCTCGTCGTGCTCGAAGTTCCTTCCGCCACCACCTTGCGCATGAACGCCTTGGCGTAGGTCATCTCCTCCAGGCCGTAGGCCTTCATGGCGTAGGCGTAGAGGCGCTGGTCGCCGAGCAGGTCGTCGATCGATTTCACGCTGCCGATATGCGCCTCGTAATAGGCGGTCTCGCGCGCGACCGCCGGCTCGGCCGCCTTCCGCTTGAGCGAGGCGGTCAGGTCCTTGGCGATCAGCCGGTAGCTGGTGAGCGTGTCGGTCACGGGCGGCGCCTGAGCGGGAGCGCGGGGGGACGGCGGCCATCGGGGCGGCCGGTGGTGAGGGCAGGATCCGAGCCCGGCTCTAGGGCGGCTCGCTTGTCCCAGGCTTGCCCGATTCCTTGTTGGGTCCCTTGCTCGCGTCCTTGCCCACGCCGGCTGCCGCGCAGCGATGTCGTCATGGCGCGGCCGGGCCGATGATCGTCTCGGTGGTGATGACGACCCAGCCCGCACCGGTCCGGCGGATCGACAGGACGCGCCCCGCGCCGGGCAGTTCGCTGCCGAGGGAGGCGGCGAGCCGCCCCCCGCTTCCCTCCAGGGTCGCGACCCCGTCGGCGACGCCCCGCAGGGCGTAGGCGCCCGCGGGCGGCGGTGCCGGCCGCTCCGAGGCGGCGGGGGACGCGGCCACCGGGCGGTCAGGCAGCGAGCCCGTGGTGACGGGGTCGAAATCCGGATCGGCGAGACGGCCCTGCGCCACGGTCTTCTTCCAGGCGAAAGCGGTGGGGCCGGCGGGCAGCACCGCCTGGACGTCGTAGCCGTGGGTGCCGGTGGCGATGCCGTAGCCGGCGAAGCCCGTGGCGGTCAGGGCGAGCAGGACGAGGCCGGCCAGAACCGCGCGCTCGCGTCCCGCCTCGCGGGCGCGCCGGGCGGCGACGCTGCCCGCCAGCGGCCGCGGTGCCGGCACGAGGGGCTGTACGAGGGGCCGTGGAGTCCGGCCGGAGGAGAGGCGCCGTGCGGCGTGGGGCGTCATGCGAGTCTCGAGCGCCCGATCCCGAGGCGGCCGGCGACGGGATGGCGCGGCGCGTCCGATCGTCATCGGGGTTCACGACATGTGAAGGTTTATGCTTGACGCGAAGTTAACGCTGTCGCGCGACAGCCTTCGCCGCCTCATCGACAGCGCCGCGGCCGGTTGTTAAGCCGGAGCGTGGGAGGCGCCGGGGCGAGCATGGACGATCCGCGGGAGAGTGTTTCGCGCGAGTCCGGCGCGCTCGCGGTGCGGGCGGGCAAGCGCTACCGCGTGGTGCAGCAGGGCCGCATCGTCCTCGGCCCCGAGCGGCTTCTGGCCTGCACCGTGCGCGACCTCTCGCACCGGGGCGCCAAGATCCACGTCGCCGCCGCGCACGATCTGCCGGAAACCTTTCCCCTCGTCATCGCCGCCCACGACCTGCGCACGGTGACCGTCCGGCTGCGGTGGCGCCGGGGCGATCTCGCCGGCGTCACCTTCGAGGCCGGGGCGGCACCTTCTCCACAGATTCGCGGAACGGCTGTGGAGGGCGCGGGCGGGACGGTCCCGGCCCGCCCCGCTTAATCGCTTCGTAACGGGCTCGGGCCATTCTCCGCCCATCGCGAGGCGCTTCCCGCAACCCATGCCGGGGCGGCTTCCGAGAACAGGCCAGCGGGTGGCGTCGTCAACGGCGCCACGGACATGATGTCGGTCCGCTGATCCGGTGCGAGTCCGGAGGTGTGATGCGCGGCGCCACGGGCCCTCACGGGCCTGCCGCGGCCCTCTCGGGGGGCCGCGCGGCCGCACCGGTGCGAGTCCGGTCCTGAAGAACCGTCCCCTCTCCCTTGCCGGAAGTCTGATCCGTGACCAGCCTGCTGACCAACTCCGCCGCGATGACGGCACTGACGACGCTCAAGTCGATCAACACCAACCTCGACGCCACCTCGAACCGCGTCTCCACCGGCCAGCGCGTCTCGAACGCCGCCGACAACGCCGCCTACTGGTCGATCGCCACGACCGTGCGCACCGACAACGCCTCGCTCTCGGCCGTGAAGGACTCCCTCGGCCTGGGCTCCTCGGCGGTCGACACCGCCTATAACGGCCTGAACTCGATCCTGTCCGACCTGCAGAACATGCGCGCCAAGCTGCAGACGGCGCTGCAGCCGGGCGTCGACCGCTCCAAGGTGCAGACCGAGATCGCCGCGCTCCAGAGCAAGATGAAGGCGACCGCCGACTCGTCGAACTCGTCCGGCCAGAACTGGCTCTCGGTCAACTCCTCGGCCAGCAACGCCGCCTACAAGGCGACGCAGAACGTGGTGGCCGGCTTCGCCCGCACCAGCACCGGCGCGATCACCTTCTCGCAGATCACCATCGACGTGCAGAGCATCCGCCTCTACGACACCAACTCCACCAGCGTCACCACCGCGGCGACCAACGCCCAGGTCGTCGGCGCCACCGCCCTGACGGGCACGGCCGCCTTCCGCCCCAACGACGCCATCGCCGCCAACCGCGGCACGGCCGATTTCAGCGGCACCAACGAGGTGGGCTTCACCCTGACCACGGGCGCCACGTCGGTGACCGTGCGGCTCAACGCCGACACGCTGAAATCGGCGGCCAAGGATCTCACCAAGGTCACGACCGACGAGTTCCTGAGCGCCTTCAACAACCAGATCGCCGCCTCCGCCCTCAACGGCGCGGTGACGGCGGCTCTCGACAGCGCCGGCCGCCTGACCTTCTCCACCTCGGCGACCGGTTCGGCCACCGGCCTGAACGTCGCGGTGGCGCCCGCTTCCGTCCCGACGAAGACCCTGATCGACGCCGGCTTCGGCACCGTCCCCGACGTCGCCTCGGTGACCGGCGGCGCCTACACCAACCTGGACACCTCCACGGCCAAGGTCATCACCATCAACGACGGGACGACGGTCAAGACCATCACCCTGAACGCGGCCTCCTACACGGCCCTCGGTGCGGCGGCCACCTCGACGGGCAACAACGCGGTCAACGGCGCCGACGCGGCGGCGATGATCAACGCGCAGCTCGCCGCGACGGGGACGGGGACCCCTCCCGGTGCCAGCACGGTGAGCGCGAGCTTCGCGGGCGGCAAACTCACCCTGACGAACGCGGTGACGGGCAATGCGATCACCCTCGGCGGTGCCGACGTGGCCGGCTTCGGCTTCACGGCGGGGGCGACGGCCGCTCCGACCGGCCGGAATGCCTCGGGCACCAATGCCGGCACCACGCAGGCGCAGGGCATCCTCGACACCAACGTCGGCACCTACACCACGCCCGGCGCCGGGACCGGCTACTCGATCGCCAGCCTCGACATCTCGAAGCTCGTCGGCACCACCGGCGACACCGATCTCTCGGCGATCATCACCGCGGTGGACAAGGCGATCGCCAAGGTCACCGATGCCGGCACGAAGCTCGGCGCCGGCAAGACCCAGATCGACGGCCAGAAGTCCTTCGTCGACACCCTGATGAAGGCCAACGACCGCACCATCGGCATCCTGGTCGATGCCGATGTCGAAGAGGAGTCGACCAAGCTGAAGGCGCTCCAGACCCAGCAGCAGCTCGCGGTCCAGACGCTGTCGATCGCCAACAGCTCGACGCAGAGCATCCTGTCGCTGTTCCGCTGAGCCCGGCGGCGGGCCCGTCCCTCGCGGACGGGCCCGCACCGACACGCGAAAGGGCCGCGCTCGCACCGAGCGCGGCCTTTTTTCGATTTCGACGTTCGGTGCGGAATTCTCAGCCGACGCGAGATTCTCAGCCGACGAAAGTGTAGCCCGCCATCCGCTTGGCCTCGATCGGGTCGTGGCCCAGCCGCATCCGCAGCTTCTTGCGCAGCTTGCTGATGTGGCCCTCGACCACGCTCTCCTCCACCTCGGTGTCGCGCTCGCTGTAGACGGCGGAAAAGATCTGGCCCTTGGTCACCTGCCGGCCGCGGTTCTTCGCGAGGTATTCGAGGATGTGCCGCTCGCGCCGGGGCAGGATCAGCGGGCAGCCGTCGATCTCCGGGTCGCGCCCGTCGGCGAACACCTTGAGGCGGCCCTCCCGGTCCGGGGCCGGAGCGGGCTCGGCACCCCGGCCGGTGCGGCGCCGGATCGCGCTCGCCCGGGCGATGATCTCGCGGATGTGGACGGGCTTGCGCACCACGTCGTCGATGCCGGCGGTGAACAGCGCCAGGGTCTGCTCCAGGGAGCGGGTCTCGTTCAGCGCGATGATCGGCGCCCGGCTGAGCGAGCGGATCGCCACGGTGCAGGAGGCGCGGTCGCCGCAATCGCCGATCAGGAAGCCGTCGATCGCCTCCACATCGATCCGAGACGCGGCGTCGAGCCAGCCCTTCATGGTCTCGGCGGCGAGCCCCTGCGCCGGAACCCCCTCGGTGCCGAAGCCGGCGACGTAGTGATCGGTCACGCTCTGCCGCTCGTCGATGACGATGTACATCTTGCGACACTCGAAGACGTGCGAGCTCGTCGCGGCGAGCGCGGTCGTTCGCTGCGCGCCGCTCGGACCCGTCGGATTGGGGGATGATCTGTCGAATGCGGCGTTAGGCCGGAGGAAGAAGGGACGCGGTGATCGCCCGCGGCTCTTCCTTGCCGGTGTTAAGCATCATTTGACGTTCGTTAGCTTTTTGTCTGGAATGGTTAACGACCGGTTAAGGGGCCGGCCGCGCGTTAGGAGTTCGGCAGAGTGACCCGGACGCTCGTGACAGATCTGCCACACTGTGACGGAACGGTCGCGCTTTGATCGCGTATCGTCGCGCGCCGGCCCCTTGACCGCTGGAGGGACACGGTCTCGAACGGCGGCTCGGCTCCGCCACGAGGATTCTTCCATGCCGTCGCTGTCCACCCTGTCGTCCGAGGCCCTGTCGGAGCTCCGCTCCGGCCTGCGCGGCGAGTACGAGGCTCTGAAGGCGCAGGGGCTCAAGCTCGACATGACCCGCGGCAAGCCCGCTTCCGACCAGCTCGACCTCGCCGCCGGGATGCTGGCCCTGCCCGGCAACCGCGACACCACGGCGGAAGACGGCACCGACGCGCGCAACTACGGCAACCTCCAGGGCCTGCCCGAGACGCGGGCGCTGTTCGCACCCGTGCTCGGCGCGCCGCCCGAGCAGGTCGTGATCGCCAACAATTCGAGCCTCGCGCTGATGCACGACGTGCTCGTCTACGCGCTGCTGAAGGGCGTGCCCGGCGGCGAGCGTCCGTGGTCGAAGCAGGAGCCGATCGCGATCCTCTGCCCGGTGCCCGGCTACGACCGGCACTTCACCCTGTGCGAGGGCTTCGGCATCCGCATGATTCCGATCCCCATGACGGGGGCGGGGCCCGACATGGACGCCGTCGAGCGCGAGGCCGCCGATCCGTCGGTGAAGGGCATCTGGTGCGTGCCCCAGTACGCGAACCCGAGCGGCGAGACCTATTCCGACGAGACCGTGCGGCGGCTGGCCTCCCTGAAGGCGGCCGCGCCCGATTTCCGCATCCTGTGGGACAACGCCTACGCGGTGCATCACCTCACCGAGGCACGGCCGGCGCTCACCAACATCCTGGAGGCCTGCGCGGAAGCCGGACACCCCGACCGGCCGATCGTGTTCGCCTCGACCTCGAAGGTGACGCTGGCCGGCGCCGGCCTCGCGATGCTGGCCGCCTCGCCCGCGAACGTGAAGTGGTATCTCGCCCAGGCCGGGCGCCGCAGCATCGGTCCGGACAAGCTCAACCAACTGCGCCACGTCCGCTTCCTGCGCGACGCCGCCGGGATCGGTGCCCACATGGAGCGCCACCGCGCCCTGATCGCCCCGAAATTCGCGGCCGTCGAGCAGGCGTTCTCCGCCCGCCTCGGCGGTTGGGAGGTGGCCCGCTGGAGCCGACCGCTCGGCGGCTACTTCGTCACCCTCGACGTGACCGACGGCACCGCGGCGCAGGTGGTCGGGCTCGCGGGCGAAGCCGGCATCGCCCTGACGCCGGCCGGGGCGACGCACCCTTACGGCCGTGACCCGCACGACCGGACCCTGCGCATCGCGCCGACCTTCCCGGGGCTCGATGCCGTGCGCAAGGCGGCGGAGGCGGTGGCCTTGTGCACGCTGCTGGCGGCGGTGGAGGCGCGGGCGGCGGGTTGGTAGGACACTCCGATTCCGTCATTGCGAGGCGAAGCCGAAGCAATCCAGCGCGCTGCCGTTTCCGGAAAAGTCGCGCCGCTGGATCGCTTCGCATCCGCTCGCGATGACGGCGGAGACGGGTCGATCGAGAGGCCGCCCTCACACCACCACGGTGATCGCCTGCGCCGCCCGGGTCAGGCCCGTATAGAGCCAGCGGGCGCGGTGCTCGCGGAAGGCGTAGGACTCGTCGAACAGCACCACCTTGTCCCATTGCGAGCCTTGCGCCTTGTGGACGGTGAGCGCGTAGCCGTAGGTGAACGCGTCGGTCTCGCGGCGCAGGAACGGCGGGATCTCCTCCTCCGAGCCCTCGATCACCTGCCGCAGCACCTTGATGTCGACGGCGCGCCGCCGCACCGCCGGGTCGTCCTCGGGCACGATGTCGAGGCGGATCGTGTCGGGGCGGGGCGGCGCGCGCAGGGCCTGCACCGTCCAGGTCGAGCCGTTGAGCAGGCCCTTGGTGCGGTCGTTCCTCAGGCAGACCAGCTTCTCGCCGACCGAGGGCATCGGGTCGGTGTGGCCGGCGAGCTCCCGCAGGCGGTTGTTGTAGAGGCGACGCGTCCGGTTGAGGCCGACCAGCACCTGATCGCAATCGAGCACCTGGGCCGGGTCGATGTCGCGGCGGCGGATCACCCGGCTCTCGCCGTACGCGCCGACCTCCAGGCGTCCGCCTTCGCGGATCGTCATCGCCATGCGCACGATCGGATCGTCGGCGGCCTGTCGGTGCACGTCGGTGAGCATCACGTCGGGCTGGCCTTCCGTGAAGAAGCCGCCGCCGCGCACCGGCGGCAACTGCGCGGGATCGCCCAGGACCAGCACCGGCTTGTCGAAGGAGAGGAGGTCGTGGCCGAGATCGGCATCGACCATCGAGCACTCGTCGATGACGATGAGGTCGGCCTTGGCCGCCGGGCCGGCGCGATTGAGGCTGAAGGTCGGGCCGCCCTCGTCGCCCTCCTTGGTGCGGTAGATCAGCGAGTGGATCGTCGCCGCGTCGTGGCAGCCCTTCTGGCGCATCACCGAGGCCGCCTTGCCGGTGAAGGCGCCGTAGACGACCGGGCCGTCGACGTCGTCGGCGAGGCGGCGGGCGAGCGTGGTCTTGCCGGTGCCGGCATAGCCGAACAGGCGGAAGACCTGGGAGCCGCCCTCCTTGCGCCAGCGGGCGATCGCTTTCAGCGCCGCATCCTGCTGCGGGGCGAACCGGGTGGGAACGGACTCGGCCATGGCGTCACGTCGTCAGCGGGTGGGCGGGCCGGCGGCCGGGCTTTCTCGGAGCGGATTGGACCGGCGATATCCCATTTCCATCCGCACCGTGAGGTGCCGGAGCGCAGCGAAGGTCTCGAAGGGGAGTTCCAGGGATCGCGCGGAGCCTGGAACACCCTTCGAGACCGCTCACGCGGCGCCTCAGGATGAGGGTGAGGGTAGGAGACTCGCGATGATCGGACAGGCTTTCACGGCCAGCGCACGGTCGGCGGCAGCGAGGACAGGATCGAGGCGACGTTGCCGCCGGTCTTCAGGCCGAAGATGGTGCCGCGGTCGTAGAGCAGGTTGAACTCGACGTAGCGCCCGCGCCGCACCTGCTGCTCTTCCCGGTCGGCCTCGGTCCACCCTTGGGCGAGGTTGCGCCGGACGATCTCGGGATAGGCCTTGAGGAAGGCTTCGCCGACATCGCGGGTATAGGCCAGGTCCGCCTGCGGCTCGCCGGTCCAGTGATAATCGTAAAAGATGCCGCCGATGCCGCGGGGCTCGTTGCGGTGCTTCAAGTGGAAGTACTCGTCGCACCACGCCTTGTACTTCGCGTAGTCCACGGCCGGCGCGTGCGCCTCGCAGGCCGCCCGCAGGCAGGCGTGGAAGAACTGCGTGTCCGGGTCCTCCTGCGTGCGCCGCCGGTCGAGCACGGGGGTGAGGTCGGCCCCGCCGCCGAACCACGCCTTCGTCGTCACGACGAAGCGGGTGTTCATGTGCACCGTCGGAACGTTCGGGTTCCAGGGGTGGACGATCAGCGAGAGGCCGGTGGCGAAGAAGCGCGGGTCCTCGGCCGCGCCCGGCATCTGCGCCCGGAATTCCGGCGCGAACGCGCCGTGCACCGTCGAGACGTGGACGCCCGCCTTCTCGAACACGCGGCCCTTCAGCATCGCCATGACGCCGCCGCCGCCGGGCACGCCGCTATGGTCCGTGCGCTGCCACGGCGTCTTCTCGAATGTGCCCGCTTCCCTCGGGGCGTCCGGGTGGAACGGGCCCTCGGCCTCGCTCTCCAGCGCTTCCAGTGCGGCCACGATCCGGTCGCGCAGGGTGGAGAACCACGTTCCCGCCTCGCTCTTCAGCGCGGCGAGGTCGTCGTCGGGTGAGGGGAGGGTGGATACCGTCGCGTCGGCCATGGACAGGCTTTCCCACCCGAGGCGCGATCCGTCAATTCGGGGTCAGAACTTGTAGGCCAGGCTGCCGAGGATCGTGCGCCGCGTGCCGACGAAGCAGTCGCCGCGGGCGAGGCAGGTCGAGAGGTACTGGGTGTCGGCGATGTTGGAGACGTTGAGCTGCGCGCGCCAATGCGCGTCCTCCCAGCCGATCACCGCGTCGGCGAGCGTCACCGCGGGCGTGTCGAAGCTGTCGATCGAGCCGTCGAAGGACTCGCCGATGTGGCGCACGCCGCCGCCGACGAGGAAGGTGCCGGGCAGGTCGGACAGGGTGAAGCGGTGCGTCACCCAGAGCGAGGCGAGGTGCAGCGGCACGGTCTCGACCCGGGCCCCGGCCAGGTCGCCGGAGACGTAGCGCGCGTCGGTGTAGGCGTAGCTCGCGATGATGTTGGTGTCGTCGTCGATCGTGGCGATGGCCTCGATGTCGCCGCCCTGGATGGCGACCCGGCCGGTCTGCACCGAGAGCACGCCGCCGCTCGGATCGGAGGAGAGCCGGTTGCGCTCCACGGTGTCGTAGATCGAGCCGTTGATCGCCAGCCACGGCGTCGGGTTGTACTTGAAGCCGCCCTCGATCTGCTCGCCCTCGATCGGCCGGCAGGTGCCGGTCGCGCAGACGCTCGCTCCGAAGATCGGGGTGAAGGAGGTCGCGTAGGAGACGTAGGGCGTGAGCCCGTTCTCGAACGCGTACATGAGGCCGATGCGGCCGGTGGTGGCCTCGTAGACCTGGGTGTCCGAGCCGCGCGTCGTGCTGTTCACCCAGTCGTGCCGCACGCTGGCGAGCAGGATCCACGGGCCGAGGCGGGCCTGCTCCTGGAAGTAGAGGCCGGTCTGGTTCTGCGAGACGCCGGCCTCGCCGACCAGCGGTTGCTGCGCCACGGGGGTGTAGACCGGCGCGTACAGGTCGAACGGGGTGGAGTCGATGCCGAAGGCCGAGCGTCCCCGCTCCCATTGCTGGCGGAAATCGACGCCCGCCAGCACCGTGTGGCTGATCGGGCCGGTGTCGAAGCGCCCCTGCACGTTCGTGTCGGCGGTGATCCGGTCCTTCACCGTCTCGCGGCCGTAGACGTAACGGTCGACCGTGCGGCGCGCCGGATCGAGGAACGGCGCATTCGGCAGGCTCGCGCTCGGCGTCAGGGTATAAACGTTGCCGTAGGCCGTCTGGTAGACACCGTCGATGTGGCTGTAGCGCAGGCTCTGCCGCAGGATGAGGCTGTCGTCGAAGCGGTGCTCGAACAGGCTGGTGATCGAGCTCGTCTCGGTCTCGTACCGGTTGTAGCGCGGGTCGCCCGTGAAGCGGCTGAAGGGGATGAACCCGTTCGGGCCGGCATAGAGCGTGCCCTCCCGCGGCAGGAAGGAATCCGATCCGCCGAACGCGTCCTTCTGGTGCAGCCCGATCAGGGTCCAGCTCGTGTCCGCGTCCGGCCGCCACGTGATCGACGGGTTGATGACGTAGCGGTCGTTGGTCACGAAGTCGGTCTGCGCGTCGGCCAGCCGCCCGACCCCGACGAAGCGGTAGAGGAACTGTCCGTCCTGGGTGAGCGGCCCGGTCGTGTCGACCATCGACTCCTTCCAGCCGAAATTGCCGAACCGGACCCCGACCTCGCTGTAGGGCACGTCGAGGGGGCGCTTCGAGATCAGGTTGACGAGGCCGCCCGTCGGGCTCGAACCGTAGAGCGTCGCGGCCGGGCCGCGCAGCACCTCGACGCGCGAGAGCGTGTAGGGATCGGGGCGCGGCTCGTTGAAGGAGGCGTCGGCGTCCCGCAGGCGCAGGCCGTCGAGGAAGATGTCGGCGGTCGAGCCGCGCACGCGCGCATAGTCGCCGCGGGTGCTCGGGCCGTAGCCTTCGCCGACGACGCCCGCCGCGTAGCGCAGGGTCTCCTGCACGCTCGTGGCCGCCTGCTCGCGGATCTGCTGCTCGCCGACGACCGTGATCGATTGCGGCGTCTCGGCGATCGGCGTGTCGGTCTTGGTGCCCGTGGCGCTGCGCTTGGCGACGTAGCCGGAGACGGGACCGAAGGCGCTCTCCGCGCCGGTGCCCGATCCGCTCAGGCCCGCGCGGCCCTGGCCCCGGCTCCGCCCCTCGACGCTCAGCGTCTCCAGCGTGACCGATTCCTGCGCTCGTGCCGCGCCCGGGTGGCCGGTGCCGGACGCACCCAGGAGCACGGCGGCCACAGCGTAGCTGGGGCGGATACGCAACGCATTCGACATTCGAGAATCCAAGGTCCATCCGTTCTTCGCTTGCGGCTCAGCTAGAACGAGACGCCGGACTCCGCAACACAAGTAATGTTTCTATAAATATAACAGTTATAATGTGAGCAGATCTTGAGAAGAGGTTTCAAGGTGAGGGACTGCGGTCGGGAAGACTCCACCTCTCAGAGCCATGCCTTTTAAGGTGTTTTCTTAGCCATTAGCTTGGCCTTTTCGAGGACCCTGGCGGTGGCGACGTGTTTTCGGGCCGTAGCCGCCGCTACATAGGGCTTGTCGACCTTGCGCTTGGGACCACGCGGGCTGGTTGCAATCCGCCCTGGGTCGACCCGCTCCGCCAAGGCGAGCAAGCGGGCCGCGACGCTCGCCGCATCCTCCTGGCCCGTCAACACAGAGCCGTGTCCGAGCGCCACCATCAGCCCCTCGTAGCCGGCACCGATCTGACGGCTCAGGTGGAACACCGAGACCCGCGGCTCGGGCCCGTGCACCTGCTCGATGCACGCGCTCAGCAGGCTCAGCACGTTGTGGGCCAGAACGGCAGCGGCAAACCCCAGCAGGGCCGCCCGCGGACGACCCAGGCGACCGGCCTCGCTGTGCAGCACCCGTTCCATCTGCAGGAACAGACCCTCGATCCGCCAGCGTCGCCGATACACCTGCGCGATCTGCGCCGCACTGACGCTCGCCGGCAGGTTGCTCCACAGCCAGATCGTCCGGTCTCCCTCCGTCGTTGGCGCCGTCAAGCTCAGCGCGATGCGCCGCCACGCATCGCCGCTCCCCTCCAGCGTAATGCTCTGCTCACACAGTGTGCCGGTCTCGCAGGAGCCGCACGCCTGCCAATCCCCCTGCGCGCCCAGGCGGGGATGGTTGCCGTGCCGACGCACCACGAAGTGGCTGCCTGCCTCAACCAGACCCTGCAGCCAGGTCCGGACACAGAAGTGCCGATCGGCGACCCAGACCTGACCGGGCGCGGCAGCGTCCAGGAGGGCCCGGGCCAGCGCCCGTTCGTCGGCATAAGCATCTTCGGCCGCCACCAGATCGACGGCCAGGCCGGTATCGGGATCGTAGACGACCAGGGTCTGCCCCGGCAGGGCGGCGCCGCGATGCGCGCGCAGAGGCTTCAGGCGCTTGTCGCTGCCGGGCAGATGGTTGCCGTCCAGCACGCGCAGTGCGTAGCCCGGCAGGCTCGGATGGCCGGTGCCCGCCGCGGTCATCACCGGGGCCAGTCGGGTCGCGCTGCCGCGCACGAGGGCGCGCAGCAGGTCGGGCTCGGTGCGGTTGACCTTGTCGTAGAGGGCGGGCAGCGAGACGGTCAGGTCTTCGGCTTCGCGCGCAGCGGCGTGCAACGACGAGCGCAGGCCGAGAGCGACGAGCATCGTCAGCCTGACGACAGTGGAGAACAGCAACTCCCGCGTGTATTGCCGCTGGCGATGCTGCTCGAACACCTCGTCGATCCAGCCGGCCGGCAGCGCGTGTTCCAAGGCCGTGCGGGCCATCAGGCTCGTCGGCGCATAGTTCTCGAACCGTTCAATGACGGCAGACCAGACTGGATCGGATCCTTGCAATGCTTCGCTCATTGCAAGGATATAGTTAATATAAACGAACCTTAAAAGGCATAGCTCTGAGAGCCTGTTTGACCAGCCGATGTGTCTTCGTCAGGCAACGGCAAGGCGAGAGGGAAGCCCTGCTCCCATCCTGAAACCCTCATCCTGAGGTGCCGGAGCGCAGCGGAGGCCTCGAAGGGTGCTCCAGGAATCGCGCGGGATCTGGAGCATCCTTCGAGGCCGCTCAAGCGGCACCTCAGGATGAGGGTGGGGATGGGATCACCGCAGTCAAACAGGCTCTGGCAGCGCCCCTTCGACGGGGCCGCAAAGGCTCATCCGGCGTGACCTGCCGTTCCGATCGAGCGAAGGAGCGGCAGCGCCGCGTCGGCTCTCAAGGCTTCCGCTTCTTCTGCCCCTTGGCGGGCCGCGGACACAGCGTCGCGCCGGCCACGGTGCCGAGCAGTGCGGCAAGGACGAGCCGCCATCCTCCGCGATGCCGGGGCACGGCAGCCTGATCGTCGCTCATGTGCCGCTTCGTCCTCATCCCCGGGCAACGCCGGCCGGCACCGCCGGTTCGCGACGATCCTCCCGCGTTGCCTCGGGCGGCGGCGGCGGCCTATAAGCGGGGCTCCCGCCACATCCCGCGCGGCGTCGAGGATCCTCTCCGATGGAGGAGCCCTCCGCCGGCACGAACGAGAAGACGATCCCGCCATGGCCGGGCATTCCCAGTTCAAGAACATCATGCACCGCAAGGGCCGCGTCGACGCGGTCCGCTCGAAGGTGTTCAGCAAGCTCGCCCGCGAGATCACGGTGGCGGCCAAGCTCGGCACGCCCGACCCGTCGATGAATCCGCGCCTGCGCGCCGCCATCCTCGCGGCCCGGGCCGAGAACATGCCCAAGGACAACATCGAGCGCGCCATCAAGAAGGCCGCGGGCAACGACGGCGAGAACTACGAGGAGATCCGCTACGAGGGCTACGGCCCCGGCGGCGCCGCGCTGATCGTCGAGGCGCAGACCGACAACCGCAACCGCACCGCCTCCGACGTCCGCTCGGCCTTCACCAAGTCCGGCGGCAGCCTCGCCGAGACCGGCGCCGTCGCCTTCCTGTTCGATCGGGTCGGCGTGATCGCCTTCGCTCCCGACGTCGCCGACGCCGACACGATGCTGGAGGCCGCCATCGAGGCCGGCGCCGACGACGTGCGCTCGGACGCCGACGGTCACGAGGTCACCTGCGCCCAGGACGCCTACGGCGAGGTGTCGAAGGCGCTGGAGGCCCGCTTCGGCGAGCCGCGCCGCACCGGCCTGATCTGGAAGGCGCAGAACGCGATCGATGTCGACGACGAGACCGGCGAGAAGCTGATCCGCCTCGTCGAGGTGATCGAGGACCAGGACGACGTGCAGAACGTCTACGTCAACTTCGCGCTCTCCGACGCGCTGGTGGAGAAGATGGGCGCCTGAGGCGCCTTTTCCCGAGCGCGAACATCCCATCCAACCCCTCATCCAGAGGTGGCCGCGTCAGCGGCCCTCAAGGGATCTGCCGTTCGGCTTCGTCTACTGAGCCGACCTCCGCTACGACGCGCCGCTCTCCGACGAGAACCACCACAAGTCCTACGGCTACTTGGCATCCCGGAGTTTTCGGAGGCCGTGGCCGCGTTTCTGGACCGGGAGGGGAGGGCCGGACGGGCGGCCGCGGTTGCTCCGGCCGAGATGTCGGGCGCTGCCGTCATCGCGAGGCGAAGCCGAAGCGATCCAGCGCGCCGCACCGTCCGGATCGGTCGCGCCGCTGGATCGCTTCGCATCCGCTCGCGATGACGGAGAGCGTTCGTCCGCATCGTCGAGACGGCAAGAGCCGAAGCCTCGCGATGACGGGCCGGCTTCAGGCCAGCCGCCGCCGCCGCTCCACCAACTGCATGATGATCGGCGTCAGGATGAGCTGCATCGCCAGATCGAGCTTGCCGCCGGGGATGACGATGGAATTGGCCCGGCTCATGAAGCTGTCGTGGATCATCGAGACCAGATAGGAGAAGTCGATTCCCTTCGGGTCCTTGAAGCGGATCACCACCATCGATTCGTCGGCGGTCGGTATCCAGCGGGCGATGAAGGGGTTCGAGGTGTCGACCGTCGGCACCCGCTGGAAGTTGATGTCCGTCCACGAGAATTGCGGACAGATCGTCTGCACGTAGTCGGGCATCCGCCTCAGGATCACGTCGGTGACGGCTTCCGTCGAGTAGCCGCGGGTCGAGCGGTCCCGGTGCAGCTTCTGGATCCATTCGAGGTTGATCACCGGCACCACCCCGATCTTGAGGTCGGGATAGCGGGCGAGATCGACGTTGTTGTCGACCACGCAGCCGTGCAGCCCCTCGTAGAACAAGAGGTCCGAGCCCGGCTGGAACGGCTCCCAGGGGGTGAAGGCACCCGCGGCCACGCCGTAGCGGGCCGCATCCGCCTCGTCGTGGGCGTAGTGCCGGGTGCGCCCGGTGCCCGACTCGCTGTAGCTGCGAAACACCTCCTCCAGCTCGGGCAGGAGGTTGGCGCGGGGCGCGAAGTGGCTCAGCGTCGGCTCGTGCGCCATCATCGCGCGCATGGTGTCGCGGTCGAAGGCGTGGAAGCCGTCGCCCTCGATGTAGACGGCGCTGACATCCTCCCGGCGGAAGATCTGCTCGAAGGTGTTGCGGACCGAGGTGGTCCCGGCCCCCGAGGAGCCGGTGACCGAGATGATGGGGTGACGCGCCGACATGGCTTTTCGGGGCTGAACGGCGACGGCTCTAGCTGCGCATCAGGCCGCGCTGGCCGAACAGGGGCGAGCGGCCGGCGCTGGGCTGGCGTCCGTCGTAGTACTTGCCCACGCATCCGACCTCCTCGGTCGAGCCGAACACCAGCGGCGAGCGCTCGTGGATCTTGGCGGCCACCCGGTCGAGGATGCGGCCCTGGCCGTCGGTGGCGCCGCCGCCCGCCTGCTCGATCAGGAGGGCGATCGGCGCGGTCTCGTAGAGGAGGCGCAGGCGCCCTTGCGCGTAGCCCTTCCGGTTGTCGCCCGGATACAGGAACACGCCGCCGCGGATCAGCACCCGCTGCGCGTCCGCCACCAGGGCGGCGGTCCAGCGCATGTTGAAGTCGCGGTCGAGCGGGCCTTCCGAGCCGCGCAGGCAATCCTCGATGAAGGATTTCACCGGCCCGTCCCAGTGCCGGACGTTCGAGGCGTTGATGGCGTACTCGTTGGCGCTGGGCACGATCGTCAGCGCGTCGTGGGTGAGGCGGAACACGCCCGCCGCCCGGTCGAGGGTGAAGATGCGGGTGCCGTTGCCGAGCGTCACGACGAAGGTGGTGGCCGGGCCGTAGACGACGAAGCCCGCGGCCGTCTGCGTCGTGCCCGGCGTGAGGAAGGAGGCGTTCGCGTCTTCGATCCCTTGGCCCCGCGTCACCGGGCGGATGCCGAAGATGGTGCCGACCACCATGCCGACGCCGATGTTGGAGGAGCCGTCGAGCGGGTCGATCGCCACCGCCAGCGGCGCGTCGGCCTTCAGCGTCACCACGTCCTCGGCCTCCTCCGAGGCGACCTGCGCCACGGGGGCCTCTTCCAGCGCCTGCATGAAGCGCTTGTGGGCGATCACGTCGAGGGCCTTCTGCACGTCGCCGTCGCTGTTGTGCTCGCCCTGGGCGGCGAGGTCGCCGGCCAGGGCCCCGCGGCCCACGGTCTCGCTCACGTCGATCGCGGCGGCGGCGAGCGCCCGGATCGTGGCGGCGGTGTCGGCGAGCGAGGCGTCCCGCGCGACCTCGGCGTCGAGATGATCGTCGAGGGATGACCCGTTGGGCTTCGTCATCGTCTTAAGGTTCGCTCCCGTCGCGGCCGCGCCGGATCTCAGGTCCTGCGCGCCGTTCTTGCCGGCCATGCACGCCGTGCTGCGTGCGGCCTCTTCCTCGGCCATGATACGCTGCCGCGAGGCGGCTGCGCCAGACGGCAGGGGAAGGTCGTCGAAGATTTTCTAAAAAAACTTGTGGCGCTACGCAAAAAAACTAAAACGAGGCATGCGCAATCTCTCGCTCAAGCAGCTTCAGGCGGTCGCCGCGGTGGCGCGGCTCGGGACCATGACGCGGGCCGCGCAGGAGCTCAACGTCACCTCCGCCGCGCTCTACGCGCGCATCCGCCAGCTCGAGGAGGAGGCCGGCCTCCTCCTGTTCGACCGGACGCCCACCGGCCTCAAGCCGACCGATGCGGGCCGCGAGATGCTGTGGGCCATCAACAGCATCAACACGGTGCTGGAGACCTGTACCGACCGCCTGCGCACCTTGAAAGGGGGCGGCGGCGGCCGGGTCGGCCTCGGCGTGGTCTCGACGGCGAAGTATTTCGCGCCGCTCGTCATCGCCGGCTTCATGGAGAGCCACCCGAAGGTCGAGGTCTCGCTGACGGTCGGCAACCGCCAGGACACGATCGAGGCCCTGCGCAACTACGAGATCGATTTCGCGATCATGGGGCGCCCGCCGCGGGACTTCGCCATCGAGGCGGAGATCTTCGGGCCCCATCCCCTGGTGCTGATCGCCGCGCCCGACCATCCGATGGCCGGACGGCGCGGCCTGATCCGGGCGGATCTGGCGGAGGAATCCTTCCTCGTGCGCGAGGAGGGGTCGGGCACCCGCTCGGTGTTCGAGGAGTTCATGAGCGGCGTGATGATCCGCCGGGCCAAGCTCGGGATCGATTCCGGCTCGAACGAGACGCTCAAGCAGGCGGTGATGGCGGGCCTCGGCATCGCGCTCCTGTCCGGCCACTCGGTGGCGGCGGAGGTCGAGAGCGGGCGCCTCGCCCTCCTCGACGTGGAGGGCCTGCCGATCCGGCGCGACTGGTACGTGGTGCGCCGGGCCGACAAGGTGCTCGGACCCGCCTCCGACGCGTTCTGGGACTATCTCGTGCGGGAGGGACGCCGCTTCCTGCCGAGCATCCCCGGCGGCTTCTTTCCGGAAAGTGCCGTTCCAAGCCCCTTGCCCAGCCCCTTGCCCAGCCCCTCGCCCGGCCCGTCGGTCAAGGCGGTCCGCAGCCCCGCCGAGGCCGGTGAATGAGCGGCCCGATGGACGGGATCGTCATCGTCGGGGCGGGGCAGGCCGGCTTTCAGGCCGCGGCCTCGCTGCGGGAGGCGGGGTTCTCGCACGATCTCACCCTGATCGGCGAGGAAGCGGCGCTGCCCTACCAGCGGCCGCCGCTGTCGAAGGCCTACCTCGCCGGCAAGACCGATGCCCGCGGCCTCCTGCTGCGCCATGAGCGTTTTTTTTGCCGAGCACCGCATCGTTCATCGGCCCGGGACGCAGGTGACCGGGATCGACCGGGCCGGGCGCCGCGTGCGGCTCTCGGACGGGCAGAGCCTCGCCTACGACCACCTCATCCTCGCCACCGGCACCCGTAACCGGACGCTGCCGGTGCCGGGCGCTGACCTTTCCGGCGTGCGCCAGCTTCGCTCCCTCGACGATGCCGACGCCCTGCGCGCGGCGATCGAGGGCGTGCGCCGCATCGTCGTGGTGGGGGCGGGCTTCGTCGGTCTCGAATTCGCGGCGGTCTGCGCTGCGCGCGGCCTGTCGGTCACGGTGATCGAGGCGGCCGGGCGCGTGATGGCGCGGGCCGTCTCGCCCGAAACCTCGCAGGCCTTCCGCGCCTTCCACGAGGAGGCCGGGGTCACCTTCCTGTTCGGGACGGACGTCGGCGCCATCGAGGGGGAGGACGGCCGGGCCGTGGCCGTCCGCACCGCCGACGGGCGGAGCCTGCCCGCCGACCTCGTGCTCGTCGGCATCGGCGTGGTGCCGAACCAGGAACTCGCGGAAAGCGCGGGATTGCCGGTGCGGGACGGCATCGAGGTCGACGCCTTCCTGGCGACGAGCGACCCGGCGGTCTCGGCCATCGGCGACTGCGTGCGTTTCCCGACCCGATTCGCGGCGGGAATGCCCGGCGGCGACCGGGTGCGCATCGAGTCGGTGCAGAACGCCGTCGATCAGGGCCGCTGCCTCGCGGCACGCCTCACCGGACGCCCGGTCGCCTACGACGCGGTGCCGTGGTTCTGGAGCGACCAGGGCCCGCGCAAGCTCCAGATCGCCGGGCTCGCCGCGCCGGGCGACACGAGCGTCCTGCGCCGGTCCGGCGCCGGGTTCTCGGTGTTCCGCTTCCGCGACGGACGGTTGAGCGCCGTCGAATCGATCGACCGCCCGGCCGACCACATGGCCGCACGGCGCCTGCTGGCCGCCGGCAGGCCGCTGACGCCGGAGCAGGCCGCCGATCCGGGCTTCGACCTCAAGGCGCTGGCGACCGCCTGAGGCCGGGAGCGCTCAGCGGTCGTTCTCGGTGGTGAGGTCGCCGAGCCGCGTGCCCTCGTTGCCGCCGCGCTGCCGCTCGGACAGGCGCACGCCCGGCGTCGCGCCGTCGGCGAAGACGATGCCGCCCTGCATCAGGGCGCTGCGCAAGGCCTCGACCTGACCCGAGGCCGGATCGCCCGTGCCGGCCTCGAAGCCCTTCACGAAGCCCTCGCCGAGCCCCGACCGGCGGGCGAGATCCGCCTCCGACCAGCCGAGCAGGCCGCGCGCGCCCCGGCACTGGGCCGGCGTCATCGTGTTGGGCGAGGTTCCGCTCGATACCCCTTCGTCCGATCCCGTCAAACCACGCTCCTCGATCACACGGTGCCCGCCTTGCGGGGCGTCGGATCGTTCAACGGCCCGGGTGCCGCGATCGTTTCGGCCGAAGAGCCGGAAAGGATCGAGAATCCCCCGTCCGCCGCCTCGACCATAATTGTGCTCGAATTTCTGACGATTCCGCGAGCGTTCGCGGCCGGACACGCGATTCTTGCCCTGGATCGTGCCGACTCGGCCTTGCGGCCGTGGCCGTCGTCCCGAAAGGTGGCGACCGGCTTTCGCGACGACGCAGAGAAGAGACAAGAATCGAGCCCGTCGCTCCCGGTTCGATATCCGTGGGGCAGGGCGCGGCAGCCGAGCAGAGAGGGGGCTGAACGATGAACAGGATGCTGACCGCCGTGCTGGCCTGCGCGGTTGCCGCGGTTGCCGCGGGCACGCTCGGTGCGGCGCCGGCCATGGCGCAGATGGGCATGGGCGGCAATCCGTCCGGCTTCGGCGCCGGCAAGCAGCCGGAGAAGAAGCCGCAATACGTTCCCGGCGCGAAGCCGCAGGAGAAGATGTTCCCCCTCGGCTCGATGTGGACCGCGGTCAGCATGAACGGCAAGCCGTTCACCGGGGCGGACCGGCCGAGCTTCATCATCGACTCGCAGTACCGCGCCCGCGGCTACGGCGGCTGCAACACCTTCACCGCCACCGCCTTCCCCCTGCGCGAGCAGCACCTCGCCGTCGGTCCCCTGGCTCTGACCAAGAAGACCTGCGACAAGGCCCTCTCGGCCTCCGAGCAGGCCTTCCTCGTCGCCCTGCGCACGGCCGGCAAGTGGGATCTCGTCGATTCGCAACTCGTGATCCAGAGCCCGAACGGCGTGCTGCGCTTCGACCGCGCCCTTTAAGCTTCCGTTGACGACGATTCGCAGCCCCCGCACCGGATTCACCCTCCGTCAGGCTCGCGACCCGTTTCCTCGCACCCGTCGGCCGCGCTCCGCGCGGCCGGACAGGCGGAGAGACGGAATGCGGATCGCCCGGGCCCATCATCAGCGTGTCGTCCCGACGGTGCGGCCGGCGGCGTCGCCCGCGACGCGCTACGATTTCCTGCGCGCCCACCACGAGGGCGCCGCGACGCTCGCCACCCTCGCCACCGGTTCGGGGATCGGCCTGATCCTGCTCGCGACCCGCCTCTTCGCCGCCTGACCGGATCGTCCGGCCGGGCCGGCGCGCCGTCCGGGCCCGTTGCCGCGACGCGCCCTGCCGCGCTGCGCCGGCATTCACTTTCGGCGATACCGGCTCAAAGGTAACAATACTGTCGTTTCGACGCGAAAAGAGAAAATAAAATTCTCCTCTCAAGCTCAGGCGTGCGACGGGCGTGTAAAGCGTCGGTGTCCGCCGGGGTCAAACCTCGACGCAGCTTGTGAAATCGGCTACGCGTCGCCCCGGCGGCTCCCGCATCGGCGGAGGGCCGCGGCCCTTGTTTTCGCATCGGCTCCGCCCGAGTTCCGGCGACGACGGGCGTGGCGCCAAGCCTTTGTTCAGACGCGCTCTCTTCTCGCCGAACCGGTATCCGCTTCGGCGAAGGAGCGCTTCAGGGAGCGGACAGACGATGACAGACACCTCGACCCCGGCCACCGCGCGCAAGCCCGGTCACGGCCGCGTCTACGGCTCGATCACCGAGACCATCGGCAACACGCCGCTGGTGCGCCTCAACCGGCTCACCAAGGAGCGGGGCGTCGATGCCGAGATCCTGCTCAAGCTCGAATTCTTCAACCCGATCTCGAGCGTCAAGGACCGTATCGGCGTCAACATGATCGACGCCCTCGAAGCCTCCGGCCGGCTCAAGCCCGGCGGCACGCTGGTCGAGCCGACCTCCGGCAACACCGGCATCGCACTGGCCTTCGTCGCGGCCGCCCGCGGCTACCGCCTGATCCTGGTGATGCCCGAGACCATGTCGCTGGAGCGGCGCAAGATGCTTGCCTTCCTCGGCGCGCAACTCGAACTGACCCCCGGCCCGCAGGGCATGAAGGGCGCCATCGCCCGCGCCGAAGAGTTGCTGCGCGAGATCGACGGCGCGGTGATGCCGCAGCAATTCTCGAACCCGGCCAACCCGGAGATCCACCGCAAGACCACCGCGGAGGAGATCTGGAACGACACCCAAGGCCGGCTCGACGCCTTCGTGGCGGGCGTGGGCACCGGCGGCACGGTGACCGGCGTCGGCGAGGTGCTGAAGCCCCGGCTGCCCGGCCTCAAGGTGTTCGCGGTGGAGCCGGTGGAAAGCCCGGTGATTTCCGGCGGCCAGCCCGGCCCGCACAAGATCCAGGGCATCGGCGCGGGCTTCATCCCCGACAACCTCCACACCGACGTCCTCGACGGCGTGCTCAAGGTGACGAACCAGCAGGCGATCGACACCGCCCGCGACCTCGCCAAGTACGAGGGCATTCCCGGCGGCATCTCGACCGGCGGCAACGTCGCCGCGGCGCTCGAACTCGCCGGCCGCCCCGAGTTCCAGGGCAAGCGCATCGTCACCGTCGCCTGCTCGTTTGCCGAGCGCTACATCTCCTCGGTGCTGTTCGAGGGCATCGGCTAGAGCGCTCTCTCGCCGAAGCGGACACCGGTTCGGCGTGAGAGCGCGCGCCGAATCGAGAGCTTGGCGCCGCTCCCGATCGCGACGTGATCGGAGCGGCTCTATCGTCCCGAAAGGCGGTCGCCGGCTTTCGGAACGAGGCGATGCGTGATTGGCGACGGTGCGGGTCCGTCGCGGGCCCGTGCCGCAACTCCTCCGATCCCGGACCGTTGTCCCGGTCAGATCAGGAGGACGCTATGACCGACACCACCCGCTCCCGGCCGTCGCTCAAGGAGTTCGACGCCTACGCGGATCGCAACGGCCAGGATCTCGGCACCGACTCGCCCCTCGACGTGGGCATTCCCGCGCGCACCCAGGCCGATCTGCGGAGCAATCCCGACGGTCAGGCCGAGGCCGAGACCCCGAAGGAGAACCTGCGCCGGATCTCCGATCCCTCCACCACGCCGGCCGAGCCCGATGCGCAGGCGCAGGAAGCCATCGAGCGCGCCACCGCCGCCGTCGGGCAGGAGGAGGCGCCGCGCCATGGGAAATGAGAACCGCCCCGACGAGGCGGCCGGCTCCCGCGGGCCCCGTCCGGCGGGCGGCGGACATTCCGACCGCAAGGCCGCCTCCGGTCCGCGGGAGGGGCAGCCCGTGGCCGGCGAGCCCGATCGGGCGAAGTACGCCTGACCGATTTCCGCTCTGCGGATGACGAGACGAAAGCGAGGCGTGCATGGACAGACAGGACAGGGACGAACGCGAAAAGCCGCGGGAGCGCCGGGACGGGGACAAGCCCGCCAACAGCGCCCCCGACGCGGTGATGGACCCCAACGAGAAGACCGACGGCAAGCCCGGCGCGCCGGGTCAGGGCGACGAAACCGATCCCGGGGCGGGCTGAGACACGCCCTCGCCGCCATGTTCAGGCGGCCTGCTGTGGTGCATCGGCTCGGCCGGCTCGGCTTGATCCAGACGATCCGGGGCGGGGTGGGGGCCTGCGCGATCACCGCGCCCTGCCGCCTGCGGCGGGCGTTGGGCGAGGCGCTGGCGGCCTTCCTCGCGGTTCTCGACCGTTACACCCTGGCGGACCTGCTGGGCGGAGCCGAGGGCGACGAGATCACACGGCTGCTCGGCCTGTCCGCGCCCGCGCCGCCTGCCGAGGCAGTGCCGGCCGCCGATTGAGCGGTGCCGTCCGTCGGCCCTACGCCGCCGCCGCCTCGACCCGGTTCCGGCCGGAGGACTTGGCCCGGTAGAGGGCGGCGTCGGCGCGTTTGAGCATGTCGGCCGGCCCGGCATCGGTCGGGCGCCGCACCGAGACGCCGACCGAGACGGTGACGCCGATGTCGCGGGTTCCGCCCTCGATGGCGAAGGGGCTCGCCTCGATCCGCTCGCGGATGCGCTCGGCGATGGCGCGGGCGTCGGGCAGTTCGGCACCCGGCACCACCATCACGATCTCCTCGCCGCCGTAGCGGGCCAGGATGTCCATCGGCCGCACCTGCTGGCGGATGCGTTCGGCAAACGCCCGCAGCACCTCGTCGCCGGCCTCGTGGCCGTAGGTGTCGTTGATCGACTTGAAGCGGTCGATGTCGAGGAGCAGGCAGGCGAGGCCCTTCTGGTGGAGGGCGGCCTCGCCGAAGACCGGGCCGAGATGCCGGTCGAGGTAGCGCCGGTTGTGCAGGCCCGTCAGGTCGTCGGTGATGGCCAGTTCCATCGAGGCCTGAAGCGCCCCGCGCAGGGTCTCGGAGAAGCGGCGGCGGCGCACCTGCGTGCGCACCCGGGCGATCAGCTCGTTGCGGTCGATCGGGCGCAGCAGGTAGTCGTTGACGCCGAAATCGAGGCCGCGGGTGATGCGGGTCCGCTCCTGCATCTCGCCGATCATGATCAGCGCCATGCCGCGGGTCCGTTCGAGCGAGCGGAGCTGGCTGCACAGGCGCAGGCCGTCGAAGCCTTCGAGGTCGAGGCTCACCAGGGCGAGATCGAACCCGCCCTCCGGTGCCCGCACCAGCGCCCGGTGCGGATCGCTCTCCACGGTGACGTGGTGGTGCTGCGCCAGCGCGGTGGCGATGCGGTCGACGGCGCCGGGCCGGTCCTCGACGAGGAGGATGCGCGCGCCTTCGCCGGTGTCCGAGGCGGCGGCGACCAGCGGATCGGGGCCGCCGATCTCGCGGGTCGCCAGCGCGCGCGAACGCAGTTCGTCGGTCACCGCCTTCAGCCGGACGAGGCTGCGCACCCGCGTCATCAGCGCGGTGTCGTCGATGGGCTTGGTCAGGAAGTCGTCCGCCCCCGCATCGAGGCCCCGCAGCCGGTCGGCCGGCTGGTCGAGGGCGGTGACGATCACCACCGGCAGGTGGGCGGTGGCGGGGTTGCCTTTCAGCCGGCGGCAGACCTCGAAGCCGTCCATGCCCGGCATCATCACGTCGAGCAGCACGACGTCGCAGCCGCCCTTGTCGCAGATCGCCAGGGCGTCGGGCCCGTTCATCGCCACGACCACGTCGAAATACTCGAGCGACAGCTTCGTTTCGAGCAGACGGACGTTCGGGTAGAGATCATCGACGATCAGGACGCGAGCCGACATCGTTCCTCCGATGCGCGGCTGTCACGGCCGCCGCGGCATTCGAGGCCTCGGGGGCCTCAAGGGGCGCCATCATCGCCGATGTAGCGGCGGACCGTTGCTAAAAACTTCGCGACCGAGATCGGCTTCGAGAGGTAGGCCTCGCAGCCGCCTTCCCGTATGCGTTCCTCGTCGCCCTTCATCGCGAAGGCGGTGATGGCGATCACGGGGATGTCGCGCAGGTCGTCGTCGTCCTTGAGCCACTTCGTCACCTCCAGCCCCGAGACCTCGGGAAGCTGGATGTCCATCAGGATCAGGTCGGGATGGTGGGTGCGCGCCAGCTCGATCGCCTCGATGCCGTTGGCGGTCTTGAGGGTCGCGTAGCCGTGCGCCTCCAGCAGGTCGTTGAAGAGCTTCATGTTGAGCTCGTTGTCTTCAACGATGAGAACGGTTTTCTTCATGGCCCGCTCCGGCACGGTCGCGATGGCGTTCCACCCCGTGGCCCGGCCCTCGTCCTCACGTTAAACTGCCACTCGTTGATGAAACGCAAACTTGATCATAGCGATGCGGGGAGCGAGCGTCTCGCCGTCGAGGTGCTCGGCTGGCTCGCCGGCGACGAGGATCGGCTGTTCCGGTTCGTCGCCGCGAGCGGGCTGGAGCCCGGGACGCTGCGCGAGAGCCTGCACGATCCCGGCTTCCTCGGCGCCGTCCTCGACCATGTGATGGGCGACGAACCGTCGCTCCTTGCATGCGCCGAGGCGCTCGGGGTGAAGCCGGAGCGGATCGCCTCGGCCTGGCAGCGCCTGCAGCCGCCGCCCTTCGACGAGGGCGGCTGAATACCAGGCTGCAGGGAAGCCGGCCGATGGCCGGCTTCCCTGCGTCCGGCGGACGCCCGCCGCCGCGCCTTCGCGCGGGCAACCGACGATGAGGCGGGATCATCGCCGGTTGGTATGAGGCGTACCGATCGCCCCTACCGCGCCAGTTCCCGCAGCCCGAGCCGGATCAGGGTCCTGGCCTCGATCGAGCCGGCCTCCGCGCCCGCACCCTTCAGCGCGGCGGCGATGGCGGCCGAGGCCTGAACCTGGGGATAACCCAGATTGACCAGCGCCGAGATCGCGTCCGCGACCGGCTGGGGCGCGCTCCCGTCCTCGACGGCGCCCGTCAGGGCGACCAAGGCCGGATCGACGGGGGCGAAGGCGGGCGCCTTGTCCTTCAGCTCCGCCACGAGGCGGGCGGCGAGCCGCGGGCCGACGCCGGGGGCGCGGGCGATCGCCCCCTTGTCGCCGGTGGCGATGGCGGTCGCGAGCGCCGCCGGCTCCAGCACCGAGAGCACGCCGAGCGCCACGCGGGTGCCGACGCCCTGCACGGTCTGGAGGATGCGGAACCACTCCCGCTCGGCGTCCGAGCGGAAGCCGTAGAGCCGAATCATGTCCTCGCGCACATGCGTCTCGATGGCCAGGTCCGTCGCCTCGCCGGGCTTCGGCAGCCGCTGCAGGGTGCGGGCGGAACAATGCACGACGTAGCCGACGCCGTTCACGTCGAGGATCACGAAGTCCTCTCCGTAGGAATCCACGATGCCCTTGAGCTTGCCGATCATTTGAAACCGTCGTTCCTCGAAGGGTCCGTTGCCGCGCTCGGCCTAACGCCATATCCGTCCTGGCGGCACAACCGACAAGGTGACCGCATGAAGCGCACGCCCGCCCTCGCCGCCCTCCTGCTGGCGAGTCTCGCCCTCACCGTGCCGGGCGCTGCCCGGGCCCAGGAGGCCGCCGCGGCACTGACCAAGGATCCGAATCAGGTGAAGGCCGGGCGCTACCGGCTCGATCCGGCGCACGGCAAGATCACGTGGTCGCTCAACCATCTCGGCTTCTCGACCTATTACGGCCAGTTCACCGAGGTCTCGGGCGACCTCGTCCTCGATCCGAAGGAGCCGGGCAAGAGCAGCCTGTCCGTCAGGATCGGGACGGGCAGCGCCGATGCGCTCAACGAAAAGCTCAACGCCCACCTCAAGCAGCCGGATTTCCTCGACGTCCGGAATTTCCCGGAGGCGACCTTCCTCAGCAGCTCGGTCGAGCCGACGAGCCCGACCACCGCCCGGGTCAACGGAACCCTGACCCTGCGGGGCGTGTCGAAGCCGGTCTCGTTCGACGCCACCTTCAACCAGGCGGGCGTCAACCCGGTCGACAAGGCCTACTCCGTGGGCTTCGATGGCTGGACGGTGATCAAGCGCTCGGAGTTCGGCGTGAACGCCTTCCTGCCGCTGCTCGGCGACGAGGTGGCGCTGCGGCTGGAGGGCGAGTTCAAGCTGCAATGAGCGGCGGCGGCGGGGCCCGCGGGTTTGCGGCAACGCTCCGTTCACGGTACGTGCCGTATCGAACCGCCAGCGGCGGGAAAAGGAGGCTGCGGCCATGACGAGCGACGTCCGCATCCTCGGCATCGATCCCGGCCTGCGCCGCACCGGCTGGGGGCTGATCGCGGCGCGCGGCACCAAGCTGTCCTATCTCGCCTGCGGCGTCGTCACCTCCGACGGCGACCTGCCGCTGGCCCTGCGCCTGCGCGAACTGCACGAGGGCCTCACCCGCATCGTCGCAGGGTACACGCCCGACGAGGTCGCGGTGGAGGAGACCTTCGTCAACAAGGACGCGCAGGCGACGCTCAAGCTCGGCCATGCCCGGGCCGTGGCGCTGCTGGTGCCGGCGCTCGCCGGGCTGCCGGTGGCGGAATACGCCGCCAACCTCGTGAAGAAGACGGTGTCCGGCTCGGGTCACGCGGACAAGGTCCAGATGCAGGCGATGGTGAAGTTCCTGCTGCCGAAGGCGGAGTTCAGGCTCGCCGACGCGGCGGACGCGCTCGCCATCGCCATCACCCATGCCAGCCACCGCGGCGCCATCGCCCTCGATCGCCGCCACGCGGTGGGCACGGCCGGAGGGCCGGGGGCGGCGCGCATCGCTGCGGCGCTGGCGCGGCAGGGCTGACGCTTTCGGCGCTCCGAGGCGGCCGCCTGCCTTACGGGTCCACCCGCAGCAGCACCTTGCCCGAGGCCTCCCGCCGCTTGAGGATGCCGAGCGCCTCCACGTAGGCGTCGAGCGGATAGACGCCGTGCACCTTCACGGTGAGCTTGCCTTCCGCCGCCCAGGCGAGCAGCCGGGCCTGATTGGCCGCGTGCACCGCCGGCTCGCGCTCGACGAAGGCGCCCCAGTGGACGCCCTGCACGTCGATGCCCTTGAGCATGATGACGTTGAGGGGAAATTTCGGGATCTCGCCCGCGGCGAAGCCGATCACGAGGTAGCGGCCCTTCCAGCCCAGCGCGCGCATGGCGGGCTCGGCCAGATCGCCGCCGACCGCGTCGTAGATCACGTCGATCCCGCGCTCGCCCGCGAGCCGGCGCAGCTCTTCCCGCAGGTTGTTCGCCCGGTAATCGACGAGCGCGTCGGCGCCGTGGGCGCGGGCGGTCTCGAGCTTTTCGGGGGAGGAGGCGCAGGCGATCACCCGGGCGCCGAGCAGCTTGCCGAGTTCCACCGCGGCCAAGCCCACGCCGCCCGAGGCGCCGAGCACGGCGAGGGTCTCGCCCGGCGCGATCTTCGCGCGGTCGGCGAGCGCGTGGAGCGTGGTGCCGTAGGTGATCGAGAGCCCGGCGGCGGTCTCGTCGGAGACGGCGTCCGGCACCCGCGCGAGCCGCCCGACCGGCACCGCGATCCGCTCGCGGGCGGTGCCGTGGCTGAGATGGACCATCACCCGGTCGCCGACGGCAAACCCCTCCGCATCCGACCCCAGAGCCTCGACCACGCCGCAAGCCTCGCCGCCCGGCGAGAACGGCAGTTCCGGCTTCACCTGATAGCGGCCGGCGATGATCAGCGTGTCGAAGAAGTTGAGCGCCGCCACCCGCACCCGCACCCGCGCCTCGCCGGGCCCCGCCACGGGATCGGGCAGATCCTCGACGCCAAGATCCTCCGGCCCGCCGAGCCGGCTGCACACCAGGGCCCTCATCGTCTCGCGCTTCCTTCGCGTTTCCCTCGGGACAGGTCATGCCCTTGCGCGCCGATCCTGTGCAAGCGTGCATCGCCGCCGCGAAAGCCTTTCCGGGGTGGACTTATGGTGCCCCCGGCTCTTCGAGCACCGCCGTCCGATCCGCCGCCCGGCGATAAAGCATCCGCGCCGCCGCCATCACCGCGACCTGCTGGCTGCCCGATTGCCAGGAGACGATGAATCCCTTGCGGCCGGGCGCTGAGTTCGACGCCGGCCGAAAACCCCTGGAGCAGGCGCCCGATCGGCACGAGGACCGGCGCGGCGACGAAGAACGCCCTCGCGACGGAGGAGGCGTAGAACCCGAAGAGGAAGAAACAGACATCTCCAGGACGTTGCCGCTGGTCACGCGCAGCACCGTCGCGATCGTCGAGGGCGCGCGGGCCTCGTCCGTGGAGGATGTCATCGATGGCTGTCCGTCTGCTCCGAACCGATCCCACACCGTGTCCGGGGGGCGATTCTCGCCTGGCGTGATCGCTCACGCTCGCGATGACGGCGTGCGGACCATTGACGGGAAGCCAGTCGGATCGGCTGGAAACCGCACGCCGCCCGGCCGCGGCCTACTGATACCCCTTCGGGAACGGATCGGGCTCGATCAGCTCGGGGCTCTCGTAGACCACGTCGAACTGTCCGTCCGCCCGCGCCCGCGCCACGCGGGTCTTGGACCACAGGTGATGGTTCTCGTGGATCTTCACGTAGCCCTCCGGCGCCTCCTTCATCTCGATGCCGGGGGAGGCCGCGATCACCCGGTCGATCTCGAAGCTGCCGGCCTTCTCCACCGCCGCTTTCCACAGGAACGGGCTCAGATAGGCCGCCTGCGTCGCGTCGCCGATCACGGTCTTCTCGCCCCAGCGCTTCTTGAAGGCGGCGACGAACTTTTCGTTGGCCGGGTTCTTCAACGACTGGAAGTACTTCATGCAGGTGTAAGCGTCGGCGATGTTCTCGCCGCCGATGCCGTCGACCTCGTCCTCGGTGACGGAGACCGTGACCAGGGTCTGCTTCTTGAGATCGATGCCGGCCGCCTTGAGCTGCTTGTAGAAGGCCACGTTCGAGCCGCCGACGACGGTCGAGAAGATCACGTCCGGTTTCTTGAGCTTGATCTTGTTGATGACCGAGTTGAACTGCGTGTGGCCGAGCGGGAAGTATTCCTCGCCCACGACCGTGCCCTTCAGCACGTTGGTGATATGCTTGGTGGCGATCTTGTTGGTGGTGCGCGGCCAGATGTAGTCCGAGCCGATCATGAAGAAGGTCTTGGCGCCCTTCTCCTTGCCGACCCAGTCGAGACCCGCCAGCGTCTGCTGCGCCGCCTCCTGGCCGGTGTAGATGACGTTCTTCGACTGCTCCAGGCCCTCGTAATAGGTCGGGTAGTAGAGAAGGCCGTTGTACTGTTCGAAGACCGGCAGCACCGCCTTGCGCGAGGCCGAGGTCATGCAGCCGAACACCGCGGCGCAATGATCGTTGACCACGAGCTTGCGCGCCTTCTCGGCGAAGGTCGGCCAGTCGGAGGCGCCGTCCTCCTGGATGATCTTGATCTGCCGGCCGAGCACCCCGCCCGCTGCGTTGATCTGCTCGATGGCGAGCTTCTCGCCTTGCGTCGTTCCGGTCTCGGAGATCGCCATCGTGCCGGTGAGCGAGTGCAGGATGCCCACCGTCACCTCCGTGTCGGTGACGGCGAGCGCGCCCGCGCCGGTCTCCGCAGCGAAGGCTCGCCCGGGCAGGGCGGTCATCAGCGGCGAGGCGGCAAGGCCCAGGAGAAGCCGGCGGCGGAGATGGAAGTGGGCGTCGTTTCTGTCACGCGAGCGCATGTTTCTTCGAAATCCTTCGAGCGTCGTCCGGCGGATCGGGCGAATGCCGGCCGTCAGGCCGACAGACGAGACCGATGCCATCATCCGTATTTCGGCTCAAGAAATGAAAATGTATCAAGAGCAATTGATGGGCGGCGTGCCCATATTTCTTGCGATATGCAGCCAAGATCGCCGATCATGAACGATAGTTGCTTGCGCCGCCGCCCCGGCCCACATCCGGATTGGACCTCGAACACGATCCGGAACACCGCGTCCATGCCGCTCGGGGGCATTTCGGTGACCTTTTTCGTCGATCAGGCTTCGATAAACACGCGCTTCCGCGCATCAAGGCTGACATCGACACGATAGCGTTCGATCAGATCCTCGTCGAGTTTCACGCCCAGTCCCGGCGTGTCGGGAACCACGACCTGGCCGTCATCGAGCGGGATCAGATTTGTCACCAGATCCTTGAACAAGGGGCTGCTGCTCTGCGAGTATTCGATGAGATCGCAACCATCCTGGCTCGCCAGAAACTGGACCGTCGCGGCAAGCAGGATCCCGGTGCTGAAGCCGTGCGGCACCAGACGGGTATCGGTGCGACGGGCGATCCGAGCAATATGGACGGCCTCGCTGATGCCGCCGCAGCGCGTGATATCAGGCTGAATGATGGACGGGTCGGTCAGAGTGATGAAATCCTTGAACTCCGCCACCGAGGCTGTTCGCGAAGTGGCCGTTGTCGGGGGCGTGTCGGCAGCTCGCGACCGATCGCCACTCGGCGAAGGCGCTCTCAAGACGGGCTCCGGCCAAACGCTCCAGTCCACCTGCATCGGCTCTTCACCCGATCGAGCCGATCGGAACGCCACCCCGGGCGCCCTCAGCCCTCCTGCGGCCGCCGCAGCTCGAACCGGTTCTCCGGTTCGGTCGTGAAGTAATCGAAATAGCCGCCGCGCAGGATCGGGCGCATCGCCCCCGTATCGACCCGGCCGCCGCTCACGAAGCGGTCGTCGACGTAGATCGAGACCACCTGCCCGATCACCATGAAGTTGGCCGGCTTCCCCCCGCCGAGCGGCACCAGCGGCACGGTCTGGAGCCACTTGCACTCGATCGCCGCGGGCGATTCGGCCACGCGCGGCGGGCGCACGAGGCGGGACGGCGCGGGGGTGAGCCCGGCGAAGCCGAACTCGCTCTCCCCCCGCTCCAGCGGCGCCGAAGTGGCGTTGACGGCCTCGCGCAGATCGAAGGTCGCGAGGCTGCACACGAACTCCCCGCCGTCCTCCGCGAAGGTCATCGCGTCCTTGCGGCCGGAGGAGGAGAACATCACCATGTCGGGCTCGCCCCCGACCGCGTTGAAGAACGAGTAGGGCGCGAGGTTCACGCGTCCCGCCCGGTCCATCGCGCTGATCCAGCCGATCGGGCGCGGGGCGACGATCGCTTTCAGCGGGTTGTGCGGCAGGCTGGGATTGGCGGCCTCGTAGTGCATGGCGTGCTCCTCCGGCATCGTCCCGAAAGGGGGATGCCGGCTTTCGGAAAAAGACGATGCGCCAGAGCCGCTCCCGATCAGGTTGTGATCGGGAGCGGCTCCAAGCTCTCGATTCGACGCGCTCTCACGCCGAACCGGTGTCCGCTTCGGCGTGAGAGCGTTCTAGAAGCGCGTGACGATCCGTGCGAGGTCCGGCCGCGGCCGGTCGGAGGGCACGTCCTGCGGCCGGCCGATATGGATGAAGCCGGCGATCCGCTCGGCCGGGGCGAGGCCGAGCGCGTCGAGCACCCGGCGGTCGTAGGCGAACCATTCGGTGAGCCAGGACGTGGCGTAGCCCGCCGCGTTGGCCGCGACCACGAGGTTCATGCACACGGCGCCGGCCGAGAGCACCTGCTCCCATTCGGGGATCTTCGCGTGCGGGCCGGCGCTCGAGACGACGCCGACCACCACCGGCGCGTGGGTCAGGCGCTGCCGCTCCTGCGCGCGGCGCTTCTCGTCCGCCTCGGGGAAGTCGGCGAGATGGATCTTCTCGATCAGCGCGCCGACGCGCTCGCGCGCCGTGCCCTCGATCACCAGGAAGCGCCAGGGCGCGAGCTTGCCGTGGTCCGGCACCCGCGCGGCCACGGTCAGCCAGCCGTCGAGTTCCTCCGGCGAGGGGCCGGGTCCGGCGAGCAGCATCGGCGGCACCGAGCGGCGGCGGCGCAGCAGGTCGAGGGTGCGGTCGTGGGCGGCATCTCGAATCCCGGTCATGGACAATCCGCGTGCAGGGGCCGAAGCTCGGAGCCGGACCGCCATGCCGCCGCCACGGTCCGGTTGCAAGGGCTGGGCGGATACCGAGCGGCGAACGGGAGCGCGAAGGGACGATGGGACGCGGGGCCGCAGGCGGCAAGATCGTTTCTCCGGCTGTCCTCGCGGCCGCGGCGCTGGCCGTGCTCCCCGTCCGCGCGCAATCGCCGAGCCCGTTCGGGGCGGGCCTGCCCCCTTCCGGCGTCACCGGGCCGATGCTGCCGCCGCCCGCGGCGGAGGGCGAAGCCGATCTGACGCTCTCGGCGGTCTTCGCCGGCTCGAGCGGGCCGATCCGCTCGGGGCTCACCTGGCGCCTCTACGGCGAGAACGGGGAGGGCGGGCACCCCGCCATCGTCGCCCGCTCGAACGAGGCCGCGCCGGTGTTCAAGCTCGCGGCCGGCGCCTACGTCGCCACCGTCACCTACGGCTACGCCAGTGCCTCCAAGCGGATCACGATGTCGGGCAGTCCGGCCGCGGACCAGCTTCGGGTCGCGGCCGGTGCGCTGAAGCTGTCCGGGGCGGTCGGCGACCAGAGGATACCGGGCAACCAGCTCGCCTTCTCGGTCTTCGTGCCGATCGGGACGAATTCGGAGGGGCGCCTCGTGCGCAGCGGCATCAAGGCCGGGGAGATCGTGCGCCTGCCCGAGGGCACCTACCACGTCGTGTCGAGCTACGGCGATTCGAACGCGATCCAGCGCGCCGACCTCAGGGTCGAGAACGGCAAGGTCACCGACGCGACCATGAACCACCGTGCCGCCACCGTGACCCTGAAGCTCGTCGCCGCCCCCGGCTCCGAGGCGTTCGCCGGCACCGCCTTCAGCGTGCTGACGCCGGGCGGCGACACCATCCGGGAGGCGATCGGCGCCTTTCCGTCCGTGACGCTGGCGGAGGGCGACTACGTGCTGATCGCCCGCCACGACGGGCAGGTCTTCACCCGCGAGTTCAAGGTGGAGAGCGGCATGGACCGCGACATCGAAGTCGTGGCGAAAGGGAGCTGAGACCGTGCCGTATCCGGCCGCGCTCGCAGCGCTCCTCCTCCTCTCCGCGACGTCGGCGCGGGCGCAGACGGTCGTGGACGGCTCCGACGCCGCGGTCGGTCCGGAGGCGGCGCGGACGGCGCTGACCCTGATCGGCCGGCAGTTGCGCGATACCGGCGCGAGGGTCGCGAACCTGCGGATCGGCCGGGCCGGGGCGCTCTGCGGCACGGTCGATGTCCGCAACCGCATGGGCACCTATACCGGTCCCCGGGGCTTCGTCGCCGACATCCCGCAAAGCTTCCTCGGGCGATTGCCGGAGGGGCCGGAACTGCGCAACCCGGGAAGCCCGGCGGATTTCCGCGCCATGGAGCGGGCGCGGGCGCTGTTCGAGGCGAACTGCACCGAGGGCTGACCGGAAAGCCGCCCTCAGGCGAACGGCACGATCAGCGGCAGGGCGAGAGCCAGCCCGCCGGCCAGCACGATGGCATCGCGGACGCGCCGCCCGATCCAGGCGCGGGTGCCGCGGCGCCGTGCGGTGATGTCGTCGGTGAAGGTCATCGTCCTCTCCTGCCTCTTCGGTGGCCCCGATATGAGCGGGACGCCGCTTTCGCGACAGGGACGGTTGCCGTACGATTCCAAAGAACTGTCCGGTACGAGTGCCGGTACGGTTCGGAGGACAGCCATGACCGAGATGTTGGCCGAAGCGGTGCCCGCGGCGCTTTCGCGGGTCGAGGCGGTGATCCGCGCCATCGAGGACCGGATCGAGGGCCGTGCGCTCGGCCCCGGTGCGCGGC
Organism: Methylorubrum populi; assembly: GCA_036946625.1. Classification (NCBI taxonomy): domain Bacteria; kingdom Pseudomonadati; phylum Pseudomonadota; class Alphaproteobacteria; order Hyphomicrobiales; family Methylobacteriaceae; genus Methylorubrum; species Methylorubrum populi. The sequence goes on from JAQIIU010000003.1 coordinate 1,370,261, forward strand.
TCCCCTCGGTGCGGGGCCTGGCCGAGAGCATGCAGGTCTCGAAATCGACGGTGGTCGAGGCCTACGACCGGCTGGCGGCGCGCGGTGCCATCGTCTCCCGGCCGGGCTCCGGCTTCTTCGTCTCGGCCCGTGCCGAACCGCTCAGCCTCGCCGCGATCGGACCGCGGCTCGACCGGGCGGTCGATCCGGTCTGGATCACCCGGCAGTCGCTGGAATCGGGGCCGGATTCGCTGCGGCCCGGCTGCGGCTGGCTGCCGAACGCCTGGCTGCCGGAAGAAGGCCTGCGCCGCGCCCTGCGCCAGGTCGCCCGCCAGAGCGGCGCGGTGATGTTCTACGATACGCCGCAGGGCCACATCCCGCTGCGCCAGCAACTCGCCCTGCGGCTGACCGAGCGCGGCATCCGCGCCCATCCCGACCAGCTCGTGCTGGCCGATTCGGTCACGCAAGCCCTCGACCTGATCATCCGCTTCCTCGCCGAGCCCGGCGACACGGTGCTCCTCGACGATCCCTGCTACTTCTCCTTCCAGGCCCTGGCCCGCGCCCACCGCCTGCGCATGGTCGGGGTGCCGTTCGGGCCCGACGGGCCGGATCTCGCCGCCTTCGAGCAGGCCCTGATCGAGCACCGCCCACGCTTCTACATCACCAATTCCGGTCTCCAGAACCCGATCGGCGCCAGCTTGAGCCCGGTCGTCGTGCACCGCATCCTGCGGCTCGCCGAGATGCACGGCACGCTGATCGTCGAGGACGACGCCTATGCCGATTTCGAGGCCGAGCCGGGCCCGCGGCTCGCCGGCTTCGACGGCCTCGACCGGGTGATCCATGTCGGCGGCTTCTCGAAGACGCTCTCGACCGGGGCCCGCGTCGGGGTGATCGCGCTCCGCCCCGACTGGGTCGAGCGCCTGGTCGACCTCAAGCTCGCGGTGTCGTTGAGCGACAACCATCTCACCGCGGCGACCATCCACCGCTTCCTCGGCGAGGGCAGCTATCGCCACCACCTCGACACGATGCGCACCCGGCTGGCGGAGGCCCGCGGCACGGTGGTGCGGCGGCTCGCGGGCGTCGGCGTTGCCGTGCCCTTCGTGCCGAGCGCCGGCATGTTCCTCTGGGCGCGCCTGCCGGACGGCCTCGACGCCGCCGACGTCTCCCGCCGGGCACTCGCCCGCGGCATGGTGCTGGCGCCGGGCAACGTCTTCTCCCTGAGCCAGGGCGCGGCCGGCTCCATGCGCTTCAACGTGGCGCAATGCGCCGACCCGCGGGTGTTTTCGGAATTGTCGCGGGCGATGGAGGGGCGAGGCGCGTAAGGCGCCCACCCCCTCTCTCGCGTCAGGGCGCCGGCTGCTCCCCGTGCTGCCCGTCGAGCACCGTGCCGGTGCTCGGCCGGCTCTCGGCGGCGGCCTCGGCCCGGCGGCGGTCCGGCGAGGTCGCCTCCTCGACGAAGGCGGCGAGCGCCGCGTCGAGATCGAGCGTGGTGGTCTTCTGGCTGCCGAGGCGGCGCACCGAGACCGTGCGCTCCTCCGCCTCGCGGCGGCCGAGCGCGAGCAGCACCGGCACCTTGGCGAGCGAGTGCTCGCGGACCTTGTAGTTGATCTTTTCGTTGCGCAGGTCGGCCTCGACCCGCAGCTCGGCGCGCTCCAGCACCCGCACCACCTCGCGGGCGTAAGAATCGGCCTCGCTGGTGATGGTGGCGACCACCACCTGCACCGGGGCGAGCCAGAGCGGGAAGTGACCCGCGAAATGCTCGATCAGGATGCCGGTGAAGCGCTCCATCGAGCCGCAGATGGCGCGGTGGATCATCACCGGCGGCTTCTTCTGGCTGTCGGCGTCGATGTAGCTCGCGTCGAACCGCTCCGGCAGGTTGAAGTCCACCTGCGTGGTGCCGCACTGCCAGTCGCGGCCGATGGCGTCGCGCAGCACGTACTCGAATTTCGGCCCGTAGAACGCGCCCTCGCCGGGATTGACCGCGGTCTTGATCCGCCCGCCGGACTGCTCCTCGATCTGCGCCAGCACCCGCGTCATCACGGCCTCGGCGTGGTCCCACAGGGCGTCGGAGCCGACGCGCTTCTCGGGGCGCGTGGAAAGCTTCACCAGGATCTGGTCGAAGCCGAAATCGGCGTAGGTCGAGAGGATCAGGTCGTTGATCTTCAGGCACTCGGCGGCGAGCTGGTCCTCGGTGCAGAAGATGTGCGCGTCGTCCTGGGTGAAGCCGCGCACCCGCATCAGGCCGTGCATCGCGCCGGACGGCTCGTAGCGGTGGACGACGCCGAACTCGGCCATGCGCAGGGGCAGGTCGCGGTAGGATTTGAGCCCGTGCTTGAAGATCTGCACGTGGCCGGGGCAGTTCATGGGCTTGAGGGCGAACCAGCGCTTGTCCTCGGCCTCCTCGCCGGCGGATTGGGCCGCGAACATGTTCTCGCGGTACCAGCCCCAGTGGCCGGAGGTCTCCCACAGCGACTTGTCGAGGATCTGCGGTGCGTTCACCTCGGCGTAGTCGCCCTTCAGGCGGCGGCGCATGTAGGCGATCAGCGCCTGGAAGATCGTCCAGCCCTTGGCGTGCCAGAACACGACGCCCGGCCCCTCCTCCTGGAAGTGGAAGAGGTCCATCTCCTTGCCCAGGCGACGGTGGTCGCGGCGTTCGGCCTCCTCCAGCCGGTGGAGGTAGGCATCGAGATCGCCTTGAGAGGCCCAGGCGGTGCCGTAGATGCGCGTCAGCATCGGATTGCCGGCGTCCCCCCGCCAATAGGCGCCCGCGACCTTCATCAGCTTGAAGGCGGTGCCGACCTTGCCCGTCGAGGTCATGTGCGGGCCGCGGCAGAGGTCGAACCACGCGCCCTGGCGGTAGATCTTCAGATCCTCGCCCGGCGGAATCGCATCGACCAGCTCGACCTTGTAGCTCTCGCCCCGGTCGGCAAAGAGCGTCTTCACGTCGTCGCGCTTCCAGACCTCCTTCGTGAACGGAGCATCGCGCGAAACGATCTCGCGCATCTTCGCCTCGATCTTCGGGAAGTCCTCGGGCGTGAACGGCTCGGCTCGCGCGAAGTCGTAGTAGAAGCCGTTCTCGATGACGGGTCCGATCGTCACCTGCGTGCCGGGCCAGAGCGCCTGCACGGCTTCCGCCAGCACGTGGGCGCAGTCGTGGCGGATCAGTTCGAGCGCCCGTGGGTCGTCGCGGGAAATGAACTCGATCGCGGCGTCGCGCTCGATCGCGGCGTCGAGGTCGCGCACCGTGCCGTCCAGCGCCATGGCGACCGTGCGCTTGGCCAGCGACTTGGCGATGCCCTCCACCACGGTCCGACCGGTCACCGCGGCGTCGTAGGCGCGGGTGTTGCCGTCGGGGAAAGTCAGGATGGGCATGATGGGACCGTGTTTGTGCGACGTGCGACCCTACTCGAGGGGTCGGCGGGTTTTCGGGAGGCGGGGGGGTTAAGTCAATGCACGATCCCGGCGGTCTTGGTGCCGCCGAGATCGATCCCGATCCGCAATCGCCCGGAGGCCGACGGCGCCTACTGCGCCGCGACGGCTTTCGGGGCGGTGGTGGTCGTGGAGTTTTCGCCGGGGCCCTCCGGCGCCTCGTCCGAGATCTCGGTGCCGATCGAGACCGGATGCGCCATCACCTGGGCGAGCTTCTTCCTGTCGAGCTCGCCCTCCCAGCGGGAGACCACCACGGTGGCGACGCCGTTGCCGATCAGGTTGGTCAGCGCGCGGCACTCCGACATGAACTTGTCGACGCCGAGCACCAGGGTCATCGCCGCCACCGGGACGGGATTGCCGGGGATCGCGGCGAGCGTCGCGGCCAGCGTGATGAAGCCCGCGCCGGTCACGCCCGAGGCGCCCTTCGAGGTCAGCATGGCGACGAGGAAGATCGTCGCGTACTGCCCGACCGAGAGGTCGGCACCCACCGCCTGCGCCAGGAACAGGGTGGTGAGCGTCATGTAGATGTTGGTGCCGTCGAGGTTGAACGAGTAGCCGGTCGGGATCACGAGGCCGACGACCGAATCCGAGGCGCCGAGGCGCTTCATCTTGGTCATCATGTGCGGCAGCACGGTCTCCGAGGAGGAGGTGCCGAGCACGATCAGGAGCTCGTCCTTGATGTAGGCCAGGAACTTGAAGATCGAGAAGCCGGCCATCGCCGCGATGCCGCCGAGCACCACGAAGATGAAGAGCAGCGAGGTGGTGTAGAACGTGCCGACGAGCCAGGCGAGGTCGATGACCTTGCCGATGCCGTACTGGCCGACCGTGAAGGCCATCGCGCCGAAGGCGCCGATCGGGGCGAGCTTCACCACGAGGCCGATGATGCGGAAGAACACCTGCCCCGCCGCGTCGATGCCGTGGGTGATGCCGGCGCCCTTCTCGCCCATCCCGGTGAGGACGACGCCGGTCAGCACCGCGATCAGCAGCACCTGGAGCAGGTCGCCGGTGGCGAAGGCGTCGAAGAAGCTCTTGGGGATGATGCCGAGGATGTGGGCGACGGTCGAATCCGCCGCCGCCTTGCTGGCGTAGCCTTCCACCGCCTTGGCGTCGAGCTTCGACACGTCGGCGCCGAAGCCGGCGCCGGGCTGGATGATCTCGCCCACCAGGATGCCGACGAGCAGGGCGACCGAGGAGACCACCTCGAAGTAGATCAGCGCCTTCAGGCCGACGCGGCCGACCTTCTTCAGATCGCCGATCGAGGCGATGCCGTGCACGATGGTGCAGAAGATGATCGGCGCGATCAGCATCTTGATCAGCGCGATGAAGCCGTCGCCGAGCCACTTCAGCGACTTGCCCCATTCGGGGTGATACCAGCCGAGCAGGACGCCGAGCACGATGGCGATCAGAACCTGGATGTAGAGCACCCGGTACCAGGGCACGGGCGCGCCGTGCGCGCCCGTATCATGCGTCGCGGAATGGGCCATGTTTCCTCACCGATACCGTATCGCGCGGCCTCGCCCGGGCGGCTTTGCGCGGACGCTATTCCCTTTGATCCCGGTGCTCAATCGCACCCCGGTAAACGGGGCGGCCTTTGTAACAAGAGAGTCTTTCGACCTGCGGGGCGTTTTGCGGGGCGTTCGACGCGGCCGGTCGAGGCAGCCTTCGGGCCGACGGGCAAGGAAGCGGCGCGCGCGAAGTCTCCGGTGGCGAGAGACCGCAGGCGGTGCCGTTCCGCCGCGCTCGACGGCGGCCGCGGCCTTGCCCCCGGTCCCGCGACGAAGCCGCTTCCCCTCGAACGGCGAGCGCTCTAGAAGCGCTCCATGTTCGGCCCGATCCTCTCTCCGTCGCGAATTACGGGCCCGGCCTCCGTGTAGGCGCCGCGTGCCGCGGCCGCGCCGGATGCCGGGTGAAGCCCCTTCCGCCCGTTCCCCTTCGACCGTCCCCGCGACGAGAGCCTCTGCCGAACCCGCCATGAGCGACCAGAACGATGCGGTCCCCGCGGCCGCCCGCGACTATTCGCGGACCCTGTTCCTGCCCAGGACCGACTTCCCCATGCGCGCGGGTCTGCCGACCCGCGAGCCGCTGCTGCTCGAGCGCTGGAAGAGCATCGGCCTGTACGAAAAGATCCGCGCCGCCGCGAAGGGCCGCCCGCGCTTCGTGCTGCATGACGGGCCGCCCTACGCCAACGGCAACCTCCATATCGGCCACGCCCTCAACAAGATCCTCAAGGACGTGGTGGTGCGCTCGCAAGGGGCGCTCGGCCGCGACGCGGACTACGTGCCGGGCTGGGACTGCCACGGCCTGCCGATCGAGTGGAAGATCGAGGAGCAGTACCGCGCCAAGGGCAAGAGCAAGGACGAGGTGCCGGTGCTGGAGTTCCGCCGGCAATGCCGGGCCTTCGCGGCGGAGTGGCTGAACATCCAGCGCGAGGAGTTCAAGCGGCTCGGCGTCACCGGCGACTGGGACCGCCCCTACGCGACCATGGCCTACCCGGCCGAGGCGCGCATCGCCGCGGAACTGATGAAGTTCGCGGAAAGCGGCCAGCTCTATCGCGGCTCGAAGCCGGTGATGTGGTCGGTGGTGGAGAAGACCGCGCTCGCCGAGGCCGAGGTCGAGTACGAGGAGCATGTCAGCGACACGGTGTTCGTGGCGTTCCCGATCCGCGACGGCGCTCCGGCCGATCTGGCCGGCGCCCGCGTCGTGATCTGGACGACGACGCCCTGGACCCTGCCGGCCAACCGCGCCGTCGCCTACTCCAAGCGGGTCGCCTACGGGCTCTACCGCGTCACGGCGGCGGCCGAGGACAACTGGGCCAGGGTCGGCGACGCCTACCTGCTCGCCGACGCGCTGGCGGACGGTGTGTTCAAGGCCGCTCGGGTCGAGGCGTTCGAGCGCGTCGCCGACGTGCCGGCCGCGAGCCTTGCCGGGCTCACCCTGTCGCATCCGCTGGCGGGCTTCGATCCCGGCTACGGCTTCCCGGTGCCGATGTTGGAGGGCGAGCACGTCACCGACGAGGCCGGCACCGGCTTCGTCCACACGGCGCCGAGCCACGGCCGCGAGGATTTCGAGGTCTGGATGGCCAGCGGCCGGCGGCTCACGCAAGCCGGCATCGACACTCGCATCCCCTACACCGTCGATGCCGACGGGGCGCTGACCGAGGAGGCGTTCGGCTTCACCGGCCGGCGCGTCTTCACCGAGAAGGGCGAGAAGGGCGACGCCAACAAGGCGGTGATCGCCGCCCTGACCGAGGCCGGGGCGCTCGTCGCCCGCGGGGTGCTGCGCCACCAGTACCCGCATTCCTGGCGCTCGAAGAAGCCGGTGCTGTTCCGCAACACGCCGCAATGGTTCATCGCCATGGACCGTCCGGTGGAGGCGCTCGGCAACCGCACCCTTCGCGAGACCGCGCTGCACGCCATCGAGGAGACGCAGTGGGTTCCGCCGCAGGGAAAAAACCGCATCAACGGCATGGTCGCGGGTCGGCCCGATTGGGTGGTCTCGCGCCAGCGCGCCTGGGGCGTGCCGATCACGGTCTTCGTCGAGCGCGAGACCGGCGCGGTGCTGCGCGACGAGGCGGTGAACGCGCGCATCGCGCAGGCCTTCGCGCAAGAGGGCGCCGATGCGTGGTTCGCCGACGGCGCCGCCGAGCGCTTCCTGGCCCCGGAGCACGACCCGGCCAAGTACGAAAAGGTGACCGACGTCCTCGACGTCTGGTTCGATTCCGGCTCGACCCACGCCTTCGTGCTGGACGACCCGCAGGCGTTTCCGGGACTCGCCGGCATCCGCCGCGCGGTCGATGGCGGCCCCGATCAGGTGATGTATCTCGAAGGCTCCGACCAGCACCGCGGCTGGTTCCAGTCCTCGCTGCTCGAATCCTGCGGCACCAAGGGCCGTGCGCCCTACGACGTGGTGCTCACCCACGGCTTCGTCCTCGACGCCCGGGGCGAGAAGATGTCGAAATCGCGCGGCAACGTCGTCGCGCCGCAGAACGTCATCAAGGAATCGGGCGCCGACATTTTGCGCCTTTGGGTCGCTGCCGCCGATTACTCCGACGATCTGCGCATCGGGCCGGAGATCGTGAAGACCTTCGCCGAGACCTACCGCAAGCTGCGCAACTCGCTTCGCTGGATGCTCGGCTCGCTCGCCCACCGGGTGCCCGGCGACGACGTGCCGTTCGCGCAGATGCCGGAACTGGAGCGCTTCATCCTGCATCGCCTCGCCCAACTCGACGGCGAGATCCGCGAAGCCTACGCGGCCTACGACACCAAGCGGATCGTGGCGCTGCTCAACGGCTTCATGACCGGCGACCTCTCGGCCTTCTACTTCGACGTGCGCAAGGACGCGCTCTACTGCGACCCGATCTCCTCGGCGACGCGCCGCGCCGCGCTTCAGGTCATCGACGAGGCCTTCCGCCGGGTGACGATCTGGCTCGCGCCCGTGCTCGCCTTCACGGCGGAGGAGGCGTGGCTCGACCGCTACCCGTCGCAGGACGGCTCGGTGCATCTCCAGACCCTGCCGGACACCCCCGCGGAATGGCGCGACGACGCGCTCGCCGCCCGCTGGCAGAAGGTGCGCAAGGTCCGCCGCGTCGTCACCGGGGCGCTCGAGATCGAGCGCGCGGCCAAGCGCATCGGCGCCGGCCTGGAGGCGGCCCCGACCGTCTATGTCGCCGATCCCGACCTGCTCGGGGCGCTCGACGGCGTCGATTTCGCGGACGTGTGCATCACCTCGGCGATCACCGTGCGCGCGGGCGAGGGCCCGGCCGGGGCCTTTCGCCTCGACGAGGTGAAGGGCGTGGCCGTGGTGCCGGAGCGGGCCGAGGGCACCAAATGCGCCCGCTCCTGGCGGGTGACGCCGGCGGTCGGCAGCGATCCCGACTATCCCGAGGTGACCCCGCGGGACGCGCGGGCCCTGCGGGAGTGGGACGCGGCGCATCCGGGCGCGGGGGCGGTGTGACCCCCTTCCGCTCCGGCCTCGCCGCCCTGCTCGCCACGCTGGTCCTCGACCAAGCCTCCAAGCTCTGGCTCCATCTCGGCACCGATCTCGTGATGACCCAGCCCTGGCGGCTGGGGCCGTTCGCCGACTTCGTCGTGGTCTGGAATCGGGGCGTGTCCTACGGTCTGTTCCAGCAGGAGGGCGGGCTCGGGCGCTGGCTGCTGGTCGCGCTGTCGCTGGCCGCCGCCGTCGGCCTGTCGGCGTGGATGCTCCGGGCCGGCTCGCGGTTCCTGGCGGTGGCCCTCGGCCTCATCGTCGGCGGCGCGCTCGGCAACGCCATCGACCGGGCAGCCTACGGCGCGGTGTTCGATTTCGTCCACCTCCATGCCGGAGCGTGGTCCTGGTACGTGTTCAACGTGGCCGATGCGGCCATCGTCGCGGGTGTGATCGGCCTCCTGCTCGACAGCCTGCGCCCGAGTCCGAGTCCGGTTGCGCGCGCACCGCGGGCGGACGTTTCCGAGGGGCGGGATCGCCCCCGGTCTTGAGGCGCGGGGCGGCGGCCCCGCGTCGAGGCGCCATACCTTCGCCCGAAACCCGGCTCACCTCGGTTTCGGAGGGCCCGGCACAACGATTCTCGAGCGATCGTCATCCGGCCGACTCCCGGCAAAACGGGGGCGGGGCCGGCCCGAAGCCACGACCGGCGAAAGGTCGTCGGGAACGAAAGCCCTGGGGAACACGGCATGAGTGGGCGGCGCAGCTTCTTTCGGACGCAAGGGTGGGTCCACCGTCTGGCCCTCGGAGCCGTGCTGCTGCCGGGCCTCGCCGGCGCGGCCCGCGCCGAGGGCGAGTTCATGCGCGACACGCTGAGCAATCTCGGACTGATCGAGCCGGACCGGCCGGCCATCACCTACCGCGAGCGGGCGCCCCTCGCGATGCCGCCCAAGGCCGGCCGCGGCGACGATCTCACGGCCGGGCTGCCCATGCCCCGCACCCGGCAGGCCGATCCGGCCTGGCCGAAGGATCCGGAGGTGATCCAGCGCGAGCGCGCCGCGGTCGACGCCAAGAAGCCGATCGTGCGCGGCGCCCAAGGGCGCATGAACGACAACAACGAGACCCTCTCGGTCTACGAGATGGATGCGGGCCGCCGCGCCGGTGCCGGCGCGCTCACCGGGCCGGCGAACGCCCCCGGCGAGGGCGACACCCGCGACTCGACCTGGCTCAACCCGTTCGAACTCCTGAAGGGCAAGGCCGAGAAGACCGAGCCGGCCCTGGTCGAGCCCGATCGCGATGCGCTCACCGATCCGCCCACCGGCTACCGCAAGGCGCCGATCAAGGTGGCCAAGCCGCAAGGCGGTCCGGTCGGCGGTCCGATCAGCGACAGGGACGAAGCCGATCCGCGTGCCTATATGAGGGCTTCGTCCGGGCGCTGAGACCGGCTTGTCCCGCGGTGAGGCCGGCCGTTCCCCGTGCGGCCGGCGAGGCCGCCGGAAATTCGGCCGGGCATTCGGACGAGCCGTGACCGTGCGGACACGCCGCGCGGTACGGGATTTGCCACCGGCATCCGATCTCGGAACAATGCCGGGACTTTTTGGGACGGAAAGCGCGGACGGGCGGAAGGGCCACCGCATAAGGACAGCAGGATGCACCTCTACCGGAAGGCCATCGCTCCCGTCGGACCGCAGCGAGGCCTCAATCACGCCGGCCGCGTGGACGCCGCCCCGTTCGGGCGCTCCGAGGCCGGTGGGCCGGAGGTCTCCGCCTTCGTGCTCGACAACGGGCTCGACGTGGTGGTGGTGCCCGATCACCGGGCGCCGGTCGCGACCCACATGATCTGGTACCGCAACGGCTCGGCCGACGATCCGATCGGCCGGTCCGGCATCGCCCACTTCCTCGAACACCTGATGTTCAAGGGCACGGAGCGGCACCCGGCCGGTGCCTTCTCCAAGGCGGTCTCGTCGCTGGGCGGCCAGGAGAACGCGTTCACCAGCTACGACTACACCGCCTATTTCCAGCGCGTCGCCCGCGACCACCTCTCGACGATGATGGCCTTCGAGGCCGACCGGATGAGCGGCCTCGTGCTCGACGATGCCGTGGTGGCGCCCGAGCGCGACGTGGTGCTGGAGGAGCGCCGGATGCGGGTCGAGACCGACCCGTCCGCCCAGCTCTCCGAGGCGATGGCCGCCTCGCTGTTCGTGCACCATCCCTACGGCATCCCGATCATCGGCTGGATGCACGAGATCGAGGAACTGAACCGCACCCACGCGATCGACTACTACAAACGCTTCTACACCCCCGAGAACGCCATCCTCGTGGTCGCCGGCGACGTGACGCCCGACGAGGTGCGGCGCTTGGCCGAGGACACCTACGGCCGGGTGGCGCCGCAGGGCGCGCGGCCCGTGCGGGGGCGCCCGCGCGAGCCCGATCCGCGGGCGATGCGCCGCATCGCGGTCGCCGACCCGAAGGTCGAGCAGCCGACCTTCCAGCGGCTCTATCTCACCCCCTCCTGCATGACCGCCCGCGACGGCGAGGGCCACGCGCTCGAACTGCTCGCCGAGGTGATCGGCGGCGGCGCGACCTCGTTCCTCTACCGCAAGCTGGTGCTGGAGATGGGCGTCGCGGTGAATGCCGGCGCCTGGTACATGGGCTCGGCCATCGACGACACGCGCTTCGCCGTCTACGCCGTGCCGGCCGAGGGCGTGACCCTGGAGGCCCTGGAGGAGCACGTCGACCGCGTGCTGCGCCGCGCCCCCGAGGCGCTCGACCCGGAGGCGATCGAGCGGGCCAAGATCCGGCTCGTGGCCGAGACGGTCTACTCCTCCGATTCGCAGAGCTCGCTCGCCCGCATCTACGGCTCGGCGCTCGCCATCGGCGAGACCGTCGAGGAGGTGCGCCGCTGGCCCGCCGAGATCGAGGCGGTCACCCGCGAGCGTCTGGTGGCGGTCGCCGCCCGCTACCTCGTGCCCGCCCGCTCGGTGACCGGCTACCTCACCAAGGCCCGCGAGACCGGACTCTCCGCCGCCTGAGGGCGATCCCGTTTCTTCGCGTCGCCCGATGCCGGCGGCGCCGTTTGCGAAAAGACGCTTTGAGGAATTTCCGATGAATCTCGCCGAGACCGGCACCCGACCTGCGACCTCGCCGACCCAGGCGCTGCCGCTGGCGGCCGCCCCCGGCATCGAGGCCTGGCACGTCGCCTCGCCGGTGGTGCCGATGATCGCGCTCTCCTTCACCTTCGAGGGCGGCGCGGCACAGGATGCGGAAGGCAAGGCGGGCACCGCGCAGATGATGGCGCGCCTGCTCGACGAGGGCGCGGGCGACCTCGATTCCGACGCGTTCCAAGAGGCGCTGGCGGCCCGCGCGATCGAGCTGAGCTTCCACACCGGTCCCGATTCCATCGGCGGCTCGCTGAAGACTCTGGTGACGCATGCCGACGAGGCGATCCGCCTGCTCGCTCTCGCGCTCGCCGAACCCCGCTTCGATCAAGCCGCCATCGAGCGGGTGCGGGCGCAGATGATCGCCAGCCTGCGCTACCAGCAGAACGATCCCGGCGTGCTCGCCTCCCGCCGCTACTTCCGCGAGGCGTTCCCGGGCCACGCCTACGGCCGGCCCTCGGCCGGCACGGTCGAGAGCCTGTCGGCCATCACCCGCGACGACCTCGTGGCCCTGCACCGGGCCGTGATCGGCCGCGGCGGCCTCAAGGTCGCGGCGGTCGGCGCCTTCGACGAAGAAGCGATCACCGGCATGGTGGCGCGCGCCTTCGGCGGCCTGCCCGAGGCCGGCCCGCTGAAGCCCGTGCCGCCGACCGCGATCCACGAGCTCGGCCGGCGCATCGTCGTCGATCTCGACGTGCCGCAATCGGTGATCCGCTTCGGCCTGCCGGGCGTGGCGTGGCGCGACCCCGACTTCATCCCGGCCTACGTGCTCAACCACATCTTGGGGGGCGGCGCCTTCACCTCGCGCCTGTTCCAGGAGGTGCGCGAGAAGCGGGGACTGGCCTACTCGGTCGGCACCTCGCTGACCTCGCACCGGGCCGTCGCCATGACCTGGGGCTACACCGCCACCAAGAACGAGCGCGTCGGGGAAGCCCTCGACGTGATCGGCGAGGAGATCCACCGCCTCATCGCCGACGGCCCCTGCGACGAGGAACTGCAGAAGGCCAAGGACTACCTCACCGGCTCCTACGCGCTCGGCTTCGACACCTCGACCAAGATCGCCAACCAACTGGTGCAGATCGCCTTCGAGGGCTTGGGCATGGACTACATCGCCCGCCGCAACGACCTCGTGGCGAGCGTGACCCAGGCCGACATCCGCCGGGCCGGCGCCCGCACGCTGGGCGACGGCCGGATGCTGGTGGTCGCCGCCGGGCGGCCGACGAGGCTGTAGGCGATTTTTTTCGAAACGGGTCTGGATCGGGCCGGCACGCGGGAACGCGTGGCCGGCCTTTTCATGAGCAAGGGCCTGATTGGTGTGTATCGTTGTGTATATGTCGATTGCGTGCGGTTTCGGGTGCTAAATAGAAATTCGCTATCTGAACGAGCACAGCGTCACGCATATGCCCGCCGTGGTTTCATTCGCCAGGGTCCGCGCAGCCGGTGGCAACTGATACGATATCCGGTTGATGACTTCGGCCTGTCCTGCGTCCTTGCGAGGCGAAGCCGTGGCAAACCAGGGCGCGCCCTTTCCGGACCTGTCGCGCCCTGGATCGCTTCGCGGCCGCTCGCGATGACGGAGGGGGGCGAAACCCGAAGCGATCAATCGGAAACGGTATGAGACCTCTGCCGGACGATCCGGAGAGATCGACAACGTGAGGCTTGGGCACTGAGGGCAGCGGAAATGCGGGCTGTCGGAGACCTCTCGTGTCACATCGCAAGAAGGAAACGCGCGACCTCATCGCCCGGCTGCGCGACGATGGATGGATCGTTGCCCGAAAAGGTCCCGGCGACCATGTACCAGTACAGACATCCCACGAAGCCGGGGGGGTAACGCTGGATACGGGGCGCCGTGAGCAGGCTCCGGGCACGCTCCGCAGCATCGACCGGCAGGCGGGTTGGGACTGGTGAGAGCGGGGCCGCTTCGAGGCGCGGGAGAGGGAAACCTCGGTGGCTTGGTGGAGGACGGTGAGCCGGTGCCGCGGGCGCGTTCGCTCGAAGAACTGCGCGGCGATCCGGTCTTCGTCGGGGACGGCCGGGACGCGATGATCGGCCTGATCGAGGTCGATTTGCCAGGGCGCGCCGTGCGGTGTGAACATCTCGGTGGAAGAGAGCCTGCTCAAGCGCATCGACCGCGCAGCCGAGGCCGCCGGCGAGAGCCGATCCGGCTTTCTGGCCCAGGCCGCCAAGGCGCGGCTGACCTCCATGGTGGCGTGAGCCCGGGAACTCGACGCCTCTCGCTCCCCTTGGGTCCACCGCCTGACGTCCTATCTGGTGCCCGAACCCGCTTCCCGCGCGAGGCCTCAAGCGATGCAGCTCACCGGACTCCACCACGTCACCGCCGTCACGGCGCGGGCGGCCGACAACCTCGCCTTCTACACCCGCGTGCTGGGGCTGCGCTTCGTCAAGAAGACCGTCAATCAGGACGACGTCTCGGCCTACCACCTGTTCTATGCCGACGGCCGGGCCTCGCCGGGCACCGACCTCACCTTCTTCGACTGGCCGGCGCCCGCCGAGCGGCGCGGCACCGACAGCATCTCGCGCACCATGTTCCGCGTCGCCGGGGCGGGGGCGTTCGACTGGTGGCGCGAGCATCTCGCCCGGCAGGGCGTGGCGCATCATCCGGCGATCGAGCGGGACGGGCGCCTGACCCTCGACTTCGAGGACGGCGAGGGCCAGCGCCTCGGCCTCGTGGACGATGGCGGCGTCGGCGAGGCGCATCCGTGGGCGGGCAGCCCCGTGCCGCCCGGGCACCAGATCCGCGGGCTGGGGCCCATCCGCCTCACCGTCGCGCAGCCCGAGCGCACCGAGGCCGTGCTGACGCAAGTCCTGGGATTCCGGCGTGCCCGCACCTTCGAGCTGCCCGAGGGCGCGGTGAGCGTGTTCGAGACCGGCGCGGGCGGCCCGGCCGCGGAGGTCCAGCTTCTCGAGGGCACGGGGGCGCAGGCCCGCCCCGGCGCGGGCGGCGTCCACCACGTCGCCTTCCGCATCCCGGATGCCGATTACGAGGCCTGGGCCGACCGCCTGAAGCAGCGCCGGGTGCCGTCGAGCGGCCCGGTCGACCGCTACTATTTCCGCAGCCTGTATTTCCGCGAGCCGAACGGCATCCTGTTCGAGATCGCCACCGACGGGCCGGGCTTCGCCACCGACGAGTCGATGGAGCGCTTGGGCGAGCGCCTCGCCCTGCCGCCCTTCCTCGAACCGCGCCGGGCCGAGATCGAGGCGGGGCTGAAGCCGCTGTGACCCGGCACCTCGATGCGCGCGGCCCGGGTCGGCCATGCGTCGGAATCAAGAAGAGTTCCAGGCAAAGTCACATTCCAACGGCTGTGGCAGCCCTGCGTCTTGACGCGGATGCTGCGCCTGCGAGAAGACCCCGCGTTCGACGCTGAGAGAATCGGGAAACCTGCGGCCGATGAGCAAGTACAACGAGGAGCGCGTCCTCTCCGTCCATCACTGGACCGACACGCTCTTCTCCTTCCGCACGACGCGCGATCCCTCGTTCCGCTTCCGCAACGGCGAGTTCACGATGATCGGCATCGAGGTCGAGGGCCGGCCGCTGCTGCGTGCCTACTCGGTGGTCTCGGCCAATTATGAGGAGGAACTGGAGTTCTTCTCCATCAAGGTGCCGAACGGCCCGCTCACCTCGAAGCTCCAGCACCTCAAGGTCGGCGACCCGATCATGGTCGGCAAGAAGCCGACCGGCACGCTGGTGCTCGACAACCTCCTGCCGGGAAAGAACCTCTACCTGCTCGGCACCGGCACGGGGCTCGCCCCCTTCCTGTCGATCATCAAGGACCCGGAGACCTACGACCGTTTCGAGAAGGTCGTGCTGGTCCACGGCTGCCGTCAGGTGCAGGAACTGGCCTACGGCGAGACCATCACCGAGACGCTCCCGAAACACGAGTTCCTCGGCGAGACGATCGCCAGCCAGTTGATCTACTACCCGACGGTGACTCGCGAGCCGTTCCGCAACCGCGGCCGCATCACCGACCTGATGACCTCGGGCAAGCTCTTTTCCGACATCGGCCTGCCGGAGATGGACATCGCGGCCGACCGCTTCATGCTCTGCGGTTCGCCGGAGATGATCCGCGACACCCGCGAGATGCTCACCGGCCTCGGCTACGAGGAGGGCAACCACGGCGAGGCGGCCCACTACGTGATCGAGAAGGCCTTCGTCGAGAAGTGAGGTTTTTGAAGCTTCGTCGAAGAACGGCAGGCGTCGCGCTTCTGGATTGCTTCGGCTGAAGCCTCGCAAGGACGGTGAGGGGCATTCATGCCGTCATGGCGAGCGAAGCGAAGCCATCCGGGGAGCCGCGACGAGGCCGGGCGGAGCGCCGCCGCACCCGATATGCCCCTTCTGCCCGCCCTGTTCATCGTCGGCGCCGGCACCGAGATCGGCAAGACCTACACCACCGCCGCCCTCGTGCGGCGGTTGCGCGCCCGGGGCCGCCAGGTGCGCGCCCTGAAGCCGCTCGCGAGCGGCGTTCCCCCGCTCGACCATCCCGACTTCGCCGCGAGCGACACCGGCCGGCTGCTCGCCGCGCAGGGGCTCGCCATCACCCCCGAGACGGTGGCGGCCTGCTCGCCCTGGCGCTTCGCCGTGCCGCTCGCGCCCGACCTCGCCGCGGCGCGCGAGGGGCGCAGCCTCGCGCTGGCCGATCTCGCCGGCTGGTGCCGGGAGCGGCTCGCCGAGGCCGAGGACGGCGAGACCGTGCTGATCGAGGGCGTCGGCGGCCTGATGAGCCCGATCACCGAGGCCGCGACCGGTCTCGACTGGCTCAAGGCCCAACAGATTCCGGCGCTGCTCGTTTCCGGCAGCTATCTCGGTGCGATCAGCCACGCGCTGACGGCGGTCGAGACGGTGCGGGCGCACGGCATCCCGCTGACCGGCATCGTCGTCAGCGAGAGCGAGGGGGCGCCGACCCCCCTCGCGACGGTGGCCGGGCAGATCGCGCGGCATGCCGGCGTGCCGGTCGGCTGCCTGGGCCGGGGAGGGGATTTTCCCGAAAGCCTCTCCGGGATCGTCTGAGAGCCTGTTCGACTGCGGTGATCCCCTCTCGCCCCTCATCCTGAGGTGCCGCGTGAGCGGCCTCGAAGGGTGCTCCAGGTTCCGCGCGATTTCTGGAGCCCCCTTCGAGGCCTCCGCTGCGCTCCGGCACCTCAGGATGAGGGTTCAGGATGGGAGCAGGGTTTTCCTCTCGCCTTGCCGTTGCCTGACGAAGACACGTCGGCCGGCAAACAGGCTCTAAATAGAAACTCGCCATCTGAGCGAGCACAGGGTCACGCATATGCCCGCCGTGGTTTCATTCGCCAGGGTCCGTGCAGCCGGTGGCAACTGATACCGTTTCCGGTTGATCGCTTCGGGTTTCGCCACCCTCCGTCATCGCGAGCGGCCGCGAAGCGATCCAGGGCGCGACCTGTCCGGAAAGGGCGCGACCTGGATCGCCACGGCTTCGCCTCGCGATGACGGAGGAGAGGCCGAAGTCATCAACCGGATATCGTATGAGTTCGTCTAGCGGCCGGAGCCGCGGTGCTCCTTCGGCGCCTTCGGCTCGCGGGATTCCTGGACCTCCTCGGCCTTCTCCTCGTCGGTGTCGCTGCTGCGCTTGACCGTGTCGTCGGGCTTGGCCGCCAGGCCCTTCACGATCGTCACGAGGCGCTTGCACGCGTCCGGGAAGCCGTAGGAATCGAGTACGATCGCCGCGTCGCGCAGGGTGCGCAGGTCGCGCACGATCTGCGCGTTCTTGGCCTCCTGAAGCTCCTTCTTCGCCGCGATGGCCGGTTCGAGCCCGGCATCCTCGACATCGCATTCGGCTCGGGCGGCCGGCATCGCGGCGAGCATCAGGAGGGCGCAGGCGATCAGGCGACGCATCGTCAACGTCTCGTGTGGGTTGCGGGGCTCGAAAGACTCAGCCGCGGTGGCGCAGCAGGTCGTTGGTGACGGCCACGAGCTGCGCGGCGCGATAGGGCTTGGGCATGAACACCGACTGGTTCACCGCCTCGGCGGCGGTGAGGCCGTCGCGGCCGCCGGAGGTGTAGACCACCGGCAGGCGCGGCAGGCTGCGCCGGGCACGGTGGGCCAGCGCGATGCCGTTCGTGTTGCGGGCGAGATCGATATCGGTGAAGAGCAGATCCACGTGCTCGCTCGACAGGATCGCCTCCGCCTCGTCGGCATCGGCGGCGGTCAGCACCCGGTAACCCTCGTCGAGCAGGGCCTCGGCGGCCAGCTCGCAGACGAAGGCCTCGTCCTCGACCACGAGGATCGTGTCGGCGTTCGGCGCGAACGGGAACGGGGGAAGGGCGGCGGGGGCGCAAGCGAAGGGGATCATGGCAGAACTCCAACTCACCCGTGCTCGGACAACGGTCGAGCTTGCGGATCGCCGGACCAACGGGGCCGCGAAGGGCCTCGTTCACCGTGATTGCTTCGATTTGCGCGCATTTGGTAACCGATCGGTTAACCTTGACGCTGCCCCCGCAAGGGACGTGGCCGCACCGTGACGCGGCCCTGGCAGATCGGTTTCGGTATGGTGCTCACGGCGCTCGCCGGCTTCGTCGACGCCCTCGGCTTCATCCGGCTCGGCGGCCTCTACACCTCGCTGATGAGCGGGAACACGACGCAGCTCGCCGTCTCGCTCGGCCACGGCGAACCGTGGGCCGCGATGCTGCCGGCTCTCCTGATCGGCGCCTTCCTCGTCGGCGCGGTCTCGGGCGGGGCCATCGCGGCGCTCAGCCCGCCGCGCTGGGTGACGCCGGCGGTGCTCGGCCTGGAGGCCGCGGCGCTGAGCGCGGCGGCGGCGATGGCGGCCGAGCACGCCCATGTCGGCGTGGCCTCGCTGTTCCTGGCGCTCGCCATGGGCGGGCAGAACGCCGTGCTGGCCCATGTCCAGGGCTTTCGCGCCGGCACGACCTTCGTCACCGGCGCCCTGTTCGCGTTCGGGCAGAAGGCGGCGCTGGCGCTCGCCGGCCGCGGCCCGCGCCTCGGCTGGGCCGGCGACGGCTCCGTCTGGCTCGCGCTCCTCGCCGGGGCGGTTGCGGGCACGCTCGCCCATGCGCATCTCGGCATCGCGGCCCTGGCGATTCCCGCAGGCGTCGCGGGCGGGCTGTGCCTCGCCGCGAGCCTGTTCACCCTGCTGTACCGGCAGCCGCCGGTGACGCTGACCAAGATCTGAAGGAAGGCCCCTCCGGCATGAGCGTCTCCGCGCCCTCCCTCACCGAGCACGTCGCCGACATCGCGGCCGGTGCCCACGTGACCGCCGCCCGCTGGCTGAAGGGAACCCTGGCGCTGGCGCTCGCCGATGGCGGCGTTCTTCTCCGGCACGAGGATGCCGCCGAGACCGTTCCCGCCCACCCCGAGGCCGGCCTCCTCGTTGCGGTGGGCGACGGCGCCCGGCTGGTGAGCGGCGGCGGCGACGGCAGGGTGGTCGCGACCGACGCGAGCGGCCGCGTGGCCGAACTGGCGCAGGCCAAGGGCGGCGGCTGGATCGACGCCCTGGCGCTGCACGGCGACGGCTCGGTCGCCTTCGCCGCGGGCCGCACCGTCGTCGCCCGCGATGCCAAGGGCCGCGAGAAGACGTTCGCCGCGCCCTCCACCGCCCGCGGCCTCGCCTTCGCGCCGAAGGGCTACCGGCTGGCGGTGGCCCACTACAACGGGGTCAGCCTCTGGTACCCGAACCTCGAGACGCCGCCGAACTTCATCGAGTGGAAGGGCTCGCATCTCGACGTGACGTGGTCGCCCGACGGCCGCTTCGTCGTCTCGACCATGCAGGAGAACGCGCTCCACGGCTGGCGCCTCCAGCCCGACCGCGGCCACATGCGCATGTCGGGCTATCCCGCGAAGGTCCGCTCCCTGTCGTGGTCGGCGGACGGCAAGTGGCTCGCCACCAGCGGCGCCGAGGCGGCCATCGTCTGGCCGTTCGACTCGAAGGAGGGTCCCACCGGCAAGGCGCCGCGCGAATGCGGCGTGCGGCCGGCCCGGGTCTCGCAGGTCGCCTTCCACCCGAAGGCGCCGGTCCTGGCCATCGGCTACGAGGACGGCTGCGTGCTGCTGGTGCGCTTCACCGATGCCTCGGAGCTGCTGGTGCGCCCGGCGGTGAAGGGCAGCGCGGTCTCGGCGCTCGCCTGGGATTCGACCGGCGCCCGCCTCGCCTTCGGCTGCGCCGACGGGCAGGCCGGGCTGCTCACCCTGCCGGCCTGAGCCGGGCTTGGGATCATGGCCCTGTTCGGACGTGCCCCGAAGCCGGACGCCGCCGCCCGGCGCCGGGTGGAGGCCTGGGCCCGGGCGGCGGGGGGCTACGGGCCGGACACGGCGATGACGGTGAGCGAGATCGTCTGCGCCGATCCGGCCTGCCCCGGCACCGAGACCGTGCTGCTGATCTTCCCGCCCGGCGCGCCGACGCAGGCGGTGAAGATCGCCGGGGCGCTCGACGCGTTGAGCGAGGCGGACGTGGCCGAGGCGTTCGGCCGAGTTTGATCCGCAGGCCGCCGCGCGTCTCGATTTTCGCTCCAGGCACGGCAAGCCACTTTCGGCGCCATCTGGTTGCGATGCATGACAGCGCAAGCGACATGATCTGCGGCGCCAGGAACACACCCATTGCCTCGACGTTCACGGCTCGTGTACCCAGATCGTGCATCTTCCCATGAGAGGCGTTGCATCGCGGGTAGGAAGCAGGTTGGATGGCTCTGTTCGTCGTCATAGCGCCACGCAACGGCGACCCCATTCAAGCCGCTCTATCCGAGCGCTTTCCAGACGATTTTTATCGGATGAACGATACATCGTGGGTCGTGTCCGCGTCTGGTCTTACGTCCCGCCAAATCAGTGACAAGCTCATGATTACCGAAGGCACGAGCGGTGGCCCGAACAGCCCGGCTGCCGTCTTCCAGCTCGGGCGGGGTTATTGGGGCGCTTATCCCGCAGGCTTGTGGGAGTGGATGCAAGTCAAGGTCGAGGGCGCCGATGCATGAGCCTTATGGGCCGCCTGAACCCGTTGGAACACCCGGACGGCGTGAACCCTTCACAACACCGGCAGCCTTTGCTCCGCAGCGGGCAACTGAGCAGGCAATCTACACCACGCTCCACGAAATTCAGAATGAGCAGGGACGTCACAACGAGCGAATCGACACGCTGTTGAGGGCGACACATGCCTTAACAGAGCGGGTTGAAGCATTGACCACAAGAATGTCGCACGTCGATCGGTCTATTCAGGAATTCAATCCAAAAATTGACAAGATGGATGATACTTATAAGGGGGCTCGTGGCGCCTTTTGGGCTTTCAGTGTGTCTCTTGGTCTTTTGACGGCTGTCATCATCGGTGCTGCGACTCTAATCTATTGGTCTAATGCAACGCGTATTGACAAGCTTATTAAGGTGCTGGAGAGCCCGGGAATCGAAAAATTGCTGAAGCGAGATGGCAGGTAATCGATCGCTCCAGATTGCGAAGATTCTTTAGTACTTGGTTCCAACGGCGGCTTGCGAGTGGGTTGCCTCCAATAGGAATTATACTCCAGCCTTTAAGGATCGTGTCTAAGGAGTTTTCCCACGTGTTCCGTGTCGTCCGCACCCTCGGGCTCGCCTTCGGACTGCTCGCCGCGGTCGTCGCCGCGCAGGCGCCGGAATTCGCCCAGCAATACACGCAGCGTCTCGGCGGAGCGCTGGACGAGTTGCGCCGCGCGATCGCCTCCCTCGACGCCGACGCCCAGGCCACCGGCCACAGCCGGGACGAGGCGCTGGCGCTGCTGCGCACCAATCCGGACGCCTTCGTCGCCCGGCGCGGCGCGTCGGCCCGGGCCGATGTCGAGCGGCTGAAGAGCCTGGAAGCGCAGAAGCAGGCGCTCGACGCCGCTGCCAGCCCGCTCGGGCGCCTCGCCGTCATCGCCCGCGACCCCGACATGAGCATCGCCCGCGCAGCCTACCGCGACTATCGGCCGGCGGTGCCGACGACGACCGACGGGCTCGTGGCCGGCCTGCTCGGCTTCCTCGCCGCCTGGGGCGGCTGGCGCGTCACCAGCGATTTCGGCCGCCACATGGCTCGCCGCAGCCGGCGCCCACGGGTGGAAACGACCTCGGTTTGAGGGAAATCCGGCGCCGATGCACGCGCCGAGGTGTTGCACCGCCTCTACAGCCCGGTCCCCCCGCCTGCACTAGGTGTAGGCGGGCGCCCGCACCCCGCTCACGGCGCCGGATCCGGTTCTCCCTCCGCCATGCCGCATCCCTCGAACACGATCGTCGATCCCGCCCTCGACGCGGCGGCCCTCCTGCGCCGCGTCGGCTTCTTCGGTCTGTTCGTGGTGCTGCCGGTGACCGCGCAGGTCTCGCGCCGCGCCACCGTGGTGCTCGCCCCCATCGCCGTCGTGCTGCTGATCACCGCGAGCGCCATCGACCAGCGCCAGCGCGCGGTCGGGCCGGCGCTGAAGCGGCTCCTGACCGCGCCGTCCTTCCTGGCGGGGATGCTGGTGGTGTTCTGGTCCGGCCTGTCCCTGGTCTGGACGCCGTTTCCCGGGCCTGCGAGCGAGCGGCTGGCCAACCTCGTCGCCACGGTGGTGATGACCCTGCTGGCCTATCTCGCGCTGCCCGAGCGGATGCGCTCGGCCAACCTCTACCTGCTGCCGCTCGGTGTCGGCGCGGCGTCCATCGTCGCGATCCTGATCAACCTCGTCGGCGATGCGATGCTCAAGGACAATCCCGACGGCGACAGCGCCCTGGAGCGCGGCGCGGTGCTGCTGGCGCTGTTGGCCTGGCCCGCCGTGGCGTGGCTGCGCTCGCGCCGCCGGGATGCGGAATCGATCGTCGTGGTGATGCTGGTCGCCGGCGCGCTGCTGCTGGCGCCCGGGATGACCGCCCTGTTCGCCCTCGCCGTCGGCGCGCTCGCCTTCGCCGTGACCCACTGGCGCCTCTCGCTCGGTGTGCGGATCACGGCCATCGCCGCCGCCGGCCTGCTCGCGGTGGCGCCGCTGCTGCCGTTCCTGGCCCGGCCCGTCGGCGCGGCCCTGTTCGGGCCGGTGGCGCCGGGCGTGCTCGCACTCAAGGCGTGGCAGAAGGTGGTGACGCTGGAGCCCGTGCGGCTGGTGACCGGCCACGGCCTGGAGACGGCCCTGCGCGGGCGCATCTTCGGCATCCTGCCGATCAATGCGCCGACGACGACGCTGTTCGAGTTCTGGTACGAACTCGGCATCGTCGGCGCCTTCGCCGCGGCCTTCGCCCTCTACGGCGCGATCCGCCGCGCCGGCCACGGCGCCACGGTGCTGGCGCCCTGCGCCATGGCGGCCTTCGCCACCGCCTTCGCCATCGGCTGCGTCGGCGTCGGTCTCACCACGATCTGGTGGCTGACGACGCTCGCGCTGGCGATCCTCACCTTCGTGGCGATCGAGCGCGGCCAGTTCCGCTCCAGCCGTCCCAAGGTCGGGCCGATCCCGCGGTTGCCGGTGCGGGGCTGAGGGCGTTCGTAGAGCCCCTTCCGGCTTGCGTCGCGCTGCTGGATCGCTTCGCCTGGCGGCTCGCGATGACGGAAAGGAAAACCCGCGCCGTCATTGCGAGGCTCGGCGCAAGCGATCCAGTCCGCCGACCCTTCCGAAAGAATCGTGCGGCCAGATTACTCCGGCGTCTCGATCGCGTCCGCTGCCGCCTCGATCGCGGCCATGTCGTCGTCGGAGAGGCCGAAATGGTGGCCGATCTCGTGGACGAGGACGTGGGCGACGAGGTGGCCCAGCGTCTCGTCGTGCTCGGCCCAGTAATCGAGCAGCGGCCGGCGATAGAGCCAGACGGCGTTGGGCATCTGCCCCGTGGCGACCTCGCCGCCTTGAGCCAGCCCGACGCCGCGGAACAGGCCGAGCAGGTCGAACTCCGACCGGCACGCCATCTCCGTCAGCGTTTCCGCGTCGGGGAAGTCGTCGACGTGGATGCGCACGCCCGCGCAGAGCGTGCGGAACGCCTCCGGGAGCGCGGCGAAGGCGGCATCGGCCAGCGCCTCGATCTCGGCGAGGCTCGGCGCCCGGGTCTCGGCCCAGGGATTCTCGGCCCAGGCATTCTCGGCCCGGCCGCTCACGGTGCGGCGACCGGCAGCACGCAGCCCCTCAGGAAGGCGGCGAGGTCGCTGGTGATGTGGTCGATATGCGCTTCCTTCACCGCCTCCTGCTCGAAGGCTTCGCGGAACGGGTCGGGGGTCGGCGGAACCACGAGCACGGTGGCCATGCCGAGATCGTGCGGCACCACGAGGTTGCGGGCGATGTCCTCGAACAGCGCCGAGCGGTGCGGATCGACCCCGTGCCGGTCGAGGAAACGCTCGTAGGTGGCGCGGTCGGGCTTCGGCACGAAATCGGCCGCCGCGATGTCGAACACGTCCTCGAAGTGGCCGAGGATGCCGAGCTTGTCCGCGACCCGCTCGGCGTGGCGGCGCGAGCCGTTGGTGAGGATCAGCTTGCGCCCCGGCAGGTGCTCGATGGAGGTGCCGAGGGATTCGTCGAGCTTGATCGTCGAGTGGTCGATGTCGTGGGCGAAATCGAGGAAGTCGTGCGGATCGACGCCCTCCTCCACCATCAGCGCCTTCAGGGTGGTGCCGTAGCGGTGGTAGAAATGCTTCTGCAGCGCGCGGGCCGAGATCGCGTCGAGCCCGTACAGGCGCATGACGTAGAGCGTGATCCGCTCGTCCACCTGCGGCCAGACCCGCGCATCGCTCGGGTAGAGCGTGTTGTCGAGGTCGAACACCCAGGTGTCGACGCCGGAAAACCCGCGGGACTCGGGGGTGGTGAAGTGGCTCTCGCCGGGAAGGAGCAAGGGACGGGTGACGCTCGGATCAGGGGAAGCGGGACGGGAATGCCCCGTCCCGTATGTAGGTGACACGCTTGCGAAGGGAAATGCCGGCCCTCTTCAGGTCCGCCGGATCAGGGTGCCCGCGCCGAAATCGGTGAAGAGTTCGAGCAGCGCGGCATGCGCGGTCTTGCCGTTGAGGATGACCACGGCCTCCACGCCCTGCTCGATGGCGTAGATGCAGGTCTCGACCTTCGGGATCATGCCTGCGGTGATGGTGCCGTCGGCGATCAGGCGCCGGCAATCCTCCACCGAGAGTTCGGGGATCAGCTTCTTGTCCTTGTCGAGCACGCCCGGCACGTCGGTGAGGAGCAGCAGGCGCTTGGCCCGCAGTGCGCCGGCGATGGCGCCGGCGAAGGTGTCGGCGTTGACGTTGTAGGTCTTGCCGTCGTCGCCGTAGGCGACGGGGGCGAGTACCGGGATCAGCTCGGCCTTCAGCACCGCGTCGAGCACGCCGCGCTCGACATGCTCGGGCTCGCCGACGAGGCCGAGATCGATCGCCTGCTCGATGTTGCTGTCGGGATCCTTGATCGTGCGCAGCGCCCGCTTGGCGCGGACCATGTTGCCGTCCTTGCCGCACAGGCCGATCGCCCGGCCGCCCTCGGCGGCGATCCAGCCGACGATCTGCTTGTTGATCGAGCCGGCGAGCACCATCTCGACCACCTCGACGGTGGCCTCGTCGGTGACGCGAAGCCCGCCGCGGAACTCCGATTCGATGCCGAGCCGGGCCAGCATCTTGCCGATCTGCGGCCCGCCGCCGTGCACGACGATCGGCTTCACGCCGGATTGTTCGAGCAGCACGATGTCCTCGGCGAAATCCTCCGCCGCCGCCGGGTCGCCCATGGCGTGGCCGCCGTACTTGATGACGACGATCTGCTGGTCGTAGCGCTGCATATGCGGCAGCGCCTGGGTCAGGATCTCGGCGCGCACATGCACGTTCGGCAGCGGATCGGTCATCGCGGGTCGTCCTGGCTCGCTTCGAGTCGGAGGCGGGATTCGGCTGGGCTTCTAGCGCAGGCTCGCTGCGGTGCGAAGCGTCCGAGCGCTCCCGATCCCGCGACGGGGATCGTCCGGTCGCCTCTTCGATCCGGACCGGCCGGAGCGGCCGGAAGATCGGCGGCGATGATCGGCAAACCGGCAATCTCGTCGTCACGGCCATGCGCTTCGGAGAGATCGAGCGGGGCCAGGCCGCCCTCGTCTTGCAATCGTCGGAGCGGACCGCCCAAACGACCGTATCGAAGCCGGTCACCGAAGATTTCCTGAAATCCCGTGTGACCAATTCGCCGGTCCGGGCCGCCTTTTCCTCGAATATCGTGGCCGACTCTTCCCGATCCTGTTCGCCGGTCACTGGATCGAGGCGCCGGAAATGCCGTCTTTCAGGTTCGGCGGGTAAGTCCGCCGCAATCCTGGCCGAGGGCTTTGCCCGTCGAACACTGATTGATTGAGGTTTCGTGAAAAATTAATCAGTCATTAACCATCTTTATCAATCATCCCCTCATCGAACGAAGGGGCCGACCATGCTGAACGCCGATCCGCTGACGCCGCGTCCGAGCCTCACCCATCCCGGCCTGCTCGCCCGCGTGGTCGAGCGCTTCGGCCAGGGGGCGGGCTCGTCGGCGGAGGTGTGGCGGCGGCTCACCGAAAACTATGCGGTCGATCTCGACGCGGTCGCCGCGCTCCTGCCCTGTGCCGAGCCGGAGCCGCTCTGGCTCACCGCCCGCGCCGAGCGCCGCCCGCGCTGAGCCGGTTCAGCCGATCACCCGCAGCGTCTCGCCCGCCCGCAGCGGGCCGCCCGCCAGAACCTCGGCGTAGACGCCGCAATCGGCGTGGCCGAGACGCTCGGTGAGCGTTCTCGGGATGGCGAGATCGCGGATGCCGGTCTGCGGATCGACGTTCGTGGCGGCGCACCGAACCGTCCGGCCGGTGATCTTCAGCCGCACGCCCGCGTCCGCCTCCAGCACCCGGCCGACCATGTCGAGTTCGGCCCACGGCGCCAGCCCCTCGACGTAGAGATTGCCGCGGAAGCGCAGGGGATCGACGGGCGCCCCGACGAGATCCTCGATCGCCGCGACGCTCGCCCGGTTGATCAGCGAGACGTAGCCGGTGCGCGAATCGGTGAAACGGTAGCCGGGCGCCGCCGTGAGCACCCGCGGCGCGCCGCGCAGTTCCTGCGGCAGGAACCCTCGCATGAAGTCCGCCAGCGCCGCGCGTCCCTCCGCGGTGCTCAGATCGGCGTCCAGAACCTGCGCGCCGTTCTCCTCCACGGTCAGGCGCCGCGCGGCGGCGTCGAAGCGCGTGCGCAGCCGCGCCAGCGCCTCGTTGCGCATCAGCATCAGGTAGGCCACCTTGGGCAGGTGGCGCGGCACGGCTTCGTCGAAGCCGGAGGGGCCGTTCTCGATGGCGTAGAGCCGGTCGCCCGGAAAGTAGCCGCTCGTCTCCAGTTCCGCCGCCTCGACCGCCTCGGGCGAGAGACCCTTCACGGGGTAGCGGTAGAGGGCGGCGATGTGAAGGGCGGCGGAGGCGCTCATGCTTCCCTCGCTAGCCCGACCCCAACCGCCGGGCAAGCATGCGCGGCCGGCGGCTGGGACCCCTTGTGTTACGAAAAGGCAACACCCAATTCAGCCCTGCCGGCGGCTCACAAGACAGCGCCGGTGTCCCGGCGGGGCCGACCCCGCGGGACGACGCATCGAAGGCTCCGTGCCGCGCGAGTGGGCGGAGGACGGTTCGATCCGGGGAAGGGCAACACGCGAATGAACTTCGAAAAGTACACCGAGCGCGCTCGCGGCTTCGTCCAGGCGGCGCAGAATCTCGCCGTCCGCGAGGGCAATCCGCAACTCGCGCCCGGCCATCTCCTCAAGGTCCTGCTCGACGACGCGGAAGGTCTCTGCGCCGGTCTGATCGATCGTGCCGGCGGCCAGTCGCGGGTCGCGCAGGCGCAGGTCGAGCAGTGGCTGGCCAAGCAGCCGAGGGTGTCCGGCAATTCCGCGCAGCCGCAGGCGACGCGCGAGCTCGTGCGCCTGTTCGACACCGCCGAGCAGGCCGCCGAGAAGGCGGGCGATTCCTACGTCACCGTCGAGCGCCTGCTGCTCGCCTTCGCCGTCGAGAAGGATTCCGAGGCCGGCCGCATCCTGACCGCGGCGGGCGTCACCGCGGCCTCGCTCAACGGCGCGATCAACGCCCTGCGCAAGGGCCGCACCGCCGACAACGCCAGCGCCGAGAACGCCTACGACGCGCTGAAGAAATATGCCCGCGACCTCACCGAGGCCGCCCGGGAGGGCAGGCTCGACCCGGTGATCGGCCGCGACGAGGAGATCCGCCGCACGATTCAGGTTCTGTCCCGGCGCACCAAGAACAATCCCGTGCTGATCGGCGAACCCGGCGTCGGCAAGACCGCCATCGTCGAGGGACTGGCCCTGCGCATCGTCAACGGTGACGTGCCGGAATCCTTGAAGGAGAAGAGCCTGCTCGCCCTCGACATGGGCGCCCTCATAGCGGGGGCAAAGTACCGCGGAGAATTCGAGGAGCGGCTCAAAGGCGTGCTCTCCGAGGTCACCGCGGCCGAGGGCCGGATCATCCTGTTCATCGACGAGATGCACACGCTGGTCGGCGCCGGCAAGGCGGACGGCGCCATGGACGCCTCGAACCTCCTGAAGCCCGCGCTCGCCCGCGGCGAACTGCACTGCGTCGGCGCGACCACGCTCGACGAGTACCGCAAGCATGTCGAGAAGGACGCCGCGCTCGCCCGGCGCTTCCAGCCGGTCTTCGTCTCCGAGCCCACCGTCGAGGACACGGTGTCGATCCTGCGCGGGATCAAGGAGAAGTACGAGCAGCACCACGGCGTGCGCATCCAGGACTCGGCGCTCGTCGCGGCGGCGACCCTGTCGAACCGCTACATCACCGACCGCTTCCTGCCCGACAAGGCGATCGACCTCGTCGACGAGGCCGGCTCGCGCCTGCGCATGCAGGTCGATTCGAAGCCGGAGGAACTCGACAACGTCGACCGCGAGATCGTGCGGCTGAAGATCGAGGGCGAGGCGCTGAAGAAGGAGACGGATTCCGCCTCCCGCGACCGGCTCCAGCGCCTGGAGAAGGAACTCGCCGACCTCGAGGAACAGTCCGCGACCATTACCGCGCGCTGGAAGGCCGAGAAGGACAAGCTCGGCGCCGCGGCCGAGCTGAAGAGGCGGCTCGACGAGGCGAGGAACGAACTGGCCGCGGCGCAGCGCCAGGGCCAGTACCAGCGCGCGGGCGAACTCGCCTACGGCATGATCCCGGGCCTGGAAAAGCAGCTCGCCGAGATCGAGGCCGCGGCCGAGAGCGGGAGCGACGGCATGGTCGAGGAGGCGGTGACCCCGCAGCACATCGCGGGCGTGGTCTCCCGCTGGACCGGCGTGCCGGTCGACAAGATGCTGGAGGGTGAACGCGAAAAACTGCTGGCGATGGAGGAGGCGCTGGGCAAGCGGGTCGTCGGCCAGCGCGAGGCGGTGGAGGCGGTCTCGACCGCGGTCCGCCGGGCACGCGCCGGCCTGCAGGACCCGAACCGGCCGATCGGCTCGTTCATGTTCCTGGGCCCGACCGGCGTCGGCAAGACCGAGCTGACCAAGGCGCTCGCCGGCTTCCTGTTCGACGACGACACGGCGCTGGTCCGCATCGACATGTCCGAGTACATGGAGAAGCATGCGGTGGCCCGCCTGATCGGCGCCCCTCCGGGCTATGTCGGCTACGAGGAGGGCGGCGCGCTGACCGAGGCCGTGCGGCGCCGGCCCTATCAGGTCGTGCTGTTCGACGAGGTGGAGAAGGCGCATCCGGACGTGTTCAACGTCCTGCTGCAGGTGCTCGACGACGGGCGCCTGACGGACGGGCAGGGCCGCACGGTCGACTTCCGCAACACGCTGCTCGTCATGACCTCGAACCTGGGCGCGGAGTATCTGGTGAACCAGCCGCCCGGCCAGGACACCGACGCGGTGCGCGACGACGTGATGGGTGTCGTCCGCAGCCACTTCCGGCCCGAATTCCTGAACCGGGTCGACGAGATCATCCTGTTCCACCGCCTCGCGCGCTCGGAGATGGGGGCGATCGTCGACATCCAGCTCGGGCGTCTCGCCAAGCTTCTGGAGGATCGCAAGATCAGTCTCGACGTGGACGACGAGGCCCGCACCTGGCTCGCCGACAAGGGCTACGACCCGGCCTACGGGGCGCGGCCGCTCAAGCGGGTGATCCAGAAGAACGTGCAGGACCCGCTCGCCGAGGCGATCCTCTCAGGGACGATCCACGACGGCGAGGCGGTGCCGGTCCGGGTCGGCCCGGCCGGCCTGATGATCGGCGACATCGCCGCCGAGCGCCGGCCGGCGGGGGTGCTGCTGAACTGATCGGTTGGAAGAGCACGCTCCGGCGCGGGAGACCGCGCCGGGGTTTTTTGCGTGCAGGATCGTCCGCGGAGTGCCGCCGCACCCCGCTCGTGCTAGAGCATCGTCCTGGATATCGGATCCAGGACGATGCTCGCGGTTTTCGATTGTGCATCGTCTTTTCAGACAAGCCGGCAGCCACCTTTCGGGACGATGCTCTAGCGTATTGTGGGCGTATGCGAGGAACGATGTCCGACTTCTCGACACTGACGGTCCGCCTGCCGCGCGAGGCGAAGGCGAAGCTCGACAAGCTGGCCGGCCAAGCCCGCCGGACGCGAAGTGAACTCGCGGGTGAAGTCCTGACGGCTTTTGTCGAGCGGGAGGTGGCGATCATCGAGGCGATCGAACGGGGTCGAGCCGAGATCCGCGCCGGACAAGGTTTCGATCCAGATGAGGTCTTTCGTGATGTTGAGGGCGTGATTGCCCAAGTGGAGGCCGAACGGGCGGGGCGGTGAGGCGTCGCGTTCTCTGGTCGCCCATCGCGAGGAGTGATCTCCTCGCGATGGTTCGCCATATCGCGGCCGACAACCCGAGGGCCGCCCGAACTGCAGCCGCCAAACTGCGCGCTGTAGGCGATGCTCTGGGTCAGACGAATACGGGGCGGCCCGGACGCGTGAGCGGAACCTACGAGAAGTCGGTGCCGGGATTGCCCTATGTGATCGCCTACGAGCTTTTCGACGACGAAAGCGGAAGCGAGGTCGTCGCCATCCTGCACGTCATCCATACGGCAAGACACTGGCCGCCGGGAGGATGGCCCACATGACATCGTGTCGTGACGTATCCGCAAGGTCCCCAGTCTGAGGCACTGCCGCACACCGCCTTCTTGCGTCGCAGCAAGATCCCGCCGACAAGAGGTGGATGACCGCCGAGACGCTCACCTACGCCGTCGGCGACATCCACGGCTGCGCCGACCTGCTCGACCGCCTCCTGGAGCGCATCGGCGCCCACGCCGCCGGCCGCGCGAAAAAACTCGTCTTCCTCGGCGACTACATCGACCGCGGACCCGACAGCGCTCGGGTGATCGAGACCCTGCGCCGCCTGCAATGGCGCGAGCCGGAGGACGTGGTCTGCCTGATGGGCAACCACGAGGAGATGCTGCTGAAGAGCCTGCGCGAGCCCGGAGCCCTCGACCACTGGGTCTATAACGGTGGAACGGAGACGCTGGCCGCGTTCGGCGCGTCGGGGCCGGAAGAGTTGCCCGGCGAGGTGCTGGACTGGATCGAGGCCCTGCCGACCCTGCACGAGGATGCGCAGCGCTGGTACGTCCATGCCGGCTTCCGTCCCGAGGCCGAGGTGCCGGACCCCGACCCGCACAACCGGCTCTGGATCCGCGAGCCGTTCCTGTCCGAGGACCACGATTTCGGCCGCCACGTCGTTCACGGCCACACGCCGCAGATCCGCGGCGGGCCGGACTGCCGGCGCTTCCGCACCAATCTCGATACGGGGGCGGTCTACGGCAACGCCCTGACCGCGGGCGTCTTTTCGGATGCGCAGGGACCGGCCTTGGAATTCCTGAGGGTGCCGGCCGGTTGAGCGGCCGATGCCGCGCGGCTGGCGAGCCTCGATTTCCGTGAGCGCCGAGGTTTCGTAACCGGACGTTCTTGAACTGTGCGTCGGCTCCCTCTCTAACGGAGCTCAAATGCGGCCGTTCGTGCCGCGGAGGAGGAGCCGACGCCGATGGATGCGCCCGCAGAACCCCGCGCCCGCACGGAGGAGAGGGCGATGGCCCGCCTCGCCCTGCGTTTCACCGACTGGGCCGAGAAGTGGTTTCCCGACGCCTTCGTGTTCGTGGCCATCGCCGTCGTCATCGTGGCGGCGGCCGCGCTCGTCAACGGGGCGCCGGTCCCCGCGGTGACGAAGAGTTTCGGCGACGGCTTCTGGAGCCTGATCCCCTTCACCATGCAGATGGTCTTCGTCACCATCGGCGGCTACGTGGTGGCGACCTCCGGACCGGTCCAGGCGCTGATCGACCGGATGGCCCTGGTGCCGAGGACCGGGCGCGGCGCCATCGGCTTCGTGGCGCTCGCCACCATGCTCTCCTCGCTCCTGAGCTGGGGCCTGAGCCTGATCTTCGGCGGCCTTCTCGCCCGCGCGCTCGCCCGCCGCACCGAGTTGCGGATGGATTACCGCGCGGCCGGTGCGGCCGCCTATCTCGGGCTCGGGGCCACCTGGGCGATGGGCCTGTCCTCGTCCGCCGCGCAGCTCCAGGCGAACCCCAAAAGCCTGCCGCCGGGCCTGCTGCCGATCACCGGCGTGATCCCGTTCAGCGAGACGATCTTCCTGTGGCAGTCGATCCTGATCGCCGCGATCCTCGTGGTGATGTCGGCGCTGATCGCGCTGGCCTCCGCGCCGGGCCGCGAGACCGCGGTGACGGCCCAGGATCTCGGCGTCGACGTGTCGAAGGCCGACGACCGCATCGCCCCGCCCAAGCAGCCCGGCGAGTGGCTGGAGCACGCGCCCGTGCTCACCATCCTCATCGGCCTGCTCGCCGCCGGCTGGCTGATCCAGGAATTCGCGCGTCAGGACTGGATGATCGCGATCTCCAACCTCAACACCTACAACTTCCTGTTCCTGATGGCCGGCTTCGTGCTGCACTGGCGGCCGAAGCGCTTCCTCGCCTCGCTCGCCAAGGCGGTGCCGGCCACCGCCGGCATCCTGATCCAGTTCCCGTTCTACGCCGCCATCGCCGCGATCCTGACGGGCGCCAAGAATGCCGCCGGGCACAGCCTGTCGGACGTGATCGCCCACGCCTTCGTGGCGATGAACACGCAAGGGAGCTTCCCGCTCGCCATGGGCGTCTACTCGGCGCTGCTCGGCTTCTTCATCCCGTCGGGCGGCGGCAAGTGGCTGTTGGAGGCGCCCTACGTGATGCAGGCGGCCAACGAATTGAAGGTGCATCTCGGCTGGGCGGTGCAGGTCTACAACGCGGCGGAAGCTCTGCCGAACCTCATCAACCCGTTCTTCATGCTGCCGCTGCTCGGCATCCTCGGGCTGAAGGCGCGCGACATCGTCGGCTTCAGCTTCCTCCAACTCATCGTCCACCTGCCGGTGGTGCTGTTCCTGCTCTGGGCGCTGGCCTTCACGCTGGACTATCACCCGCCGGTGCTGCCGGGATAGGCGAGCCCGCTACGGGCGGCCCTGCGGCGGGCCGCCCATCACGATGAGGCCGGCATCCGCGAGGCCGCGGGCCTCGTCGCCGCCCGAGGCGAGGAGCGAGAAGCTGGCGGGGCGCCGGGGGCCCCTGTCGTGACCGGTGCTGCCCTCCGACCAGTAGCTCGTGGAGAACGGCGAGAATTCGTCCGCGATCCCGGCTTCCGTCAGACGCTCGGCGCGGGCGCGCGCATCGACACGCTGGAGGAAGCCCTTCGCCCGCACGCCGAGCCGCATGGACAGGCCGTCCTGCTCGGCTGACCAGACCGTCAGGACGAGGCAATGCCGGCCGTCCGCATCCCGCCCCCAGGACGCGACGTAGCGCGGCGACAGCAATTCGACGGCCTTCTCCCGATCCGGCGCACGGCTCGGGATCTGAGCGATCGCCGCGCGGGAGGCGGGCCGTGTCGCGAGACCCTCGAACGGGGTCCGGCCGTGGCGGATGTAGCCGAGGCAATCCTCGAAGATCAGCCGCATCACCAGCGGCTCGTTCTCCTCGATCTCGGCGGCGCTGAGGGGAGACGCCGCGAGGCAGGCCGTGGCGAGCAGAAGCGGGAGGCGGAGCAAGTGTCCTCCTTCGGTTTCGACCGAGAAATCAGCGCCGGGCCGGCACCAGCATGGCGAAGGCAGCCAGGAGCCATCCCGCCATCAACACCACGCCGCCGCTCGGCGCCGCCATGGGGAACAGCGGCATACCGGTGAGCGCCCGCAGGGCGAGGTCGCCGGAGAACAGGGCGAGGCCCACGAGCAGGGCGGCGGCGGCGAGGCGGGCGAGACCGCCGCGGACGAGGCCGGCGGGGGCAAGGCCCGTCAGGGCGATCACCGTCGGGGCATGGAACAGCAGGAACTGCGCCGCCGTCTTCAGGGTCTCGCCGCCGCTGGTATGCGCGGCCGCCGCGCTGGCCGCGACGCCGAGGCCGCCGGCCAGGGCCGCCAGCGCGGCGAGGATGCGGTCGAGGCCGGTCATGCACCGCGCTCCTGCAGCAGCCGGACGATGCTGGCGCGCAACTCCGCCACGCCGCGGTCGTCGCGGCTCGACGTCAGCAGCACCTCGGGATAGGCCGCCGGGCGCTTGGCCAGAGCGTCCTGGATGCCGGCGACGCGCCGGTCGATCTCGGCTTTCTTCAGCGCGTCGCCCTTGGTCAGCACGACCTGATAGGACACCGCCGCCTTGTCGAGCCCGTCGAGCAGGTCGGTGTCGATCTGCTTGAGCCCGTGGCGGGAATCGATCAGCACGTAGACGCGGGCGAGGTTCGAGCGGCCCTTCAGGTAGGCATGGATCAGCTTGGTCCAGGCCTCGACCTTGGCCTTCTCGACGGCGGCGTAGCCGTAGCCCGGCATGTCGACCAGCGTCAGGCGCCCGCCGATGCGGAAGAAGTTGAGCTGCTGGGTGCGCCCCGGCGTGTGCGAGGTCCGCGCCAGGGTGTTGCGCCCGGTCAGGGCGTTGACGAGGCTCGACTTGCCGACGTTCGATCGCCCGGCAAAGGCGATCTCGACGCCTTCCATCGGCGGCAGCGCGCCGAGGGCCGGGGCGGCGGCGGTGAAATCGGCCGCGCCCGCGAACAGGAGACGACCGGCTTCGAGAAGCTCGGGGGAGGGGGCTTCGGTCTCGGCGTCGGTCATGAAGGTTCGTTGCCTCTTCCCCTCACCGGACACACGCGCATCGGGCCGATCATGACGGCAGGATGCGGTATCTCGGGGGCGGCCCGAGATCCGCGGGAGGACGGTCGTCGTGCTCAGCCCTTGGCGGCGGCGCTCTTGTCGCCGCGTTTGAACATGCCCCTGAGGTTGTCCCACAGCTCCACCTTCACGCCGTTGCGGCGCATGATGATGTATTGCTGGATCACCGAGAGGGTGTTGTTCCAGGCCCAGTAGATCACGAGGCCGGCCGGGAACGAGCCGAGCATGAAGGTGAACACGATCGGCATCAAGGTGAACACCTGCGCCTGGACCGGATCCGGCGGCGCGGGGTTCATCTTCATCTGGACGAACATCGTCAGCCCCATGATGATCGGCCACACGCCCAGATGGATGAAGTCGGGCGCGGCGAACGGCAGCAGGCCGAACAGGTTCACGATGCTGGTCGGATCGGGCGCGGCGAGATCCTGGATCCAGCCGAAGAAGGGCGCGTGCCGCATCTCGATGGTGATGAACAGGACCTTGTAGAGCGCGAAGAAGACCGGGATCTGGATCAGCACCGGCCAGCAGCCGGCCACCGGATTGATCTTCTCCTTCTTGTACAGCTCCATCATCGCCTGCTGCTGCTTCATCTTGTCGTCTTTGTACCGCTCCCGGATGGAGGTCATCTCCGGCTGCACGGCCTTCATCTTGGCCATGGAGACGTAGGACCGGTTGGCGAT
This sequence comes from Methylorubrum populi, assembly GCA_036946625.1. Classification (NCBI taxonomy): domain Bacteria; kingdom Pseudomonadati; phylum Pseudomonadota; class Alphaproteobacteria; order Hyphomicrobiales; family Methylobacteriaceae; genus Methylorubrum; species Methylorubrum populi. The sequence goes on from JAQIIU010000003.1 coordinate 1,405,461, forward strand.
CGGCAGGAAGAAGATCTTCAGGATCAGCGTCACGAGCAGGATCGAGACGCCGAAATTGCCCAGCAGGTGGAAGAAGAAGTCCAGCGCCCGGAACATCGGCTTGGTCAGGAACCAGAACCAGCCCCAGTCGATCATCAGGTCGAACTGCTTGATGCCGAGCTCGCGCTCGTAGGCGTTGATCTGGTTGACCTCCTTGGCGCCCGCGAACAGGCGCTGGGTCGTGGCCGACGACGCGTTCGGCGCCACCGTGACGGCATCGCCCCGGACGCTGGTCTGGTAGACCTTGGTCGCGCCGTCGGTGCGCTCGGTGAAGGCGCCGGTGTAGGGCTTGTCCTGCTCGGGGATCGTCGCGGCGGCCCAGTACTTGTCGGTGATGCCGACCCAGCCGCCGGTCACGCCCGTCCACGCCTTGCCCTGCGTGGCGGCCCCGCTGTAGGCCGGCTCCTTGCCGACCTTGTCGTAGGTGTATTCCTGCAGGCCGTCGCCGCCGAGAACGCCGATCAGGCCCTCGTGCAGCACGTAGTAGCCCTGGGTGTGCGGCTTGCCCCAGCGCGAGACGAGGCCGTAGGGATAGAGCGTGACGGCGTTGGCCGAGCCGTTCTCGACCTCGTCGCGCACCGTGAACATGAACTTGTCGTCCACCGCGACGATGCGCTTGAAGACGAGGCCCTGGCCGTTGTCCCAAGACAGTGTCAGCGGCTTGCCGGGGGCGAGCAGGTCGCCGTCGGCCTTCCACACGGTGTCGCCGTTGGGCAGCGGGCCGGCATTGGCGCCGACCCAGCCGAATTCGGCGTAGTACGGGTTGGCGCTGCCGGTCGGCGAGAGCAGCACGATGCGCGGGCTCTCGTCGCTGACGGTCTCATGGTAGTTCTTCAGGCTCACGTCGTCGATGCGCGCGCCTTTCAGCGCGATCGAGCCGTAGAGCGCGGGCGTGTCGATCCGCACCCGGGCCGAGCGGGCCAGTGCGTCCTCGCGGGAGACGGGGCCCTGCGCGGCGGCGCCCGGCACGGTGCCGGGGACGGGTGCGCTCGGGCCGCCCTCGCGCGGGCTCGGGGCCGGGATGCCGTCCGCCGTCTGCGGCGTGCCGGGCTGCGTGGGCTGGCTCTGCGCCGCCGCCTGCCGCTGGCGCTCGCTGGCCGGCCCGGTGACGAAGTAATGCCAGCCGAGCAGGACCACCAGCGACAAGGCGATGGCGACGAACATGTTCGTCTTGTCGTTACCCATCGGTCGATCCGTCAGGCGCTTTCGATGTGGGGGAGGAGGTGGGCGAGCCGTCGGGGGCCGCGCCCCGTCCGGAGCGAGAGCCGCCGCGTCGCGGCTTCGAGGCGTTGCGAGCCGCGGCATCGCCGGAGCGCGGGGCGGCCGGGCGCGTCACCGCGTGGAGGGCGCGGCGCAGGTCCTCGACGAGGCTGTCGAAGGGGGCGTCGAGGGCGGGGCGCCGGGCGATCACCACGACATCCGCTCCGACCGCGGGCGCATCCGCCGCCACGGCCGCGACCGCGCTGCGCAGGCGTCGCCGGATCCGGTTGCGTTCGGTCGCATGCCCTACGCGCTTGGTGATGGTGAAGCCGAGGAAGAGGCCCTCGGCGGTCGCGCCGTCGCGGATCTCGTCCGGCCGGCGCAGGCGCCCCTGGGCGCTCATGCGCTCCGTGTGGAAGCGCCGGCCCTGGGCGGCGGCCAGGAAGTCCGGGCGCCGCCGGAGACGTCGGATCGTCGACACGGGCGCTCCGATCCCGATCCGTGGGCTCGTGTGTGCGGGTGCGGCGCCGCGGAGGCACGGCGCCGGACGGGCTCGATCAGGCCGAGAGGCGCTTGCGGCCATGCGCGCGGCGGGCGGCGATGACCTTGCGGCCGCCGGCGGTGGCCATGCGGGCGCGGAAGCCGTGACGGCGCTTCCGGACGAGCTTGCTGGGCTGGTAGGTTCTCTTCATGGTCGGTCTCCGGCGGTCGAGGTGTCGACCCGGCGGCGCTCGCGAACAGCGCGCGGACCGTGGCGTGGGCCTCGAAATGGGATCTGCAAACGCGAAGGGCGCCCGGAACGGGCCGCCGCTTCGCAATGGCGCGGCTTATGGAGGAGGGGGCGCCGCAAGTCAATGACGGCAGCCTGCCGCGGGCGCGCCGCCGGTCCCACGCGTAACGCTTCGTTAACCTTTCCGGTCTACGAAGGAGGCACATCCAGATTGTCTGGATCCTGATTGGGATCTCCGCCCAGTCTGTTTGATGCCTCCCTGTAAACTTCCGACAGCCGCTCCTCCCCGGGGCGGCTTCTTTTTTGGCCCGCATCGCCTCGGGTCTGGGCCGGGCCACCCGACTTTCGCCCCTTCGACGCCATTAAGGTTAAAAGGACGTGAACCCTCTTCCGGGCCGCGTTCGGCGCTACACTTGCGCCACTGGCCGCATTCGCACCGAAATCGTCCCGATCCGGGACGGATGGTGTCGCCGGCGGTACAGGAGGCAGGATGACCGAATTCGACGTCACGTTCCGGGACGAGCGCGAATGGGTGAGCTTCGGCGCGTCCTACGTGTCGTCGGAAGGTTTCAAGACCCTGTTCCGCGAGGGCATGCTGCTGGTCGAGGAGACCGCGGCCTATCTCGACGGGGAGGGGCGGGCCGAATCGCGGCTGATTTCCCGCGACGCCACGCTGGCCTATGCCAGCGAGAGCATGCGCCTCACCACGCGGCTCATGCAGATCGCCTCCTGGCTGCTGGTGCAGCGGGCGGTCTCCGAGGGCGAACTCACCCTGAGTCAGGCGCAGGAGGAGAAGACCCGCGTCAAGCTCAACGAATCGGAGCGTGCTCTCCCTGAGGCCGGCGACGCCTTCGCCGCGCTGCCGCTGCGGCTCCAGGATCTCGTGTGCCGCTCGCGGCGGCTGCACGCGCGCATCCTCCACCTCGACACCCTGATCAGCGAGGACCGCCCGGTGCCGGTGCCGCGGGAGAGCCCGGTCACGGCCCAGTTCGGCCGCCTGCGGGCCGCCTTCGGCGGCGAGTGATTCGATTTCGGGGGCTCGATCCGAGATGTTCGGGGAGAGCCTGCCGGACCGGCTCTCCGGTCGGCACCGTCGTGCTCCTGGATTGCTTCGCCCTTCGGCTCGCAATGACGTTTCTGGAAATCCTCCCCGTCATCGCGAGGCTTCAGCCGAAGCAATCCAGGAGCGCGGCGCGGGCCGGACAAGTCGCGCCGGTCCCCGGGGCCTTTATCGGAACGACAGCTCCGCACAAACGAAAACGGCGCCGCGAGCGGCGCCGTCCGGTCGATTCGGGCGCGCCCAAACCGCAAGGAATCACTTCTTGCCGAAGCCGAGGCCGCCGAAGCGGGAGTTGAAGCGCGAGACGCGCCCGCCGCGATCCAGCATCTTCTGCTCGCCGCCGGTCCAGGCCGGATGCGTGGTCGGGTCGATGTCCAGGTTGAGGACGTCGCCCTCCTTGCCGTAGGTCGACCGGGTCTTGTACTCGGTGCCGTCGGTCATCACGACCTTGATGAAGTGGTAGTCGGGGTGCTCGGTCCCCTTGGCCTTGGCGGCCTCGTTCTTTGCCATGACGAATTCCTGAGGTCGCACGCCGACCGGCTTCGCCGCCCGGGGCAGGGACCGGGGGCAAGACATCGCGCGCATTCCGATGAAGGCGCGCCTATACCCCAGCCCCGGACCGCGGACAAGAGAGGGCGGGCCGATCGAGGATCTTCGAGGGCCATGCCCGCCGAAATACCCGCTGCGACGTGAAGGGGCGGGGCGCGCGAACTGGAAATCGGGGCGCGCGCTGCTTATGCGATAGCCCAAGGGCAACAGCCCAAGGGCAACACGTCGATGACGACGGCCGGACAGGAACGGGACGAAACGATGTCGAGGAACGATGGCCCGCAGGCGTGACGCGTCGTCCGACGCCAGGGAGGCGGTCGCCATGGAGGCGGCCCGGGGGCGGGCGCCGCTCGGGGCGCTGAGGCCCCTGATCCCCTTCGCCAGCCGCTACCGGGGCCGGATCCTCGCGGCGCTGATCTCGCTGCTCGCGGCGTCCGGCGCCACGCTGGTGGTGCCGGTCGCGATTCGCCGAGTGATCGACCACGGCTTCTCGCCGGAGGGGCAGGCGCTCATCAACTCCTACTTCCTGGCGCTACTCGGGGTGGTGGCGGTGCTCGCGGTGTCGAGCGCGGGCCGCTACTACTCGGTGGTGACGCTCGGCGAGCGCGTCGTGGCGGACCTGCGCGCGGCGGTGTTTTCACGGCTGACGAGCCTCGATCCGACCTTCTTCGACACGTCGCAATCGGGCGAGATCGTCTCGCGGCTGACGGCGGACGCGACGCAGGTCAAGGCGGTGTTCGGCGTCTCGATCTCGATCCTGCTGCGCAACCTGTTCCTGTTCGTCGGCGCCGTCGCGATGATGGTCTGGACGAGTCCCGGCCTGTCGATCCTCGTCCTGGCCGCGATCCCGCTCATCGTGTTTCCGCTGATCCTGTCGGGGCGCGGCGTGCGCCGCCGCTCGCGGGCGGCGCAGGACCGGCTCGCCGACGCCTCGGCCTACGCGGCGGAAGCGGTCGGAGCCGTGCGCACCATGCAGGCCTTCGGCATGGGCCGCACCGCCGCCGCCCGGTTCGCCGACGCGTCCGAGAACGCCTACCGCGCGGCGCGCGCCTCGATCACGGCGCGGGCCCTGCTCACCGGCGTGGCGATCTTCCTGATCTCGGCCTCGGTGGTCGGCGTGATGTGGTACGGCGCCAAGGGCGTGCTCGCGGGCACCACCAGCGCCGGCCAGCTCTCGCAGTTCGTGCTCTACGCCGTGTTCGGCGCGAGCGCGCTCGGCCAGCTCTCGGAGGTCTACGGCGAACTCGCCCAGGCCGCGGGCGCCGCCGAGCGCCTCGGCGAGATCCTGGCGGCCGAGCCGGCGATCCGGTCGCCCGAGCGTCCGACGCCGCTGCCGAGCCCGGCCCGCGGCGAGGTCGCGTTCCGCTCGGTGCGCTTCCGCTACCCGACCCGGCCGGAGCATCCGGCGCTGGACGGCGTCTCCCTCACGGCGGCGCCCGGCGAGCGCATCGCCCTGGTCGGCCCCTCGGGCGCCGGCAAGACCACGGTGCTGCAACTGCTGCTGCGCTTCTACGACCCGGACGAGGGCCGCGTGGAGATCGACGGCGTGTCCCTGCCGCAGGCCGACCTCGACGCGGTGCGCGCCCGCCTCTCCCTGGTGCCGCAGGATCCGGTGGTGTTCTCCGGCACCGTCCTCGAAAACATCCGCTACGGCCGCCCCGGCGCGAGCGAGGCGGAGGTCGAGGAAGCGGCCCGGCTCGCCAACGCCGACGGCTTCATCCGCGCCCTGCCGCAGGGCTACGCGACGCTGCTCGGCGAGCGCGGCACCACGCTCTCGGGCGGGCAGCGCCAGCGCATCGCGATCGCCCGCGCCATCCTCAAGGACGCGCCGATCCTGCTCCTCGACGAGGCGACCTCGGCCCTCGACGCCGAGAGCGAGCGCGCGGTGCAGAACGCCCTCGACCGGCTGATGCAGGGGCGTACCACGCTGGTGATCGCCCACCGCCTCGCGACGATCCGCGCGGCCGACCGCATCCTCGTCCTCGACGGCGGGCGGATCGTGGAGGAGGGCACGCACGAGAGCCTGCTCGCCCGCGGCGCCCTCTACGCGCAGCTCGCCAGCCTGCAGTTCGCCGACAGCTTCGACGAGAGCGCCCGCGCCCGCGACCCCCGGCCGAAGCACGCGGCGGAGTAGGCGCCGCATGGATCTGACCCGTTTCCCGCGCGCGGCGCTCACCGACGGGCCGACGCCGATCCGCTCCCTCGACCGGCTCTCGACCCATCTCGGGGCCGAGCTGAACGGCGTGCGCCTGTTCGTGAAGCGCGACGATGTCGGGCCGGTGGGCCTGGGCGGCAACAAGCTGCGCAAGCTCGAATTCCTGCTCGGGCAGGCGCTGGCGGAGCGGGCGGACACGGTGATCACCGTCGGTGCGCTGCAATCGAACCACGCCCGGCTCACCGCCGCCTCCGCCGCGCGGATGGGGCTCGCCTGCGAGCTGTTCCTGACCCGCAGCGTCCCGCGCGAGGACGCCGACTATACCGGCAACGGCAACCGGCTGCTGCAGGATCTGTTCGGCGCCCGGGTCCACCTCCTGCCGGGCGAGGCCGATTCGCTCGGCGAGGCCGAGGCGCGGGCGGACGAGCTTCGCGGGCAGGGGCGGCGCGTCGCGGTCTTTCCCTCCGGCGGATCGAGTCCGCTCGGCTGCCTCGGCTATGCGGCCTGCGCCGCCGAGATCCTGGAGCAGGCGGATAATTTCGGCCTCGCCTTCGCGCGCATCGTCGCGCCGAACGGCAGTTCCGGCACCCATGCCGGCCTCGCCGCGGGCCTCGCCGCCGCCGGCCGCGACCCGCTTCTGGCACAGTCCTACACGGTGCTCGCCCCCGAGGCGGAGGCGCGGGCGGCGACCGCCGCCAGGGCGCGCGACACCCTCGCGCTGATCGACGGCGGCTCGGCGCTCTCCGACGACGCCATCCGCGTGGACGGCGCCCATCGCGGGCCGGGCTACGGCATTCCGACCGAGGGCATGCGCGAGGCCGTGCGATTGATGGCGCGGACGGAAGGGCTGCTGCTCGATCCCGTCTACAGCGGCAAGGCGTTCGCCGGCTTGCTCCACGACGTGCGCGCGGGGGCTTACGAGCGCGGCGCGGCGGTGCTGTTCGTGATGACCGGCGGGGTGCCGGGATTGTTCGCGTATCGGGGGGAGTTTTAGCGGTTATCCTTCAGAGCCTGTTTGACAGCGGTGATCCCATCTCGCCCCTCATCCTGAGGTGCCGGAGCGCAGCGGAGGCCTCGAAGGGGGCTCCAGGGATCGCGCGCGGGATCTGGAACACCCTTCGAGGCCGCTTCGCGGCGCCTCAGGATGAGGGTGGGGATGGGAGTTATGGCTTTCCTCTTGCCTTGCCGTTGCCTGACGAAGACACGGCGGCCGGTCAAACAGGCTCTCAGGGGAACGGCCGTTACGAACAGCGCCGTGTCATCGGGCAAGACGCGCCAAACCGTCCTGATGAAGGGTGAACGGCCGTCGGGGGCATGAAGAGGCTCTTCGTGGATGAGCTTGAGGTCGCCGAGAGGTGTTGGCCCCTCCTTCGCCAAGTGTTCCGGTTTGGCGTGAGCGAGCAGCGCTCGTGCCAGAACATCCGGAGCAGAGGCGGAGAAGCCGAAGAGTTCGAGAAAGCGCGCCTTCGATCCACCGTCGGGATGGGCCGGGTTCAAGAGATAGCCGGCGATCTTTTCCGAGTTGATGCTGAAGGTCGTGGGTGACTGAGGCGGCCCGCTCAAGGCTGAGGGTCCAGGGAGCGCAGGGCGCTCGGAAGAACCGTCGCCAGACCCGCGACGGGTGTCGTGAACTCCACCTCGTAGGCTGCGCCGTCGCGCCACACGCCGACAATCGTCCCCTCCGACCCGGCAACGACCGTGTCTCCGTCATCGGTCGCCATGTCGGCCGTCAGGATGACGCGGTCGAGATCCTTGAAAGCGGATCGCGGTGCCTGCCGACGCAGAATGTAGAGTGCTTCGACGGTCATGATCGAAGAGTAGACCGTGCGACGATTTCCGCAAGCCGCATCGTTCTGCGGCTTCGAGCGATTGTCCTGCTTTACAGCTTACCGCTCCGTCAGTTTCATCTCGATCCGGCGGTTTCGTGCGTAGGCCTCTTCCGTCGTGCCCGAATCGAGCGGCTGGAACTCGCCGAAGGCGCCGGCCAGGAGCCGTTGCGGCGGCAGGCCCTTGCTGCGCAGGTACTGCACCACGGCGATGGCACGGGAGGCCGAGAGCGCCCAGTTCGAGGGGAACTGCGACGACTGGATCGGCCGCGCATCGGTGTGGCCGTCGACGCGCAGCACCCAGGGAATGTCTGCGGGAATCTCCTTGGCGATGTCGAGGATCGCGCCGGCGATCCGGTCGAGTTCGGGACCGGCCTCGGGCTTCAGCGCCGCGGAGCCCGCCGCGAACAGCACCTCGGATTGCAGGACGAAGCGGTCGCCGACGACGCGGACGTCCGAGCGGGAGCCGACGATCTGGCGCAGGCGCCCGAAGAAGTCGGAGCGGTAGCGGGCGAGTTCCTGCACCCGCTGGGCCAGCGCGACGTTGAGGCGGCTGCCCAGTTCGGCGATGCGGGCCTGGCTCTCCCGATCGCGGGATTCGGAGGCCGCCAGCGCGTCCTCGAGCGCCGCGAGCTGACGGCGCAGGGCCCGGATCTGCTCGTTGAGCAACTCGACCTGATTCTGCGCCCGCTGCGTCGCCCCGCGCTCGGCGGCGAGCTGCGCGTCGACGTCGGCGCTCTTGCCCTGCGTCGCCGCGTTGGCGTCGGCCAGCGTCTGAAGCCGGTCGCGCTCGGCTTCCGCGGCGGTGAGCGTGTTGCGTAAGGATGCCGACGCCTCCTCCTGGGCGCGGCGGTTCGAGCGCTCCAGCGCCAGCAGGTCGGTGAGGTCGGCGATCTGGCGGTTGAGGCGGGTGAGCACCGCGTCGCGCCCGGTCAGCTCCTGCGACAGGAAGAACTGGCCCACCATGAAGACGGTGAGCAGGAACACGACCGAGAGCAGCAGCGTCGCGAGCGCATCGACGTAGCCCGGCCAGACGTTGAGGCTGCGCTGCGCGCGCGCGCGGACCGAGGCCATGCTCTCAGTCGACCTTCTCGCGCGCCAGCCGGTCGAGCACCTGCTTCAGCTCGCGCTCGCGGGCGGCCTGGGCCTCGACCCAGTCGCGGATCATCTGCTGCTCGGCGCGCATGTGCTGCACGAGCCCCTGGATGCCCTCGGCGAGGTTCGTCATCGCCTGGGTCGCGCCCCGGCCCCCGGCCCCCTCGGCGATCACGCCGCTCAGCCGGTCGACGGCCGCCTGAAGCTCGCGGGCGATGGCCGGATCGTGCTCCGGCGCCGGCCGTACGGTGCTCGCGGCGACGCCCTGTTCGTCGCCCGAGACCAGCCAATCCTCCAACTCGTTGTGGAAGCGCGCCTGCGCCTGCCCCGCCTGGAGATCGAGGAAGCCAACGATCAGCGAGGAGGCGAGGCCGAACAGCGACGCGGAGAAGGCCAGACCGATCCCGGAGAGCGGCACGGCGAGCCCGCTCTTCAACTCGTCGAACATCACCGCGGCATCGCCCCCGCCGCGCATGCCGCCGATCACCGAGCCGACCGCGGAGAGCGTCTCGATCAGGCCCCAGAACGTGCCGAGCAGGCCGAGCAGGATCAGGATGCCGGCGATGTAGCGCAGGATCTCGCGGCCCTCGTCGAGCCGTACGGCGGTGGTGTCGAGATGCGCCCGGGTGCCCGACAGGGTCACGCCCTCGGGCCGCGCCTCGATCGCCGGCACCAGGGGACCGAGCAGCGCCGGCCTCTCCTTCGGGTTCCGCCCGGCGGCCACCGCGTTGACGTAGCGCACCTCGCTGAACAGCCGCGTCACCTGCCCGAAGGCGAGCAGCACCGCGATCAGCAGCACGCCGAGGATCAGCCCGTTGAGGCCCGGATTGGCGAGGAAGGCCGGGGTGATCTGCTTGTAGAGGACGAAGGCGAGGAAGCCCGCGAGCGCCAGGAACACCAGCATCCGCACCAGCGTCATGCCGGGCCGGGCGAGGGGAGGCGTGTCGGAGGACGCGGAACGGGCCGCCATCGGGTCCATGCTCGTGTTGGGCCTGACGCCGGGACCGGCGGCACCGCTGTGACGAAAACCGGCGGCACTGTGGCCGCTCGGTCTACCGCGATCAAGTCGCGGTGCGGCGTCGTTCAAGGGACATCCGCCGCGACGGCCGCGTCTTCCCGTAAACGATGCGTGTCGGCCGGTCATCGATGCCGGCTTGTTCGAACGGCCCGATCCGGGACCGTTCAATCCCACGCGCGCGGCCAGGTCTCCTCCAGATGCGGCCCGAGCCGCACCGCCCAGACCCGCCGGGCCAGCCCCGTCGCGTCGTCGGTCTCGACGGCGACGCCGCACAGGGTGCCGGGGCCGGTGGCGGCCTCCAGGCGCGAGCCCGGCGTCTTCTGGAGGAAGCGGCGCACCGGCTCGTCCTTCTGCATGCCGAGCACCGAATCGTAGTCGCCGCACATCCCGGCATCCGAGAGGTAGGCGGTGCCGCCGGGCAGGACGCGGTGGTCGGCGGTGGGCGCGTGGGTGTGCGTGCCGACGACGAGGCTCGCCCGGCCGTCGAGGAAGTGGCCGAGCGCCTGCTTCTCGCTGGTGGCCTCGGCGTGGACATCGACGATCACCGCATCCGCCGCGGCACCGAGCGGGCAGGCCTCCAGTTCCCGGTCGGCCGCCGTGAAGGGATCGTCGAGGGGATCGAGGAAGATCCGGCCCATCACGTTGACGACGAGGACGCGGGCGCCGCGGGCGGTTTCGATCACCGTGGCGCCGCGGCCGGGCGTGCCGGGCGGATAGTTCGCCGGCCGGATCAGCCGCGGCTGGCGGGCGATGAAGACGAGCGCCTCGCGCTGGTCGAAGGCGTGGTTGCCGAGCGTCACCGCGTCGGCGCCGGCCTGGAGGATCTCGTCGCAGATCGACTCGGTGATGCCGAAGCCGCCGGCCGCGTTCTCGCCGTTGATCACCACGCAATCGAGGCGCCAGCGCTCGCGAAGGCCGGGAAGCCGGTCGGTGACGGCATGGCGGCCGGGACGTCCGACGATGTCGCCGAGGAAGAGGATGCGCATCGCTCGCAGAGTCAGCCTTGCCGGAGCGGCACGGGTCCGGTCTCGGTCACGAGATGGTCGAGGGGGCGGTCGTGCGGCTCGGCCGGGACGAGCGCGATCTCCTGCACGGAGAAGGCGATCCCGACCGTCAGCACCGGGCCGTTCTTGGCAAGGCGCTCGATCGCCCGATCGTAGTAGCCGGCGCCGTAGCCGATGCGCTGGCCCGCCCGGTCGAAGGCGGCGAGCGGCACGATCAGCGCGGTGGGATCGACGGGGGGGAGGTCGTCGCGGGGCTCGCTGAGGCCGAAGCCGCCCTTTACGAGTTCCTCGCCCGCGCGCCATTCGCGGAAGACGAGACCCTGCTTCGTGACCTTCGGCAGCGCCACCCGCTGCCCGCGGGCGAACAGGCGCTCCATCAGCGGGCGTGGATCGATCTCGCTGCGGATCGGCCAGAACGCGCCGACCAGCGGCGCCCGGGCGAGTTCGGGAATGGCCGCGACGGTCTCGGCGGCGCGCAGCGATCCGGCGGCGCGGGCCTCGGGCGAGAGGGCATCGCGGCGGCTCAAGGCCTCGGCGCGCAGGCCCGCCTTCAGCGAGCGTTCGGGGGAAGAGTGCGGAGCCACCTGAGCCGTTGGAGTGTCGATCCCGGGAAACCTACGGAGTAGGTGGGCGCCGTGTTGGCCAAGTCCACGGACGAGGCCAGGAACAGCTCCCGAGGGAGTCGATAAGGCCCCGGGGAAAGTTCTCCTGACGAACCCTGCAGCCCCGCCCGCCAGAGATAGACGCGCCAAGCCTCCGGCGCCAGGGGCCGATCGCGTCGCAGGCGCGATTTTCGGAGCCGGTCAGCCCCCGCCCTGTCCCGCCGGCGGCCCCGACAGCGCCCGGGCGAGGCGGTCGATGCGCTCGGCGGCGATGCCGACGCCGCTGGCGAGCCGTGCCTGCTCGGCGGCGCCCTGGGCCGCGTCCCGCTCCAGGTCGGCGATGCGGCGGCGGGCCTCGTGCAGCTCGTCGGCCAGCGTCAGCGCGGCCATGACGTGCAGGCGCATGTCGCCGATCTCGCCGAAGGTGCCGCGCATCTCGGCGACCCGGTCGTCGAGCCCCTTGGCGAGAGCGGCGAGATGGTCCTCCTCGCCCGGGCCGCAGGCCATCCGGTAGCTCTTGCCCGCGATGGTGACGTTGACGTGCGGCATCCGCGTTTGAACCCGACTCGAACTCAGCGCCCGGCCGGGCCGGACAGCACGTCTTCCACCGTCCCGATGGCGCGATCGAGGCGACGGTTCACCTCGCCGGTGGTGGCGGTCATCCGGGCGAGCCGGGCGCCCGCCGCGTCGAGTTCGGCGGCGAGCCGCACCCGGTCCTCTTCGAGCAGGGCGAACTCGGTCTCGCGGTCGCCGCGGCTGCGCTCGATCTCGAGCTTGCGCGCGACCGCCGATTCGAGGAGGGCCAGGGCCGTGTCGAGCCGATGCAGGGCTTCCTCCAGGGGGAGGCTCTCCTGTCCCTTTCCCTGCGCCGCCTTCGCCGTATCCGCTCGCGCCATCGTCACCCGTCGATCACCGTCTGACCGGAGCCTGCCACGAAAGCCGCCCCGACCCGCCGCGGCCGGAGGGCGAGGGGCATGAGGTCTTTCGCGGGACTCCGGCGCCTCGCTCCGAAAAGGTTTCAGCCAAGAGCATTCGAAATACCAGCCGATTCCCAGGCCTGCACACGATCTTTGACAGCCCCGGTCGCCATGTTAGAGAGCCGGCGCCCGGCCCCGATCCCCCGGCGCGGGGCCGCCCAGCGGATTCTCGAAGACCGTGACCCTTCCCGGCTCCCCGCGCAGACCGTCCGCCGACCGGACGGGTGCGGGCCGCCTCGCGGTTCATCCCCCGTTCAGTGCCGTCCCGCTTGGAGCGGTCTCGGCTTTATCGGACGCCGCGCGCGAAGGCCGCCGGCCGCCCCGACCCGTTTTCCATCGGCGCGCGGGCGCGCCCCATCACGAAGGAGTCACGCCGTGACCGTCAAGGTTGCCATCAACGGGTTCGGACGCATCGGCCGCAACGTGCTGCGCGCCATCGTCGAGGCCGGCCGCACCGACATCGAGGTCGTGGCCATCAACGATCTCGGCCCCGTCGAGACCAACGCCCACCTGCTCCGTTACGACTCCGTCCATGGCCGCTTCCCGGCCGACGTGGCGGTCGACGGCGATGCCATCGTCATCGACGGCAAGCGCATCCGCGTCACCGCCGTGCGCAACCCGGCCGAACTGCCCCATCGCGATCTCGGCGTCGACATCGCGATGGAGTGCACCGGCATCTTCACCTCGAAGGACAAGGCCAAGGCCCATCTCGACGCGGGCGCCAGGCGCGTCCTCGTCTCGGCGCCCGCCGACGGCGCCGACCTGACGGTGGTCTACGGCGTCAACCACGACAGGCTGACGGGCGATCACCTCGTGGTGTCCAACGCCTCCTGCACCACGAACTGCCTCGCGCCGGTCGCCAAGATCCTCGACGAGACGGTGGGGATCGAGCGCGGCTTCATGACCACGATCCACTCCTACACCAACGATCAGCCCTCGCTCGATCAGATGCACAAGGATCTCTACCGGGCGCGCGCCGCGGCGCTCTCGATGATCCCGACCTCGACGGGCGCGGCCAAGGCCGTCGGCCTCGTGCTGCCGGAGCTGAAGGGCAAGCTCGACGGCACCGCGATCCGCGTGCCGACCCCGAACGTCTCGGCGGTCGATCTCGTCTTCACCGCCAAGCGCGCGACCTCGGTCCAGGAGATCAACGACGCGATCAGGGCGGCCGCCGCCGGCCCGCTCAAGGGCGTGCTCGGCGTCACCGACCGGCCGAACGTGTCGATCGACTTCAACCACGATCCGCACTCGTCCACCTTCCACCTCGACCAGACCAAGGTCATGGACGGCACCTTCGTGCGCATCCTGTCCTGGTACGACAACGAGTGGGGCTTCTCGAACCGCATGGCCGACACCGCCGTGGCCATGGCCAAGCTGATCTGACGCTCTAGCTTCGCCTGGACGAGGGGCGGCCGGGCAGGCCGTCCCTCGATGCCTGCGAGATCCGTGAGAGGGGCCGCCGAGGCCGCTTCACCGAAGAAGGGTGCGATACGCGATGACCGAAGCCTCGCCGACCAAGCCTTCCGGGTCCGACTTCATTCCGCCGACCCCGGCACCCCCGCCTTCCGCCTCCGTGACGCCCGCACCCGCGCAGCCTGCCGCCGGCAAGGCGGAGCTGCCGCATTCCGGCGCGGTCAACCACGCCGACCAGCTCGCCCGCATCGAGGACAAGACGGCGCGCATCGAGGACAAGTACGCCCGCTCCGAGGCGCTGCTCTCGCGCGTCGAGGAGAAGGTCGAATCCGCCTCGACCCGCATGAACGATGCCGCGCGTCAGGCCGATCTGTCGTCCCTGCGCAGCGAGGTCCGCACCCTGTCCGACCGGATCGGCCGCCTGCCCGGCACCGGCGCCCTGGTTCTGACCGCCATCGTCACCGCCGTGCTCACCGTCGCGCTGATGGTCGCCGTGCAGCGGCTGAACCTCGACCGGATGCTGCCCCACGGCGTCGGCGGCCAGGGCCAGACGGCGCCCGCCAATCCCTCTGCCAATCCCCCGGCCTCCAACCCGTGAGACTCAAGACGCACCCATGACGGATTTCCGCACCCTCGACGATGCCGGCCCGCTCAAGGGCAAGCGCGTGCTGCTGCGCGTCGATCTCAACGTACCGATGGAGGGCGGCCGCGTCACCGACGCGACCCGCATCGAGCGCGTGGTGCCGACGATCCGCGCGATCGCCGACGGGGGCGGTCGGGTGATCCTGCTCGCGCATTTCGGCCGACCGAAGGGCAAGCCGGACCCGAAGGACTCGCTGAAACCGATCCTGCCGACGCTCTCGGAGAAGCTCGGCCGCCCGGTGGCCTTCGGCGAGGATTGCGTCGGCGAGGCTGCCGCCTCCGCCGTCGCGGCGCTCAAGGACGGCGACGTGCTGCTCCTCGAAAACACCCGCTACCACGCGGGCGAGGAGAAGAACGAGCCCGACTTCACCAGGGCGCTCGCCGCGAACGGCGACCTCTACGTCAACGAGGCCTTCTCCGCCGCCCACCGCGCCCACGCCTCGACCGAGGGGCTCGCCCGCCTGCTGCCGGCCTATGCCGGGCGCCTGATGCAGGCCGAGCTCGACGCGCTGACCAAGGGTCTCGAAGCCCCGGCCCGGCCGGTGATCGCCCTCGTCGGCGGCGCCAAGGTCTCGACCAAGATCGACCTGCTCGAAAACCTCGTCGCCAAGGTCGACATGCTGGTGATCGGCGGCGGCATGGCCAACACCTTCCTGCACGCGCAAGGCAAGGATGTCGGCAGGTCGCTGTGCGAGAAGGATCTGGCCGAGACGGCCCGGCGCATCCTCGCGGCGGCCAAGGAGAAGAACTGCACCATCATCCTGCCCGCCGACGCGCGGGTCGCCCGCGCGTTCAGGGCCCATGCCGAGAACGAGACGGTGACGGTCGACGCGGTGCCCTCCGACACGATGATCCTCGATGTCGGCGCCGCCTCCATCGCCATGATCGACGGCGCCATCGACGAGGCGCGCACCCTCGTCTGGAACGGCCCGCTCGGCGCCTTCGAGCTGACGCCCTTCGACACCGGAACGGTGGCGGTCGCCCGGCACGCGGCCCGGCGGACCAAGGCCGGCCAGCTCGTCAGCGTCGCCGGCGGCGGCGACACGGTGGCGGCCCTGAACCACGCGGGGGCGGGCGAGGACTTCTCCTACGTCTCCACCGCGGGCGGCGCCTTCCTCGAATGGCTGGAGGGCAAGGAACTGCCCGGCGTCGAGGCGCTGCGGGCCAAGGGCTGACTGTGAGCGGCAACCCTCCCCCAGAGGGGGGAGGGAAGAGCGCGCGGCCAGACGGGGACGCTTACGTTTTTCGTGCCCGAGCACGGGCTCACGGCGGCGACGCACCTATATCGGTCTCAGCAACGGGCAGGTCCGGCTGAGGCCGCATCGCACGAGGATCGAACCATGGCACGCATCACCCTTCGGCAGCTTCTCGATCACGCCGCCGAGTACGGCTACGGCGTGCCCGCGTTCAACCTGAACAACATGGAGCAGGGACTTGCCATCATGGCGGCGGCGGATGCCGTCGACGCGCCGGTCATCCTCCAGGCGAGCCGCGGCGCGCGCGCCTACGCCAACGACGTGGTGCTGGCCAAGCTCATCGACGGCCTCGTCGAGATCTACCCGCACATCCCCGTCTGCATGCATCTCGACCACGGCAACGACGAAGCCACCTGCGCCACCGCGATCCAGTACGGCTTCACCTCGGTGATGATGGACGGCTCCCTGAAGGCCGACGGAAAGACCCCGGCCGATTACAGGTACAACGTCGAGATCACCGGTAACGTCACCAGGATGGCCCATTGGGCCGGCGTCTCGGTCGAGGGCGAGCTCGGCGTGCTGGGCTCGCTGGAGAGCGGCCAGGGCGAGGCCGAGGACGGCCATGGCGCGGAGGGCACGCTCTCCCACGACCAGCTCCTGACCGACCCGGACGAGGCGGTGAGGTTCGTGGCGGCCACCAGGGTCGACGCGCTCGCCGTCGCCATGGGCACCAGCCACGGCGCCTACAAGTTCACGCGGAAGCCCGACGGCGAGGTGCTGGCGATGAGCGTGATCGAGGAGATCCACCGCCGCCTGCCGACGACCCACCTCGTCATGCACGGCTCCTCCTCGGTGCCGCAGGAGTTGCAGGACATCATCAACTCTCACGGCGGCCAGATGAAGCCGACCTGGGGCGTGCCGGTCGAGGAGATCCAGCGCGGCATCAAGCACGGCGTGCGCAAGATCAACATCGACACCGACAACCGCATGGCCATGACCGGACAGATCCGGAAGGTGCTCACCGAGAACCCCTCCGAGTTCGATCCGCGCAAGTACCTGAAGCCCGCCATGGAGGCGATGACCAAGCTGTGCAGGCAGCGCTTCGAGGAGTTCGGCACCGCGGGCCAGGGCTCGAAGATCCGTCCGATCTCCGTGGCCGAGATGGCCAAGCGCTACGCCGACGGCTCGCTCGACCCGAAGATCGACGCCTGATTCGCCATGGCTGCGTCAGAGTCGGCGGCGCCGCGGCCCCGCCTCGCCCTCCTCACCCCCTACGGCCTCGGCGCTTCCGAGGCCGAGGCGACCGCGCGGGCGCTCGATGCGGCCTGCGCGGTGGGCGACGTGGCGGCGGTGATCCTGCGGCTGGCGGTGTCCGACGAGCGCAGCCTCGCCGGCCTCGTCAAGCGGCTGGCGCCCCCGGCGCAGGAACGCGGCGCGGCGGTGCTGGTCTGCGTGCCGGGTTTCGCCGGCGACATCGTCTCAGTGGCCGCCCGCGGCGGGGCGGACGGCGTGCATCTCGACCGGGCCGACGAGGAGACCCTGCGCGATCTGCGCGGGCGCCTGCGCGACGGGCGCATCCTCGGGACGGGCGGCGTGCTCGGCTCGCGGGACGCGGCGATGGTCGCGGGCGAGACCGGCGTCGATTACCTGATGTTCGGCGGCCTGTTTCCCGACGGGGCCGCTCCCGACGCGGAGGATGTGCGCGAGCGCGCCGCGTGGTGGGCGGAAATCTTCGAGACGCCCTGCATCGCCGCGGCAGCCTCGGCCGGCGAGGTCGCGGCGCTCGCAGGCACGGGCGCCGAGTTCGTCGGGCTGGAGGGCGGCCTGTGGCGCGACGATCCGGACGCGGTGAAGGCGGCCCAGGCGCAACTCGACAAGGCGCGATGATTTTTTCCGGAGATTTTTTCAAGGGGCCATGGTGCGAAACCCTCCCCCCTCTGCGGGGGGAGGGAAGACGCGCCGTCGGAAAACGCGGACCCATCCGTTCGGCCTCTCTTCGCCTCACCGCCCTGACGGCCTGCGCCGTCCTCGCGCTGAGCGTCGGCGGCCTGCACGCCGCCCCGACGTCGCCCGCCGCGAAGGCACCGGCCACCCCGATCCCGGTCGAGCCGGAGCGGCTCGATCTCAAGCGCGAGCTGCCCTCGCCCTACAGCCCCGACGCCCAGGGTGCGCGGCCGCCGGGCGCCGACCCGAACGCCGATGCCGCCTACGGCGCCTACCAGCGCGGGCGCTACGTCACCGCCTTCCGCGAGGCGACGAAGCGGATCGAGGCCAATCCGAAGGACGCCGCGGCGATGACGCTGCTCGGCGAACTCTACAACCAGGGGCTCGGGATCAAGCAGGACCCCAAGCGCGCCCTCGAATGGTACCGGCTCGCCGCCGCGGAGAACGACGCCCACGCCATGGCCTCGCTCGGGCTGATGGCGATGGACGGGCGCGGCCAGCCCAAGGACGAGAAGGCGGGGCGCGCCTGGCTCGAACGGGGCGCGGCGAAGGGCGAGCCGACCGCCTGCTACAATCTCGCCCTGATCCAGCTCGCCACCGGCAAGCCGGAGGATCTGACGGCGGCGGTCGCCAACTTCCGCAAGGGCGCGGAGGCGGAGATCCCGGCCGCGCAATACGCGCTCGGCGTGCTCTATCTCCAGGGGAGGGGCGTCACGCGGGACACGACCCAGGCCGCGCAATGGTTCCGCCGCGCCGCGGATAACGGCGATCTCGGGGCCGAGGTCGAGTTCGCGATCCGGCTGTTCAACGGCGACGGCGCGCCCAGGGACGAGGCCCGCGCCGCCCGCTACTTCCTGCACGCGGCCCAGCGCGGCAATGCCATCGCCCAGAACCGGATCGCCAGGCTCTACGCCTTCGGCCGCGGCGTGCCGAAGAACCTCGTCGAGGCCGCGGGCTGGAACCTCGCGGCCGCCGCGCAGGGCCGCGCCGACGCGTCGCTCGATCAGGCGACGGCCGGCCTGAAGCCGGAGGAGCGCAAACGCGCCGAGGCGCTCGCCGCGGAGCGGGCGAACCTTCAGCAGTAGAGGACGGACGCCTTTTGTCAGGCATCGGCACGATGATGTGACGGTCGTGCTCGGGTACGCTCTCGTGCACGACACGACAGGAGCCCGAATGACTGCCAGCCTTCTCCGCCGCAAGCCCTTGCAACCGGAGCCCGATGGAGAGCGTCGCCTCGCCCGCACCCTCGGCTGGCCGCATCTCGTGGCGCTCGGCATCGGCGCCATCGTCGGCACCGGCATCCTCACGCTGATCGGCGTCGGGGCCGGCAAGGCCGGGCCGGCGGTCATCGTCTCCTTCGCCATCGCCGGCGTCATCTGCGCCTGCGCGGCTCTGGCCTATGCCGAGATGGCGACGATGATCCCGGTCTCGGGCAGCGCCTACACCTACAGCTACGTGGTGCTCGGCGAACTCCCCGCCTGGATCATCGGCTGGAGCCTGATCCTCGAATACTCCCTGGTCGTCAGTGCGGTGGCGGTCGGCTGGTCGGGCTACGCCGCGCCCCTGCTGGCGAACCTGTTCGGCGTGCCGATGGCGCTGATGCAGGGCCCGGATGCGGGCGGGATCGTCAACCTTCCGGCGGTCGCGATCATCGCCCTCGTCGCCGGGCTGCTCCTGGGCGGCACGCGGGAGAGCGCCACCGTCAACGCCGTGCTGGTCTTGGTGAAGATCGCCGCGCTGATCGTGTTCGTGGCCTTCGCCCTGCCGGCCTTCGACCCCGCCCATCTCGAACCGTTCAGCCCGTTCGGCTTCTCCAAGAGCGTCCAGGCCGACGGGGTCGAGCGCGGCATCATGGCGGCGGCGGCGATCATCTTCTTCGCCTTCTACGGCTTCGACGCGATCGCCACCGCGGCGGAGGAGACGCGCAACCCGGGGCGCGACCTGACGATCGGCATCGTCGGGTCGATGGTCGCCTGCGTCCTGATCTACGTCGCGGTGGCGGTCGCCGCGGTGGGGGCCGTGGCCTATACCCGCTTCGCCGACAGTCCGGAGCCGCTGGCGCTGATCCTGCGCGACCTCGGCCGGCCGCTCGTCGCGCAATATCTCGCGGCGTCGGCCGTGATCGCGCTCCCGACCGTGATCCTCGCCTTCTTCTACGGGCAGAGCCGCATCTTCTTCACCATGGCGCGCGACGGGATGCTGCCCCAGGGTCTTGCAGGGCTGTCGTCCCGCGGCCGGCCGGTGCGGATCACGCTGTTCACCGCGGCGATCGTGGCGGTGCTGGCCGGGCTGATCCCGCTCGGCGAACTGGCGGCGCTCGCGAATGCGGGCACCCTGGCGGCGTTCGCCACCGTGGCGGTCTGCCTGCTGGTGATGCGCCGCCGCGCGCCGGACGCCCCTCGTACCTTCCGAGCCCCGGTCCCTTGGCTGATCGGCACGATCACGGTTCTGGGATGCGGATACCTGTTCCTCAGCCTGCCGGCCCAGACCCAGGCGTGGTTCGCGATCTGGAACGCCGCCGGGGTGGTGTTCTACCTCCTCTACGGCCGGCGCCGCGCGGTGATCGCGAGCGGGTAGCCCTTCCCGTCAGCTCCGGTTCGCGAGGTCCCGAAGCACCGTCGGCATCAACTCCGAAAGATCCTCCGCGATCAGCCCCGGCCCGAAGCGCAGGCCGGCATCGCCGTGCATCCACACCGCCGCGCAGGCCGCCTCGAACGGCGCCATCCCCTGCGCCAGCAGCCCGGCGATCAGGCCGCCGAGCACGTCGCCGGAGCCGGCGGTGCCGAGATGGGGCGAGCCGTGGTCGTTGATCGCGACGCGCCCGTCCGGCGACGCGATCACCGTGTCGGCGCCCTTGAGCACCACCACCGCCCCGGCCAGCGCCGCCGCCCGCGCCGCGCGCTCCGTCTTGGCGAGCCCGTCGGCCACGGCCTCGGTGCCGGAGAACAGCCGCGCGAACTCGCCCTCGTGCGGGGTCAAGACCGCCCGTGCCTCGCCGTCCCGGATATGGCGGGCGAGGGTGCGGACCTCGCTGCGAAAGCTCGTCAGCGCATCGGCGTCGAGCACCAGGGCCCGGCCGGCGCCCGCCGCCACCGCGACGAGATCGCAGGTGGCCGGGCCGGTGCCGAGGCCGGGGCCGAGCAGAAGCGCGTTCAGCCGCTCGTCGGCGAGCAGGTCGTCGAGGTCGTCGGCGCTCTCGCACGGGCGCAGCATGATCGCCGTCAGGTGGGCGGCGTTCTCGGGCAGGGCTGCGGCGGGCGAGGCGACCGTGACGAGCCCCGCCCCGATCCGCAGCGCCCCGCGGGCGGCGAGCCGGGCCGCGCCGGTACGGTGGGCCGGGCCCGACAGGACCAGGGCATGGCCGCGGGTGTACTTGTGGCTGCCGGCGGTGAGCCGGGGCAGGGTCCAGAGGCCGGGCCCGTTGCGGAACAGCGCCGCCGCCTCTCCGGCGATGCCCGCGGCGAAGGCGGCCTCGCCGGTGCCGATCCCGGCGACGTGCAGCGTGCCGCAATGCGCCCGGCCCGGCTGCAGCAGATGGCCGGGCTTGAGTGCCACGAAGGTGACCGTCTCGGTCGCCTCGACCGCGACCCCACGCGCCGCGCCGCTGTCCCCGTCGATGCCGCTCGGCACGTCGACGGCGAGCACCGGGCCGCCCGCACGGTTGACCGCATCCACCAGCACCCGCGCCGCGCCGCCCAGATCGCGCGACAGGCCGGCGCCGAACAGGGCGTCGACGACGAGGTCGGCCGCCGGCAACTCCGCTTCCGCCGGGCCGACCGCTCCCGTCCACGCCTGGGCGGCGAGCGCGGCGTCGCCCTCGAGTGTCCCGCGGTCGCCGAGCAGGCGCAGGTCGACCCGGTAGCCGGCCCGTGCCAGGAGCCGCGCCGCGACGAAGCCGTCGCCGCCGTTGTTGCCGGGTCCGCACAGGACCAGCACCCGACTTCCCTCCGGCACCAGGGCGCGCGCCCGCGCCGCGACCGCGGCACCGGCCGCCTCCATCAGGGTGAAGCCGGCCGTGCCGCCGGCGATCGCCGCCGCATCGACCCGGCGCATCGCCTCAACGGTGAGCAGCCGGTCGGCGGTCCCCAGGGTCTTTGCCGGCTCATGCATGTAACGGGTCCACCTTGTGCCGTAATTTTCATCGATAATGATCGAATTGCCTATATATTCCGCTTTTATTGCCTATCTCATGCGCATCTTGCCGGGGGCGGTGTCCAAATCACCGTGGCGGTCGCGCGACGCGGATGGTAGATAAAGAGCGAAGTGAGCAACGCGCGCGGATCGGGCTTTTCCGGATGAAGAAGATCGAGGCGATCATCAAGCCGTTCAAGCTCGACGAGGTGAAGGAGGCCCTCCAGGAGGTCGGCCTCCAGGGCATCACCGTGATCGAGGCGAAGGGTTTCGGCCGTCAGAAGGGCCATACCGAACTCTACCGCGGCGCCGAGTACGTCGTGGACTTCCTTCCCAAGGTGAAGCTGGAGATCGTGCTCTCCGACACGCTCGTCGAGGGCGCGGTGGAAGCGATCCGCAAGTCGGCCCAGACCGGCCGGATCGGTGACGGCAAGATCTTCGTCTCGACCATCGAGGAGGCCATCCGCATCCGCACCGGCGAGACCGGCACCGACGCGATCTGAGTTCGCGGCGCCGGGACGAGCGCGCCGTTCCGGCCCGCTTCGTGAAGAGCCGTCGCACCCGTGACTCCCGCGACGTGCCGTAGCCGAGCGACGCCGTGCCCGATCTCGACGCCATCGTCAAAGACATCGCCGCGGAGATGCGGGCGCGGCCCGACCGCGGCGAGGTGGCGCGCTACATCCCCGAACTCGCCGACATCGACGCGCAGGCCTTCGGACTCGCCGTGATCGACGGCGACGGCCGGGTCGCGGCCGGGGGCGATGCCGACATCCCGTTCTCGATCCAGAGCATCTCCAAGGTCTTCACCCTGACGCTGGCGCTCGGCATGGTCGGCGACCGGCTGTGGCGGCGGGTGGGGCGCGAGCCCTCGGGCAGCCCGTTCAATTCCATCGTCCAGTTGGAGCGCGAGCACGGCATCCCGCGCAATCCCTTCATCAACGCCGGCGCCATCGCCGTCACCGACGTGATCCTGTCCGGCCACCAGCCGCGGGAGGCGCTCGGCGAGATCCTGCGCTTCATGCAGTTCGTGGCGCAGGACACGGGCATCGCCATCGACGCGCGGGTGGCGGCCTCCGAGAAGCGCACGGGCTTCCGCAACGCGGCGCTGGCCAACTACATGCGCTCCTTCGGGGTGATCGAGAACCCGGTCGATTACACGCTGGGCGTCTACTTCCACCACTGCGCCATCGCCATGACCTGCCGCCAGCTCGCCGCCGCCGGGCTGTTCCTGGCCTATTCGGGTCACCACCCGCTCGCCGGCCACTCGGTGATCTCGGCCGAGCGGGCCCGGCGCATCAACGCCATCATGCTCACCTGCGGCCACTACGACGGCTCGGGCGATTTCGCCTACCGCGTCGGCCTGCCGGGCAAGAGCGGCGTCGGCGGCGGCATCCTCGCGGTGGCTCCGGGCAAGGCCTCGATCTGCGTCTGGTCGCCGGGGCTCGACGCGGCGGGCAATTCCCATCTCGGGCGCATCGCCCTGGAGATGCTGGTGAAGCGCACGGGGTGGTCGATCTTCGGGGGGTGAGGGGCTGGGCGCCATCCTTGCGAGGCTTCAGCCGAAGCAATGACGGCGCTCCGCATTTTCCGGAAAGGTCGCGCCGCTGGATCGCTTCGCTGACGCTCGCGATGACGGCGTGACGTTTCGTAACGAAAAACCGCTCCCGCCTCGCGGCGGGAGCGGCTGTTTCGACGAGGTCGGCCGACCCCGAAAAAACCTTACGCGACGGCCTTCTGCGCGGCTTCGCCCGGGAGCGGAACCTCGGAGATCGTCTTCAGGACTTGGCTGGCGATCTGGTAGGGGTCGCCCATGGAGTTCGGGCGGCGATCCTCAAGGTAGCCCTTGTAGCCGTTGTTGACGAAGGAGTGGGGCACGCGCACCGAGGCGCCGCGGTCGGCCACGCCGTAGGAGAACTTGTTCCACGGCGCCGTCTCGTGCTTGCCGGTCAGGCGCATGTGGTTGTCCGGGCCGTAGACGGCGATGTGGTCGTCGAGGTTCTTCTCGAACTGGGCCATCACGGCCTCGAAATAGTCCTTGCCGCCGGTCTCGCGCATGAACGTCGTCGAGAAGTTGCAGTGCATGCCCGAGCCGTTCCAGTCGGTGTCGCCGAGCGGCTTGCAGTGGTACTCGATGTCGATCTCGTAGGTCTCGCACAGGCGCTGGAGCAGGTAGCGGGCCATCCACATCTCGTCGGCTGCCTTCTTGGAGCCCTTGCCGAAGATCTGGAATTCCCACTGGCCCTTGGCCACCTCGGCGTTGATGCCCTCGTGGTTGATGCCGGCGGCCAGGCACAGGTCGAGATGCTCCTCGACGATCTTGCGCGCGACCGGGCCGACGTTGGAGGCGCCGACGCCGCAATAGTACGGACCCTGCGGGGCGGGGTAGCCGGTCTCGGGGAAGCCGAGCGGGCGGCCGTTCTTGTAGAGGAAATATTCCTGCTCGAAGCCGAACCACGCGCCGGCGTCGTCGAGGACGGTCGCGCGCTTGTTCGACGGATGCGGGGTCTTGCCGTCCGGCATCATCACTTCGCACAGCACGAGCACGCCGTCGGTGCGGGCCGGGTCGGGGAAGTGGCGCACGGGCTTCAGGACGCAATCGGACGAGGAGCCCTCGGCCTGCTGGGTCGAGCTGCCGTCGAAGCCCCACAGCGGAAGCTGCTCGAAGGTCGGGAAGCTGTCGTACTCCTTGATCTGCGTCTTGCCGCGCAGGTTCGGTACCGGGGTGTAACCGTCGAGCCAGATGTACTCGAGCTTGTACTTGGTCATTTCGAGTCTCTCGTACCTTTGAGGATCCGCGTCCTGACGAAACCTGTGCGGGACCGGCGCCGTCCGAGTCCTGCCATCCCCGATGGAGCTTGGCGCGTCCGACAGGTCTTTCGCCCCGCCGCTTCCGAAGACGCCGACCCACCGGCGAGCAGGGCGCCAGCCCGACCCCCGAGCGCCGCCGTTCGGGCGGACGCTCCGATTCGCCCTCTAGCATGTCGCGTGCCAGCGGTGCCGTGACGCCGCGTCCGGTTCCTGCGGCAAAAGTGTCGGCAGGGCCGCCGGGCAGGGTCGCCGGGAGCGGGGACAAAATCCTGCGAAAGGGCCGCCGCGGCGCGGATTTTTGCCCGCCGACGGGTGGCAACGGGACGGCGCGGGCGATATCGTCCGCGCCGGCCGGCGAGATCGGCCGGGGCGCGAGAGGGGGCGGTGCCCGGACGAGCAGCCGAGCGGCGGACGCTGTGCGCGACGCCCCCGCGAGACGTCCCGCTCTCCCGATCACCCCCCCGACCCGCGCGAACGGTTCGGCTCGAGGGGCGAGCCCGGACCTTTCGGATGGCCCGCCGTCCCGCTTCCCGACATTGCCTGAGGAGACGCACACGATGACAACGGCCGCTGATGTGCTGAAGGCCATCAAGGACAACGACGTCAAATACGTCGACTTCCGCTTCACCGACCCGCGCGGCAAGTGGCAGCACGTGACCTTCGACGTCTCGCTGGTCGACGACGAGATCTTCCAGGACGGCACCATGTTCGACGGTTCGTCGATCGCCGGCTGGAAGGCGATCAACGAATCCGACATGCTGCTGATGCCGGACCCGGCCACCGCCTGCATGGACCCGTTCTTCTCCGCCTCGACCATGTCGATCGTCTGCGACGTGCTGGAGCCGTCGACCGGCGAGCCCTACGCCCGCGATCCCCGCGGCACCGCCAAGCTGGCCGAGGCCTATCTGCGCTCCACCGGCATCGGCGACGACATCTTCGTCGGCCCCGAGGCCGAATTCTTCGTGTTCGACGACGTGAAGTTCGGCGCCGACCCGTACCACACCGGCTTCCAGCTCGACTCGACCGAACTGCCCACCAACGGCTTCACCGATTACGAGGGCGGCAATCTCGGCCACCGGGTGCAGACCAAGGGCGGCTACTTCCCCGTCCCGCCGCAGGATTCGGCGCAGGACATGCGCGGCGAGATGCTGGCGGCGATGCAGTCGATGGGCGTGAAGGTCGAGAAGCACCACCACGAGGTGGCGAGCGCGCAGCACGAGCTCGGCATGAAGTTCGACAAGCTCACCACGCTCGCCGACCACATGCAGATCTACAAGTACTGCATCCACAACGTCGCGCAGAGCTACGGCAAGACCGCGACCTTCATGCCCAAGCCCGTCTACGGCGACAACGGCTCCGGCATGCACGTGCACCAGTCGATCTGGAAGGACGGCAAGCCGCTCTTCGCCGGCGACAAGTACGCCGATCTAAGCCAGGAATGCCTGTGGTACATCGGCGGCATCATCAAGCACGCCAAGGCATTGAATGCCTTCACGAACCCGTCCACCAACTCCTACAAGCGCCTGGTGCCGGGCTACGAGGCGCCGGTTCTGCTCGCCTACTCGGCCCGCAACCGCTCGGCCTCCTGCCGCATCCCGTGGACCACGAACCCGAAGGCCAAGCGCGTCGAGGTCCGCTTCCCCGATCCGATGGCCAACCCCTACCTCGCCTTCTCGGCGCTGCTGATGGCCGGCCTCGACGGCATCGTCAACAAGATCGATCCGGGCCCGGCGATGGACAAGGATCTCTACGACCTGCCCCCGCGCGAGCTGAAGAAGATCCCGACCGTCTGCGGATCGTTGCGCGAGGCGCTGCAGAACCTCGACCGGGACCGCGCCTTCCTCAAGGCCGGCGGCGTGTTCTCGGACGACCAGATCGACTCGTTCATCGAGCTGAAGATGGCCGAGGTGCTGCGCTACGAGATGACCCCGCACCCGATCGAGTTCGTGCAGTACTATTCGCTGTAGGGTCGGCTTCCACGCGGCGGATCGCCCGCGCACGGCGCCTTCGGGCAAGCCGGCCGGACGACGCCCGATGCGTGCCCTCGGCCGAGGATCGAACGATGAAGGAGGGGCCGGAGCGATCCGGCCCCTCTCTTCGGTCGCCCCTGCCTCGAACCCCATCCAGGGACCCGGATCGCGTGCGCGGACGGCAGCCCGTTCTCCATCGGTTCGCCTTGCCGTTGCCCGACGAAGACACGTCGGCCGCTCGAACAGGCTCTGAGTCGAGGCGCCGAACCTGTTCACGGGCGCCGCCGGAGCGTTGTCCCGGGGCGGGGAAGGGCCCATCTTCCCCGGGCGCCGGGATCGTCAACGGTCTCCCCGATCATCGAAATTTCTGCGCGCCGGCCTCGCACGGGGCGGCGCGGCGAGGCCCGTCCTTGGCCAGACGCATCACTCCGAAGGCGGGTCCTCCCGCTCTCCCCTCCCGCGAACGGATCCTCGCCTTCGTCGCCGACGCCCCCGGGACGGTCGGCAAGCGCGAGATCGCCAAGGCCTTCGGCCTGAAGGGCGCCGACAAGATCGGCCTCAAGGCGATCCTGAAGGACATCGAGGAAGAGGGCGCGCTCGACCGCGGCCGCGGCGGTTTCCGCAAGGGCGGCCGCCTGCCGCCGGTCGTGCTCGCCGACATCTTTTCGCGCGATCGCGACGGCGACTTGGTCGCCCGTCCGGCGCAGTGGGACGGCGAGGGCGAGGCTCCGAAGATCGCCGTCGAGGTGCCGCGCGCCGGGCGCCGGGGCGACCGTCCGGCCCCGGGCCTCGGCGACCGGGCCCTGATCCGCGTCGCGCCGGACCCGGAGGCGCCGGGCCGCTATACCGGCCGCGTCATCAAGGTGATCGGCAGGAACCGCTCGGAGGTGATCGGCGTCTACCGCGCCGGCCGCGACGGCGGGCGCATCCTGCCCGTCGAGAAGAAGTCGCAAGGGAAGGAGATCGCGATCCCGCCGGGCGAGGAGGGCGAGGCCCGCGACGGCGATCTCGTCAGCGTCGCGGTCGAGCGCGAGACCCGCTTCGGCCTGCCCCGCGGCCGGGTGACCGAGCGCCTCGGCGCCCTCGGCTCCGAGAAGGCGGTGAGCCTGATCGCCCTGCACCTCCACAACATCCCGCACGTCTTCCCCGCGGCCGTGCTGGCGGAGGCCGACGCGGCCAAGAGCGTGACCAAGCGCGGGCGGGAGGATTGGCGCGGGGCGCCGCTCGTCACCATCGACCCGCCCGACGCCAAGGACCACGACGACGCGGTGATGGCGCAGGCCGATCCCGATCCGGCCAACGCGGGCGGCTTCGTCGTCACCGTCGCGATCGCCGACGTCGCCGCCTACGTCCGGCCGGGCTCGGCCCTCGACCGCGAGGCGCTCCTGCGGGGCAACTCGGTCTATTTCCCCGATCGGGTGGTACCGATGCTGCCCGAGCGCATCTCGAACGACCTGTGCTCGCTGCGCGAGGGCGAGGACCGGCCGGCGCTCGCCGTGCGCATGGTGATCGGCGCCGACGGGGTGAAGCGTGGGCACAGCTTCCACCGCATCCTGATGCGCTCGGCGGCCAAGCTCGCCTACGCCCAGGCGCAAGCCGCCATCGACGGCCGGCCGGACGCCACGTCCGGGCCGGTTCTGGAGACGGCCCTGCGCCCGCTCTACGCGGCCTACGCGGCGATGAAGCGGGCCCGCGACGCCCGCGGTCCGCTCGCCCTCGACCTGCCGGAGCGCAAGGTGCTGCTCGACGCGCAAGGCGGCGTCGACCGGGTGATCGTGCCGGAGCGGCTGGAGGCGCACCGGCTGATCGAGGAGTTCATGATCCAGGCCAACGTCGCGGCGGCCGAGACCCTGGAGAAGGCGAACGCGCCGCTGATCTACCGGGTCCACGACGAGCCGGCGCTGGAGAAGATGCGGGCGCTCGCCGAGGTGCTGGCCTCGGTCGGCATCAGGATGACGAAGGCCGGGGCGCTGCGGCCCGACCTGTTCAACCGCATCCTGGCGCAGGTCGCGGACAGCGAGCACGCGCCCTTCATCAACGAGGTGGTGCTGCGCTCGCAGGCGCAGGCCGTCTACGCCGCACGGAATCTCGGCCATTTCGGGCTGAACCTGCGCCGCTACGCCCACTTCACCTCGCCGATCCGCCGCTACGCCGACCTGATCGTCCATCGCGCCCTGGTCCGGGCCTGCGGCCTGGGCAAGGACGGGCTGCCCGGCGACACCACGCCGGGAATGCTCGATGCCGTCTCCGAGCGGATCTCGGCGGCCGAGCGGCGGGCGATGGCGGCCGAGCGCGAGACCATCGACCGGCTGATCGCCGGCTACCTCGCCGACCGGGTCGGCGCCACCTTCTCCGGCCGCATCTCGGGCGTGACGCGCTCGGGGCTGTTCGTGAAGCTCGACGAGACCGGAGCGGACGGTTTCGTGCCGGTCGCCACCATCGGCCGCGAGTATTACCGCCACGACGAGGCGCTGCACGCCCTCGTCGGCGACCGCAGCGGCGAGACCTACCGCCTCGGCGACACGGTCGAGGTGCGTCTGGTCGAGGCGGCGGCGGTGGCCGGGGCGCTGCGCTTCGAGATCCTGTCGGAGGGCCGCAGCCGCTCCGGCGCGAAGGGCGGCGGGATCAGGCGCGGCGGCCTCAAAGCGAGGCCGGGTCAGGCCAAGGGCGGCGCCAAGAGCGGGGCGAAGGCGAAGTCGCCGAAGGGCAAGGCGCGTTCCGGCACCGTCTCCGCACCGGACGGCGACGGTGCCCGGCGGCATCGCGGCTCGCGCCGCTGAGCGGAAGGGGTTAGAGTCCGGCCATGGAGACCCCCGTCTTTCCCCCGCCGGCCCCGGTGCCGCAGGAGCGGACCCGGCTGATCCCGGCCATGGCCCGCGGCTTCCTCGACCGTTGCCCGCATTGCGGGCAGGGCCGCATGTTCGGGCGCTTCCTCAAGGTGCGGCCGGCCTGCGAGGCCTGCGGCCTGGAGATGGAGGGCCACCGGGCCGACGATCTGCCGCCCTACCTCGTGATCTTCCTCGTGGGCCACATCGTCGGCTATCTCGTCCTCGAGATCGAGATGGGCTACGAGGTGCCGCTCTGGGCGTCGATGACCGTGTGGCCGCTGCTCACCCTGGTCCTGGCGCTCGGGCTGCTGCAGCCCGTCAAGGGCGCGGTGATCGGGCTGCAATACGCGCTCGGCATGCACGGCTTCGGCAAGGCGCCCCCCGCCCGCGGCGGGAGCGGCGCGGGGGAGAGACGCGGCGGTGAGGCAGCAACCAGAACGGGCGACGCCGCCGGACTCGGATCGGCCTGAGCCCCCCGCCGCGGCACCGCGCCCGTCCCCCCTGCGCCCGCGCGACGCCGCGACGCTGATCGTCCTCGACCGTTCGCGCAAGCGGTTCAAGGTTCTGATGGGCCGGCGCCACGCCGGCCTCGCCTTCATGGGCGGCAAGTTCGTGTTTCCCGGCGGCCGCATCGAGCCGTCCGACCGGCGGATGCCGGTGGCCGGCGCCCTGTCGCAGCGGGCCGACGAGGCGCTCCGCGCCAAACTGCCCCGCGCCCCGCATCATCTCGGCCGCTCGCTCGCCCTGGCCGCCATTCGCGAGACCTACGAGGAGACCGGCCTGCTCGTCGGCACCCGTGGTTACGGCCCGCCGGAGGCACCGCCGGACGGGGCGTGGCGGGCCTTCGCCGAGGAGGGCGTGATGCCCGACCTCGAAGCGCTGCATCTGGTGGCGCGGGCGATCACGCCGCCCAGGCGCGTGCGCCGCTTCGACACCCGCTTCTTCGCCGTCGATCGCAAGGCGGTGGCCGCCGAACGGCCCGGTATCGTCGGGCCGGATGCGGAACTGACCGAACTCGCCTGGGTCGATCTCGCTGCCGCGCGCAAGCTCGACCTGCCGCGCATCACCCGCGTGATCCTCGACGATCTGGAGGCGGCGGCGGACGCCGGCTTCCCGCCCTACCGGCCGATCCCGCTCTACTTCGAGCGCCATGGCAAGGGCGTGCGGGAGGAGATCTGAGTCGGCCCGGTCCTGCCGCTGCGTCCGGCGGGGCGAGGACGGGATCGGCGTCCGGTTCGTCCGAGAGCCTGTTTGACTGCAGTGATCCCCTCTCGCCCCTCATCCTGAGGTGCCGCGTGAGCGGCCTCGAAGGATGCTCCAGATCCCGCGCGATTCCTGGAGCATCCTTCGAGGCCTCCGCTACGCTCCGGCACCTCAGGATGAGGGTTCAGGATGGGAGTAGGATCTTCCTCTCGCCTTGCCGTTGCCTGACGAAGACACGGCGGCCGGTCGAACAGGCTCTGACGCCGGCTCCGCTCACGCCTGCGCGTCGGCGACGAGCGCGGCCAGCCCTTCGCGGTAGGTCGGGTAGGCGAGCCGAACGCCCAGTTCCTCGCGGATCAGGCGGTTCCTGACCCGCTTGTTCTCGCCGTAGAAACTCCGCGCCATCGGGCTGAGGTCGGCGGTCTCGAAATCGACCGCCGGCGGCAGGGGCAGGCCGGTCAGCGCCGCGGCGTGCTCGATCACCGTCTGCGGCGGGGCCGGCTCGTCGTCGGTGACGTTGTAGGCCGCGCCCGGTCGCGGCCGCTCGATCGAGGCGGCGAGCGCGGCGGCGATATCGGCCACGTGGATGCGGTTGAACACTTGGTCCCGCTTGACGATGCGCTGGGTCCGGCCCTCGCGCAGCTTCACGATCGGGTTGCGGCCGGGTCCGTAGATGCCGGACAGGCGGAACACCTGAACCGCCTTGCCGGTCTCGGCGCCCAGGCGCAGCCACGCCTCCTCGACGGCGAGGCGCTCCCGCGAGCGGGCGCTCTTCGGCGTGGCGGGCGTGGTCTCGTCGATCCAGGCTCCGCCGTGGTCGCCGTAGACGCCGATGGTCGAGAGATAGCCGATCCAGCCGATGCGGCTCTTCGCGATCGCCTCGCGGTAGCGCCCGAGGGCGGTGTCGCCGTCCGGCCCCGGCGGCGCGGAGACCAGCAGAACGTCCGTGTCGGCGAGGTCGTCGGCGATGCGGAGATCGTCCGCATCCGGCCCGAAGGCGCGGACGGTGAAGCCGGTCTCCGCGGCGAGGGGTCGGGCCCGCGCCGGCTCGGTCACCGTCGCCCGCACGGTTCGGAAACGGGCTCGCTCGCGCTCGGAAAAATGCCGGGCGGAGAAGCCGAGGCCGAAGACGAACAGGTTCATGCGGGTTCAGGTCTCCCGGTTGCCGTCCTCTTCCATAGGAAGGGGAAGGGCGGCGCGCCATTCCTCCCTCACATGCGCCTCCGGCTCGTCGCGTCCATGGGTCTCGAACAGACCGTGGAGCCGCTGCCCCGGCAGCAATCGCCCGCAGGCCCAGACGGCCGCGCCGCGCACCACCGGGTCCGGTTCATCGAGGTGGGCCACCGCCTCCTCGGCGAGACCCGACTCACCGGAATTGCCGATGGCGATCAGCACGTTGCGCAGGAAGCGGTCGCGGCCGGTGCGCTTGATCGGCGTGCCGGCGAACCGCGTCCGGAAGGCCGCGTCGTCCAGGCGGGCGAGGTCCGCCAGAGGCGGTGCGAGAAGATCCGCGCGGGCGGCCATCCGGACGTCCCGGGCCGCGCCCGCGAACTTGTTCCAGGGGCAGACCGCGAGGCAGTCGTCGCAGCCGAACACCCGGTTGCCGATCTTTTCACGGTATTCGCGCGGGATCGGGCCGTGATGCTCGATGGTGAGGTAGGCGATGCAGCGGCGCGCGTCCAACCGGTAGGGGGCGGGGAAGGCGTCCGTCGGGCAGATGTCGAGGCAGCGGCGGCAGGAGCCGCAACGGTCGGTCTCGGGCGCATCGGGTTCGAGGTCGGCGCGGGAAAAGATCGCGCCGAGCATCAGCCAGTTGCCGTGCTCGCGCGAGATCAGCACCGTGTGCTTGCCCTGCCAGCCGAGCCCGGCGGCTTCCGCCAGCGGCTTCTCCATCACCGGGGCGGTGTCGCAGAAGACCTTCACCGGTTCGCCGGATTTCGCCGAGAGGAAGCCGCCGAGTTCCTTCAGCTTGCCCTTGATCACCTCGTGATAGTCGCGCCGCTGCGCGTAGGCCGCGATCGCGCCGCACGCCTTCAGGCGGACGAGATCGAGGGGATCGTGTTCGGGGCCGGCATTCAGGCCGAGCATGACGACGCTGCGGGCCTCGGCCCACAGGGCGGAGGGCGCGGCACGCTGGTCGGCCCGCTCCTCCATCCAGCCCATGGTGCCGTGATGGCCCGCCGCGAGCCATTCGGGCAGCCGCTCGCGCAAGCGCGGCACGGCGTCGGGCCGCGTGACGCGGAACGCCTCGAAGCCGAGACGGCGCGCGCGCGTCTCGACGGCGTGCCGGAGGGCGGGACCGGTGAGCGGGACTTTGCCCGCCCCCTTCGCCGACCGCTCGACCGCCCCCTCGGCCGACGTCAGAAGTCCAGATCCGTGTAGTGGGCCGCCGGCGGCATGCCCGGCGCCCGGTCGGCCAGGAGCGCGCGGAAGGAGGGCCGCGACTTCACCCGCGCGTACCAGTCCTTCGCCATCTCGTCCTCGTCCCATGGCACGTCGCCGAGATAATCCACGCAGGAGAGATGGGCCGCCGCCGCGAGATCGGCATAGGTCAGGTCGTCGCCCGCGAGCCAGCGGCGATGCCCGATCAGATACCCGACATATTGGAGGTGATAGCGCACGTTGGTGCGCGCCGCGCGAATGGCGTTCATGTCCGGAGGACCGCCCCCGGCCGCCGACGACATGAAGCGCTTGTCGATCTTCTCGGTGACGAGATACTCGGTCACTTCCGTGTCGAACTTGACGAGGAACCAGTCGAGCAGGCGCCGCACCTCGACCCGGGCCGTGGTGGTGTCCGGCAGCAGGCGCCGTCCGGCGAGCCCCAAGCCCCGCGTCTCGTCGAGATATTCCGCGATCACGCCCGCGCCCGGAATCGCGAGACCCGACTGCTCCACCAGCACCGGCGTGGTGCCGGCCGGGTTGACGACGAGGAAGTCGCGGCGCCGCTCCCAGGCCCGTTCCTCGACGAGGGTCGGCTCCATGCCCATCTCGGCCAGGACGAGGCGGATGAAGCGCGAGTTCGGGCAGAACGGGGAGTGATAGAGCGTCGCCATCGAGGCCGTGGTTCAGCGGTAAAGAAGGCAGAGCCCTGGGCAGACCGTGCCGCACCGGCAAAATTGGGGCGACGCGCCAGGATTATTTCTCCAGCGTTGCCACCTCATTAACAAACGCGCCGCAGGGCGGTAACCGCCCGTCAACCCTGCCGCCGCAAAGCTGCCGCATCGCCGTCGTCTGCCGCAGCCCGCATGTGCCGGGACATCGGCGCGGGGAACAGCAGGCCCATGGATCTCGTCCTGATCGCGAAGGCGCTCGTGCTCGCCGTGGTGGAAGGCGCCACCGAGTTCATCCCGGTCTCCTCGACCGGCCACCAACTCCTCATCGGCCACTTCATCGGCTTCCACTCGCCCAACAACACCTTCGAGGTGCTGATCCAGCTCGGCGCGATCCTGGCGATCCTGTTCGCCTATTTCGGGCGGCTCTGGGGGATCGCCACCGCGCTGCCGAACGACCCGAGGGCGCGCCGCTTCGTGCTGGCGGTGCTGATCGCCTTCCTGCCCGCGGCGATCGTCGGCGGGCTGTTCTCGAAATACATCAAGTTCTACCTGTTCAATCCGTGGATCGTCTGCGCGACCCTCGTGGCCGGCGGCCTCGTGCTGCTCGTCGTCGACGACACGGTCGGCGAGCCGAAGGCCGCGCCGCATGACGGCCCGACCGAGCGCCCGCGAAAGACCGACGTGTTCGAGTTCAGCCTGCCGATGGCGCTGAAGATCGGCCTGTTCCAGTGCCTCGCCATGATCCCCGGCGTGTCGCGCTCCGGCGCCACCATCGTCGGGGCGATGCTGATGGGCGCGAGCAAGCGCTCGGCCACCGAGTTCTCGTTCTACCTCGCCATGCCGACCATGGCGGGCGCCTTCGCCAAGGACCTGCTCGACAACTACAGGAACCTGTCCTCGAACGACGCGCTGCTGATCGTCATCGGCTTCGTCGCCGCCTTCGTCTCGGCCCTGATCGTGGTGCGCACGGTGCTCGACTACGTCTCCCGCCACGGCTTCTGGCTGTTCGCGTGGTGGCGCATCGTCGTGGGCTCGCTCGGCTTCGCCGGACTGATTGTTTTTGGCTGAAGCCTCAGGATTTTGAGCGAGGCGGGCGCGGTGACCCGGACGAATACCAAGCTGCAGGGAAGCCGACCGATGGTCGTATCCCTTGCGTCCGGCGGACGCCCGCCGCCGCGCCTTCGTGCGGGCAACGGGCGATGAGTCGGGATCATCGCCCGTTGGTATAAAGTCGGTTGTCGTCCGCCCGCGCCCCGTGCAAGGGCTTGCGGCCAAGTCGCTGCTCTCTCAAGAAGCAGCCGGGAAACGTCGCTGCCCTGGAGCTCGTCCCGACCGCGTTGCAATCGGGACAGGCTCCGGATCCTTGTTTTGACGCACTCTCTTTCGCCGAACCGGTGTCCATTTCGGCGGAGAGCGCTCTAGGGTCTCGCTCAAGATGGAAGATCGTCCCCTCGCCGCGTTGTTCGAGCCCGCCACCCGCGAGCGTTGGCGCGGCGCCGTCGAGGCCGCGCTGAAGGGGGGCGACTTCGAGAAACGCCTCGTCTCGAAGACCGCCGACGGCCTGCGCATCGAGCCGCTCTACGCGCCGGCGGCCGCCGCGGCGCAGCCGGTGCGGGCGCCCGGCCCCTGGCGGCTGGCGCAGCGCATCGACCATCCCGACGCGGAGAAGGCCGCGGCGCAGGCGCTGACCGACCTCGAAGGCGGCGCCGACGCGCTGGTTCTGGTCCACCGCGACGCGCCCGCCGCCCGCGGCTTCGGCCTCGACCTCTCGTCCGTGGACGCGCTGGACGCCGCGCTGAAGGGTGTGATGCTGCCGCTCATCGCCCTGCGTCTCGATGCCGGCTTGGCCGGCTTCGAGACGGCGGCTCTGCTCAAGCGACTGGTCGAGCGCCGCGGCGACGATCCGGCCGCCCTCGACCTCGATCTCGGCCTCGATCCCCTCGGCATCCGCGCCGCGACCGGCCGGCTCGATTCGGGCTGGGAGGCCCGGCTTTCCGAGGCGGTGAGCGTGTTCGAAGGCTATCGCGGCCGCGTGGCGCTCGCCGATGGCCGGCCCTACCACGAGGCGGGCGCGAGCGAGGTGCAGGAACTCGCCGCCGTGCTGGCCACGGCCGTCGCCTACCTGCGGGCGCTGGAGGCGGGCGGCCACGGCCTCGCGCAGGCGCGTGAAAAAATCTCCGTCCTGCTGGTGGCGGATGCCGACGAGTTCCTGACCATCGCCAGGTTCCGGGCGATCCGCCGGCTCTGGGCCCGGGTCGAGCAGGCCTGCGGCCTCGAACCGAGACCGCTGCGGGTGCTGGCCGAGACCGCGTGGCGGATGATGACCCGCCGCGATCCGTTCGTGAACATCCTGCGCACCGCCATGGCCTCGGCCTCGGCCGGCCTCGGCGGGGCCGATTCGGTGACGGCGCTGCCCTACACCCAGGCGCTCGGCCTGCCCGACGCCTTCGCCCGGCGCGTGGTGCGCAACAGCCAGATCGTGCTGATCGAGGAATCGAACCTCGCCAAGGTGTCCGATCCGGCCGCCGGCGCCGGCGGCTTCGAGGCGCTCACCGCCGAACTGACCGAGAAGGCCTGGGGCCTCTTCCAAGAGATCGAGCGCGAGGGCGGCATCGCCGCGAGCCTCGAATCCGGCGCGCTGGGCCGGCGGATCGCGGGGGTGGCCCAGGCCCGTGCCCGGGCGGTGGCGACCCGCAGGGAGCCGCTCACCGGTGCCAGCGCGTTTCCCTTCCTCGCCGAGAAGCCGGTCGCCGTCCTCGACGTGGCGCCCCGTCCCGCGACGACCCGGTCCGAGGCCGCTCTGCCCTCGCTGCGTCTGGCCGAGGCCTACGAGGCGCTCCGCGACGCCTCCGACGCCGTGCTGGCGGAGACGGGCCGGCGACCGGCGGTGTTCCTGGCCAATCTCGGCCCGGTGGCGGTCCACAACGCCCGCTCGACCTTCGCCGCCAACGCCTTCGCCGCGGGCGGCATCGAGGCGCTGGGCAACGACGGCTTTTCGGATGCGAGCGACTTGGCGGACGCGTTCAAGGCATCCGGCGCGCGGCTCGCCTGCCTGTGTTCCTCCGATGCCGTCTACGCGACGGACGCCGTATCCGCCGCCGAGGCCCTGAGGGCGGCCGGCGCCGGCACGATCTACCTCGCCGGCAAGCCCGCGGATGCGGATGCGCTGGGCCGGGCCGGCGTCCACGGCTTCCTGTTCGCGGGCTGCGACCTGCTCGCGCTGCTGCGCGAGGCGGCGGAGCGGGCGAGGGGTTGAGGGGAGAACCGTGTCGCAGGGGCGTGGTTTTCGAAGGGTCACGGCGCCGCCAAGGCTCGGAACTCAGGGCTCGGAACCAGGGCTCTGTACTCAGGCTCACGGCATTCGACCGTCATTCCTCTTGCCCTTGTCCGTCATTCCGGGTTCGCCTCCGGCGCCCCGGAATGACGGCGGAGGGGACGGACGGGGTGGATCGGTATCCTGCGCGCTTGTCGTGTCGACCCGGGGTCGCGGCCCTGCGGTGCCGCACGCAACCTTGACTCTGCGGGGTCCGAGGCAATCTTCCGGCAGGCACCGCCGTCAAGGCCTCCACCAGCCGGACCCCGACCCCATGCGCCTGCCGATCCTCGCCGCCGTCATCCTCGCCGTCACCGCCGCGGGGCTCGGCACGGCGGACGCGGCCAAGCGCAAGGTGCAGGTGCCCGACCGCTTCGACGGCCGCTGGAGCATCGAGGTCGTGACCCTCGATGGTCCCTGCGACCGGGCCTACCGCTATGGCGTACAGATCGAACGCGGCGAGGCCATCTACGGCGGCGGCGAGTTCGATATTCGCGGTCGTGTCTCGTCCAACGGCACCGTCCGCGGCACCATCTCCCGCGGCGGCAGTGCGGCGCAGGTGCTCGGCCGCCTCACCGCTCAGGGGACCGGCTCGGGCCGCTGGACGACGCTGGGCGACGGGCCGATCAGTTGCAGCGGAAACTGGAACGCCGTCCGCCGCGGCTGATGCCACCCGAGCGCCCCCGCCTGCCTGCGCCGGCTGGCTGTGGCCGCCGGGCGACAAACACTCACTTTATCTCGCGGTGCGGCAGAAGGGGCCGATTCTCGCCCTAGATCCGGCACGTTCTCCGGCGAACACTGACGGCGTTCGACACCCGTTCGAGGCGCCCCATGAAAGCCGCGATGAAAGCCGTGCCGTTCCTCGGCCTTGCCGCCGTGCTGCTCGATCCCGCGGCCGAGGCGCGCCCGGCCCGGCAGCACGTGCCCGGTTCCCCGCACGCGGTGCTGGCGCCGCTCGAAGAGGCGGCCACGGCCTGCTTCGCCGAGACGGTGATGTCCAACCCCAAGGCCGTTCGGCTGGCCCGGGACGGACGCTGGTACGAGGCCGCGGGCGTGACCGGCTTCCTGTGCCGCCCCGAGGTCGACCGCATGGCGGTCGCGCACGACCGCATCTACGGCCGCGGCACCGGCGCCACCTACTTCAAGGGCGCCTATGCCCGCCACCTCGACAAGCAGCTCGCCACCCGCCTGCAGCCCCTGCTGGAGCCGAAGGCCGTCGCGAGCGCCGAGCCGCCGACGGAGAAGGCGTCCCTCGCCGACAGCGCGGCTGAAGCCGCGCCGGAGGGTGCGGATCACTGACCCGGGTCGAAGCCGGGGCCTGTTACCGGACCCGCCGCCAGGTCTGGCGCTTGCACAGGACGCTGAGCACGCAGCCCGCGACCTCGACGGTGTCGGGTCCCTTGGGAGTCAGACTGCCCGAATAGGTCTTGCCGTCGGTCGGGTTGTAGAGACTGCCGTCGAAACCCGCACCGCCCGGAGTGCCGACCTGCATGATCTGCACGCCGACGAGCTTGCGCGTGCGCAGCGACGGATCGGGATTTTGCGCGTCGACGCCGGGACCGGTCGTCGACGCGATCACTCCGCAATAGCCGCCGCCGCAGCGGGAGATGCGTACGGTCGAGCCCGGCGTCTCCGTCTGCCATACGCCGGAGAGGTCCGCCGCCTTCTGTGCCAGGACGCCCGTGCCGGACACGGCAAGCAGCAGCGCGGCCGCGCGCGCCGCCGTCGACAGATGGCGTGAACGGTTGGCACGAAGCGTCGTCATCGGTGTTCTCCTCCTCTCCGGCTGTCGTTGCCGGATATCACCAGCGGTAGTCGTGCGGCCACGCTTCGACAAGGAGCGGGACGGCCGACGAGTTACGATACGGCCTTGACTTCGCCACCTTGGCGCGGCCTACGACCCGCAATTGCCGAGAGCGGGCGAGGCAGGAGCAACGGATGCAGGTGATCGAGACCGAGATCCCGGCGGTCAAGCGGGTGATCCCGAAGCGCCACGGCGACGACCGCGGCTGGTTCTCGGAAGTGTACCGGGCCGACATCCTCGCCGAGCACGGCATCGCCAACGTCTTCCTTCAGGACAACCAGTCCTTCTCCGCGCCCGTGGGCACGATCCGCGGCCTGCATTTCCAGGTGGCGCCCGGCGCCCAGGCCAAGCTGGTGCGGGTGCTCGCCGGGGCGATCCTCGATGTCGCCGTGGACATCCGCTCCGGTTCCCCGACCTACGGCCGGCACGTCGCCGTGCGCCTCGACGCGTCGGGCGGCGAGCAGCTCTTCGTGCCCGCCGGCTTCGCCCACGGCTTCTGCACCCTGGAGCCGGATACCATGGTCGCCTACAAGGTCGACGCCTATTACAGCCCGGCCGACGACCGGAACCTGCGCTGGAACGATCCGGCCATCGGCATCGAATGGCCGGTCGCCGAGGCCGATGCGATCCTGTCGGGCAAGGACAAGGTCGCCCCCCTCCTGGCCGATCTCGGCCGCGTCTTCTGATTCGAGGTGCCGGGAGCGGCGGCCGAGCCGGTTGATCCCGACCTCAGGTTGACATAGCCGCAACGCAACATGCCTCTTCCGGCTCGATGGGCGGAGAGCACGGGCCGGCACCGACGGAGTTTGGATCGATGCGCATTCTGGTGACGGGCGGCTGCGGCTTCATCGGCTCCGCCCTGGTGCTGCATCTGGTGCAGGATCTCGGCCACGAGGTGCTGACCCTCGACGCCCTGACCTACGCCGCCAACCCGATCTCGCTCGACCCGCTGAAGGGTGATCCCCGGCACCGCCTGGAGCGGGCCGACATCTGCGATCCGGCCCGTGTCCACGCGCTCTACGCCGACTTCCGGCCCGAGGCGGTGATGCATCTGGCCGCCGAGAGCCATGTCGACCGCTCGATCACCGATCCCGGCGCCTTCGTGCGCACCAACGTGATCGGCACCCAGGTGATGCTCGACGGCGCCCGCACCCACTGGGAGAGCCTCGACGGCGAGGCCAGGAAGACCTTCCGCTTCCTCCACGTCTCGACCGACGAGGTCTACGGCTCGCTGCCGCCGGACGCCTTCTTCACGGAGGAGAGCCGCTACGATCCGCGCTCGCCCTACTCGGCCTCGAAGGCGGCCTCCGACCACCTCGCGCGGGCCTGGCACGAGACCTACGGCCTGCCGGTGCTGGTGACGAACTGCTCGAACAACTACGGCCCGCGCCACTTCCCCGAAAAGCTGATCCCGCTGATGATCCTGGCGGCGCTGGAGGGCAAGGCGCTGCCGGTCTACGGCGACGGCCTGAACGAGCGCGACTGGATCCATGTCGAGGACCATGCCCGCGGCCTCGTCGCGGTGCTGGAGCGCGGCCGGCTCGGCGAGACCTACCTGCTCGGCGGGCGCTCGGTGCGGAACAACCTCGCCGTGGTGAAGGCGCTGTGCGCCGCCTTCGACCGGCTGCGCCCCGAGCACGGCCCGCACGAGCGCCTGATCTCCTTCGTCGCCGACCGGCCCGGTCACGACCGGCGCTACGCCATCGATCCTTCGAAGGCCGAGGCCGATGTCGGCTGGCGGCCGACCAAGGTGTTCGAGGAGGCGTTGGAAGAGACCGTGCGCTGGTATCTCGACAACGAGGCGTGGTGGCGCCCGATCCGAGAGGGCCGCTATTCCGGCGAGCGCCTCGGCCTCGCGCAAAAGAGCGCCTGAGCATGGACATCCTGATCCTCGGCGGCGCCGGTCAGGTCGGCACGGAGCTTCAGGCCTTTTCCTGGCCCGAGGGCGTGCGGGTGCATGCCCCCGACCGCCAGACCCTCGACATCGCCGACGAGGGAGCGATCGCCGCCGCGCTCGACGCGCGGGCCTATGCGGCGGTGATCAACCCGGCCGCCTACACGGCGGTGGACCGGGCCGAGAGCGAGGTCGCGGCCGCGTGGCGCCTCAATGCGCTCGCCCCCGCCTTCCTCGCCGCCGAGACGAACAGGCGAAACATCCCGCTCGTGCACGTCTCGACCGACTACGTGTTCGACGGCTCGGGCGACGGCTTCCATGCCCCCGACGCGCCCGTGAACCCGAGAAGCGTCTACGGCGCCAGCAAGGCGGCGGGTGAGATGGCGGTGCGCTCGGCCAACCCGCGCCACGCGGTTGTCCGCACCGCCTGGGTGGTCAGCCCGCACCGGGGCAACTTCGTGAAGACGATGCTGCGGCTGGCAAACGAGCGGGATCGTCTGACCGTGGTGGACGACCAGCACGGCTGCCCGACTTCGGCCGCCGACCTCGCCGCGGCGCTGGCCACGATCGCCCTGCGGCTGGCGGGTGACGAGGCCGCGCCGACGGGCACCTTCCACTGCGTCAACGACGGCGCCACCACGTGGTGCGACTTCGCCCGCGCGATCCTGGCGGGTTCGGCGCGGCGTGGCGGGCGCTCGGTGCCGGTCGAGGGCATCCCGACCTCCGCCTACCCGACGCCCGCGAAGCGCCCGGCCAATTCCCGCCTGTCCACGCAGAGCCTGACCGACGCCTTTCGTATCGCGCCGCGGCCCTGGGAGGCGGCGCTCGACGACATCCTCGACCGGCTGGTGGGGCCGGTCCGCTCCAACTGATCGGGACGTGTTCGTATGAAGGGCATCGTGCTCGCCGGCGGCTCCGGCACAAGGCTCCATCCGGCGACGCTGGCGATCAACAAGCAACTGCTGCCGGTCTACGACAAGCCGATGATCTACTATCCGATCTCGGTGCTGATGC
The DNA here is from genome assembly GCA_036946625.1 of Methylorubrum populi. NCBI lineage: Bacteria > Pseudomonadati > Pseudomonadota > Alphaproteobacteria > Hyphomicrobiales > Methylobacteriaceae > Methylorubrum > Methylorubrum populi. The sequence goes on from JAQIIU010000003.1 coordinate 1,446,929, forward strand.
TGGCCGGCATCCGCGAGATCCTGATCATCTCGAGCCCTGAGCACCTGGGCAACTACCAGCGCCTGCTCGGCACCGGCGAGCAGTTCGGGCTGACCTTCTCCTACGCGGTGCAGCCGCGCCCCGAGGGACTGGCCCAGGCCTTCCTCATCGGGCGCGACTTCGTCGGCCGCGACGACGTGGCCCTGGTGCTCGGCGACAACCTGTTCTTCGGCAACGGCATGAGCGAGCTGCTGGCCAAGGCCCGCGCCCGCAAGAGCGGGGCGACGGTGTTCGCCTACCACGTCGATCATCCGGAGGCCTACGGCGTCGTCACCCTCGACGAGTCGGGCCGGCCGCTGAAGCTGGTGGAGAAGCCCAAGACCCCGGAAAGCCCCTGGGCGGTGACCGGGCTGTACTTCTACGACAATCAAGTGCTCGACATCGCTGCCGACGTGAAACCTTCGGACCGGGGCGAGCTCGAGATCACCTCCGTCAACCAGACCTATCTCGAACGCGGCCAGCTCCATGTCGAGCGGATGAGCCGCGGCTACGCGTGGCTGGACACCGGCACGCACGACAATCTCCTGGAGGCCGGCGAGTTCGTGCGCGTGCTCCAGCACCGGCAGGGGCTTCAGGTCGCCTGCCTGGAGGAGATCGCCTACCTTCAGGGCTTCATCGGCCGCGAGCAGCTCCAGGCACGGGGCGAGCTCTTCGCCAAGACCAGTTACGGCCAGAACCTGCTGCGCCTCGCCCGGGAAGGCCGCCGGCCCGATCGGGATTTTTGAAGCGGGAGCCTTGGCGTTTCCGGCGCGGATGCCGTCGGACCGCCCGGATGCTCCTTTCGGCGCCGTCGCGGGTGCTGGATTGCTTCGCCTGACGGCTCGCGATGACGGCGCGGGTGCCTCTCTCCGTCATTGCGAGGCTCGGCGCAAGCAATCCAGCGCGCCGCATGTTCCGAAAGCTCGCGCCGCCGGATCGCTTCGCCATGCTCGCGATGACGGTCCGGGCAGCGAACCGTTCGGTATGAAATCGCGTCAGCGCCCGCCCTGGATGAGCACCGCGCCGGCATAGGTCTCGGCGACCTCGCAGAACGGCACGCCGCCGGCCGAGAGCACCGCCTCGACGGAGAACAGGGGCTCGCCGGGTCCGGGCGTTCCACCGCTCTCGGGGCGCCACAGCATCGTCGGCGTCCGGTTGCGGCGGCTGGGCCCCAGCGGGCGCACGACGTGGCCGAAGGGGGCCTGCGTGCCGTCCAGGGCCGCGTTCATCGCCGGCGTCAGGCGGCCCGGAACGTACCAGTTGTCGGCTTCCGACAGGACGTGGGCGCCGCAGGTGAGCCGCACCCGGCGGTAGCGCACCGGCTCGTCCGGCCCCACGGCCAGCCGCTCGCGCCGCGCCGCGCCGGGAGGCTCGTCCGGACCGGGGACGCGCACGGCGACGATCCGTGGATCGGGGCTGAGCCCGCGCTCGGCGCACCACGCTTCGAGCACGGCGGTGGCGCTCGGCCCGGCGAGCAGGCGGGCGCTCAAGGTTTCGATCAAGGCACGTGCCGCGGATCCATCCTGCACCTCCGGCCTCGCCTCGACCGCCTGGGCACGACCCTCGCCGGCCCCGCCCGGCGCCACGACGGCTCCGAGTGCGGCGAGACCGGCCGTCGGCATTCGTGTCGCTGCCCTCTCCATCGTGCAGCGCCATACGTCGCCGGCCGGCAAAGGTCCATCACGTCACCTCGAAGCTCGTCCACAGCCCCGTGTCGAATCGCTCCAGCACGGTGGCACCGAGGAGCCAGCGGCCGGGATTGTCGGCGACGAACGCGATCTGGGCGCTGCGTCCCTCCGGGATCTGCACGGTGTCGAGCCAGTAGGGCTCCCAGCCGTCGTCGAGCTGATGCAGCAGGCGGAAGACGTGGCCGTGCAGGTGCAGGCTCTGGATGAAGCCGGTGTCGTTGCGGATCGTCAACACCACCACGCCCCCGCGCCTGACCGAGAACAGCGGCGCCATTCCCGCCGCCCCGCTCGCCCCGTTGATCTGCCAGACCTTGCCCGGATCGCCCTGATAGGGCGTTTCGGCGCCGGGCTTGGTCTTGTCCGGCCGCACGCCGCCGGTCAGCACGAGGTCGCGGCGCAGCGCGCTCTGAAGGCGGATCTCGGCGGGCAGGCGCTTGTTCTCGGGGATCGAGCCGATCGCCGCCCGGCCCGCCTGCGCCACCGGTTCGCCGGAAGCCGTCAGCGTGGCGAGCGGCAGGCCCTGGCCGATCAGCGCGGTGATGGTGCCGGCCGGGCCCGCCTGCGCCGGCAGGTCGAGCAGCAGATCGTAGCGGGTGCCGGGCGCGAAGGGCAGCGTCGCCTTCAGCGGCTCGAAGGTGTCGCTGGGCTGCCCGTCCACCGCCGCGACAGAGGCCTTCAGCCCGTCGAAGCGAACGCGCAGGCTGCGCGCGTTGCAGGCATTGGCGAGCCGAAGGCGCAGGCGGCTGCCGGGCCGGGCCTCCAGCCCGAGGGGGATCGGCCGGCCGTTGAGCGTGACGACGCTCCCGAGGCGCCCGGCTGCGGCGGCGAAGGCGACCTGCCCGAACGGCTGGAGCGCGCCGGCCTCGTCGAGCCGCCAGTCCTGCAGCAGCAGCGCGATGTCCCCGTCGACCGGGGGCGGGGAGGGCTCCTCCACGATCAGCATGCTGGCGATGCCGCGGCCCGAGGGCTCGCTCGACCCGCCGACCACGAGGGGGCGGATCAGGAAGCTGCCGGCATCCGGCGGGGTGAACGCGTAGGTGAAGCGTTCGCCCGGCTCGATCGGCTCCTGCGTGACGCCGCCGACGCCGTCCATGGCGTTCCGGTTGCGCACCCCGTGCCAGTGCAGCGAGAGCGGCTTGTCGGTTCCGTTCTCGACGCGCAGCCGCACGGTCTCGCCGAGCTTGACCCGCAGGATCGGCGCCTCCGCCTGGCCGAGGCGCCAGACCGCCGTCTCGGGGGCGGGTTCGGGCTTGAGGCGGAGTTGAGCCGGCGCCGCCTTGAGGGGCATCGGCTCCGGTGGCGGCGTCTCGTCGGCCGGCGCCTGGGCTCCCGCGGCCGCCGGGATCAGGGCGAGGGCGGCGCTGCCGGCGAGCAGGTCGCGTCGCGAAAAAGATCCCGGCTCGGGCTGGGCCATCGGGTCGGGCTGTCGCATGGCGCCTCGCGTGGTCGTCGCGTCGTCTTTGACTTCGGGCCCCGCGTTGTAGACAGGCGCGGTTCGCCCCGCCACCGCGCAAACCCGTTCGCAAGTTTTTTGCTGCGGCCCCGGGTGCGCATGCTATAGACGCGCGCTTCGACGGCTCGGAACCCTGAGCCCGTGTCGATGGCGCTCGCGGGCGTGGCGGAACTGGTAGACGCGCTGGATTTAGGTTCCAGTGTCGCAAGACGTGGGGGTTCGAGCCCCTCCGCCCGCACCAAGTCCGTATCGGGATCGGCGTCAGGAACCGAAAACGGTTCCCGCCGGGGCCTCGCCATGGTGCCGCGGCACGCGAAGACGAGATTGCGGTTTAAAAACAGCGGACGAACGACGATGCAGGTGACCGAGACGACCTCCGAGGGGCTGAAGCGCGAGTTTCAGGTGCTCCTCCCCGCGACCGAGCTTGAGGATCGCCTCAACACCGAGCTCTCGAACATCAAGGGCAAGGTCCAGATCAAGGGCTTCCGCCCCGGCAAGGTGCCGGTGGCGCATCTGCGCAAGGTCTACGGCAAGTCGGTGATGGCCGATGTCCTGCAGAACGCCGTCAACGAGGCCAACCAGCAGATCGTGGCCGACAAGGGCCTGCGCCTCGCGCTGGAGCCGCAGATCGAGTTCCCGAAGGACGAGGAGCAGACCATCATCGAGCGCGCCCTCGATGCCAAGGGCGACCTCGCCTTCAAGGTGAAGCTCGAGGTGCTGCCGAGCTTCGACCTCGCCGATCTCTCCGACGTGTCGGTCAAGAGGCTCGTGCTCAAGCCCTCCGACGAGGAGGTGAACGAGACCCTGGAACGGATGGCCAAGGACAGCCGCTCCTTCGAACCCCGCGAGGAGGGCGCCGAGGCGCAAGCAGGCGACCGGGTCACCATCGACTTCGTCGGCCGCATCGACGGCAGCGCGTTCGAGGGCGGCAAGGGCGAGGATGCCGATCTGGAACTCGGCTCCAACACCTTCATCCCCGGCTTCGAGGACCAGCTCGTCGGCGCCAAGGTCGGCGAGCGCCGCCTCGTCAAGGTGGCCTTCCCGGCCGATTACCAGGCCGAGCACCTCGCCGGCAAGGACGCCGCGTTCGACGTCGCCGTGAAGGCGGTCGCCGCCCCCGGCGAGACGAAGATCGACGACGAACTCGCCAAGCGCTTCGGCATGGACGACCTGGAGAAGCTGAAGGAGGCCGTCTCCAAGGCCGTCGGCGCCGATTACGAGGCCCAGTCCCGCCGCAAGCTCAAGAAGGAGCTGCTCGACGCGCTCGACGGCAAGTACGCCTTCGAGCTCCCCCCGAGCCTCGTCCACCAGGAGTTCGCCGCCGTGTGGGCACAGGTCGAGCAGGACCTGAAGACCCGCGGCAAGACCTTCGAGGACGAGGGCACCACCGAGGAGGCCTCGCAGACGGAGTACCGCAAGATCGCCGAGCGGCGCGTCCGCCTCGGGCTGGTGCTTGCGCAAGTCGGCGAGACCGCCGATATCAAGGTCTCGGACGATGAGGTCAATCAGGCCCTGTTCGCCCGGATCCGGCAGTTCCCGGGTCAGGAGAAGCAGGTCTACGACTTCTACCGCAACAATCCGCAGGCGCTCGCCGAGCTTCGCGCGCCGCTGTTCGAGGAGAAGGTCGTCGACCATGTCCTCGGTCAGGTCCAGGTCGTCGAGGAACCCGTCTCCAAGGAGACGCTCTTCGCCGAGGCCGACGAGGCCGACGCGGCCTCGACGGACGGGAAGCCGAGCGAGTCCAGCAACGAGGCGGCGGCCGACAAGGCTGCCGGCTGATCGCCGACCCTCCGGCTCCGCGGCGGGCGGCGATCTTTGAGATCAGGCGGCGTTAACGGCTGCCATGTTCGCTGTAACCAACCGGCCCCGGGCGATTCGCGCCGGGGCCGGACTCCGGAGCCGAGGGCTGACATGAGAGATCCGGTCGACTACTTCCACAACTCGCTCGTGCCGATGGTGGTCGAGCAGTCGAGCCGCGGCGAGCGCGCCTTCGACATCTATTCCCGGCTCCTGCGCGAGCGGATCATCTTCCTCACCGGCCCCGTCGAGGACCAGGGCGCTTCGCTGGTCGTCGCCCAGCTCCTGTTCCTTTGGGCCGAGAACCCGAAGAAGGAAATCTCCTTCTACATCAACTCGCCCGGCGGTGTGGTGACCTCGGGCCTGTCGATCTACGACACGATGCAGTTCATTCCCTGCCCGGTCACGACGCTCTGCATCGGTCAGGCGGCCTCGATGGGCTCGCTGCTGCTCGCCGCCGGCGAGCCCGGCCATCGCTTCGCCCTGCCCAACGCCCGGATCATGGTGCACCAGCCCTCCGGCGGCTTCCAGGGTCAGGCCACCGATATCCTGATCCATGCCCGCGAGATCGAGGCGCTCAAGAAGCGCCTGAACGAGATCTACGTGAAGCACACCGGCCGCGACTACGAGACGATCCATCAGGCGCTCGAGCGCGACAACTTCATGACCGCCGACGCGGCCAAGGAATTCGGCCTGATCGACGAGGTGAAGCTCAAGTCCCCCGAGACGGCTGCCACGGTCTGAGGACGGCGGGGAACCTGAGGCGCCCAGGGCACGCTCTCTCGACCGCGACGGGTCTCATGCGTCCTTTGGGCGCCCGCCCTGGAGCCCAGGCCGGTTGATCCCGAGCCGGCCACATGATTGCATCGGGATTCGAGCGCCTCAATCCCGACGCATCCGCCCCGTGTGACTGTTTCTTTAGGCGGATGCGCTTACATCGTATGACCGAAGCGTGGGCCCTCCTGGCTGGGGCCGCGCCCGCGAACCGGAGACCGACATGAGCAAGACAGGCGGCAACGACTCGAAGAGCACGCTGTACTGCTCGTTCTGCGGCAAGAGCCAGCACGAGGTCCGCAAGCTGATCGCGGGCCCGACGGTGTTCATCTGCGACGAGTGCGTCGAGCTGTGCATGGACATCATCCGCGAGGAATCGAAGTCCTCGCTGGTGAAGTCCCGCGACGGGGTGCCGACCCCGAAGGAGATCCGCCGGGTCCTCGACGACTACGTCATCGGACAGGACTTCGCCAAGAAGGTTCTCTCGGTGGCCGTGCACAACCACTACAAGCGGCTCGCCCACGCGACGAAGCACAACGACGTCGAGCTCGCCAAGTCCAACATCATGCTGATCGGGCCGACGGGCTCGGGCAAGACCCTGCTCGCGCAGACGCTGGCCCGCATCCTCGACGTGCCCTTCACCATGGCCGACGCCACCACGCTGACGGAAGCCGGCTATGTCGGCGAGGACGTCGAGAACATCATCCTGAAGCTGCTCCAGGCCTCCGACTACAACGTCGAGCGGGCGCAGCGCGGCATCGTCTACATCGACGAGATCGACAAGATCTCCCGCAAGTCCGACAACCCCTCGATCACCCGCGACGTCTCGGGCGAGGGCGTGCAGCAGGCGCTCCTGAAGATCATGGAGGGCACCGTCGCCTCCGTGCCTCCCCAGGGCGGTCGCAAGCACCCGCAGCAGGAGTTCCTGCAGGTCGACACCACCAACATCCTGTTCATCTGCGGCGGCGCCTTCGCCGGGCTCGAGCGGATCATCTCCCAGCGCGGCAAGGGCACCTCGATCGGCTTCGGCGCCGTCATCCAGGCGCCCGAGGACCGCCGCACGGGCGAGATTTTTCGCAGTGTCGAGCCCGAGGATCTTCTCAAGTTCGGCCTCATTCCGGAATTCGTCGGCCGTCTCCCCGTGCTCGCCACGCTGGAAGACCTCGACGAGGAGGCCCTCAAGAAGATCCTGCAGGAGCCGAAGAACGCGCTCGTCAAGCAGTACCAGCGGCTGTTCGAGATGGAGAACGTCGAGCTGACCTTCCAGGACGAGGCGCTCAGCCTCGTCGCCCGCAAGGCCATCGAGCGCAAGACCGGCGCCCGCGGCCTGCGCTCGATCCTGGAGACCATCCTCCTCGACACGATGTACGACCTGCCGGGCCTCGATTCGGTCGAGCAGGTGGTCATCGGCCCGGAGGTGGTCGAGGGCAAATCCAGGCCGCTCTTCATCCATGGCGACCGCAACAAGGACGCACCGGCCAGCGTCAGCGCCTGACCGGCCTGCATCCAGGGCCGCCCGGTAGTGAGCCGGCGGCCCTTTTTCGTTCCGGGGGGGCCGCGCTTGAAAGCGTCTCCCGCAACGACCACTTCAGGCTCAGCGCGGGACCCTACGCTTGATCCCCCGAAAGGTTCGGGTCCGCGTCACCAGCCGCAAACGAATTCTCCGCTTCCGACCCTTCGCGGCCCGGTCGGCACCTGGCAGGATGCTTGCTCTCCGCATGAGGAGCGAATGCCCGGCGTCAACATATAAGGGAAACCCCCATGACCCAGTCGAAATCGCGCCAGCCGGTCGTTCCCGGTTCGACGGGCTCCTACGCCGTCCTGCCGCTGCGCGACATCGTCGTGTTTCCGCACATGATCGTGCCCCTGTTCGTGGGCCGCGAGAAGTCGATCCGCGCGCTTGAGGAGGCGGTGCGCTCGGACCGGCACATCCTGCTCGCGACGCAGATCAACGCCGGCGACGACGATCCGGCCACCGACGCGATCTACACGATCGGCACGCTGGCTTCCGTGCTCCAGCTCCTCAAGCTGCCCGACGGCACCGTGAAGGTGCTGGTCGAAGGCGCCGGCCGCGCGCAGATCGAGTCCTTCGTGCGCTCGGACGAGTACTACGAGGCGCGTGCCCTCACGCTCGCCGACGATCTCGGCGACCGCGTCGAGGCCGAGGCGCTCGCCCGCTCGGTGATCTCCGAGTTCGAGAACTACGTGAAGCTCAACAAGAAGATCTCGCCCGAGGTCGTCTCCGCCGTCACGCAGATCGACGAGCCCTCCAAGCTCGCCGACACCGTCGGCTCGCACCTCGCGGTCAAGATCGCCGACAAGCAGGCGATCCTCGAAATCCCCACGGTGGCGCAGCGCCTGGAGCGCGTGCTGTCGCTGATGGAGAGCGAGATCTCCGTGCTGCAGGTGGAGAAGCGCATCCGGACCCGCGTCAAGCGGCAGATGGAGAAGACCCAGCGCGAGTACTACCTCAACGAGCAGATGAAGGCGATCCAGAAGGAGCTCGGCGACAGCGAAGATGGTCGGGATGAGCTGGCCGAGCTTGAGGAGAAGATCGAGAAGACCAAGCTGACCAAGGAGGCTCGCGAGAAGGCCACCGCCGAGCTGAAGAAGCTGCGGCAGATGTCGCCGATGTCGGCCGAGGCCACGGTCGTGCGCAACTACCTCGACTGGATGCTCGGCATCCCGTGGGGCAAGCGTTCGAAGATCAAGAAGGACCTGCTGGGCGCCCAAGCGCTTCTCGATTCGGATCACTTCGGCCTCGACAAGGTCAAGGACCGGATCGTCGAGTACCTTGCCGTGCAGCAGCGGGCGAACAAGCTCACCGGCCCGATCCTCTGCCTCGTCGGCCCGCCCGGCGTCGGCAAGACCTCGCTCGGCAAGTCGATCGCCAAGGCCACGGGCCGCGAGTTCGTGCGGATGTCGCTCGGCGGCGTGCGTGACGAGGCCGAGATCCGCGGTCACCGCCGGACCTATATCGGCTCGATGCCCGGCAAGATCGTCCAGTCGATGCGCAAGGCCAAGACCTCGAACCCGCTGATCCTGCTCGACGAGATCGACAAGATGGGCATGGATTTCCGCGGCGACCCGTCGGCCGCCCTGCTGGAGGTTCTGGATCCGGAGCAGAACGGCACGTTCAACGACCACTACCTTGAGGTCGATTACGATCTCTCGAACGTGATGTTCGTGACGACCGCCAACACGCTCAACATCCCCGGCCCGCTGATGGACCGGATGGAGGTGATCCGCATCGCCGGCTACACCGAAGAGGAGAAGCTGCAGATCGCCCGCCGCCACCTGATCCCCGAGGCGATGAAGAAGCACGGGCTCGGGACCGACGAATGGTCGATCACCGACGACGGCCTGATGATGCTCATCCGCCGCTACACGCGGGAGGCGGGCGTGCGCAACCTGGAGCGCGAGATCTCCAACCTGATCCGCAAGGCGGTGAAGGAGATCCTGATCACCAAGGTGAAGCAGGTGGAGGCCAGCCCCGACACGCTGCCGGAATTCCTCGGTCCGCCGAAGTTCCGCTACGGCGAGATCGACGCGGACGATCAGGTCGGCGTCGTGACGGGTCTGGCCTGGACCGAGGTGGGCGGCGAATTGCTGACCATCGAGGGCGTCATGATGCCCGGCAAGGGCAAGATGACGGTCACGGGCAACCTGCGCGACGTGATGAAGGAGTCGATCTCGGCGGCGGCGAGCTACGTCCGCTCGCGGGCGATCGACTTCGGCATCGAGCCGCCGCTGTTCGAGCGCCGGGACATCCACGTCCACGTTCCGGAGGGGGCGACCCCGAAGGACGGCCCGTCGGCCGGCATCGCCATGGCCACCGCCATCATCTCGACGCTCACCGGCATCCCGGTGCGCCGCGACGTGGCGATGACCGGCGAGGTGACCCTGCGCGGCCGCGTCCTGCCGATCGGCGGCCTGAAGGAGAAGCTGCTCGCGGCGCTCCGCGGCGGCATCAAGACGGTGCTGATCCCCGAGGAGAACGCCAAGGACATCGCGGAGGTGCCCGACAGCGTGAAGAACGGCCTGGAGATCGTGCCCGTCTCGCGGATGGACCAGGTGCTGCAGCACGCCCTCGTGCGCCAGCCCGAGCCGATCGAGTGGGACGAACCGCTGCCCGCCAAGACGCCCAAGCGCGACGAGGACGGTGCGGCGGTGGTCGCCCACTGACCGTCCTCACGCCGCCCCCATGACGAAGCCCCCGGAGCAGCCGCCCCGGGGGCTTTTTCGTCCGACAGGAGAGCGGAGGCGGCGGCTTGGCCTTGCGCCGCCGCGTTCCCTTCCGTAACGCTCACAGGGTGCCGGTTCGGGCGGTTAGCTCAGTTGGTAGAGCGTCTCCTTTACACGGAGAGGGTCGGGGGTTCGAGTCCCTCACCGCCCACCAGTGTTTGCAATGATTTAGCCGATGCTCGGCTTTGTGATGCACCCCGATCGGCGGGTACTGGGGTGCATGCGGAGTGCAGAGGGTATGCGAGCTAAGCGAACCAAATTCCTGGCTTTGCTCGATCTCTGTAGCGCGCAAAATCGAATGCCATCAGTTCATGGCGGGCGACAGGGTTCACGGTTGAGGCTCGCTTGAAGCGGTGACGGGCCACACGCCCGAAAGGCGGTGGAGGCTCTTCTCAGCCTCCTACGGTTCCTTGCGAAAAACTTGGCTTTTACCTTGCGCCGTACCACGCGAGCGATGTGCAGTCTGTCGTCGCAGACTAGTTATCTTTTTGTTTTTATTGGTTTGATTTTTGTTGGTTTCTGTCCTGCCGAGCCGACCACTACTTGAAATCCGACGTTTGCCTTTTGCTCGCGGGAACCGATGAGGGGGAGAGTGGCAGTTGGCTCGACAGCCGGAAGCGGCCGTTCGAGGCCGTGCCGCCCCAATGGGTGCAGCATCATACATTCGGTGGGATGCCCGTTTGGCTGCGAAGTACGCTGTAACCCCATTTGGAGTAAGTGTTCCCGCAATTCCACACTTCTCAGCGGAACCGCAGGAAACACGGGAAATGAGACGCATCAACAATGAACAAGCATCTCGCGGTATGCAGGCCATGGTGCAGTGCGAAGATATCATGGCGATGGCACAGCCGATTTATCATGTATTAATGAATATGTCGTTTTTCAAATGCCGAATAGAAAGAGAAGGATGATTTATGTCCATGCTCAGGAATAGTAAAATAATTCTCAAAATCCTTGCGCCCATCGGCCTCATGGCCATGATGGCCGTGGGTCTGATCGCCTATGCGCGCCATGCCCTGCTCGATCTTTCGGAGCAGGCGCAGCGCATCGTCAACGTTCAGGTGGGCCGCCAGGAGAACATTCTGCGCTTGCAGATCCATATCACCGAGGCGACAATTCAGAACCGGAATATTATCATCGAAACCCGCCAAGAGCAGATGGATGGTTACAAGGTTCGACACGAGGCCGCGATCAAGGGCGCCTATGAGGCGATCGACCGTTTGATTGCCCTGGCTGATACAGCCAATCGACGGGAGATGAACCAGCGGCTGCGTCAATCGGCCGAGACGTTCTTTACCATCCTGGCTCGTTCGACGGATCTCGGGCTGCGCAACGAGGGTGCGGCTGCGATGAAGATCGCCCAGCAGGAGGCCTCGCCCGCTAGAGCCGCGCTGTGCGACCAAGTTCAGCGCCGCATCGATGGAATTGTGCAGGAACTGGCCGAGGCCAAGCTGGCGGCTCGGGCAGCCGCGGATCGCGCCGCCAACCTTCTGATTGTGAGTGCCGTTGCCGGTCTGCTGCTCGCCTTGGGCCTAGCGACGGCGATCGTCGTCTTCGGGATCACGCGCCCCCTCACGAATCTCGTTCGCGTGCTTCAGCACATGGCCCAGGGTGAGACGGATGCGGAGATCCGGGAAGCGGTCCGCGGCGACGAGATCGGTGCCGTCGGCCGTGCCGTCGAGGGGATCAAGGCCATGGTGGCTCGCAAGGCCGCCGAGGAGGCTGAGATGCGCCGCATCGCCGACGAGGCCGCCGCCGCCGAGCGCAAGCGCACGATGATCGAGCTGGCCGACCGCTTCGAGGCGGCCGTGGGGGGCATCGTCGGCATGGTCTCGTCCTCTGCCACCGAGTTGCAGGCCACCGCCTCGACCATGACCGCGACGGCGACCGAGACCGCGACGCAGGCCACCACCGTCGCCGCGGCGGCGGAGGAGGCGGCGACCAACGTCAACACCGTGGCCTCCGCCGCCGAGGAACTCGGCAGTTCCGTCGTCGAGATCGGCCGGCAGGTCTCCGGCTCCGCCGAACTGGCGCAGACCGCCGTGTCGGAGTCGGACCAGACCGCGCATCTCGTGCAGGAATTGAATGCCGCCATGAGCCGCATCGGCGACGTGGTCGGCCTGATCTCCTCCATCGCCGGCCAGACCAACCTGCTGGCGCTGAACGCCACCATCGAGGCGGCGCGTGCCGGCGAGGCCGGTCGCGGCTTCGCGGTCGTCGCCGCGGAGGTGAAGGAACTCGCCAACCAGACGGCGCGGGCGACCGAGGAGATCTCGGGTCAGATCGGGCAGATCCAGGGCGTCACCGGCCAAGCGGTCTCGGCCATCGGCGGCATCGCCGGCCGCATCCGCGACATCGACGCGACCGCAGCCGCCATCGCGGCGGCGGTGGAGCAGCAGGGCGCGGCGACGCAGGAGATCGTCCGCAACGTCTCCCAGGCCTCGACCGGCACGTCGGAGGTGACGGGCAACATCGCGGGCGTGGCGGGCGCCGCCGAGGAGACGGGCGCGGCCGCGGCCCAGGTGCTCGCCTCGGCCTCTGAACTGTCGCGCCAATCCGAGCACCTGGGTTTTGAAGTCACGCGCTTTCTGCAAACCGTGCGCGCGGCCTGATCGCACGCCGTCGTTTCGTGGCGAGAAGGCACGCGAGGGTTCGGGTCGCTCGGACGGCCCGGACCCGTCGCATTCTTGACGAGGCGATCAGGCTGCTCGCGGTATACTCGGCCGGAAGGCCGCTGAGTGCCTGTTTGAAAGCGGTGATCCCATCTCGCCTTGCCGTTGCCTGACGAAGACACGTCGGCCGGTCGAACAGGCTCTCAAACGCCATATCTCGACTGTTTGGGCTCCACGGCGCAGCACATGGTTGATACGCCATAGTCTGTCGCGGCGCCGCCAAGTCATTGATGTGCGTAGAGTATTCTTCGGCTGGTTCCCGTCCCTCGCCGCCCGCCAAGCGGATCGAGGACTTCGTTACTTCAACCGGGGCATTGTGTGGATGGCTGCACAAAGTCAACAGCCCTCGCGAGAGGGCCGTCTGTCATTCGATTGCGCGCAGCGTGTTCGGTTGTGCCGCAACCGCGGTCCGGAGGCGGACGCGCCGATACCCTGCTACGTCGAGGAGGAAGCCGCTCCGAGACCGGATTGCTCCGCGCCATCGCCTGCGCTCGTTTCCGCCGAGTTGTCGTTGCCGCCCGGTCGGAGGACGTTGCGGCTTGGCCGTCCGTTCCTCGATTTCACGCGCAAAAGCACGGGGGCGATGCGCGTCGAGCGCCGATGGATCCAGGCATCCTGCCTTCCGCGCAAGGGGCGTCCGTACTGCACGGTTCTGCGTCCTCTCATCGTCATGCCTCGGCGTACCGACGAACGCGATTGTATGCGAAGCCGAGCGGGAGATGGGCCGATTGAATTGACTGAGCGTCCCAAATTTCCCTGAAACGTCGGGTGTGATCGTGCGCGTCCGACCCGTTCGAGGGCAGCCGGGCCAAATCGACGGCCTTTGGCGGGACGCCTGGGCCGGTCGTCGCGGTTCGATGCGGCCGACGGCTTTTTCGCCGTATCGATGCGTTCGCGCGGATGAAGCGCCCCTGCTGAGTCGCTCAACCTTGGGGACAGGCGAAGAGGCGCTCGAGCGTCCGCTGCATGGCGCCGGAAGGGCATGAGGAGACCGGCGCGCCGGGATGACGGATTTCCTGTTCGTTCACAGTCATTTTCCGGGCCCGTTCGGCTTTCTCGCCGAGGCTCTCATGGACCGGGGGCATCGCTGCGCGGCCATCGCCGCGGAGACGGCCCCGGGCCTGTCCGGCCTGCCGGTCCTGCGCTGGCGACCGGGCCGGACGGCGACGCCCGGCCTGTTCCCTCTGGCGAGCCCCGCCGAGGCGGCGTTCATCAACGCCACCGCCGCCCTGGGCTGTGCCCTCGAACTGCGCAAGCACGGGTTCGATCCGTCCGTCATCGTCGGCCATCCGAGCCGGGGCGAGACGCTGCTCCTCAATCAGGTGTTTCCGCGCGCCCGCGGGCTCGCTTACGCGCCGTACTATCGAGCGGAGGGCGATGCGCTCGGCTTCGATGCCGAGTGGGCCCGCCCACCGTCCCTGGAGGACCGCCTTCGGGATCGGGCGGGCAATGCGGCGCTGGCGATGGCCTATGCCGAGGCCGACCGGCTGGTCTGTCCGACCGAGTTCCAGCGCGGCCTCCTGCCGCCGGCGCTTCGGGCGCAAGCCAGCGTGATCCACGAGGGGATCGACACGGATCGGGTGCGCTACGATCCCAGGGCGGTGGTGCGGTTGCCGACCGGACGCGTCCTGACCAAAGCGGTGCCCGTCGTCACCTTCATTGCCCGCCGACTGGAGCCCCTGCGCGGCTTTCCGACCTTCATGCGTGCCCTGCCGCGCCTGCTGGCGGCGGTGCCGCAGGCCGAGATCCTGGTGATCGGCGAGGACGGGCGCCGCAATTCCGTGACCAAGGTCTCGCGGGCCCAGACCTGGAAGGAGCGGATGCTGGCCGAACTGGAGGGGCGGTTCGATCTGGAGCGCGTTCACTTCCTGGGCCGGCTGTCCCACGAGGAAATGCTGGCCGCGCTCTCGGTCGCGACGGCCCATGTCGCCTACACCTATCCCTTCGCCCTCTCCCGCTCGCTGCTCAAGGCGATGGCCTGCGAGTGCCTCGTGATCGCCTCGAACTGCGCGCCGATCCACGAGGTGATGCAGGACGGCGTCAACGGGATCGTCCGCGACTTCTTCGATGCGGACGCTCTGGCGGAGGAACTGATCACCGCCTGCCGCTCACCGGAGCGGGCGCGGCTCCTGCGCGAGGCGGCCCGGCGCACGGTCGTCGAGCGCTACGACCGGCGGCGGTACTGCCTGCCGACCTGGCTCGCGCTGCTGACCTACCTCGCCGACGCGCCGCCCCGAGGCTGATGCGAAAAGCCGGTCTCGCGCACCGCATCAAGCGCGGAACAGATGTAGGCTGACGCCGCTTCCGCATCGACCCAGAGGCGAACCGGCTCCCATCCCTGTGCCGCTGCCAGGGCGCGGAACGTCTCGGGCGGATACTTGTGAGAAGTGTCGGTTCGGATGAACAGCGCATCCTCGCGCGTCTCGTCGCGGGCGCCCGCCTCATGGGAGAGAGAGGCGGCCCGCGCCATCTTCAACCCTCCATCTGTCCGGCGACGAAGGCGCCCGAGCGCAGATCGGCCGCGACCTGCTGCGCGTCCCATTCCGGCGCGTTCTCGCGGCGGCGGTAGGGGCAGATCCAATCGTCCGGCACCGCCCGCCCGCTGAACTGCCGTGCGGCGGAGCGCTCGCCGTGCCGGGCGAGCATCGGGTTGGCCGAGCCGGTCCAGGCCACGTCCCGCTCGACGATGGAATCGCGCATCCGCTCGTAGCGGCCCTCGGCCCGCAGGCGCTCGAACTGGTCGTGCAGGTTGAACACCAGCACCGGATTCTCGAAGCGGCGCGCCTTGCGGCTCGCTCCCGGATGCAGCCCGACGATGAAGAAACCCTCGCCGCCGAGGCTCATGGAGAAGTGCATGTCGTCCGGATCGGCCGAAACCCGTGGGTCCTGGGGATGGCCGAGCCCGCTGTCGCGGTCGGACAGCGACTGCATCCGCTGCCACAGGGCGGCCTCGAACGCCTCCTCCGAGAGGCGGCGCGGTTCCTCGAACACCACGGCGAAGCTCTGGAACCGGTCGCGGCGGGCGCGATAGCGGCAGATGAAGGCCAGCAGCGCCGGGTAGATCCGCCCGTCGTCGCGGTCGGAGGCGATGTCGCGGGCAACCAGCACCTTGATCTGCCCGCGGGACAGGGCGGATTTGGCGCCGACGCAGGGGAAGGGCTGCTGGCGGATGAAGTGCCGAAAGCGTTCGGCCAGGGGGTGACCGGCATCGTCGGTAGGCAGAAGCATGACACCTCGTGCGAAGCGGGCAAGCGGATGCGGCGAAGCGGGTTCTCGGCCCGAGTCGGCAGCCGGGATGTGAGGAGATTCGGCCGTCCGCAGTCGGCCGGCCCTCGGAGAAGATGAACTGCGCGGAAAACCGCAGGACCAATCCATTGTTCCGCTGCCGCTGGGGATAACCGTAAAACTACAGTGGTTATCTCTTCTGCGGTCTTCTTGTGTGTCCGCGACATCGTGGCGCAGAATGTTCGAAATCGCGCGCAAAGACTTCCTGTCTGGGTTCAGGATTCGATCTCGTAGTGGATCGGCTTGAAGGAGAAGTTGTTGGATTGCAGGGCCGAGCAGGCCGTCAGGCCGACGACGAGGTCGGTTTCGGCGACGAAGCTCACCCGGTCGCCGGCTTGGCTGAGCGGCGGACGTACGGCGATTTCGCCGCTCTGCCCGTCGACGGTGACGTGCATGAACACGTTGAAGGCGACGGGGATCCGGTCCGGCGCGATCCCGTAGGGTGCCAGTGCCTCGGCGAGATTGCCGAAGCAGCCGCGGTGCGGATGCTCGTCGCCGTAGATGATCCGGAAGGTGTCGGCCGAGCAGGGCGTGAGCAGGAAGTCGTGGCGTCCCACCGTGTCCTCCACGATGCGCAGCAGCACGTTGGAGCGGTTGGAGTAGATCGGGTCGCCCGTCGTGAGGAAGATGCGCGAGGCGTAATCGATGGTGCGGCCCGAGGAGATGGCCTCGTCGAGGTCGTCCCGGCGGAAGGCGACGAGGTCGGCCACCTGCTCGCCCTGCGGATCGATCACGGTGAGACGCTGGCCGCGGTCCAGGGTGAAGGCGGTCCCCGAGCGCGGCGGGATCTCGTGGCGCGCGGCGGTCTGGCTCATCGAATGGGGTCTCCTCGAAGCGGGCGCTGCCCGCGGGTCTGCGTGGGTCGGCGGCGGAGCAGGCTTGGCCGCAGCGTTGGCGCGACAGGGGATCAGACGAGGGAGTTGTCGGGTTCCCGCCCCGTGTGAGCGTTCCGGCCGCAGCGCCTGCCTCGCCCTCGCCGCGGACACGCTCGGCGGGGCGGGGCCGTGGCTCGGCCTCGCGGTGTTCACGGTGGTATTGGCAGCATTCTCACCGCGTCGCCTCGCGTTCCGATCCGCCGGAGGCGGGCTCGGCCTCCTGAGGTGTCGGCCCGTCCTCGATTTCGTCGCGATTGCGGAGGACCATAGAGGCGCGACCGCCCCGTGACGACGGATTCCATGAACGCCCACGCCTCGTCTCTGCCTCGCCGCCAGAGCCATCTCGACGTCTACCTGCGGGTCATCAGCGCCTTGATGCTGCGCGACATGCGCAGCCGCTTCGGCGGCAACTACTGGGGTTACCTCGTGCAGGTGCTCTGGCCCTGCGCCCACTTGGCGATCATCGTCGGGGCCATGACGTTTCGCGGCATCACCGCCCCGATGGGCGACAACGCGATGGTCTTCGTCGCCACGGGCGCGCTGCCGGCCCTGGCTTTCCAGTACATCTCCCGCGAGGTCATGAAAGGCTACATGATCCACAAGCCGCTGACCTATTTCCCGCAGGTGAAGCGGTTCGACACCGTCGTGGCGCGCATCCTCGTCGAGATCGTCAGCAGTTTCATGGGCGTCAGCCTCGTCTGCGTCGTCCTCCTCTGCTTCGGTGCCGATCCCGTCCCGGTCGACATGGTCACCGCGATCACGGGGTACTTGGCCGCCATCGGCCTCGGGATCGGTGTCGGGACGATCAATGTCGGAATCTGTTCCGTATTCCCGGGATGGCAGATCGGCTATATTTTGGTGACCTTGACGCTCTATCTTACGAGTGGTGTCTATTTCATGGCCTGCTACATGCCGGAAGAGATTTACGGCTACATGAAATGGAATCCGATCACGCAGCTCATCGAATGGGTCCGCCTCGGCTATGATCCGACGCTCCCCATTCAGGTCGATTACATCTACGTCTTCGGCTGCATCTTCGGCAGCCTCACCATCGGTCTTCTCATGGAGCGCTACGTCGTTCGGGCGCAGGTGTAGGGGGGACGGGCCGCGGTCGTCGCGTTCGCCGGGGACAGCGGCGGCTTGCATCGCTCACGGAAAGCCCGGGATCGGCCGCACCGGACGCGCGTGGATCGATCGCACGGCGTGGATTGCGAGGCGGCTCAAAAAGTCGGCGGCGCCTCGAAAAAAGGGGGTTGAGTCCCGCCGATCCGCCCCTTATAGAACCGCCATCGCCGACGCACTCAGCGCCGTCGGTGGCGACGGAGGCCGGAAGCGGTCACCGCGACAAAGTGATGGGGCCTTAGCTCAGCTGGGAGAGCGCTTCCATGGCATGGAAGAGGTCATCGGTTCGATCCCGTTAGGCTCCACCATCTCAAATCGGCGTTACGAGGCGGACGCTTCGGTTTCATTCCGAGCGTCGGACGCTTGATACGAATTCTCCGAAATTCGTTCGATGGGCCGATCGCGTCCGGAGCGATCGTATATGGCTGCGCCGTTGCGGGCTCGTCCGAAAGGTCGGGTTTGCCTGGGCCCTCGACGGTTCCGTGCGTGGTCCGGGTTACCGCGCCGTCCGCCAGGGACTGACGACCCGGGTGGTCCGCGGCTCCGTCTCGGTGCGGGCTTGGCGGTCGAGCGTCTCGACATCCTCTCGCGGCGCCCATCGGCGGGCCTTGGCCAGGGCCTTGCGCGCTTCGTCGGCGGGCATGGCGCCGTGCGGCAGCATCATCGCCAGCAATTGCCGACGGGTCTTGGCGTCGATCGAGCGGGACCGCTTCACGTCCTCGAAATCGCTCAGCCGGTGACGCGCCGCCTTGGCGCCGCGGCCACGCTCCTCATGACCCATGAACACTTTCGGACCACCGGACATCACCACGATGTCCCCGGGGCGCAGGGTCTCGTCCCGCAGGAGCGCTGCCGTCGGATTGGCGGCGATCGCCTTCGAGTCGACCGGCTGTTTTCCGCTGATCCCGTCCCCATCCTCCGGCAGGGCGGCGTAGCGGACCTTCGGACGGCTCCGCTCCGTCGTGCCGCGATGACGGCGCCAGCGGTAGCGCTCGTTCACCTCGCCACCGCCATAGACATCGATGGGGGCGACCGGCGCGGGGGCGGGGGCAGTCTGTTGCGGCGCGAACAACTGCTGGAACAGGCCGCCGAGGCCGCCCTCCTGTGCGCGGACTCCGGCGGCGGTGGACAGAACGAGGGCGGACGAAGCCAGGACGAGCGCGAAGCAACGTCCGGAGCGGGGCGAGGTCGAGGGCATCGACGGCTCCTGAAGCGAGGCGGTCGCGTTCGACCGATGCGCTGTCAACAGGAGGGCCAGCTTTACGGTTCCGGCGGAAGCTTGGCGGAACTATGGATTTTTCGTGAACGCCCGGTGCGGCACGCAAAAGAGAACGGCGAGGTTCACGCCCCGCCGTCCCCCATCGACGCCATGTCGTTGCCGAGAGGGCTCAGTACGCCGGGCGGCCGGAACTGCCCGAGGCCGGATAGGCGGTGTCGCCGGCCGGACGGCGGACCGAGCCGGTGACGATGTCGTCCGCCGCGTCCACGGTGCCGCCGACGATGTTGCCCGCCGCGCCGGTGACGCCGCCGATCAGGCCGCCGCGCCCCTGCGCCGGGTCGATATGCGCACCCCAGACGTTCAGCGTGCCGTCACGGTTGTAGCTGGCACTGTCCGAGGCGGGGCTTTGAGCGAGGCTCGGTGTCGCGGCGAGGCCGAGGGCCAAAGCGAGGGCGGCGGTGATCTTGGTCCGGTTCTTCATGATCGTTCCTTTCGGATTCCGTTGTGATGCGCGGGGTGACGAGGGCGGATCTAACCTGTATTGCGGTTCGACGCACCGCTGCCCGTCTTCGATGAGCCCGATCTGGTGTCGATTTCCCGCGCGGCAATAGCCTGTTTGTCGCAGTGCAGCATCGATATCGTTCAGAATAGCCGAACGTTTCTGGAAATTTGCTGCCGCGACATTGCGCGCGCCGAAAAAGCGATTTCCTCTCAAAGTGTTCCCGAGGAAGCGGGCGCGCCGGCGGGGCTCGTGCACAAGCGCACCGAGGGCCGGCGGCTCGCGACTTTTTCATCTTCGGGCTGCCGCCGAGCGCAAGAGAGCCGGGGACCCGCGGCATTTCCTGGCGCTCCGGTGATGTCCCGGCGCCCCCGAAATGCTCTATGCATCGGCTCGGGCCCGCCTCCGGGCCCTTGTTCGCCGATGGCTGTTCGACCGATGACCGACGAGACGCGACCGCAATCGGACAAGCCCGTCGGCGCCGACGACCGGGTGATCCTCGTCGATGGCTCGTCCTTCATCTTCCGGGCCTACTTCCAGTCGATCAATCAGGACCAGAAGTACAACACCCGGCCCTCCGACGGTCTGCCCACGGGGGCGGTGCGCCTGTTCTGCACCAAGATCGCCCAGTTCCTTCAGGACGGCGCGGCGGGCGTGAAGCCGACCCATCTCGGCATCGTCTTCGACAAGTCCGAAGGCTCGTTCCGCAAGGAGCTGTTCCCCGACTACAAGGGCCACCGCCCCGATGCCCCCGACGACCTCAAGCGGCAGATGCCGCTGATGCGCGACGCGGTGCGTGCCTTCGGCCTGCACGCGGTGGAACTGGAGCGCTACGAGGCGGACGACCTGATCGCGACCTACGCCCGGCAGGCGGAGGCGCGGGGCGCCGAGGTCATCATCGTGTCCTCCGACAAGGACCTGATGCAGCTCGTCTCGGACAAGATCCGGTTCTACGACTTCGAGTCCGGCGCCAGGGGCAAGCCCGGCTACCGCCCTGAGCGCAACCTCGACCGCGAGGCGATCATCACCAAGTGGGAGGGCCTCGTCCCGGAACGGATCGGCGACGCGCTGGCCCTGATCGGCGACACCTCGGACAACGTGCCGGGCGTGCCGGGCATCGGCCTGAAGACGGCGGCTGCGCTGATCAAGGAATACGGCAGCCTGGAGCAGCTTCTGGAGCGCGCGGCCGAGATCAAGCAGCCCAAGCGCCGCGAGACTCTGCTCGCCAACATCGATCAGGCCAAGCTCTCGCGCCGGCTGGTGGCGCTCGAAGAGAGCGTGCCGGTGCCGGTCCCGCTCGACGCACTCGGCGTGCCGCAGCCCGATCCGGAAAAGCTCGTCGGCTTCCTGAAGGCGATGGAGTTCAACACCCTGACGCGGCGCATCGCGCAGATGCTCCACGTCGATCCGGAGGCGGTGAAGCCCGATCCGGCGCTGCTGCCGGGGGCCCGGCCCCACGCCTACGCCAACGCGGCCGGCGGCAGCGATGCGGTGCCGTTCTTCGGCGACGAGGTGCCGGTCGATCCCGAGACGGAAGCCGCGCCCGAGCGCGCGGACGGCGCGGCGCCGCCCGAGGCGGGCGAAGTCGATCCCTTCGCCGATCTCGACCTGCCGGAGGCGGCGCCGAAGAAGCGCGGGCCCTCGGAGCCGACGCCCTCGACGCTGGTCGCCGCCCGCGCCGCGGAAGCGGTGAAGCCGTTCGACACGGCGGCCTACGAGACGGTCGCCACGGTCGAGCAGTTGGAGGCCTGGATCGCCGAGAGCTACGAGGCCGGCGTGATCGCGGTCGATACCGAGACCGACGCGCTCGACGCGGCCAAGGCCGGCCTCGTCGGGATCTCGCTCGCCACCGCGCCGGGTCGGGCCGCCTACATCCCGCTCGCCCACGTCAAGCCCGAGGTGAAGGGCGGCGACCTGTTCGGCGACGGCGGTGCGGAGGCCGACGCCTCCGACAGGCAGCCCGGTCAGATCGATTTCGAGACCGCCCTCAAGCTGCTCAAGCCGCTGCTTGAGGATGCGGGCACGCTCAAGGTCGGGCAGAACCTGAAATACGACCTTTCGGTGCTCCACCGCTATCGTATAGACGTGACGCCGTTCGACGACACGATGCTGATCTCCTACGTGCTCGATGCCGGCAAGGGCGGGCACGGCATGGACGAACTCGCCCGCCGCCATCTCGGCCACCAGCCGATCACCTTCTCGGACGTGGCGGGCACCGGGCGCAACAAGGTCACCTTCGACCGCGTGGCGATCGACAAGGCGACCGCCTACGCGGCGGAAGACGCCGACGTGACCTTGCGCCTGTGGCGGATGATGAAGCCGCGCCTCGTCGCCGAGCGGCGGGTCGCCGTCTACGAGACGCTGGAGCGCCCGCTGGTGCCGGTGCTGGCGCGGATGGAGCGGGCCGGCATCCGCATCGACCGCGAGATGCTGGGCCGCCTCTCCGGCGACTTTTCGCAGATCCTCGCGCGGCTCGAGGAGGAGATTCAGGAGGACGCGGGCGAAAAATTCCAGGTCTCGTCGCCGAAGCAGATCGGCGACGTGCTGTTCGGCAAGATGGGCCTGCCCGGCGCCAAGAAGACGCCTTCGGGGCAGTGGGCCACGCCCGCGACCCTCTTGGAGGAACTCGCCCAGGCCGGCCATGATCTTCCGAAGAAGATCCTGAACTGGCGCCAGCTCTCGAAGCTGAAATCGACCTACACCGACTCGCTCCAGGAGCACGCCGACCGCGGCACCAACCGCGTCCACACCTCCTTCGCGCTCGCCGCGACGACGACGGGCCGACTCTCCTCCTCGGACCCGAACCTGCAGAACATCCCGGTGCGCACGGAGGAAGGCCGGCGTATCCGCCGCGCCTTCGTGGCGCCCGAGGGCAAGAAGCTGATCTCGGCCGACTACTCGCAGATCGAGCTGCGGCTGCTGGCCCACATCGCCGACATCCCGCAATTGCGCGAGGCGTTCGAACAGAGGCTCGACATTCACGCGGCCACCGCCTCGGCCATGTTCGGCGTCGCCCTCGACCAGATGACCGGCGACCTGCGGCGGCGGGCCAAGACCATCAATTTCGGCATCATCTACGGCATCTCGGCCTTCGGGCTGGCCGACCGGCTCGGCATCGGCCGCGAGGAGGCCTCCGCCTTCATCAAGCAGTATTTCGAGCGTTTTCCGGGCATCCGCGACTACATCGACACCACCAAGCGGTCATGCCGGGAGAAAGGGTACGTCACCACCCTGTTCGGCCGCGTCTGCCACTATCCGCAGATCCGCTCGAACAACCCGTCCGAGCGGGCGAGCGTCGAGCGCCAGGCCATCAACGCCCCGATCCAGGGCACCGCCGCCGACATCATCCGCCGCGCCATGACGCGGATGGAGGATGCGCTGGAAGCGAAAAAGCTCACCGCGCGGATGCTGCTGCAGGTGCACGACGAACTCGTCTTCGAGGTGCCCGACGACGAGGTGGAGGCGACGATTCCGGTGATCGCGCGGGTGATGGAGGAGGCGCCCGCGCCGGCCCTGACGCTCAGTGTCCCGCTGGTGGTCGAGGCGCGGGCGGCGGGGAACTGGGAGGAGGCGCACTGACGCCTTCGGAAGCCGCCGACGTTACGGTGTCCAGACCGCTTCGCTGCCGCTCGCGATGGCGGCGGAGGTTTTTCTCCCCGTCATTGCGAGGCTCGGCGCAAGCAATCCGGTGCGCTGCCTTTTCCGGAGGAGTCGCGCCGCTGGATTGCTTCGCTTCGCTCGCAATGACGAAGGATGAAGGAGGCCGTCACCGTATCAGAAATCGCCGGCCGCCGTGTGCGCGAGGCGGATCGGCTCCGGCAGGCGGTACTTCGGCGAGCAGGCCAGCACCAGCTCGACCGCGCTCGGGATGTCGGCGAGGTGCCCCGGCGAGATGAACAGCGGGTGCTTGGCCGTGCGGGTGCGGACCACGGCGCCGATGGTCTCGCCGCGGTCGATCAGCGGCACGTGCGCGCCCTTCGCCTCGGGCAGCGGCGCGTTGGTGCCGACGAGCCGCGTCTTGCCGACGCCGACGGTCGGGCGCTGCAGCCACAGGCCCATATGGCTGGCGATGCCGATGCGGCGCGGGTGCGCCGTGCCCATGCCGTCGAACAGGAACACGTCCGGCTCCGTCCGCAGGCGCCCGAACGCCTCCTCCAGCACCGGCCCTTCGCGAAAACTCAGGAGGCCGGGGATGTAGGGGAACGGCGTCGGCCGCTCGGCGACCGCGGTCTCGACGAGAAGAAAGCCCGGAAAGGTCACGACGACGACCGCCGCGCGGGAGCGCTCGTTCTTCACGCTGACATCGACCCCGGCCACCAGCCGTAGGGCGCCGAGATCGATGGCCCGGTCGGCCGCGATCTCGGTGCGGAGCCGGCGCTGGAGTGCGACCGCCTCGGCCGGCGTCAGGTCCCAGGCATGGCGCGGGTGGAGCTCCATGCCGGGCTCCCCGTCAGTTGGCGAAGCGGAAGTGCAGCACGTCGCCGTCCTGCACCACGTAGTCCTTGCCTTCGAGCCGCAGCTTGCCGGCATCGCGGGCGCCGGCCTCGCCGTTCAATGTCGTGTAGTCCTTGAAGGCGATGGTCTCCGCGCGGATGAAGCCCTTCTCGAAGTCGGTGTGGATCACGCCCGCCGCCGCCGGGGCGCGGGTTCCCTTGGTGATCGTCCAGGCGCGGGCCTCCTTCGGGCCGACGGTGAAGTAAGTCACGAGGCCGAGCAGGTCGTAGCCGGCGCGGATCACCCGGTTGAGGCCGGGCTCGGCCAGCCCGACGGCTTCGAGGAACTCGGCCTGGTCGGCCTCCGGCATCACCGCGATCTCGCTCTCGATCTTGGCCGAGACCACCACGGCGACCGCACCCTCCGCCCTGGCGCGGTCGAACACGGCCTGCGCGTGGGCATTGCCCTTGTCGGCGTCGCCCTCGTCGACGTTGCAGACGTAGAGCACGGGTTTCGCCGTCATCAGGCCGAGCTGCTGGAACAGCCGCTCCTCCTCCGGCTTGCGCTCGACCAGACGCGCGGGCTTGCCGTCGCGCAGCAGCGGCAGCGCCCGGTTGACGAGGTCGAGGAACTCCCTGGCCTCCTTGTCGGAGCCCTTGGCGCGCTTCTCCAGGGCGACGACGCGCTTCTCCAGGCTGTCGAGATCGGCCAGCATCAGCTCGGTCTCGATGGTCTCGATGTCGGCGATCGGATCGACCCTGCCCTCGACGTGGGTGACGTCGCCGTCCGTGAAGCAGCGCACCACGTGGGCGATGGCGTCGACCTCGCGGATGTTGGCGAGGAACTGGTTGCCGAGACCCTCGCCCTTCGAGGCGCCGCGCACGAGGCCGGCGATGTCGACGAAGGTCAGCCGCGTCGGAACGATCTCCTTCGAGGAGGCGATCCGGGCGAGGTCGTCGAGCCGCGGATCGGGCACGGCGACCTCGCCCACGTTCGGCTCGATGGTGCAGAACGGGTAGTTCGCGGCCTGGGCCGCGGCGGTCTGCGTCAGCGCGTTGAAGAGGGTCGACTTGCCGACGTTCGGCAGGCCGACGATGCCGCATTTGAAGCCCATGGCTGGTCCTGATGCTCGTCCTAATGCTCGGTCACGACGGCCTCTGGGCCGACGGTGAAGGGATTGAGGATGGTGGTCCCGCGGACCGTGCGGCCGTGCTGATAATCCTCCGAGAGAAGGTATCGGCAACCGGCTCGGATCGCGGATGCGAGGATGACGCAATCCCACCACTGGAAGGCGGTTTCCGCGCGGATTGTCCATGCCTGCGCGATGAGTTCGAGGTCGGTCGTCCCCTGCGACGAGGCGTGAAGCTCGACCGTCATGCGCCGCAACTCGCTCGGGTCCACGGCGACCTTGCCGCGCAGGACGGCATTGATCAGTTCACCGAGGACCTGAGGACTCACCACGAGCGCGTCGCGCGCAGCAAGGCTCGCGAGCCATCGGCTGGCCGCCTGCTGCTTGGCGGGGAAGCGGTCGTCACGAGCGTAGAGGAAGACGTTCGTATCGACGAAGACCAGATCAGTCGTCATCGTACAATTGCGCCGTCGTCGGCGCCATCCCGTTCTCGTCCAAGACGTGGAGAGGCGGTCCGGCCAGGAAGCGCTCGATCGCCTCGCTCTGCGTCAACGGTCGGCCGACGCGCTGCTCGACCGCCTCGGCGACGAAGCGGGACAGGCTCTTGCCGTCCCGTGCGGCGGCAACACGCGCCCGCTGTAGCAGCGCCTCGCTCATCGTTACCGTGACGTTCTTCATGACGGCCTCCGCGGCCTGTATCGTGTCCTCGTGTTTTCGTGTCAATTCGCGTCGCGGGTCGCGTCCTTCGCCCTCGCCTTGCCGGCCTCGGCCGGCGTCTTCACCGTCTCCCAGCCGCGGCCGGCCATGGCCAGATGCACCTTGTTCTGGAAGCTCGCATCCTCGCCCGCGGCCAGCAGGGCCGCGTGGTCCGCGGTCGCGCGGCAGAGATCCTCGACCCAGGGCTCTTCCGCCTTGGCGAAGTCGTTGAGGACGTAGGCGTGCACCCGTGCCTTGTCGCCGGGATGGCCGATGCCGAGCCGGACCCGGCGATAGTCGTTGCCGCAGAGCGCCGTGATTGAGCGCAGGCCGTTATGGCCGGCATTGCCGCCGCCGAGCTTCACCCGGAGCTTGGCCGGCGCCAGATCGAGCTCGTCGTGCAGCACGATCACGTCGGCGAGCGGGATCTTGAAGAAGCGCTGCGCCTCGCCGACCGAGCGGCCGGATTCGTTCATGAAGGTCTGGGGCTTGAGCAGGATGGCCCGCTCGGAGCCCAGCACCGCCTCGGCCGCCTCGCCCTGGAAGCGGCGGCGGAACGGGCTTGCCCGATGGATGCGGGCGATCTCGTCCACGGCCATGAAGCCGATGTTGTGGCGGTTGCGCGCGTAGCGCTGGCCCGGATTTCCCAAACCGACGATGAGCCGCATGCGCGCTCCCGATTCCGTGTCCCGACGAACGGAAATGCCCCGGCCGGGCGGCCGGGGCATCGATGGATGCGCAAGGAGCGGGCGCCGTTCGCGCCCGCTCCGGCTTACGCCTCGGTCTCGTTCTTCTCGCCGGTGGCCTCGGCTTCCGCCTTCTCCCCGGCGGCCTCGGCGGACTGCGCCTCGGCGAGCGCGGCCTCCTCGGCCTCGACCTCGGCGCCGAGCACCGTCGGCGGCAGGATGTTGGCGACCGTGTCGGTCGGCTCGCCGGTATAGGTGCCGGCGGGCAGGCGCAGGTCGGCGGCGTGGATCACGTCGCCGATCTGGCGGCCGGTGAGATCGACCTCGATCGCATCCGGGATCTGGTCGGGCGCCACGTCGAGCGACACCGTGTGCAGCGCGACGTTGAGCGTGCCGCCCTTCTGCTTGATGCCCGGCGCCTTCTCCTCGTTCACGAAGTGGACGGGAACGTCGACCGTGACGGTCTGGCCGGAGACGACGCGCAGGAAGTCGACGTGCAGCGGCACGCCGCTGACCGGATCGAGCTGGAAGTCGCGCGGGATCGCGCGGGTCTTCTTGCCGCCGACGGTGATGTCGAACAGCGTGGTCTTGAAGCCGCCGGCGTAGATCAGCGTGCGGGTGCGGATGAGGTCGACGGCGATGGCCTGCGGGGCCTGGTTGCCGCCGTAGATGACGGCGGGAATCTGGCCCTGGCGACGAACGGCCCGGGCGGCCCCCTTGCCGACCCGGTCGCGTGCCACGGCCTCAAGCGTCTTGGTGGCGCTCATGGCGTGATCCTTCTCGAATGAATGGCCCGGGCCAACGACAAAGGCCGCCCGAAGCGGACGGCCCGACCGTTCCCCAGCGCGCCCGTGCCTCCAAGGGTGTCTCGAGGGCGCGGGCTGCGCCATACACGCAACGCGGCCGCGTGGCAACGGCCGCCCTCGGCTTTACCGGCTCGGGGTCGCCATGGTGCGGCGCTGCTCGGCCTGCTTGCTGGTTTCGTCGAAATACTTGGTGGCGTCGCCGAGCTGCACCGCGGGCTGGCAGTTCGGCGTGCAGGAATAGGATTCCCGGTCGAGGCCGCGCTGCACGGTGATGATCGAGGCCTGCGGCGCCTGCACGCTGATGGTCGATTCGGCGAGCATCGCGCCCTTTCCGTCGAGGGCGATCAGATTGGTGGTGCCGAAGCTCTTTCCGGTGAGCACCACGACGCCGTTCTTCTGCAGCGTGATGTCGGCGATCATCGGATTGCCCACCACCACGGTCTGCGTCTTCTCCGGCAGGCGGATCACCTTCGCGTTGTCGACCTGCACCGAGACGGCACCCTGCGGCGTGGGTTCGTTCGCGCGGGCGGGCGCGGCGAGGACGAGCAGGGCCAGGAGCGCCGGGGCGGTACGCAGCGGGAAACGGGCAGGGCGCAGGCGGGGCATGGCTTCGAGTGATCCGGTCGCACGAAGGTCCGGCGGCGCACCGCCGATGTCCGCCCGCACCACGATGCGATCGTAGGGGGCGTCTCTCGTCGCGGTAACGAACAGGAAACTGATGAAGGAAGCGCTAACTGCGTCTCGGCCCGAATTGCGCCTGAGCCTGTGTCGGCCTTCGATGTACAAGTTTAAGGATGTGGACAAGGTGTCGTTAACTGAGGCGATCGAACGTCCGGAACGAGGCTTGGTTCGAAGGTCGATTTAACTCAAACGCAACGCGTCGGGACTACATCTCGACCCGTCGCCGATCGGAGCCTATACAGCCTTCCGACGGTCGCCCACAAAATTTAGACAAGTGGAGATCATCGTGAAGAACATCGCCAAGCGTTTCGTTGCCGACGAGTCCGGTGCTACCGCCATCGAGTATGGCCTGGTTGCTGCGATGATGGGCATTGCTGTCGTGGCAATCTTTACCGCGTTCAAGACGAGCCTGACCACCGCCTTCGGGACGCTCGGAACCCAACTGAACACCCAGGCTGCCAAGATCCCGTCCGGCAGCAACTGACTTGAGTCGTACTGCCGCATTCGAGGCCGGCGCAAGTACTACCGGGCGGTGAGAACGGGACGGCGGACTGATTCGCGATAGGCGAACCGCCTTGCTCCCGTTCTCCGCCACCCTTCCGAGCCACGACGCTGCGAGGCGACACAGTCCGGGACCGCGCAATACGGCTCCCAATCGGCAGTCGCTTGCACCGTGGCAAGGGCGGGGACTGCCCATAGCAGGCGGATCATCCACGGATCTCGATGGTGACCGTCCCGATGGATCGCATCACGAATCGTCTCTGCGACGCCGACCGGCGAAGCGGCCGGTGATCGCGCGTTCGGTCGCTCAGTCGCCAGTCCCGGTCCGATCAGGGGACCGTTGCGGAGAGTTCCTTGTCGAAGACCTTGGCGACCTTGCTTCTCGGCGGCGTCTTTCCCTTCCTCATGGCTTACGCCGCCACGAGCGACCTGCTGACCATGCGGATCTCCAACCGTGTGACCGTCCTCGTCGTCGTGGGCTTCGTGCTGAACGTCCTGGTGTCCGGCATGACTCCGGCCGAGCTGACGTCACACGTCGTAGCGGGTGTGCTGACGCTCATCGCTGCTTTTACGATGTTCGCGCGCGGATGGGTCGGTGGGGGTGACGCCAAGCTCGCTGCTGGAACAGCTCTCTGGCTCGGTCTCGATCATCTCGCGGACTATCTCATAGTCGCCTCGATACTCGGGGGGGCGCTGACCCTCGCGATCATCTACGCCCGCACCTACCCACTCCCGAAACAGGCCCTACGGTTGCCCTTCGCCGTGCATCTGCACGATACCAAAACGGGTATTCCTTACGGCATCGCCCTGGCGGCGGCGGCGCTGGTGGTGCTGCCGAGCGCGGTCGGCTGGGAGCGGCTCGTTCTCGCCTGAGAGACTGTTTGAGCGGCCGACGTGTCTTCGTCAGGCAACGGCAAGGCGAGAGGAAAGCCCACTCCCGTCCCCACCCTCATCCTGAGGTGCCGGAGCGCGGCGGAGGCCTCGAAGGGTGCTCCAGATCCCGCGCGATTCCTGGAGCCCCCTTCGAGGCCGCTCACGCGGCACCTCAGGATGAGGGGAAAGATGGGATCACCGCAGTCAAACAGGCTCTGAGGATCGTTATCGGCAGCCTCATAACCAAGCGGCGATGATCGACCGATGATCGGAATCATCGCGTCCGGCGGATGCCCGCCGTCTCGCAGTCGCGAGGGCAGCCGAGGATGCGTGGTTCTCGTCGCCGGCTGGTATCAGGCATCCGGCCGGGCTTGGGTTCGTCGATCCTGGTTAATACGGCGAAAGCGGTTCGGCTGAGACGCTCCGGAGGAAGTGCGGTCACGTTCGGTTAACCTTAACTTGACGAATCCGGGGCAAGTCTCGGAACCGGACGGCGACGGAGCCGTCGCCACGGTTCCGACCCTGCCATGAAGCCAGCCCGTCTCGCCGTCCTCGGCATCGCGATCGTCGCGGGCTGCGGCGCCGCTCTGCTGATGAGCGGAGAGGAAAAGCCGCCCGAGCCCGTGGCCGCCGCCAAGGTCGAGGCTCCCGCGCCGGTTCCGATGGGCGAGGTTCTGGTCGCGGCCGCCGAACTGCCGATGGGGCAGACCCTCAAGCCCGAGGATCTGCGCTGGGTGCCCTGGCCGGAGCAGGCGGTCTCGCCCGGTCTGATCGAACGCCGCGCTTCGCCCAAAGCCCTCGAAGAGGCCGTCGGCTCGATCATCCGCACCGGCTTCTCGGCGAACGAGCCGATCCGGTCCGAACGCCTGGTCAAGGCGGGCAGCGGCTTCATGTCGGCGATCCTGCCTTCCGGCATGCGCGCGGTGGCGATCACCACGGATACCCGCGGGTCGAGTTCGGCGGGCGGCTTCATCCTGCCCAACGACCATGTCGACGTCATCACGACCAGCAACGATGGCGGCGAGCCATTCGCCGAGACGCTGCTGAGCGACGTGCGCGTGCTCGCCGTCGGGCAGATCGTCCAGGAGAAGGGCGGCGCGAACGTGGTCACGGCGGAGACCGCGACCCTCGCCCTCACGCCGTCGCAGGCCGAGGCGGTCACGCTGGCGCAGAAGATCGGGCAGCTCTCGCTCGTGCTGCGCAGCATCCAGGATTCCAGCCGGACCGCCTCGATCGCCGAGGAGGCGGATCTGCCGACCGAGGGGGCCATGACCGTGGTGCGCTTCGGTGTCGCCAAGCAGCAGCGCCGGTGAGGACGGGACCGATGTCGCTCCAAAGCCGCTCCCGCGGGATCGCTCTCCCCCTTCTCTCCGGCGCTTGGCTCGCCGTGGCCGCCCTGACCGGTCCGGCCGACGCCCAGGTCGGAGCCCCGAACGCCGCGGTCCTGACGATCGGCCCCAACGAATCGGCCGTCTCGCGCCGGGTCGAATTGAGCAAGGGCCGCTCGCTGATCGTCGATCTGCCGCGCGACGCCAAGGAGGTGTTCGTCGCCAACCCGGCGGTCGCCAACGCCGTCGTCCGCTCCAGCCGCAAGCTGTTCCTGATCGGCATCGACAACGGCGCCACCTCGATCTTCGTGATGGATGCCGAGGGGCGCCAGATCGCGGCGCTCGACGTGACCATCGCCCGCGACATCAACGTCCTGCGGCAGTCGCTGCTCCAGAGCCTGCCCGGCGGCCGGTTCGACGTGAAGGCGGTCGGCGATTCGCTCGTCCTCTCGGGCAGCGTGAACGCGGCGTCCGAGGCGCAGCAGGCGCTCGACATCGCCAACGCCTTCGTCGGGATCGGGGGGGCGGGCAGCGCGACCCGCGGTGCGGTCATCAACAACCTGACGATCCGCAACAAGGATCAGGTGATGATCCGCGTCACCGTGGTCGAGGTGGCGCGATCCGTGCTGAAGCAGTTCGGGATCAACGTCAGTGGCAACTGGGCCGCGCTGAATCCGCTCAGCCCGACCGGCAACGTCCTGACGAACAACACGCTGTTTCCGCTGACGGGCTCCTACACGCCGGACGGCAATGCCCTGTCGGCCTCCGT
This sequence comes from Methylorubrum populi, assembly GCA_036946625.1. Taxonomy (NCBI): domain Bacteria; kingdom Pseudomonadati; phylum Pseudomonadota; class Alphaproteobacteria; order Hyphomicrobiales; family Methylobacteriaceae; genus Methylorubrum; species Methylorubrum populi. Next base: position 1,478,479 of record JAQIIU010000003.1, read on the forward strand.
CCGCTCCGGCGGCTTCTCGCTCCAGGCGACACTGCGCGCCTTCGAGCAGGCCGGCGTCTCGCGCATCCTCGCGGAGCCCACGCTGACGGCGATCTCCGGTGAGGCCGCCAAGTTCACGGCTGGCGGCGAGATTCCGGTACCCTCGAACTGTTCGGCTGCGACGGCGGGCGCGGCCTGTACGGTCTCGCTCACCTACAAGCCCTACGGCGTGAGTCTGGCTTTCACGCCTGTCGTTCTGGCCGAGAACCGCATCTCGATCCGCGTCGCCACCGACGTGACCGAACTCGATCAGCAGAACAGCTACAGCTTCACGTTTCCCGGCTCCACGCGGGTCACGCCGGTTCCGGCAACGACGAAGCGCAGCTCCGAGACGACGGTGGAGCTCGCCTCCGGCGCCACGATGATGACCGCCGGCCTGATCCAGCAGAAGAACCGCGCGGCGATCTCGGGCCTCCCCGGCCTGATGAGCCTGCCGATCCTCGGCGCGCTGTTCCGCTCCCGCGACTACCAGCGCGACGAGACCGAACTGATGATCATGGTCACGCCGTTCATCGCGCAAGCCATGGAGGCGCGGCAGGTGCAGCGGCCGGACGACGGTTTCGTCGACGCGCCGGACGGGCAGGCGGTGCTGCTCGGGCGGCTGAACAAGCTCTACGGCACGGTCGGCGGCGGCACCCTCGGGCCGGCCTATCGCGGCCGCGTCGGCTTCATCGCCGACTGACGCCTCAAGCAGGATCGAAGACCGATGTCCGCCACTCCCCGAATCCCCCTCTCGCGTGTCGGGCCGCTGCTTGCCCTGGCGCTGGCCGCGGGCCTTCTCGGCGCCTGCCGGGCGGAGCGCGTCGCCGCCACCGGCTCGACCTATCCGATCGACGTGCGCACCCGGCACCCGATCGTGCTGGCCGATGCCGACCGTACCCTCGACGTGTTCCCCACCGGCATCGGCCATGTCGATCCGCGTCAGCGCGCCGACATCGAGGCCTTCCTCGTCGAGTACCGGCGCTACGGCCGAGGCCTCCTCGTCGTGGAGGTGCCCCGCGGCGTGTCGCCGGCCCTGGCCGGGCCGGTCGAGCGCACCGGCGCGGCGATCCGGCGCTTGGCGAACGCGATGGGCCTGCCGCCCGGCGGGGTCCGCGTGGGCGCATACCCGGTCGCGAACCCGAATCTGGCCGCGCCCCTGCGCCTGAGCTTCCAGCGCATGCAGGCGAAGGTCGCCGACAAGTGCGGGCTGTGGCCGCGCGATCTCGGTGCCAGCGACCTGCGGGCCGACTGGTCCAATGAACCGAGCTGGAACCTCGGCTGCGCCACGCAGGCCACGATCGCCGCTCAGGTCGCCGATCCGATCGACCTCGTGCGCGGCCGGCCGGAGGGCCGGATCGACACGATCCGCCGCACCCAGGACATCGGTCGGCTGCGCGAGGGCAAGGATCCGTCAACCGAATGGCGGCAGGATGGAAAGACGAACGTCAACAACGACGTGAGAAGCGACTAGGCGAACGCGCCCGCCGCGGGCGGTGCCGCTCTCACCCCCGACCCTTCGCCGCCCCACGGCCATCCGAACCGGAACCCACGCGTCATGCCGGATACCCACGAGGCTTCAGAGCGGACCATCGCCCCGGTGCCGCGGATCACGATCCAGGCCTTCTGCGAGGCGCCGGAGACGGCGGCGATGATCGAGGGCATCGCCGCGGACCGCCGGATGCGCAAGGCGCACGTCAAGGTGCAGATGGGCGGGGGGGCGGCCGCCGTCGAGGCCTACCGGCACGCGCCCACGCCCAACGTGATCCTGATCGAGTTCATGGGCCTGAAGTCGCGGCCGCTCGAATGCCTCGACCAGCTCGCCGAGGTCTGCGACGAGGGCACCAAGGTGCTCGTCGTCGGCCACGTCAACGACGTCCTGCTCTACCGGCAGTTCATCCAGCGCGGGGTGAGCGAGTACCTGATGGCGCCGGTCGAGCCGGTCGACATGATCACGGCGGTCTCCGACCTGTTCACGGCACCGGGCACCAAGCCCGTCGGGCGCACCGTCGCCGTCTACGGTGCCAGGGGCGGCGTCGGCAGCTCGACGGTCGCCCACAATCTCGCCTGGACCGTCGCCCGCGAGCAGGGCACCGCCACGGTGATCGCCGACCTCGACGTCGCCTTCGGCACGGCCAGCCTCAACTTCAACCAGGATCCGCCCCAGGGCATCGCCGAGGCGGTGTTCGCGCCCGAGCGGCTCGACGCCAACCTGCTCGACCGCCTGCTCTCGAAATGCGCCGACAACCTGAGCCTGCTCTCGGCACCGGCCACCCTCGACCGCACCGTCGACCTGACCGAGCCCGCCTTCGACGCGCTCACCGACCTGCTGCGGGCGGCGGTGCCCTGCATCGTCCTCGACGTGCCGCATCAATGGTCGGCCTGGACCCGCCGCGTGCTGGTCGGCGCCGACGAGATCCTGATCGTCGCCGCGCCGGATCTGGCCTGCCTGCGCAACGTCAAGAACCTGCTCGCCCTGCTTCAGCAGCAGCGGCCCAACGATGCGCGGGCGCGGGTGATCCTCAACGGGGCCGGCGTGCCGAAGCGGCCCGAGATCGCGGCGGCGGAGTTCGCCAAGGCGCTCGACCTGCCGCTCCAGGCGGTGATCCCGTTCGAGCCCGCCCTGTTCGGCACCGCGGCCAACAACGGCCAGATGATCGCCGAGGTGCAGGCCGGCTCAAAGCCCGCCGAGATCTTCTCGGACCTCGCCGCCGTCGTGACCGGCCGGGCCGAGATCCGCCGCGCCCGGGCGAACATCCTCGAACCGCTGCTCGCCCGGCTGACCCGCAAGAAGGCGTCCTGAGATCGTGCCGTCCCCCCTCTCCACCCGAAGCCGCTGAGGGCGAGGCGCCATGTTCGGCCGACGCTCCACCGCCGCCCCGGCTCCCGTCCCGGCCGCACCCGCCGCCGGGCCGGTGCCGGCCGCCCCGCCGATCCTCCAGCAGGAGGCCGCGCGCCCGCGTCCCGAACTGCCGCCGAGCCGCCCGGCGCCCGTGCCGCCGCAGCCGAAATCGGAGGACTACTTCCGCACCAAGAGCATGATCTTCGGCGCGCTGATCGAGGCCATCGACCTCGCCCAGCTCGCCCGGCTCGAAGGCGAGGCGGCGCGCGAGGAAATCCGCGACATCGTCTCGGAGATCATCGGCCTCAAGAACATCGTCCTGTCGATCGCCGAGCAGGAGGAACTGCTCGACGACATCTGCAACGACGTGCTCGGCTACGGTCCCCTGGAGCCGCTGCTCGCCCGCGACGACATCGCCGACGTGATGGTGAACGGGGCCGACCGCACCTTCATCGAGGTCGGCGGCAAGATCCAGCTCACCGCCGTGCGCTTCCGCGACAACCAGCAACTGATGAACATCTGCCAGCGGATCGTCAGCCAGGTCGGCCGGCGCGTCGACGAGGCCTCCCCGATCTGCGACGCGCGCCTGCCGGACGGCTCGCGCGTCAACGTCATCGCGCCCCCGCTCGCCATCGACGGGCCGGCGCTCACCATCCGCAAGTTCAAGAAGGACAAGCTCACCCTCGACCAGCTCGTGCGCTTCGGGGCGATCTCGCCGGAGGGCGCGAAGATCCTCCAGATCATCGGCAAGGTCCGCTGCAACGTGGTGATCTCGGGCGGCACCGGCTCGGGCAAGACGACGCTGCTGAACTGCCTCACCGCCTTCATCGAGCACGACGAGCGCGTCATCACCTGCGAGGACGCCGCCGAGCTCCAGCTTCAGCAGCCGCACGTGGTGCGCCTCGAAACCCGGCCTCCGAACCTGGAGGGCCAGGGGCAGGTCACCATGCGCGACCTCGTGAAGAACTGCCTGCGCATGCGGCCCGAGCGGATCATCGTCGGCGAGGTGCGCGGGCCGGAGGCCTTCGACCTGCTTCAGGCGATGAACACCGGCCACGACGGCTCGATGGGCACGCTGCACGCCAACTCCCCGCGCGAATGCCTCGCGCGGATCGAATCGATGATCACCATGGGCGGGTTCGCGCTGCCCTCGCGCACGCTGCGGGAGATGATCACCGGATCGGTCGACGTGATCATCCAGGCGATGCGCATGCGCGACGGCGCGCGGCGCATCACCCACATCACCGAGGTGATGGGGATGGAGGGCGACGTCATCATCACCCAGGACCTGTTCGTCTACGACGTGCTCGGCGAGGATGCCAACGGACGCCTGATCGGCCGCCACCGCTCCACCGGGATCGGCCGCCCGCGCTTCTGGGAGCGGGCCCGCTATTACGGCGAGGAGCGGGCGCTCGCCGCCGCCCTGGACGCCGCCGCGGCTCGGACGGAGGAGACGCCGTGAGCGCGATCGATGCGCCGCTGGCGGCGGGCCTCGTGGCGGTGGCCGCGGGGGCGGTCGCCTACGTCTTCCTGATGCCCTACCTGTCGGGCGAGAAGCGGGCCGACCAGCGCCGCAAGGCGCTCGGCCAGTCGCGGGCTGTCCTGGTCGAGCGCGGTGCCGCCGCCAACCGCCGCGAGCAGGTCGCCAAGAGCCTCAAGGAACTGGACGCGAAGCGGGACAAGACCAAGGTCACGCTCGAACTGCGCCTCGCCCGGGCCGGGCTCGATTGGACGCGCCGGAAGTACTACCTCGTCTCCGCGATGATGGCGGGCGTCCTCGGCCTCGGTGTTTTCGTGTTGTCGGGCAACCCCTTCGTCGGCTTGCTCGCCCTGTTCGTCGGCGGGCTCGGCGTGCCCGCCTGGCTGCTCAAACGCCTGCAGAAGCGGCGCATCGCGGCATTCGTGCAGGAACTGCCCAACGCCATCGATGTGGTGGTGCGCGGCCTGCGATCCGGCATTCCGCTCGGCGACTGCCTGCGCATGATCTCGCGCGAGGCGAAGGAGCCGCTGCGCGGCGAGTTCCGGGTCGCGATCGAGGCGGAGACGCTCGGTATCCCGATGGCCGACGCGATCCTGCGCATGTACGAGCGCGTGCCCGTCACCGAGGTCAACTTCTTCGCCGTGGTGATCGGCATCCAGCAGAAGGCCGGCGGCAACCTGTCCGAGGCGCTCGGCAACCTGTCGCGGGTGCTGCGGGAGCGCAAGAAGATGGCCGGCAAGATCCAGGCGATGAGCATGGAGGCGAAAGCCTCCGCGGTCATCATCGGCGCCCTGCCGTTCTTCGTCGCGCTGACGACCTACCTCGCCAGTCCCGACTACACCTCGCTGCTTTGGACGACCGCGATCGGCAAGATCGCCCTCGTGCTCTCCGGCGTGTGGATGGGCATCGGCATCCTCGTCATGAAGAAGATGATCAGCTTCGACATCTAATACCGACCGGCGATGACCTTGACTCATCGCCGGTTGCCCGCGCGAAGGCGCGGCGGCGGGCGTCCGCCGGTCGCAGGAAAGCCGACCATCGGTCGGCTTTCCTGCAGCTTGGTACAAGGTGCTGTGTGCGCCGAAGGTGGATGCCGTTGTGGGCTTGGCGGTGCGAGCCGCCTCGGATGGAGGAGCGGAATGAACAGCGATGCTGGATGATGTCGTCAACGCCGCACTCGCCCCGCGCACCGTCGCGACGGTGCTGACCGGCATCGCCGCCGCGGCCACGGTCTTCACCCTGGTCCAGCCCCTGATCGAGACCGATCAGCTCGGCAAGCGGATGAAGCTCGTCAGCGACGAACGCGAGCAGATCCGCCAGCGCGAGCGCGAACGGCTCAACAGCCGCGCCACGCTGCGTGCCGAGCCGAAGGCCTACATGAAGCGGGTCGTCGAGCAGTTCAACCTGAGCCGGTGGCTCGGCACCGACACCGCCAAGATCAAGCTGAGCATGGCGGGCTACCGCGGCGCCGGAGCCGAGACCGCCTTCCTGTTCTTCCGCCTCGTGATGCCGATCGTCCTCACGGCGGTCGCGCTGTTCTATCTGTTCGTGCTCGAGGTGCTCGACCAGCCCTTCGCGATCCGGATCGGCATCGTCCTCGCAGCCGGCTTCTTCGGCCTCAAGCTGCCGGAGGTCTATCTGTCGAACCGCACCTCCAAGCGGCAGGCGGAGATCCGTCGGGCTTGGCCCGATGCCCTCGATCTCTGCCTGATCTGCGTCGAGGCCGGCATGTCGATCGAGAACGCCTTCCGCCGGGTCAGCGTGGAAATCGCGAGCCAGTCGGTCGTGCTGGCCGAGGAACTGGCCCTGCTGACCGCCGAACTGTCGTTCCTGCCCGAGCGGCGGGTGGCCTACGAGAACCTCGCGCAGCGCACCGGACTCGAGATCGTCAAGTCGCTCACCACGGCGCTGATGCAGGCCGAGCGCTACGGCACGCCGCTGGGCCAGGCGCTGCGGGTGCTGGCGCAGGAGAGCCGGGACCATCGCATGACGGAGGCCGAGAAGAAGGCCGCCGCGCTGCCCCCGAAGCTGACCGTGCCGATGATCCTGTTCTTTCTGCCGGTGCTGTTCGTGGTGATCCTGACGCCGGCCGGCATCCAGGCCTATGCCCTGATGCATTGAAGGCCGGATCCGGCGCGAGGCTTCAGGGCAGGTCGCGCGCTGGGCGGGCCGGCACGGAATCCGCGAGGCCGGGGGAGGGCGGGCCGCTCGCCTCCACCGGCTTCGGGCCCGGCCTGGAGAACAACCGGTCCCGCAGCCGCATGAACGGCTGCTCGACGGCGAGACCGATGGCGATCGCCAGCAGGATCGAGAGGGCGTACTTGGCGATCACCACGAGATCGGGGCTGGTGATTCCGGCGATCTCGGCAAGCCGCGGCGTGATCCGGTTGCCGATGCCGTTGTGCCAGATATACATCGGATAAGAATAGAGGCCTATGATCGCCAGGGCCCGGGCGGCGGGCGAGGCGAAAAAGCGGTGACGGCTGCCATGGAGGGCCAGGATGGCGAAGCCGGAGCCGACGGCCGCGAGCGTGTAGCCGAGGCAGGAGCGCCACGGATCGTCGCTCAGCCAGAACAGGGCGGCGAAGGCGGCCAGCGCCGCGGCGAAGTTCGCGAGGCGCGGCCGGGCCAGCCGGGCGTAGAGCGCCGGAAAGCGCTGGGACAGCAGGGCGAGGGCGACGCCCAGCGCGAGGCCGTCGAGCCGGTACTGGGTCTGGATCTGGATCGCGACCGGATCGAGGCCGGCGAGCGCCACGATCGGGCGCAGCAGCCACGTCGCGAGCACGAGGCCGACGAGCCCCGCCAGGACATGCCGGGCGCTCAGGCGCAGGCGCGCCAGGAACGGCAGGGACAGCCCGATCAGCAGGTAGAACTGCTCCTCGACGGCGAGCGACCAGAGATGGTGCAGCGGCGTCTCGAAATAGTTCTGCACGTGCAGCAGCACCTGGGGCACGAAGCCGGTCCACGGCCGGTCGGTCAGAAGCACCTGGATCGCCAGATAGACGTACAGCACCGGCCAGAGCCGGAAGGCGCGCCGGATCAGGAAGCGCCGGTAGTCGAAGCCCCGCGTCGCGCTCACCTCGCGCACGACGAGGCCGCCGACGAGGAAGCCGCTCAGCACGAAGAACAGATCGACCCCGGCCCAGCCGATCATCCGGCCGGGATACAGCCACGCGGCGCTCGCGGCGTAGGCCATGGTGCCGCCGTTGAGGTGCCAGCCCATGGCGAGCACGATCGCGACGCCGCGGATGACGTCGAGCTGGATTTCCCGTGCCTTCCGGTCGAGCATGAGGGGGTCCGGGTGGGGGCCGACGACGCGTCTCGGCGGTGTCGCCGCCGATCGCCCTTTTCGCAAACCTAACCGATCCGCGTCGTTCTCGGCCTCGGGGCGCACTGCGCAATCGCGGCTAGGCTTAACGCGCGACCGCAGGGCAACCGCTTTAAGCGATCGCCCTGGTTTTTTGCAGGCCTCAATCGCCGGCGCCGGCTTCCGCGGACATCTCGGCCCCTTGGGCTTTCGCTCCGCTCGATGCTTGTCAGGACCGATGTCCTGAAACCCCGCTCCGCGCCGGCGCTCTTGGTTGTGTCCCTTGGCGCCTGGTTGTGTCCCTTGGCGCCGCGAAGCCGCTCGCGCGGCTTCGAGCGATGGCCCTGCCGCCGGCGCCCATCCCGGTCGCGCTTGGCCGTCCGATGCTGTAGCCACGGGTCGATCTTCACCCGCGATGCGGCACGAAATGGCACTGCTCACCTTCGACGATCTCGCGCCCGGCCAGGAATTCACGGCGGGACCGGTCACCGTCACCCGCGACGCGCTCGTCGCCTTCGCCCGGGAATACGATCCCCAGGCCTTCCATCTCGACGAGGCGGCGGCGAAGGACACCTTCGTCGGCACCCTGATCGGCTCGGGCTGGCAGACGGCCGCCTTCGGCATGCGCCTGCTCGCGGAGGGCCTGCTGTCGCGGGCGACCTCGATGGGCTCGCCGGGCATCGCCGCCCTGCGCTGGCTGAAACCCGTCCTGCCGGGCGATTCGTTGAGCGCCGCGATCCGCGTGGAGGACGTTCGCCCCTCCGCCTCGAAGCCGGATCGCGGCATGGTGCGTCTCGCCATGACCCTGACCAACGGGCGCGGCGAGGCGGTGATGACGCAAGCCTTCGCGGTTCTGCTCGCCAGGGCGGGGGCCGCGCCGGCGCCACGCCCGGTCGTGCCGGCGACGGAGACCGACCCCGTGCCCGAGCCCCGGGATGCGGTGCCGCTGCCCTACCTCGCCGAGGCCGAGATCGGCGCGATCCGCGATCTCGGCGCCCATCGCTTCGAGGCGGAGGCGATCATCGCCTTCGCGCGGGCCTACGACCCGCAGGTCTTCCACCTCGACGCGCAGGCCGCGCGGGCGACGCATTTCGGCGCGCTCTGCGCCTCGGGCTGGCAGACCGCCGCCGTCTGGATGAAGCGGCTCCACGCCACCTTCGCGCGCGACATCGCGCTCGCCGCCCGATCCGGGCCGGTGCCGCAACTCGGTCCCTCGCCGGGCTTCAGGGACATGCGCTGGCTGCGGCCGGTCTATGCCGGCGACACCATCCGCTACGCCAGCCGGCTGGTCGACAGGCGCGCCTCGGCCTCGCGGCCGGGCTGGGGCATCGCCACCCACCACAACACAGCACGGAACCAGCGCGGCGAGCCGGTCTTCGAATTCACCGGCTCGGTGTTCTGGCAGTGGCGGGCGTGAGCGGCATGAGCCCTCCCTCCGCCCGACGCATCCTGGCCGCCAGCTTCGTCGGCACTGCAATCGAGTTCTACGATTTCTACATCTACGCCACCGCCGCCGCGCTGGTGATCGGACCGATCTTCTTCCCCGCCGGTGCGGCCGGCGTGCAGACGCTCCAGGCGTTCGCCACCTTCGCCATCGCCTTCCTCGCCCGGCCGGTCGGCGCGGCGGCCTTCGGGCATTTCGGCGACCGGATCGGGCGCAAGGCGACCCTGGTCGCCTCGCTGATGATCATGGGCGTCTCGACCGTCCTGATCGGCTGCCTGCCGGGCTATGCCAGCATCGGCTGGTGGGCCCCGGCCCTGCTCTGTCTCCTGCGCTTCGGCCAGGGCGTCGGCTTCGGCGGGGAATGGGGCGGGGCGGCCCTGCTCGCCGTCGAGAACGCGCCGCCGGGGCGTCGCGCCCTCTACGGCATCTTCCCGCAGCTCGGCGCGCCGATCGGCTTCATCGCCGCCAACCTCCTGTTTCTCGGCCTCAGCGTGACCTTGAGCCCGGCCGACTTCGAGGCCTGGGGCTGGCGGCTGCCCTTCCTCGCTTCCGCCGCCCTCGTCGGCGTCGGGCTCTACGTGCGCCTGAAGCTCACCGAGACCCCGGCCTTCCGCGCCGCCCTCGAACAGGCACCGCCGGAGCGGGTGCCGCTCGCCACGATCTTCTCCGCGCATCTCAGGGCGACGCTGCTCGGCACCCTGGCGATGGTGGCGGCCTACGCGGTGTTCTACCTCTCGACGGTGTTCGCCCTCAGCTACGGCACCGGCACGCTGGGCTACGCGCGAAAAACCTTCCTGCTGTTCGAGTGCGTGGCGATCCTGTTCATGGTGCTCGCGATTCCGCTGTCCGGACTGGCCGCCGACCGTTTCGGACGCAAGCCGGTGATGCTCTCGGGCCTTGCCGTCACGGCCGCACTCGGCGCCGCCTTGGGGCCGATGCTCGGCAGCGGCGAGCCCGCGCTTGTGCTCGGCTTCCTCTGCCTCGCGCTGTTCGCCATGGGCTGGATCTTCGGGCCGATGGGCGCGCTGCTGCCCGAACTGTTCCCGACCCGGGTGCGCTACACCGGCGCCTCGGTGACCTACAACCTCGCCGGCATCGTCGGCGCCTCCGGCGCGCCGCTCGCCGCGCAATGGCTCGTCGGATGGGAAGGGATCGGCGCGGTCGGGCTCTATCTCGGACTCGCCGCCGGGATCAGCCTCGCCGCCGTCGCCGCCATGCCGGAGACCGGGCGGGATGGTTAAGGTTCTGGCAGCTCGGTCGATTTCCGGCGGCCTGCCATGCGCTGCGCGAGGAGCGGAAGACATATTTTAATTGCGCGCAATCTAGTTACCCGCTATCCCGCCGCCGAGCCGAACGGATCGGCCCTCCCGACACCGACCACGAGGACGTAACCCATGACCGTCGACGTCAAGTACCGCACCACCGCCAGCGCCACCGGCGGCCGCGACGGCACCGCCCGCACCGAGGACGGCAGCTTCCAGGTTCAGCTCTCGACCCCGAAGGAACTCGGCGGCGCGGGCGGCCCCGGCGCCAACCCCGAGCAGCTCTTCGCCGCGGGGTATTCCGCCTGCTTCATCGGCGCCCTGAAGGTCGCCGGCGGCCAGCTCAAGGTGAAGGTGCCCGCCGACACCACCGTCGCCGCGACGGTGGGCATCGGTCCGCGCTCCGAGGGCGGCTTCGGCATCACCGCCGACCTCAAGGTCAGCCTGCCGGGCCTCGACCGCGCCGAGGCCGAGCGCCTCGTCGAGGAGGCCCACAAGATCTGCCCGTACTCCAACGCCACCCGCGGCAACGTGGATGTCGGGCTGACGCTGGCGTAAGCCGCACGCCTGCAGGCCTCGCTTCGAAGCGCCCTCGGCTCGTGAGCCGGGGGCGTCTTGTCGTCACGGTCCCTCGATCGTCCGCTTCTGCAACCCGCCCTTGGCCATCTGCGGCTTCCTCGCGCTGAGGATGCGGGAATTCACGCCCGTCCAGCCGATCTCGCCGGAGATCCGCCCGTACTCGATCTTCGGGCAGCGGTTCATGATCACCGTGACGCCCGCCGCCTCGGCCCGCGCGGCGGCCGCGTCGTCGCGCACGCCGAGCTGCATCCAGATCACCTTCGGCGGCACCGGCAGCGCCAGCGCCTCGTCGACCAGCGGCCCCGCCGCCGTGGAATTGCGGAAGATCTCGACCATGTCGACCGGCTCGCCGAGGTCGGACAGCCGGGCGATGACCGGGCGGCCGAGCAGGCTCCGTCCGGCGAGCCCCGGATTGACCGGGCTCACCGCGTAGCCGCGTTCGGCGAGATACTTGAACACGATGTAGCTCGGCCGGGCCGGGTTGGCCGAGGCGCCGACGAGCGCGATCGTGCGGGTGTCCTTCAGGATCGCGCGAATCTGCGCATCGGGATAGCGGTCGTGCCGGGTGGCGAGCCCCGAGGGCACGCTGTCGAGCGTCGGGATCATGCGGCCCTTGTCCGCCAAGCGCGGGCGTGCTGCAAGGCGGGCCATCAGCCTGACCACGACGCGCCTGGAGGAGACCGCGCCTTCCACGAACGCGGGCGGTCGGACCGCTCTGCGCGCGGATGGCTTCGACCGCCACCTGCGCCCCGGTCTCCGGCCCGTCGATGACGGCCCTGACCGATTACGCGCTCGACACGGCGATCCTCTCGACTCTCGGCCCGGTGGGGCTCGCCGTGACGACGAGCCCGAACGTCAACGTCCTGCGCCGGCCGGATCGCGGGCGGCCTACTCGGCCGGCACCGCCAGTGGTGCCGTGGGCGTCTTCGGCGGCGCGTCCGTCGGGCGGGGCTCGTAGCCGAGCGTCTCGGGCATGAACAGCAGGTACAGGGCGAAGCCCGCACCCGCGATGGCCGCGAGCACGAGGAAGGCCGCCGCGTAGCCCGCGCCGACGATGACCACGCCGGCCAGCGTCGCGCTGAGCGCCGCGCCGAGTCCCTGCGCGGTCGCCGCCGCGCCCTGCGCCACTTTGAACCGGCCGGTGCCGCGGGTGAGGTCGGCCACGACGATGGGGAACAGCGCGCCGTAGATGCCGGCGCCGACGCCGTCGAGACACTGGACCGCCACGAGGTAGAAGGGGTTGTCGGAGACGGTGTAGAGCACGCCGCGCAGGGCCAGCACGCCGAAGGCGGCGAGGAAGATCGGCTTGCGCCCGAAGCCGTCGGCCTTGGCGCCCACCAGCACCGCCATCGGCACCATCACGCATTGCGCCGCCACGATGCAGACCGCGATCAGCGAGGTCGCGTTGTCCTTGCCCACGACCTTGGTGAGCAACTGGCCGACCGAGGGCAGCATCGCCGCGTTGGCGAGGTGGAAGGCGGCGCAGAGCAGCGCGAACAGCATGAGGTGGCGGTTGCGCAGGAGCAGGCTCAGGCCCGAGGGCTGCTCGCAATTCCGCTCCTCCGCGCAGTCGAGGCCGCGGGCGAGGTCGTCGTCGATCTCCGCGGCCGGGACCAGCAGCATCGCACCGATCGAGCAGGCGGCGAGGATCCCCATCAGCCAGAACACGACGATCGGGCCGAACAGGTAGGCGAGCCCGCCCGCGAGCATCGCCGAGACGGCGTTGCCGGCATGGTTGAAGCCCTCGTTGCGGCCGATGCGCTTCGAGAACAGTTTCGGGCCGACGATGCCCAGCGTGATGCCGGTCAGGGCCGGGGCGAAGACCGAGCCGGCCATGCTGGCGACCGCCTGCGTGCCGGCGACGAGAGTGAAGTTCGAGATCCAGGGCAGGACGAGGCAGCTCAGCGTCACGAGGACCGCCGCGGCGATGACGACGCCGCGCTTGGCTTTGGTGCGGTCGATCAGGGCACCCGCGGGCGTCTGCGCCAGCAGGCCGGCAATGCCGGCGATCGTCATCACGAGGCCGATCGTCGCTTCGTTCCAGCCCTGCTCGGGGCCGCGCACGGCGAGCAGGTAGATGGCGAGATAGGGACCGAGGCCGTCGCGGACGTCGGCGAGGGTGAGGTTGAGCAGGTCGAGGCCGCGCAGGGCGCGGAGCGAGGGCTGCCGCGACGCGGGGGCGGTGGACGGGCGCTCGACACGCATCGGCGGTTCTCGCGAACTGAGATGTCGGGAGATCGACGCCGCCGTCTCCAAGTTGCCGGAGGGCGCTTCGATCTCGCCGCCAAGTCCCTTTTCGCGTCTTCGTTCCCCGGCCGGTCGCCGTTAATCCCGATCTCGGCATCACGTATGCGTGCGGTAACGCGGCCTTAGCCATGCGGGGATCGCGGAACGGAAATCCCTCGCGACTCAAAGGAAGGCTTAGCGGATCGCGCGCGATGGGAGCGAGCCATCCCTGCCGATGTTGCCATGCCTGACACGAACAGCGAGCCCGCCGGGGCGAACGAGGGGCGTTCGGCGATCCGAGCGCCGATCCTGGCCCTCGTGCGGCACCTCCGATCCGCCCGGGGCCGGACCTTCCTCGGCGTCCTCGCGCCCGTCGGCATGCTGCTGCTGTCGGGGTCGATGCTGCTCGACTTGCGCCAGGATGCCTGGGACAAGGCGGAGCAGACCTCGAAGAACCTGCTTCAGGTGATCCAACGAGACATCGCCCGCAACGTCGAGATCATCGACCTGTCGCTGCAAGCCGTGGTCGACAATCTCAAGGCGCCCGGCGTGACGGAGATCAGTCCGGCCCTGCGCCAGCTCGTCCTGTTCGATCGTGCCGTGACCGCGCGGGACATGGGGGTGATGCTCGTCCTCGACGAGAACGGCGACAGCGTGATCGACGCGAACGCCGTGCCGGCGCGCCGCGTCAGCAATGCCGACCGGGGCTACTTCCAGGCCCACAAGGCGCGGGCCGATCTCGGCCTCGTCATCAGCCCGCCGCTGGTCTCGCACCTGATGGGCGAGCCGGTGATCGTGCTGAGCCGCCGCATCGACAAGCCGGACGGCACGTTCGGCGGCGTGGTGCTGGCGAGCCTCAAGCTGTCCTACTTCAGCACCCTGTTCGGCTGGATCGGCCTCGGGCGGGAAGGGGGGATCAACCTCTACCTGCGCGACGGCACCCGCCTGATGCGCTACCCCTACGTGGAGGCCGATCTCGGAGCCAACATCGCCGGGGCGCCGACCTTCCGCCGCTTCGTCGCCGAGCGCAGCGGCAGTTTCATCGGGGTCTCGGTCCGCGACGGGGTCGAGCGCTACTACGCCTTCACGCAGGTCGGAGACCTGCCGCTCGTCCTCAACGTCGCCCTCGGAACGCGGGAGATCGAGGCCGACTGGCGCAGCAAGGCCGTGGTCATCGGCCTCGCGGTGCTGGTGCTGTGCGGCCTGGCCATCCTGCTCTCGCTGCTGCTCGGGCGGGAGCTGCGCCGCAGCACGGCGATGCAGGCGGAACTGGCTCGCCTCTCGCACACCGACGCACTGACGGCTCTACCGAACCGCAGGCGGTTCGAGGAGGTCTTCGAGCGCGAATGGAAGGCGGCCCGGCGCAGCGGCCGGCCGCTCGCGCTTCTCGTGATCGATGCCGATCATTTCAAGCGCATCAACGACCGCCACGGCCACGCCGTCGGCGACGTGGTGCTCAGGGGGCTCGCCGACAGCCTGACGGCGAGCCTGCGCCGGCCCGGCGATCTCGCGACCCGCATCGGCGGGGAGGAGTTCGCCGTCCTGCTGCCCGCGACCGACCGGGACGGCGCACAGCGCGTCGCGAAAGCCATGCACGGCGCGGTCGCAGGTCTTGCCGTGTCCGCGGCCGGAATCGGGCCCGGAACGGTCACCATCAGCATCGGCCTCGCCGTGAGCCGCGGCAGCGAGGCGGCCGAGGAGCTTTACCGTCGCGCCGACGCGGCGCTTTACGAGGCCAAGGAAGGCGGCCGCAACCGGACCCGCTTCGCCGACGCCTGATCCGACATCCGGTCGATGAGTTCGGCCTCTCCTGCGTTCTTGCGAGGCGAAGCCGTGGCGATCCAGGGCGCGCCCTTTCCGGACCTGTCGCGCCCTGGATCGCTTCGCGGCCGCTCGCGAGGACGGAGGGGGGCCGAACCCGAAGCGATCGATCGGACGATCAGGGTCGCCGGCTTCGGCGCGGCGATCAGGCCGCCGACGAGGGAGGCCACGATGCCGGAGCCGACGAACCATGCCCCGGCGCCGAGCGAGAAGTTCGAGCCTCAGTCGCGGCCGCGCACCAGCAGGCCGAGGCCGAAGCCGATCAGGCCGGCAATGAGGAGGGAGGTGTGCGGCCACGCGACGGAGCGCTCGTGGCCTTCCCGCAGGGTGCGGCGACCGCGGTCGTACACGTCCCCGGCCGCGTCGTAGGCCTCGTCCGCCACGTGCCGCGCGGCGTCCCTGGCTTGGCCGTAGACGTTCTCCGCCCGTCCGGCCGCCTCGCGCAGACGGCCCTCCGCGCGATCGTCGCGCGAGCCGGTCACGTCGCCGAAGGCGCTCTGCACCTTGCCGCCGACCTCCCGGGCGGCGCCCGTGATCCTGCTGCTGTCGACCATCGCCGGTGTCCTCTCGATTGTTCCACGGCATCCGCCGCGTGCCGAACGGCGCCCACCGGTGCCGCGGCGGTGCACGAACGAGTTGCGAGCAGGCAGGTTCCGCAAGGGGGAGGATGCTTCCATCGCAAACGTTCCGGCGCCGACGGTCCGATTGGGGAATCCATGGCGTTCAAATACGGTTCAACCGAACGGCTCTACGTGGATGAAGCCGGCGCGGCGCCCCGCCGCCCGATATGTACGGGAGATCGACATGCGTTCTTCTCTTCTGCGCACCCTCACCGTTCTGATCGGCCTCGCCGCGGCGCCTGCGCTGGCGCAGGCGCCGAGCCCCGCCACATCGCCCGCACCCGCGAAGCCGCCCGCTTCCGCGCCCGCGACGCCGCCCGCCGCCCAGACCGGGAAGGCGGCCGGCGAGAAGGCGGACGCGACGGCGGCGCCGATCGACATCAACTCGGCCAGCGCCGAGGAACTGAGCCAGCTCAAGGGCATCGGCGCGGCGCGCTCGGCCGCCATCGTCAAAGGGCGTCCCTATCGCGGCAAGGATGATCTCGTCCGCAAGAAGATCCTGCCGGAGGCGGTCTATGCCGGCATCAAGGACAGGATCATCGCCAAGCAGAAATAGGCGCGCATCCGTGAGCCGAGGCGGATGACGGGCTTTCCGCCCGGGTCCGGCGGTGCTACGCGCCGCCGGACCCGCCTTTCGAAGTCTGTCGCGAAACGATGTCCGCCGCCCATACCCGGATCCGCCTCCATCACGGCGACCTGCCGCCCGGTTTCGAGCCCGGCGCGGCGATCGCCATCGACACCGAGACGCTGGGGCTCAACCCGCACCGCGACCGGCTCTGCGTGGTGCAGATCTCGCGCGGCGACGGCAGCGCCGACGTGGTGCAGATCCGGCCCGGCGCCCCGGCGCCGGAGCGTCTCAAGGCGGTCCTGGCCGATACGAGCGTCGTCAAGATCTTCCACTTCGCCCGGTTCGACCTCGCGGTGCTGTTCAACGCCTTCGGCGTGATGCCGGCGCCGGTCTACTGCACCAAGGTCGCCTCCAAGCTCGCCCGCACCTACACCGACCGCCACGGCCTCAAGGACGTGGTGCGCGAACTCGTCGGCGTCGATCTCTCCAAGCAGCAGCAATCCTCGGATTGGGGTGCCGACAGCTTGAGCCAGGCGCAGATCGACTACGCGGCATCCGACGTGCTCCACCTCCACGCCGCCCGCGAGCGACTCGATGCGATGCTCGCCCGCGAGGGCCGCACGGAGATGGCGCGAGCCTGCTTCGACTTCCTGCCAACCCGGGCCAGGCTCGATCTCGCCGGCTGGCCGGAGGTCGACATCTTCGCTCATACCTGACGGGAAGCGCTTCGGGCGGCGCCCGCAGCGATGCCGGAGCGCAACGCCTGCGCGGAAGACTGCCGAGGCGGCGTGCGCCGCACCGCTTTCGGTGCGGGGGCGCACGCGGGCGACGTTGATCATTTCTCCCGGACGAGGCCATAACTTCGCCACCGCACCGGGGCATCCGGCCGGCAGGGCGCGCGTGCGGGCGCGCCGACCCTCAGGAACGCGATGCAGGCGGCCGACACCATCCAGACGGAGACGGATCTCCTCGCGCTCGCCGCGAACGAGAACGCGCGCCGCAGGCGGGCGCACGGTCGGGCGCGCCGGCATTCGGCGCAGGTGCGGACGCTGCGCCGGGTGATCCCGCTCGCCGCCGGCCTCGCCGTGCTGGGATTGGCCGCGGTCGTGCTCTGGGGGCCGCTCTCGGGCCGCATCCCCGACGTGTCCATCGGCCCGATCAGCGTGTCGGGCACCAAGGTCACCATGGAGAATCCGCGCCTGTCCGGCTTCCGCAAGGGCGAGCGCGGCTACGAGGTGATCGCCGATGCCGCGCAGCAGGACGTGCGCAGGCCCAGCATCATCGAGCTTCAGGCCATGAAGGGCCACGTCGCCACCGACGACAAGGGCGGCCGCGCCTATCTGGAGGCGCAGGGCGGCGTGTTCGACTCCACCCGCGAATCGCTCAATCTCGAGAACGACATCCGTCTCCGGACCGACAAGGGCGAGGAGGTTCGCCTCTCGGTCGCCACCGTGGATTTCAAGGCCGGCAGCCTGCGCTCGTCCAAGGCCGTGACCGTGACCGTGCCGTCAGGCTCGATCGTCGCCGACAGCCTCGACGTGGTCGAGAACGGGCGGGTCATCTCCTTCGTCGGCCGCGTGCACGCCGTGTTCCACGGCGAGGACAAGGCCGCGAAGCCGGAGGAGGCCAGGGTCGCCACGGCCGAGGCGGGACCGGAGCGCGAGCGCATCCGCACCTCCTCGGCGGAGCCCGCGGAGCGGGTGCGATGAGTGCGCGTCTCGGCCCGGCCTTCGCCGTCGGCCTCCTGTTGCTGGCGATGCCGTTCGCCGGCACGCAGGCGCAGCAGCCCGGCAAGGATGCGGGCAAGGACAAGGCGTCCGCGCCGCTCGGCACCGTCGGCGGCGGCAAGGGGCCGATCAAGATCGATGCCGATCGCCTCGACGTGTTCGACAAGGAGAACAAGGCGATCTTCGCCGGCAACGTCGTGGCGGTACAGGGCGAGAGCACCATCCGCTGCTCGGCGATGACGGTCCACTACAAGCGCGACAAGGACAAGGATGCCGCGAAGGCGGAGCCCGCGGCATCCGAGGACGTCAAGGCCAAGGCGGCCGGTGCGCTGGGCGGCGACGGCAACGGCATCCGCAAGGTCGAGTGTGCCGGTCCCGTCACCGTGGCGCAGAAGGATCAGGTCGCCACCGGCGACAACGCGGTGTTCGATCAGGTCGCCAAGCGCATCGTGCTGACCGGCAACGTCGTGCTCAGCCAGTGCCAGAACGTCACCCGCGGCTCGCGCCTCGTCTACGACATGGCCACGGGCCGGGCGAACATGGACCCGGTGGCGGGCGGGCGCGTCTCGGCGATGTTCGTTCCCGGCGAGGGCGCCGACAGGAGCGGCGCCGCGAAGGGCGGCGGGCCGAAGGGCTGTGCGGCTCCGGCCATGGCGGCCAGGCCCGGCGGAAAGGCGGCCGAGAAACCTGCCGTCAAGACGCGGGCGCAGGCGAACTGATCGTGGCGGGCGCCGGAATGCCTGCGGGCGTGCCGCTGCGGGCGGTCGCCGAGCCGAGGCCGGCCGGCCGCAAGGGCACGGGCAAGAGCCCGGGCAGGCGTTCGTGGTTCGGGCGCCTGTTCGGACGCGGCGGCGCGGCGCAGCCTGCGCCGGACGGTGCGCTTGCCGAGGGCGGCGGCCCGGGCGTCCTGCACGTGCGGGGCCTGCGCAAGAGCTACGGCGCGCGCACCGTCGTCCACGAGGCGGGCCTCACCGTCCATAACGGCGAGGCGGTGGGGCTGCTCGGTCCCAACGGCGCCGGCAAGACGACGGTCTTCTACATGATCACCGGCCTCGTGCCGGCCGACCGCGGCTTCATCAGCCTCGACGGCATGGAGATCACCCACCTGCCGATGTACCAGCGCGCCCGGCTCGGCATCGGCTACCTGCCGCAGGAGGCCTCGATCTTCCGCGGGCTG
Organism: Methylorubrum populi; assembly: GCA_036946625.1. NCBI lineage: Bacteria > Pseudomonadati > Pseudomonadota > Alphaproteobacteria > Hyphomicrobiales > Methylobacteriaceae > Methylorubrum > Methylorubrum populi. Next base: position 1,497,550 of record JAQIIU010000003.1, read on the forward strand.
TCGGTCGAGGACAACATCCGCGCCGTGCTGGAGGTGGCCGAGCCCGACCGCAGGGCGCGCGAGCGCAAGCTCGATTCGCTGCTCGAAGAGTTCGACATCGCCCGCCTGCGCAAGTCGCCCTCCATCGCGCTCTCGGGCGGAGAGCGCCGCCGCTGCGAGATCGCCCGGGCACTCGCCTCCTCGCCGACCTTCATGCTGCTCGACGAGCCGTTCGCCGGCATCGATCCGATCGCGGTCGGCGATATCCAGGATCTCGTGAAGCACCTCAAGCAGCGTGGCATCGGCGTGCTCATCACCGACCACAACGTGCGCGAGACGCTGGGCCTGATCGACCGCGCCTACATCGCCCATTCCGGCCGCATCCTCACCGAGGGCACGCCCGAGCAGATCGTGGCGAACGAGGATGCGCGCCGGCTCTATCTCGGCGAGGATTTTCGGCTTTAGGCTGGCCTTCTTGGCCGGACCCAAGCTTTTCTCGGTCCTGATCGTGCAATCCATCGAAACGGTTTCGCGCGGCGCACGTGGAGCTTCGTCCTGCATGAGCGCGCAAAGGTCCGATACTGCCGGACCGCCCGAATGCTTCTTCCAGAACCGTTGTGCTGCCGGATTGCTTCGCCTGACGGCTCGCAATGACGGTGTGGGCCTGCTCTCCGTGTCATTGCGAGGCTTCAGCCGAAGCAATCCAGATCGCGACGACGGGCTGTGGCAATGCTGCCGATCTGCACGGATTTCGGGCGGCTGACGCCAAACAGACTTTGACGCGCGGTTCCGATGAGGCTAGACCTGAACGAAGGAGAAGCAAGGAACGTGCCGATCGCGGCGCGGCTCGCGTGCGGGCCGCGATTTGCCAACGAATTCTGAGGGTTGGGCGTCGAGATGAGTCTGCTGCAACGGCTCGAAATGCGCCAGGGCCAAGCCCTGGTGATGACGCCGCAACTGCTGCAGGCGATCAAGCTGCTTCAACTCTCCCAACTCGATCTCGCAGCCTATGTCGATGCCGAGCTGGAGCGCAATCCGCTTCTCGAACGCATCGACGGGGAAGGGGCGGCCGAGCGCGAGGCGCCGGAGGCTTCCGGCGACGGCGAGGGCTACGACGGCGGCGAGGGACCGGAGCCCGAGGCGTGGCTCGCCTCCGACCTGGCCCCGAGCCGCAGCGAGATCGAGGGCGCGCTCGACACCCGCCTCGACAACGTCTTCGCCGACGAGAACCCGGCCCCGCGCGATGCGGGCAGCGGCGACATGCTCTCGCTGACGGCCGCGCCCTACGGCAATACCGGCGGCAGCTTCGACGGTGAGCTTCCCGATTTCGAGGCGACGCTCACCGCCGAGACATCCTTGCGCGAACATCTCGCCGCGCAGCTCGACCTCGCCACGCGGAGCCCGTTCGACCGGCTGATCGGCAGCTTCCTGATCGATGCGGTGGACGATGCCGGCTACCTGCGCGAGGCGATCGACGGCGTGGCCGAGCGGCTCGGCGCTTCGCTCGACGATGTCGCCCGCCTCCTGAAACTGGTCCAGACCTTCGACCCGCCGGGCGTGGCCGCCCGCGACCTCGCCGAATGCCTCGCGATCCAGTTGCGCGAACAGGACCGGTTCGATCCGGCCATGCAGGCGCTGGTCTCGCGCCTCGACCTCGTGGCCAAGCGCGACTTTCCGGCGCTGCGGCGGCTGTGCGGCGTCGACGACGAGGATCTGATCGCGATGCTGGCCGAGATCCGCCGGCTCGACCCGAAGCCCGGCCGCGCCTTCGGCGCCCACGCCGTCGAGGTGCTGATCCCGGACGTGTTCGTCCGCGCCGCCCCCGACGGCTCCTGGCTGGTCGAGCTGAATTCCGAGGCGCTGCCGCGGGTTCTGGTGAACCAGAGCTACTACGCCCGCGTCTCGAAGGGCGCGGTGGCCGATGGCGACAAGGCGTTCCTGTCCGAATGCCTTCAGACCGCCAACTGGCTGACCCGCAGCCTGGAGCAGCGGGCGCGCACCATCCTCAAGGTCGCCACCGAGATCGTGCGCCAGCAGGACGCCTTCTTCCTGCACGGCGTCGCCCATCTGCGGCCCCTGAACCTGAAGACGGTCGCCGAGGCGATCGGCATGCACGAATCCACCGTCTCGCGCGTCACCTCCAACAAGTCGATCGGCACCAGCCGCGGCACCCTGGAGATGAAGTACTTCTTCACCGCGGCGATCCCCGGTGCGGCGGGTGCGGCGTCCCATTCGTCCGAGGCCGTGCGCCACCGCATCAAGCAACTGGTCGATGCGGAGGCCGCCGACGTGCTCTCCGACGACGCGCTGGTGCAGCGCCTGCGCGACGAGGGCGTCGACATCGCCCGCCGCACGGTCGCGAAGTACCGGGAGTCGCTGCGCATCCCCTCGTCGATCGAGCGCCGCCGGGCGAAGACGGCCACCGCCGGCCGCTGACCGGATTCTTTCCATCGCGGTTCGAAACGCCGCGGTCCAAGGCTGCGCACTACGCCTCACTATGACGCGGCGCGAGCGCGCGTCGCGCGATCGGCTCCGATCGTCTTGCGCCGGCTCCCCTTCGCGTTGACTTGGCCTCCACCCCTTTCTAACTCTCGAAGCCCTCGGGAGGAAAAGCGGAGACGTCGATGGCAGGTTTGCGGGTGACGGGGCACGGCCTCGATCTCGGTACGGCCCTGCGGGGCCGGGTCGAAGACCGCATGGCGGCGACGCTCTCGAAATACCTCGACTCCCATATGAGCGACACCTGCACCGGCCACGTCACGCTTCGGCGGGACGGCGCCGCCTACCGCACCGATTGCGTGCTGCACCTCGTCACCGGGTTGACGCTGGAGGCCTCGGGCGCGGCGCACGATGTGCACGCGAGCTTCGAGCAGACGGCCGACAAGCTCGAAAAGCGCCTGCGCCGCTACAAGCACAAGCTGAAGGACCACGCCGCGCCGAGTCACAACGGCGCCGACATCCAGGCGGCCTACGCCGTCTTCGCCGCGCCCGACGAGGAGGTCGAGGACGAGCCGGTCGAGGCGGAGACCGGGGACCACCCGCCGGTCGTGGCCGAGAGCACCCGGACCCTCAAGCGCCAGTCGGTCAGCGAGGCGGTGAGCGCCCTCGACATGACGGGCGCCCCCGTCGTCGTCTTCGTTCACGCTGGCACCGGGCGCATCAACGTCGTATATCGGCGCAGCGACGGCGCGATCGGGTGGGTCGATCCTCCCGGCGACGGCCGCTGAGGCACGGCTCGATCCGGGTTTTGCGGGCGGGGTGTGAGCCGGGGCTTCGGAGCCCCGGAGGCCGCGCATGGGGGCGGGACCATCGGATGGATCCCGCCGACGAGGCGTTTAGTTTTCATGCCGATGCTCGAATTCCTGAATCCGGATTCCGTGGTCTCGTCCCTGCGCGTGCGGGACAAGAAGCACGTGCTCCAGGAGCTGGCCGCCCACGCCGCCCGCCGCCTGGCCGGCCTGTCCGAACGCGACGTCTTCGAGACGCTGCTTCAGCGCGAACGGCTCGGCTCCACCGGCATCGGCGACGGCGTGGCGATCCCTCACGGCAAGCTCGGCCAGCTCGACCGCTTGTTCGGCCTCGTCGCCCGGCTGGAGAAGCCGGTGGATTTCGACGCCCTCGACGGACAGCCCGTGGATGTCGCCTTCCTGCTGCTCGCCCCCGAGGGCGCGGGGGCCGATCACCTGAAGGCGCTGGCTCAGGTCGCGCGGCTCCTGCGCGAGCCCGGGATGCTGGAGCGCATCCGCAGCGCCCGCGACGCCACCGCCCTCTACGCCCTGCTGGCCAACGGCCCGGCGACGCAGGCGGCCTGACCGTGCGCGTCCCTGTCCATCGCGCCGCCCTCGTCGCGGCGGCCCTGCTCGCGCCCGGCAGTCTGCGGGCGGAGAGCGAGGCGGCCTGCGCCCGCGATGTCCTCGTGGCCGGTTCGATGCAGCGTCAGGCGATCGAGCAGTTGGAGAGCGGCGGCGAGGACGATGCCAGCCGCTGCCGCGTCTGGCGCCGCCATGTCGAGACCATGCGCCGGATCGCCGGCGTCTACGGGCGCTGCCTGTCCGGTCCCGAACGCACCGAGCGCCTGGGGCAGGTCCAGACCTCGGAGAAGGAATTCTCGGGTCTCCTGCGCACCCGCTGCCGCGGGCCGTGAGGGCGAGCGCGGCTGTTCGCGGCCCGCAAATCGTGCATGATCGTTGCCGCGTGCCCGTGAGACTCGACCGGGCCCCCGGCCACGGATAGCTGATCGCCTTGCCTCCCTTTCCGTTCACCGCCATCGTCGCCCAGGAGGAGATGAAACGGGCGCTGCTGATCGCGGCGGTCGACCCGTCCGTCGGCGGCGTCCTCGTGTTCGGCGACCGGGGCACCGGCAAGTCGACCGCGGTGCGGGCGCTCGCCGCGCTGCTGCCGAGGATCCGCGCGGTGGCCGGCTGCCCCTATTCCTGCTCGCCCGACAGCCCGGCCGCCGACTGCCCGCACTGTGCGCAGGGACGGGGCAGGAGCCACATGATCCCGGTGCCGGTGGTGGACCTGCCGCTCGGCGCCACCGAAGACCGGGTCGTCGGCGCCCTCGATCTGGAGCGGGCGCTGACCCGGGGCGAGAAGGCGTTCGAGCCCGGGCTTCTGGCGCGGGCCAACCGCGGCTTCCTCTACATCGACGAGGCGAACCTGCTGGAGGACCATCTCGTCGACCTCCTGCTCGACGTGGCGGCCTCCGGCGTCAACACGGTGGAGCGCGAGGGTCTGTCGCTGCGCCACCCCGCCCGTTTCGTCCTCGTCGGCAGCGGCAATCCGGAGGAGGGGGAACTGCGCCCGCAGCTCCTCGATCGCTTCGGCCTCGCCTGCGAGGTGGCGACGCCGACCGACATCGCCACCCGGATCGAGGTGGTGCGGCGGCGCGATGCCTACGAGCGCGACGGCGAGGGGTTCTGCGCCGCTCGGGCGAAGGCGGAAAAGGCGCTCCAGAAGACGATTCTCGCCGCCCGCGAGCGTCTGGACGGCGTGGGCGTACCCGACGCGGTGCTGGAGAATGCCGCCCGGCTCTGCCTCGCGCTCGGCACCGACGGCCTGCGCGGCGAACTCACGCTGATGCGCACCGCCCGGGCGCTCGCCGCCCTCGACGGGGCCGAGACGGTCTCGACGGTGCATCTGCGGCAGGTCGCCCCGAGCGCGCTGCGCCACCGCCTGCGCCGCAACCCCCTCGACGAATCGGGCTCCACGGCGCGCGTGGCGCGGGCCGTGGAGGAGGTTTTGGGGGCGGGCTGAGGCCCGGGCCTCAGTTCTCCTGGTCGATGTCCTTGTCCAGGATCGTCTTCGACTCGACCGTGGTGTCGGCCTTGAGCCGGTAGACCAGCGGGATGCCGGTGGCGATCTCCAGGCTGGCGATGGTCTTGGTGGTCATGCCGTCGAGCACCATCACCAGGGCGCGCAGGGAATTGCCGTGGGCGGCCACCAGCACCCGCTCGCCCGCCATCACCCGCGGCAGGATCGTCTGGATGTAGTAGGGCAGCACCCGCGCCGCGGTGTCCTTCAGGCTTTCGCCGCCGGGCGGGGGGACGTCGTAGGAACGGCGCCACTCGTGGACCTGGGCGTCGCCCCAGCGCTCGCGGGCATCGTCCTTGTTGAGGCCGGAGAGGTCGCCGTAATCGCGCTCGTTCAGCGCCTCGTTGCGGATGGTCTCGAGCCCGCTCTGGCCCATCGCCTCGAGGATCAGCGTGCAGGTGTTCTGGGCCCGGCGCAGGTTCGAGGTGAAGGCGACGTCGAAGCGCGTGCCCTGGCCCTCGAGCCAGCGCCCGGCCTGCCGCGCCTCCTCGACGCCGAGGTCGGTCAGTTCCGGGTCGCGCCAGCCGGTGAACAGCTTCTTCAGGTTCCACTCGCTCTGGCCGTGCCGAGCGAGGACGAGCAGGCGCTCCATGGGACGGGTCTCTCCGGAGAAGGGCAAGGCGAGGCCGCCGCGGCACGGAAGCCTCGCCATCATGGGGCGGGCCTCTACCAGAGGCGGCGGCGCCCCCCAAGCCCGAGCCTGACGTTCGGCCGGATTCGTCATTCGGACGAAGGCCTAATCCCGGAGGCCGAGCACGTCGTCCATGCCGTAGAGCCCCGGCGGCTTGTCGAAGGCCCATTGCGCCGCCCGCAGGGCGCCGCGGGCGAAGATCGCCCGATCCTCGGCATGGTGCGCGAGGGTGATGCGCTCGGACGGCCCGGCGAAGATCACGCTGTGGTCGCCGACCACCGAGCCGCCGCGCAGGGTCGCGAAGCCGATGTCGCCGGGCCGTCGCGCGCCGGTATGGCCGTCGCGGGTCGAGACGCGGGTCTCGGAGAGCGCCACGCGCCGGCCTTCCGCCGCCGCCTCGCCGAGCAGCAGCGCGGTGCCCGAGGGCGCGTCGACCTTCATGCGGTGGTGCATCTCCAGCACCTCGATGTCGAAGTCTTCGCCCAGCGTCGCGGCGACCTTGCGCACGAGGCCGGCGAGCAGGTTCACGCCGAGCGACATGTTGCCCGAGCGCACGATGCGGGCGTGGTAGCTCGCCGCTTCCAGCCGCTTCAGGTCGTCATCGGAAAAACCCGTGGTGCCGACCACGTGGACGATGCGGGCCTGGGCCGCGAGTTCGGCGAAGGCGAGCGTCGCGGCGGGCGCGGTGAAGTCGAGCACGCCGTCGGCGGCCACGAACAGCGGCAGCGGGTCGTCCGAGACCGGCACGCCGCGTTCGCCGATCCCGGCCAGGAGCCCGGCGTCCTTGCCCAGGACGGGCGAGCCGGCGCGCTCGACGGCACCGTGCAGGGTGCAGCCCTCGGCCTCCGCGACCGCGCGGATCAGCATCCGCCCCATGCGCCCCTCGGCGCCGACAACGACGAGCTTCATGATGGTCGACGATCCCACTCCGATATCCGATGATGCTTGTAGCCCAACGCGCCGTGGCTGTGGCCCCTCGTACGACATCCGATCGATCCCTTCGGGATGTCGGATTCGCTCAAGCGCCGTGCGGGCTTGCTGTACGGTTTCCGCTTGATCGCTTCGGGTTTGGCCACTCTCCGTCATCGCGAGCGGCCGCGAAGCGATCCAGGGCGCGACAGGTCCGGAAAGGTCGCGCCCTGGTTTGCCACGGCTTCGTCTCGCAAGGACGCAGGACAGGCCGAAGTCATCAACCGGATAGCGTATCATACCCGCTGCGCGGCGATCAGCGGGCCGAGCACGTCCGAAACGCCGTTCACGGTGATCTGCGTGCCGACGCACAGAAGCAGGAAGGCCGAGAGGCGGCCGAGCACCCGCGCCCGCACCGGCCCGATCAATGTCACCACCCGGTCGGCGGAGCCGTAGGCGAGGCGGATCATGCCGGCGATGGCCACGGCCGCCAGCGAGGCGCCGAGGAAGAAGCCGACGAGGTTGCCCGGTTCGGAGGGGCGATTGGCGCCGAGCGCGATGGCGACGGCGATGGTGCCGGGCCCGGTGGTGAAGGGCAGGGTCAGGGGGAAGAAGGCGATCTCGGCGAGATTCTCGCCGGCCTCCGGTTCGGCCTCGGCATGCTTGCGCGCCTCCCGCGTCTCGGGCGCATTGAGCAGAGTCCAGGCGAAGGCCGCCACGAACAGGCCGCCGGCGATGCGCAGGGCGGCGAGCGACACGCCGAAGAAGTTGAGGATCGGCGCGCCCGCCCAGAGAGCGGCGAGCACCACCAGGGCGGCGTAGAAGCCGATCCGCCGCGACAGCTCCGCCCGCTCCGCTTGCGACCGCTCGGAGGTGATCTGCGCGAACATCAGGGCCGAGCCGATCGGGTTCACGATGGAGAACAGGCCGGACAGCGCGAGCAGGAAGCTCGTCAGCACGGTCTCGAATCCGATGGATGCCAGCATGCGGGCTCGGCTCGGCAGCGTCCGGGAAAGGGGCAGGCTCTAGCCCGGCTGCCCGGCCGGCACCAGTACCCGCGCCGGCACGCGGCTCTCCAGGCGCCGCACCTGCCGCACCGTGACCGGTCGGTAGAGCTGCTTGGTCGCATCGACCACGTGCAGGCCGGCGAACGGCATGGCGAGCCCGGTGCCGAACCGCTCCCAGGCGACGGCCGTGCGCAGCCAGAACCGGCTGCGGGTCGGCGGCATGTAGAGCGTCTCGGCCCAGCCTTCGGGCGAGAACAGCGTGTCGCGCATCAGCCGCGAGAGCTGCGAGCGGCTGTAGGGCTGGCCGTGGCCGAAGGGCGTCGCGTCGCGCCGCGCCCAGACGCCGGTGCGGTTGGGCACGACCAGGATCAGGCGCCCGCCCGGGGTCAGCACCCGCCAGACATCGGCCAGCAACTCGCTCGGGCTCTCGACGGCTTCCAGCGCGTGGACGAGGACGACGCGATCGACCGCGGCCTCCGGCAGGGGCAGCATGGTGAGATCGGCCAGTGCCGTCACCGAGCGTCCGCTGGAGGGCCAGTTCACCACCCCTTGCGTCGCCGGCATGAAGGCCAGCGTGCGCTCGGCGATGACGTGGACCGGCCCGAGATAGGGCGTGACGTAGCCGAGCCCGAGCACCCTCAAGCCCGAGACCGAGCCGAGGAAGCCGTGGATCGACCGGCCGACGACGCGGTGCGTGACGACGCCGAGCGGACTGGCGTAGAAGGCGCGCAGGTCCGTGACGTCGAGGCGCATCGGATGGGGTGCCGGCACGGCCGGTTGTCCTCCGCAGGTCTGATGCCGCATCAATGGGGATCGCGGGCGCGTCCGGCAAGCGCGGAGGAGGCTCCGTCGCCGGAACCGCTCCGGCGATGCACCGGTTCCCGCCGAGCTTCCCCGGGACAAGATATCGTCGAAAGGGTCTTCGATGGCGAACGCTCACCCCGCGATCCGCACCTTCCCGTGCCGGAGCGACAATGTCGGCGTGCTGATCCGCGATCCCGAGAGCGATGCCTGCGCGGCCATCGACGTGCCGGAGGCCGGAGCCGTGCTCGCCGCCCTCGACGCGGAGGGCTGGAGGCTGACCGACATCCTCGTCACCCACCGCCACGGCGACCACATCGAGGGCATCCCCGAAGTGGTGGAGCGCACGGGCGCCCGGGTGACGGCGCCGGCGAAGGCCCGCGCCGCGGTGCCGGGCGCGGCGCGCTACGTGGCCGAGGGCGATACGGTCGGCGTCGGCGGCCTCACCGCCGCGGTGTGGGAGACGCCGGGGCATTGCGCCGACCACGTGACCTATCATTTCGCGCAATCCGGCGTGGTGTTCGCCGGCGATACCCTGTTCACGCTCGGCTGCGGCCGGGTGATGGAGGCCGAGCCCGCCACCCTGTGGCGCTCGCTCACCCGCTTCCTCGACCTCCCCGACGCGACCGCGGTCTACAGCGGCCACGACTACGTCCTCTCCAACGGCCGCTTCGCCCTCGCCGCCGATCCGGACAATGCCGACCTGAAGGAGCGGGTGGCCGAGGCCGAGGACCTGGCCGGACAGGGCCGCTTCCTGATCCCCTCGACCATCGGCGCGGAGCGGGCGACGAACCCGTTCCTGCGCGCCGGCGATCCGGTGCTGGCCCGCGCGGCCGGCCTCGAGCCCGGCGGCGACCCGGCGGCGGTGTTCACCGCCTTGAGAGCCTGGAAGAACAGGTTCTGAGGGCCGGAGGCGATCGCTCCGTTTCCGGAGCCGCCCGTGCTCCGGCGGACTTGCCTTCGGGCCGGTGGCATGTGATCGAAACCCACGGTTTTGCGCATTGCAACACGACCCGCTCGTCCGCATGTCTTCGGCGAAAGGCCGGTTCCCTTGCCCACCCTGTTTCGCTTCCTCGCCACGATCGCGATCCTCGCGGGTCTCGTTTTCGCCGGCATGTTCGCCCTGGCCACCTTCGTCGCGCCGACGCCGCGGGAGATGAGCATCACGATCCCGCCCGCGAAGCTCCAGCCGGGCGGCCGATGAGCGGTGACGGCTCCGCGGTCTCGCGCGGGGCGGAGGAGCCCGGGCGGCTCTTCCTCGACATGCTCGCCGCCGAGCGCGGCGCGGCGGCCAACACCCTGGCCGCCTATCGGCGCGACCTCGACGACTATCTCGGCCACCTCGCGGGGGAGGGGGTCGATCCCGGGGAGGCGGAGGCCGAACACGTGCGCGCCTACATCGCTTCCCTGGAGCCGCGCGGGCTGAAGGCGTCCTCGGCCGCCCGGCGCCTCTCCTGCATCCGCGGCTTCCACCGTTTCCTCTACGCCGAAGGATTTTCGGAGTCCGATCCGACCGCGCCGGTCGCCGCGCCGCGCCGCGCCAAGGGCCTGCCGAAGATCCTCTCGGTGGCCGAGGTCGACCGCCTGCTCGCGACTGCGCGCGAGCGGGGCGAGGCGGCCGGCGCGAACCGCGCGGAGGCGCGCGCCGCCGCGCGGATGCTGTGCCTGCTCGAACTCCTCTACGCCACGGGCCTGCGCGTCTCCGAACTCGTCGCCCTGCCGCGCGCGGCCGCCGCCACGCGCGAGCGCTACCTCGTGGTCAAGGGCAAGGGCGGGCGCGAGCGTCTCGTGCCGCTCACCGACTTCGCCCGGGAGGCGATGCGCGCGCACGTGGCCCACCTGCCTCCCGACGGTCCCTGGCTGTTTCCCGCCGAGAGCGAGAGCGGCCATCTCACCCGGCAGGCCTTCGCCCGCGATCTCAAGGCCGCCGCCTCCGCCGCCGGCCTGCGCACCGACCGGGTGAGCCCGCACGTGCTGCGTCACGCCTTCGCCAGCCATCTTCTTCAGAACGGCGCGGATCTGCGCATCGTCCAGGAACTGCTCGGCCACGCCGACATCTCGACGACGCAGATCTACACCCACGTCCTCGACGAGCGCTTGAAGGGCATGGTGCGCGACCTGCACCCGCTCAACGACCGTGACGAAGGAGCTGAAAGGGATCCGTTTTCTTCCGATTGACGGAACGAACATTGCCTTTGGCATCGAAATCCTGTTCTGCCTGCCGACGCGACAGGACACGATGCAGAGGGTGCGGCGCAACGCCTCGGGCGCGCCGGTCCGGGGGAACGATGCACCTCGATCTCACGACCCTCTTCATGATGACGGTCGCCGTCACCTTCACGGTGGGGGTGCTGTTCCTGCTGTCGTGGAGCCAGACCCGACGGGAGCGATCCCTGGCGATCTGGGGTGTCGCCCACCTCGTCGGCAGTGTCGCCTCGTCGATGCTGGCCCTGCGCGATCAGATCCCGGACAGCCTCTCCATCGGGCTGGCCAACGCGCTGATGATCGGTGTCTACGGGATGATCTGGAGCGGTGTGCGCGCCTTCGAGCGCCGCCCGCCACGGCTCGGCCTGGCGGTGGCCGGCGGCCTGGTCTGGCTCGCCGCCTGTCTCGTGCCTCCCTTTTTCGAATCGCTGGCAACGCGCGTCATCCTCGCCTCGACGCTGGCCGGCCTCTACTGCGCCTTCGGTGCGCGCACGATCTGGCGGGGGCGGGACGAACCGCTGGTCTCACGCTATCCGGCCCTCGTCCTGCTCGCGACCTATGCCGGCCTGTACTGGATCCGCATCCCGCTGGCGCTCGCGGCGCCGCTGCCGGCCTCCGTCTCGATGGCCTCGCCCTGGTTCGCCATCCTGTGCTTTGCCGGCACGCTGTTCTCGGTCGCGATCGCCTTCGTGTTCATGGCGCTGACCAAGGAGCGGGCCGAGCGGGAGCAGCGTCAGGCCGCCGAGACCGACCCGCTCACCGGCATCGCCAACCGCCGGGCGCTCGTCGCCCGCGCCGAGGAGCACCTCGCCGCCGCTCCGGCCGCCCTGCTCCTGTTCGACCTCGACCACTTCAAGGCGATCAATGACCGCTACGGTCACAGCGTCGGCGACGCGGTTCTCGCCGCCTTCTGCCATATCGCGGCGCCCCTGCTGCCGAACGGCGCGGTCTTCGGCCGGATGGGCGGCGAGGAGTTCGCCTGCCTGCTGCCGCGGTGCGACGAGCGGGCGGCGGCCGACGTGGCGGAAGGGATCCGGACGGCCGTGGCCGGGTTCGCGCATCCGGACCACCCGGACCTGGCGCTGCGCGTCAGCATCGGCGCGGCGGCCGAGAGCCAGATCGGCGGCAGCCTGGACTACCTCCTGCGGCAGGCCGACGAGGCGCTCTACCGGGCCAAGCATGCCGGGCGCGACCGGGTGGTGATCGGCGGGACCGCCGACTCGCAGCACGCGCTCGACAACGACGCGCCGTCGAAGCGGACGAGCCCGCGCCTTCCGCGGGAAGGCGCCACCGTGAGCCCCCTCCGCATCGATCCGTCGGCCTGATCCGCGGCGACGTAGCAGGGCCCATCGCGCGACGCTGCGTGAACGGCTTCGCGGCGCGACCCGCGGCCTCTGTCTTCACGGTCGAGACCGGCTGCTGGCGCGGCCCGCCGGGCGGTGACGAGGCCCGGCGCCGATGAGCCGAACGACGTTCCTTCGGCGAGTCTTGCCCTCTTCATCGCCGATCCCGAATCCGCGATGTCCTCCGAGAGGGGCGGCGCCGGTTGAGGCCCGCCGCGTCGTGGCGACACGAAAGAAATCAGCCGAAGGTTTTCCGCGGGTCGAAGGCGTCGCGCACCGCCTCGCCGGCGAAGACGAGCAGGCTCAGCATCAGGGCCACCACGAAGAAGCCGGTCAGGCCGAGCCAGGGCGCGTTGATGTTGTCCTTGCCCTGCGCCAGCAGTTCGCCGAGCGAGGGCGAGCCCGGCGGCAGGCCGAAGCCGAGATAGTCGAGCGAGGTCAGCGTGGTGATCGAGCCGTTGAGGATGAACGGCAGGAAGGTCAGCGTCGCCACCATGGCGTTGGGCAGCAGGTGGCGGGTCATGATGCGGATGTTCGACAGGCCCAGCGCGCGGGCCGCGCGCACGTACTCGAAATTGCGTGCCCGCAGGAATTCCGCGCGCACCACGCCGACCAGCGCCGTCCAGGCGAACAGGGTCAGGATGCCGAGCAGGGTGAAGAAGCTCGGCACGAGGAAGGCCGACATGATGATGATGAGGTAGAGCGTCGGGATCGCGCCCCAGATCTCGATGATCCGCTGGAAGATCAGGTCGGTCCAGCCGCCGAAATAGCCCTGCACCGCGCCGGCGATCACGCCGATCACCGAGGAGAGCGCGGCCAGAACGAGGCCGAACAGCACGGAGATGCGGAAGCCGTAGATCACCCGGGCCAGCACGTCCCGCGAGGCGTTGTCGGTGCCGAGCCAGTGCCATTCGATGTCCCGGCAGCCGGGTTCGCGCCCCTCTGCCGTGAGGCCCGCCCGCTCGGCGACCGGGCGGCACTCGGCCTCGCTCAGCATCCAGGTCGGCGGCGAGGGCGACGGCGTCGGCAGGTCGCTCATGAAGGTGTCGTAGGAATAGGGGATCGGCGGCCACAGAACCCAGCCGTTCGACTCGATCTCCTTGCGGGTCTCGGGCGCCCGGTAATCGGTCCGGGCCAGGAAGCCGCCGAACTTCTCGTCCGGGTAATCGACGAGGACGGGAAACAGCCACTCGCCCTTGTACTGCATGACGATCGGACGATCGTTGGCGATGAACCCCGCGAACAGGCTCAGCACGAACAGCGCGCAGAAGGTCACCGCCGACCACGAGCCGCGCCGGTTGGCCCAAAAGTTCGCGAGGCGCCGCCGGTTGAGCGGCGAGAGGCCGCGGCGGGTCGCGGTCGGGAGAACCTGCATCTGCGGCGCGTTGCCCGGCGCGGTGACCGGCACCGCGTCGGGTTCGGGTCGCAGGTGCTCGTTCATCGGCTCTCCCCTCCCGCTCGGGCGGCCGATGCCGGGCTCAGTCGAGCCGGACCGCGGTGCCCTCGATCTCGCTCGGCCGCAAGGCACCCTTGCGCTCGAGATGGCGGCGCAGCAGGCGCACGTTGCGACGGTTCGCCTTGAAGGCCGCGTCGAACAGGTCGCCGGCCAGCGGCACCGAGCCCACCGCGCCGTCGAAGGCGACGTTGGCCATCATGCGCCAGACCAGCCAGCGCGGCGCGCCGAGCCGTCTCGCCTCGTAGACGATGTAGGACGCGATCACCATGCCCGCGATGTCGCCGAGCACGGGGACGAGGCCGATCGCCGCGTCGAGGCCGACGCGGCGGTTGAGGCCCGGCAGGAGGAAGGCCGAGTCCATCAGGTGGGCGAGCCGCTCCAGGCGCCGGAGGCTGGCCTCCGTGCCGGTATCGGCGAAGCGGCGCAACTGCGCCGCGCCGTCGGGCTCGCGGTAGGCCATGCTGGGAGTGTGGGCGGAGGTGATCATGGCGGAGGATGTGGCGGCGCCCGCCGCGTGGCACAAGGAAGCCGGCGGCACGGCGGCTCACGACGGGCGAAAGAATCCCGCCAGCCTCGCGACCGCCGCGTCGAGGGTGGCGTCGGTCTTGGCGAAGCAGAAGCGCACGAGGTTGCGCACCCGTCCCCGTTCGTAGAAGGCGCTGACGGGGATGGCGGCCACGCCGTGCCCGGTCACGATCCGCTCGCAGAAGGCGGCGTCGTCGGTGCCGAACGCGGCGATGTCGACGGTGAGGAAGTAGGTGCCCGCACTCGGCAGCACGGTGAAGCCGAGATCGGTCAGCCCGGCCGCGAGCCGGTCGCGGGAGCGGCCGAGCCCGGCGCGCATCGCCTCGAAATACGTGTCGTCCTTGGCAAGGCCGTAGGCCACCGCCTCCTGAAGATTCGGCGGCGTGGTGAAGGTGAGGAACTGGTGCGCCCGCGACAGCACGCGCATCAGCGGCTCGGGGGCCATCACGAAGCCGACCTTCCAGCCGGTGAGGCTGAAGATCTTGCCGGCCGAGCCGATCTTCACCGTGCGCTCCCGCATGCCGGGCAGGGCCATCAGCGGGACGTGGCGCCGTCGATCGAAGACCACGTGCTCCCACACCTCGTCGCAGACCGCCACCGCGTCGGTGCGGCGGCAGAATGCCCCGAGCAGGGCGAGATCGTCCTCGGTGGAGACGGTCGCGCTCGGGTTGAGCGGGTTGTTGAGGAGCACGACGCGGGTGCGCTCGGAGAATGCGTCGGCCAGGGCCGCCTCCTCGATGCGGAAATGCGGCGGCTTCAGCGTCACGAAGCGCGGCATGCCGCCCGCGCGCCGCACCAGCGGCAGGTAGGCGTCGTACATCGGCTCGAACAGCACGACCTCGTCGCCGGGCCGCACCAGGGCCATCAGCGCACCGGCCAAGGCCTCGGTCGCGCCGGACGTCACCATCACCTCCCGCTCGGGATCGAGGTCGAGACCCTGATGATGCCGGTAATGGGCGGCGACGGCCGCGCGGAGCGAGGGCAGGCCCATCATCGGCGGATACTGGTTGCTGACGGTCTCCAACGCCCGCGCCGCGGCGGCCCGCACGTCGTCCGGCCCCTGCCCGTCGGGGAAGCCCTGGCCGAGATTGATCGCCCCGTGCTGCCGCGCGAGGCGCGACATCGTCTCGAACACGGTTTCCGGCAGTTCGGCGAAGACGGGGTTGGTGCGGCAGCTCATCGGCATGTCTTCGCAGACCGATCGCGCGGCTCCAAGAGCGGTTCCAAGAGCGGTCGTGCAAGACGGACGGGGAGAGGAGACTTGGCGACGGGTGGTGTCATCGTGCGCGAAAGCAAGAGGTGTCTTGCAAAAACTTGCAGAAGACGGCGCCAGCCCGTCGAGGTCGGGTGCGTTCACGCACACGAGCTTGCGGGCCGGGCGCGAAAACCCGGCTTCGCGGCCTGTCAGCCGGCTGACGAATGTTGACGATCATCAGTCGTAAGCGCATGGTCTCTCCACGGCCGGACCGGCCGCCGCCCCGAAGGGACTTCGCCCCCTCGTCTCCAAGGGGTGGCAGACCGGTCCGGTCGTCCGCTGAAAAAGGCCGCCGCTCGACACGGCGGCCTTTTTCATGTCCGATCGCGCCGGCCGGGCGGCCGGTCCGGCGTCTCGGCGCTCCTGACCGGCCATCGCCGAAGGCCCATCGAATGGCGGCGGATCATGCGTCTGGGAACCTGCCTCCTGCTCGCCGTCGTTTCCGGAGCCTTCGGTCTCGGCCTGCGGACGGCCTTGCCCGTGACCCCCGTGGATGCCTCGTTCAGAGAGGTGGTGCACCTCTATCGGCCGCAGGGCGGGGTGGGGATCAGCAACATGCCGGAAACGTCGCCGCCGTAGGAACACCGCATTATCGAGCGAGGCTCGCGCGCTGCCCGCTCGAGGCTTGGCCGTTCCCGCGGATGCGGCAGCCCGGCTGGACCGGGTCACGAAGCCGACGCGCCTTCCAGGGGCGGCCTCCGCCACGGCCTCGGATCGTCACGAGCCCGAAGTTCTTTCGACGAGTGTGAGGGATGAACGAGAGTTCGCCGATACGCAGGGAGACGGCCCGGGAGTACCGGCCGGCGGCGCCCCTGCCGACCGCGGCGCCGGTTCGTCGGCGCAGCCGGTTCGGCCGCTGGATGCTCGCGCTGCTGATCCTGGGCGGGGCCGGTGCGGTCGCCCACCGGACTTACGAGGCCCGTCAGAAGCCCGCCGCGGAGACGGCGCAGGCGCCCGGCCATGGCGGTCACGGCCGCGGCGGGCGGCCGGCCGACATGAAGCAGGCGGTCGGCGTCGCCCCGGTCGTCGCCGGCGACATGCCCGTCGTACTCCAGGGCCTCGGCACGGTGACGCCGCTCGCCACCGTCTCGATCCGCTCGCAGATCAGCGGCTACCTCACCAAGATCGGCTTTCGCGAGGGCCAGATGGTGAAGGAGGGCGACTTCCTCGCCCAGATCGATCCGCGCCCCTACGAGGCCCTGCTCGCCCAGTACCAGGGCCAGCTCGCCCGCGATCAGGCGCTGCTGCAGAACTCGAAGCTCGACCTCCAGCGCTACCAGACCCTGAACCGCCAGGATTCGATCTCGCGCCAGAACGTCGACACCCAGGCCGCCCTGGTGAAGCAGAACGAGGGCACGGTCGCCGCCGATCAGGCGCTGGTCGATCAGCAGAAGCTGAACCTGACCTATGCCCGGATCGTCTCGCCGGTCGAGGGCCGGGTCGGCCTGCGGCAGGTCGATCTCGGCAACTACATCACCGCCGGTTCGACCAACATCGTCGTCGTCACGCAGTTGCGCCCGATCTCGGTGGTGTTCGTGCTGCCGGAGGACGAGGTGGCGCGGGTGATGCGCCGGGTGCGCGAGGGCGCCAAGCTGACCGTGCGTGCCTTCGACCGCAGCGACCAGCACGCGATCGCCACCGGCCGTCTCGATACGGTGGACAACCAGATCGACACCACGACCGGCACGGTGAAGCTGCGGGCGATGTTCGACAACGACGACGAGGGCCTGTTCCCGAATCAGTTCGTCAATGCGCGCCTCACCGTCGAGACGATCCACGACGCGCCGCTGGTGCCGAACGCCGCGATTCTGCGCGGCTCGCCGGGGACTTACGTCTATCGGATGGACGGCGACGAGAAGGTCGTCGTGCGCCCGATCAAGACCGGCGAGACGGACGGCGTGAACACCGTGGTGCTCTCCGGCCTCAACCCGGGCGACCGCGTCGTCACCGACGGTACCGACCGCCTGCGCGACGGCGCGCCGGTGCGGGTCGTCGGCCACACGCCCGGCCCCCAGGCCGCCGGGCCGGCGGCGGGCGCGCCCGGTGCGACGCTGACTTCGACCCCGGCGGCCGGTGCGCCGGCCGAGACGGGCTCGACGCAGGGCGGCCAGGAGCGCCGGGGCCGCCGGCGGCAGGCACCTTAAGGGGACGCGGCCGTGAACCCGTCCCGCCTCTTCATCCTGCGGCCCGTCGCGACGACGCTGACGATGCTGGCGATCCTGATCGTCGGTGCGGTGTCGTACCTGAACCTGCCGGTCTCGGCCCTGCCCGCCGTCGATTACCCGACGATCCAGGTCCAGACCTTCTATCCCGGCGCCAGCCCGGAGGTGATGACCTCGGCCGTCACCGCGCCGCTGGAGCGGCAGTTCGGCCAGATGGCCAACCTCAACCAGATGTCCTCGCAGAGTTCGGCGGGGGCCTCCGTCATCACGCTCCAGTTCAACCTCGACATCCCCCTCGACATCGCCGAGCAGTCGGTCCAGGCGGCGATCAACGCGGCGGGCAACCTCCTGCCGACCGACCTGCCGGCGCCGCCGATCTACGCCAAGGTCAACCCGGCCGACGCGCCGGTGCTGACGCTCGCGCTCACCTCGGCGACGATGCCGCTGACCCAGGTCCGGGATCTGGCTGAAACGCGGCTCGCCCAGAAGATCAGCCAGATCGCCGGCGTCGGCCTCGTCAGCATGGGCGGCGGGCAGCGGCCGGCGGTGCGGGTGCGGTTCAACTCCCTGGCGATGGCCGCCTACGGCCTGAACATCGACGACCTGCGCACGACGATCGCCAACCTCAACGTCAACACGCCCAAGGGCAACATCGACGGGCCGACCCAGTCCTACGCCATCAACGCCAACGATCAGATCCGCGACCCGGCGATCTACGCGAGCGCGATCATCGCCTACCGCAACGGCGCGCCGGTCCACCTCACCGACGTGGCGCAGGTCGTGGACGGGGCCGAGAACACCCGGCTCGGCGCCTGGGCCGACCGCACCCCCGCGGTGATCCTCAACATCCAGCGCCAGCCCGGCGCCAACGTCATCGACACGGTCGACCGCATCAAGCGGCTGCTGCCGCAGCTCGAAGCCACCATGCCGGCTTCGGTCTCGGTCGCGACGCTGACCGACCGCACGACGACGATCCGTGCCTCGGTGCACGACGTGCAGTTCGAGCTGATGCTCGCCATCGCGCTCGTCGTGATGGTGATCTTCCTGTTCCTGCGCAGCGTCTCCGCGACGCTGATCCCGAGCCTGTCGGTGCCGCTCTCGCTGATCGGCTCGCTGGCCG
The DNA here is from genome assembly GCA_036946625.1 of Methylorubrum populi. Classification (NCBI taxonomy): domain Bacteria; kingdom Pseudomonadati; phylum Pseudomonadota; class Alphaproteobacteria; order Hyphomicrobiales; family Methylobacteriaceae; genus Methylorubrum; species Methylorubrum populi. Next base: position 1,516,256 of record JAQIIU010000003.1, read on the forward strand.
TCATGGACGCCTGGGGCTTCTCGCTCGACAACCTCTCGCTGATGGCGCTCACCATCGCCACCGGCTTCGTCGTGGACGACGCCATCGTCGTCATCGAGAACATCGCCCGCCACGTGGAGGAGGGCGACAGCCCGTTCGAGGCGGCGCTGAAGGGAAGCCGCGAGATCGGCTTCACCATCATCTCGCTCACCGTCTCGCTGATCGCGGTGCTGATCCCGCTCCTGTTCATGGGCGACGTGGTCGGGCGCCTGTTCCGCGAGTTCGCGATCACGCTGGCGGCCACCATCGTCATCTCGGCGGTGGTCTCGCTGACCCTCGTGCCGATGCTGTGCGCGCGGCTCCTCAAGCCCGTCGTCCACGGCGCCGACACGCCCGCCGCCCGACACGAGGGCCCCGTCGCCCGCTTCGGCCGCCGTCTCAACGACGGCGTGATCGCCCTCTACGGCCGGGCTCTGCGCGTCGTGCTGGCGCATCAGGGCCCGACCCTGCTCGCCACCCTCGGCACCGTCGCGCTCACCGCCTACCTGTTCGTGGCGATTCCCAAGGGCTTCTTCCCCGTGCAGGACACGGGGGTGATCCAGGGCATCTCACAGGCCGATCAGAGCGTGTCCTACGAGGCCATGGCGGAGCGCCAGCAGGCGCTGGCCGACATCGTCCTGAAGGATCCGGACGTGGCGAGCCTGTCCTCCTTCATCGGCGTGGACGGGCAGAACGTCACCCTCAATTCCGGCCGCTTCCTCATCAACCTGAAGCCCCGCGAGGCGCGGGGTTCGGATGCGGGCGCGATCATCCGCCGCCTCAGCGACGCCACCGGCACCGTGCCGGGCGTGCGCCTCTACATGCAGCCGGTGCAGGATCTGACGATCGATACCGCGGTCTCGGCGACGCAGTACCAAGTCATCCTCGAGAACCCGAACCTGTCGGAGTTCGAGACCTGGGTGCCGCGTTACGTCGAGGCCCTGCGCCGCTCCCCCCTGCTCGCCGACGTGACCAGCGACTATCAGGGCAACGGTCTGGCGGCCTACGTCACCATCGACCGGGCCACGGCGGGCCGCTACGGCATCACCCCGGCCACCATCGACAACGTGCTCTACGACGCCTTCGGCCAGCGCATCGTCTCGACCATCTTCACCCAGTCGAACCAGTACCGGGTGATCCTGGAGGCGAACCCGGCGCTGCACACCTCGCTCGCCTCCCTCGACAACCTCTACCTGCCGTCCTCGACCGTGGCGTCGGGGCAGGTGCCGCTCTCGGCGGTGGCGAAGGTGGAGGAGCGGCGCGCCCCGCTGCTGATCGGCCATCTCGGCCAGTTCCCGGCCACCACCGTCTCGTTCAACCTCGCCCCGGGCGCCGCCCTCGGTCAGGCGGTCGACGCGCTCGAAGTCGCGCGAAAGGATATCGGCCTGCCGGCGAGCTTCAACGTGGTCCCGCAGGGCTCGGTCTTCGCCTTCGAATCGGCGCTCTCCAACGAGCTGTTCCTCGTCTGCGCCGCGGTTCTCACCGTCTACATCGTGCTCGGCGTGCTCTACGAGAGCTTCATCCATCCGATCACCATCCTCTCGACCCTGCCGTCGGCCGGCATCGGCGCGCTGCTCGGGCTGATGTGGTTCGGGCTCTCCCTCGACATCATCGCGATCATCGGCATCGTGCTGCTGATCGGCATCGTGAAGAAGAACGCGATCATGATGATCGACTTCGCGCTCCAGGCCGAGCGCGAGGAGGGCCGGGCCCCGCGCGACGCGATCTACGAGGCCTGCCTGCTGCGCTTCCGCCCGATCCTGATGACGACGCTGGCCGCCCTGTTCGCGGCGGTGCCGATGATCGTCGGCTCGGGCGTCGGCTCGGAGCTGCGCCAGCCGCTCGGCATCGTCATCGCCGGCGGCCTGATCGTCAGCCAGATGCTGACGCTGTTCACGACCCCGGTGATCTACCTCGCCTTCGACCGGCTGGAGCGGCGCCTCACCCGGCGGCGGGAGCATGACGGGCTGGCGCCGGGTGGGTCGGTGCCTTGAACCTCTCCGAACCCTTCATCCGCCGCCCGGTCGCGACGACGCTGCTGACCGTCGGCCTGCTTCTCGCCGGCCTGTTCGCCTATGTGCGCCTGCCGGTGGCGCCGCTGCCGCAGGTCGATTTTCCCGTCATCCTCGTCCAGGCGCAGATGGCCGGCGCTTCGCCGGAGACCATGGCGACCACGGTCGCCGCGCCGCTGGAGCGGCGGCTCGGGGCCATCGCCGACGTCAACGAGATGACCTCGACGAGTTCCACGGGCACCGTGCGGATCGTCCTGCTGTTCGGCCTCAATCGCGACATCGACGGCGCCGCCCGCGACGTCCAGGCGGCGATCAACGCCGCGCGGGCCGATCTGCCGACCTCGCTGCGCACCAACCCGACCTACCGCAAGTTCAACCCGGCCGACGCGCCGATCCTGATCCTGGGCCTCACCTCCGACACCCTGACCCCGGGCCAGCTCTACGATTCCGCCGCCACGGTCGTGCAGCAGCGCATGAGTCAGGTCGAGGGTGTCGGCAACGTCGATATCGGCGGCTCGTCCCTGCCGGCGGTCAGGGTCGAGCTCGATCCGACCGCCTTGTTCCACTACGGCATCGGCCTCGAAGGCATCCGCGCGGGCCTCGCCTCCGCCAACGCCAACTCGCCCAAGGGCGACATCGTGGCGGGGGCGCGCCGCTATCAGCTCTACGCCAACGACCAGGGCCGGCAGGCCTCCGACTATCGCGACATCGTCGTGGCCTACCGCAACGGCGCCGCCGTGCGGCTGGCCGACGTCGGCGAGGTGGTCGATTCGGTCGAGGACAAGCGCAACCTCGGCCTCGTCGACGGCAAGCCGGGGGTGATCCTGTTCATCTACAAGCAGCCCGGTTCCAACGTGGTCGAGACGGTGGAGCGGGTCCGCGCGGCGATCCCGCAGGTGAAGGCGGCTCTGCCCGGCGACATCGACCTCAACATCTCCGGCGACCGCTCCGCCACGATCCGCGCCTCGCTCGCCACCACCGAGGAGACGCTGCTGATCGCCGTCGGCCTCGTCGTCTTCGTGGTGTTCATCTTCCTGCGCTCGTGGCGGGCCACCCTGATCCCGGCGGTCGCGGTGCCGATCTCGATCATCGGCACCTTCGCGGCGATGTGGCTGCTCGGCTACTCCCTCGACATCCTGTCGCTGATGGCGCTCATCATCGCCACCGGCTTCGTCGTGGACGACGCCATCGTCGTGCTCGAAAACATCCAGCGCCACATCGAGGCCGGCACGCCGCGGGTCGAGGCGGCGCTGCTCGGCGCCCGCGAGGTCGGCTTCACCGTGGTCTCGATGAGCCTGTCGCTCATCGCCGTGTTCCTGCCGATCCTGCTGATGGGCGGCATCGTCGGCCGCCTGTTCCAGGAATTCGCGGTCACGCTGTCGCTGGCGATCCTCGTCTCGCTGGTGCTGTCGCTGACGACGACGCCGATGATGTGCGCGCTCCTGCTCAAGCCCGAGGCGCAGATATATGGGGGCAAGCGCCCCAACATCCTGCTCCGCATCCTGGAGGGCGGGTTCGACGCTCTGCTCGCCGGCTACGAGCGGACCCTGCGCATCGCGCTCCACCATCGCCGCCTGACGGCGCTCAGCGTGTTCGCGGCGATCGGGCTCACGGTCTACGGCTACGTCATCGTGCCGAAGGGCTTCTTCCCCGATCAGGACACCGGCCAGCTCATGGGCGGCATCCAGGCCGACCAGCGCATCTCGTTCCAGTCGATGAAGGACAAGCTGGAGCGGGCCAGCGCCATCGTGCAGGCGGACCCGGCGGTGGAGAGCATCGTCGGCTTCACCGGCGGACGGGGGACGAACTCGGCCAACGTCTTCGTCGGGCTCAAGCCGCTGGGCAAACGCGATTCCATCGAGACCGTGATGGGCCGCCTGCGGCCCAAGCTCGCGCAGGTGGCGGGTGCGCGCCTGTTCCTGTTCCCGCGCCAGGACCTGAAGATGGGCGGGCGCCAGAGCTTCGCCCAGTATCAGTACACGCTCCAGGGCGACACGGCGGAAGAGCTCTACGCCGCCTCGCCGAAGCTGCTCCAGGCGTTGCAGAAGCGCACCGACATCTTCGCCGACGTGACCTCCGACCAGCAGGAGGGCGGCCTGGAAAGCCGCCTCGTCATCGATCGGCCGACCGCCTTCCGCTACGGCATCACGCCCGACCAGATCGACAACACCCTCTACGACGCCTTCGGGCAGCGGCAGGTCTCGACGATCTACAACCCGCTCAACCAGTACCACGTGGTGATGGAGATCGCGCCGCGATACCTGCAGAACCCGGAGGTGCTGAAGACGATCTACGTCTCGACCACGGGGGGCAGGGCGCGGGGCTCGGCCACGACCAACGCGGTGGCCGGCACGGTCTCGGGCGGCGGGACCACGACGGGCTCGACCGCCTCGGTCTCCGGCACCGCCGCCACCGACACGGCGGCGAGCCTCGCCGCGGATTCCGCGCGCAACGCCGCCGCGAACGCCATCGCCGCGAGCTGGGGCGGCGCTTCGTCGAGCGCGCCGGTGTCGAGCGCCAAGGAGACCATGGTCCCGCTCTCGGCCTTCGCGCATTTCGAGACCGGCAACGCGCCCGTTCAGGTCTCGCACCAGGGCCTGTTCGTGGCGACCACGATCTCGTTCAACCTCGTGCCGGGCAAGAGCCTCAGCGACGCCACCGCCGTGATCGACCGGACCATGCTCGACCTGCAACTGCCGCAGACCATCCACGGCGAGTTCGCGGGCGCGGCCAAGAGCTATCAGGAATCGGCCTCGCGCCAGCCGCTGCTGATCCTCGCGGCGCTCCTCGCCGTCTACGCCGTGCTCGGCATCCTCTACGAGAGCTACGTGCACCCGGTCACGATCCTCTCGACGCTGCCCTCGGCCGGCATCGGCGCCATCGTCGCGCTGCTCGCCACCGGCACCGAGTTCACCATCATCGCCCTGATCGCGGTGTTCCTGCTGATCGGCATCGTGAAGAAGAACGCGATCCTGATGATCGACTTCGCCCTCGATGCCGAGCGGAGCCGGGGCCTGGCGCCGGGCGAGGCGATCTTCGAGGCCTGCATCCTGCGCTTCCGCCCGATCATGATGACGACGCTGGCCGCCCTGCTCGGCGCGGCGCCCCTCATCATCGCGGGCGGCGAGGGCGCGGAGCTGCGCCGGCCGCTGGGCACCGCCATCGTCGGTGGGTTGATCGTCAGCCAGATCCTGACCCTCTACACGACACCGGTCGTCTACCTGTATCTCGACCGTCTCCGGCTCTGGGCGAAGCGTCGCCGGGGCGGAACCGCGGCGGTGCCGGCCGAGTGAGGATGGTTGTTTCGTGATCGGTGATTCGCGCAAGAACCCTCCCCTCTCTGCGGGGGAGGGTGCCCTGCGGATGCAGGGCGGGAGAGGGGAGCCGCGTTTCCGGACGTCGCGCCGCCCCTCGTCCGATCCGCTTCGCGGGCCACCCTCTCCCACCCAAGCCGGGCCCGCCCGACTCGGGCAAACCCGAGATCCGGAGGGGAGAGGGAAGAGACCGGTGACATTCTTGAAAGTCGCTTTGGCAGCGGCGCTGGGCCTGTCCACCTCCGGCTGCCTCGTCGGTCCCGACTATTCGCGCCCCTCGGTCGAGACGCCGCTCGCCTTCAAGCAGGGCGGAATGCGTGAGGACAGCCTCGCCTACGTCCAGGCGCAGAAGGGCTGGCGTCCGGCTGTTCCCAACGATGCGGTCGAGCGCGGCGACTGGTGGCGGGTCTTCAACGATCCGACCCTCGACCGGCTGATCCGCTCCATCGACGTCGACAACCAGAACCTCCGTGCCCAGATCGCGGTGTACGATCAGGCCCGTGCCCTGGTGGCGCAGGCCCGCGCCGCCCTGTTCCCGACGGTGATCGGCGCGCCGGGCATCACCCGCTCGCGGGCGCTGGGGGTCGAGCGCACCACCGTCTCGCTCCAGGGGCAGGCGAGTTGGGAGCTCGACCTGTTCGGCGGCATCCGCCGCCAGATCGAGAGCGACGTGGCCTCCGCCCAGGCTTCCGCCGCCGACCTCGCCCTGGTGCGCCTCAGCGTGCAGGCCGAACTGGCGACCGCCTATCTCCAACTGCGCTACCAGGATTCGCTGAAGCGGGTGCTGGAGGAGAACGTCGAGGGCTTCAGGCGCAGCCTCGCGATCGCCGAGAACCAGTACGCGGCCGGCGTCGCGGCGCGCTCCGACGTCATCACCGCGCAGACGCAGCTCCAGACCACCCAGGCCTCCCTGATCGCCGTCGATCTGCAGCGGGCGACCTTCGAGCACGCGGTGGCGATCCTCACCGGCCGCCCGCCCTCCGAGTTCAAGCTGCCGTTCTCGCCGCTGCCGGTGCGGTCCCCGGCGGTGCCGGTCGGCATCCCCTCCGACCTGCTGGAGCGCCGCCCCGACATCGCCCAGTCCGAGCGTCTGGTTCAGGCGCAGAGCGAGCAGATCGGCGTGGCGGTGGCCGCCTTCTATCCGACGGTGACGCTCTCGGCCTCGGGCGGCATCTCGGGCGCGACCAGCAACGGCGTGTTCTCGGCCGCCAACCGCGTCTGGTCGATCGCCGCCAACGGCTCTCAGGTGTTCTTCGACGGCGGCGCCCGCGCGGCGGTGCTGCAAGCGGCCCGCGCCGCCTACGAGGCGGCCGTCGCCAACTATCGCCAGACGGTGCTCACCGCCTTCGGCGAGGTCGAGAACGGTCTGGCCGGCGTGCGCATCCTCGCCCGGCAGCAGGCGAAGCAGGACGAGGCGGTGGCCTCGGCCCGCCGCGCCGTCGAGATCGCGCTCAACGAGTATCGGGCCGGCACGCAGAACTACACCACCGTGGTCACCGCCCAGGCCTTGCAGATCAACAACGAGGTCACCGCGCTCCAGATCCGCCTGAACCGTTTCACCACCGCCGTGGCGCTGATCCGGGCCCTCGGCGGCGGCTGGGATGCCCGCTCGCTGCCGACCGGCGAGGAGCTGAAGGGGCCGCGCCTGCCGATCGACGGCGGCTCGGCCGTCCGCACGGACGAGTGAGGCCGGACGGCTCGGCCGGAACATGGGCCGTCCGGCTCTGTTGAAAGCGGGATTCCAGCGGCCGGCCCATCGCCGGCCGGCAACTCCGGATGTCCCATGCCCGACGCTCCTGTCCACGACACCCCCGAAACGCCGCAGGCCCCGCCCTGCACCCTGGTGATCTTCGGCGCGGGCGGCGACCTGACCAAGCGACTGCTGATGCCCGCCCTCTACAACCTCGCGGGCGGCGGGCTCCTGGCCGAGGGCTTCTCCGTGCTCGGCGTCGACCACAACCCGCTGACCGACGAGGGCTGGCGCGACGACCTGACCGAGACGATGGACTCCTTCACCAAGGATCCGTCCGCCGAATTCCACGCCGAGACGATCGATCCGCGGCCCTGGGGCTTCATCCGCGACCGGCTGCACGTGATGCAGGGCGACTTTTCCGAGGCGTCCACCTTCGAGGATCTCGCGGGCCGCGTCAGCGGCAACGTCGTGTTCTATCTCGCGGTCGCCGCCCGCTTCTTCGGTCCCGTGGTGGAGGGGCTCGGCAAGGCGGGTCTCCTCAAGGAGAAGGACGACGCCTTCCGCCGCGTCGTCATCGAGAAGCCGTTCGGCTCGGACCTCGAATCGGCCAGGGCCCTCAACCGGACGATCCTGGCGCAGGGTGACGAGAGCCAGTTCTACCGGATCGACCATTTCCTCGGGAAGGAGACGGTCCAGAGCCTTTTGGCGATCCGCTTCGCCAACGCGATGCTGGAGCCGATCTGGCGGCGCGACCATGTCGATCACGTCGAGGTCACCGCCGCCGAGACGATCGGCGTCGAGGAGCGCGGCCGCTTCTACGAGCCGACCGGAGCGCTACGGGACATGGTGCCCAACCACCTGTTCCAGCTTCTCACCATGGTGGCGATGGAGCCGCCGGCCGCCTTCGACGCCGAGACCGTGCGCGACGCCAAGACCGAGCTGGTCAAGGCGATCCGCCCTGTCGCACCCGAGAACGCGGTGCGCGGCCAGTACGCCGCGGGACGCGCGGACGGGAAGGACGTGCCGGCCTACCGTGACGAGCCGGACGTGGCAGAGGCTTCGCGGACCGAAACCTATGTCTCCCTCAAGCTCGAGATCGAGAACGAGCGCTGGAGCGGCGTGCCGTTCTACCTGCGCACCGGCAAGCGGATGGCCGGGCGGCGCACGGAGATCGCGGTGCACTTCAAGCCGGCGCCCTTCACGCTGTTCCGCGGGGCGGATGGCGGCGACCTCGCCCGGAACGTCATGCGCCTGCGCATCGATCCCGAGCCCGGCTCGGCCACCCGGATCAACGTGAAGCGGCCGGGTCCGCAGATGCATCTCGCCCCGGTCGAGACCGGCTTCCGCTACGGCGATTTCTTCGATCCGGCCCCGACGGTCGGCTACGAGACGCTGCTCTACGATTGCATGACCGGCGACACGACGCTGTTCCAGCGCGCCGACAGCATCGAGGCGAGCTGGGCCGCGGTCGAGCCGCTGCTCCGGGCCTGGAAGGACGCACCGGTCTCGTTCTACGCGGCGGGCAGCCCGGGGCCGAAGGAGGCCGACGATCTGCTCGCCCGGGATGGGCGGGCGTGGCTGCCGCTGGGGGAGGGGTGAGCGGTCACGCCGTCATCGCGAGCGTCAGCGAAGCGATCCAGCGGCGCGACCTTTCCGGATGAGGCGGCGCCCTGGATCGCTTCGGCTTCGCCTCGCGATGACGGAGAGCGGACGACGCCCTCAGCCCGCCTGCGCCTCCAGCTCGCGCAGGATGGCGTCGCCCATCTCGGCGGTGCCGATCGGGGTTTGGCCCTCGCCGGCGATGTCGCGGGTCCGGGCGCCCGCGGCGAGCGCCCGGGTGATCGCGCCCTCCACGAGGTCGGCGGCCTCGCCCAGCCCGAAGGAGTAGCGCAGGCCCATGGCGAGCGAGCCGACCATCGCGATCGGGTTGGCGCAGCCCTTGCCGGCGATGTCGGGCGCCGAACCGTGGACCGGCTCGTAGAGCGCCTTGCGGGTGCCGCGCGCGTCGGTCGCGCCGAGCGAGGCGGAGGGCAGCATGCCGAGCGAGCCCGTCAGCATCGCCGCCACGTCCGAGAGCACGTCGCCGAACAGGTTGTCGGTCACCAGCACGTCGAACTGCTTCGGACGCCGCACCAGTTGCATGGCGCAGTTGTCGGCGAGCACGTGCTCCAGTTCGACCTGGGCATAGTGCTCGGCATGGACGCGGGTGACGACCTCCTTCCACAGGACGCCGGTCTTCATCACGTTGTTCTTCTCGGCCGAGGCGACCCGGCCCGAGCGCTTGCGGGCGAGGTCGAAGGCCACGTGCGCGATCCGCTCGATCTCGGCGGTGGTGTAGACCTGGGTGTCGACCGCCCGCTTCGAGCCGTCCTCAAGCGTGGTGATCTCCTTCGGCTCGCCGAAATAGACGCCGCCGGTCAGCTCGCGCACGATCATGATGTCGAGGCCCTCGACCAGCTCGCGCTTGAGGGCCGAGGCGTCGGCGAGCGCCGGGTAGCAGATCGCCGGGCGCAGGTTGGCGAAGAGACCCAGATCCCGGCGCAGGCGCAGCAGGCCGGCCTCGGGGCGGATGTCGTAGGACACGCCGTTCCACTTCGGACCGCCGACCGCGCCGAGCAGGATCGCGTCCGCCGCGTCGGCGCGGGCGAGCGTCTCGTCGGCGAGCGGCCTGCCGTGCGCGTCGATGGCCGAACCGCCGACGAGGTCGCGCTCGGTCTCGAAGTCGGCGAGGCCGGCGCGCTTGAGCCAGCCGACGACCTTCTCGACCTCGGCCATCACCTCGGGGCCGATGCCGTCGCCGGGCAGGAGCAGGAGCTTGTAGGTGGTCATCGGGCTGGCTCCGGGCTGAGAGCGTCGTGTCGGAGCCCGGGGCTCTATCGGCGCGGCCTGACGGCCGCAAGTCCGCAAGGCGAACGGTCAGCCCACCCGCTTGGCGGAGCGGAAGGGCCTCAGCATCCAGGCCATGCGTCCGACCTCGTCCTCGTCCCGGCGGCGGCCGGCCCGCTCGGGGGCCGAGGTGCCGATCTCGTGCACGATCTGCCCGAGCAGCGGGGGCAGTTCCTGGCCGTACGCGTCGAGCAGCACGGCGGCGTCGAGCAGGGCCTGGATCTGATCGTCGGGGATCGGACGGCTCATGATCTGCGCGTCGAGCGCCTGGTCGGCCAGCAGGGTCGCGAGGCGCGAGACCTCCGACAGGCCGCCGGGTGGTGCTGAGAGACCGCTGCTCATCGATGGATGCCCTCTCGATCGATCGAAGGTCCACGGTAATCCCGGGATGGTGAGCCAATCGTTTCACCGGCCGATTTCGTTCCGTCCCGCGGGCACCATCCTCGCGACGGGGCTGTGCATCGGCGGCCGAGCCGGTGTCCTCCGATCGGGCCGATGTTCTAAGATCGGCTCGTGAATCGGATGTCTCTCTTCCCCTCCCGCGCCCAGGGGCGCCGGGTTGCCCGGCCCGCCTTCGCGGCGGCGTTGGGCGGGCTGGCCGCCGGGCTGCTTCCTGCCACGCCGCCGGGCCCGTCCGCGGCTCCCGCCCGCACCGGAAGCGCGGCCTGCTACGTCACCGGCGGCGGCGCCCTGGAGATCTGCCGATCGGCGGACGAGGCGGAGGGCGTCTACGCCGTCCCCCCGCCCTGCCGCTACGTCCACGACGTGCAGATCCTGCGCCTCAAGGATACCGGCCCGCCGGGACCGCTCCAGGTGATCTACCGGGCCGAGCCGCCGCGCCGGTCCGGCCGACGCGGCGACGACGCCTGCCCGGCCGACCTGCGCGCCACCGATCCGGGCGCGGGCGGGACGGTGCGGATCGGCCGGCAGGTCGAGGCGCTGGCCGCGACGCTGCCGCCGACCGACCCGCGGTTCTGGAGCGAAAGTCTCGGGGGCGGCGCGTCGGCGGAGGCTTCGCGCCCGCGCCGCCGCAGCCGGACGAGCCGGCAGGCGCGGCGCGAGGTCCGCCGTGCGGCCCGCGAGGCGGGCGAGGGAGCCGAGATGACCTTCCGGGCCCAGGCGCCGGTCCCGGAGGACGACGCGTCGGGCAACGCGATGATGGTCGCGGGTCGCGATTGGGCGGGCGACCCCTACTACGCCATCCTCGCGACGGTGACGGAGCCGGCGGCCGAGGGGCGCCGCCGCGTGCTGGTGCAGGCGCGGACCTACGACTTCCAGGGTCTCGACCTGCGCGTCGCGGCCGATCCCGGCACCGCGTGGAAGCCGTTCGGCCCGCAGGCGCCGGAAGACCGGCGGCGCGGGCGCCCACGCAACGCGGCGCCGCCCGCACCCGCGCGGGTGCTCGACGAGATGGGCCGGCCGATCGTCGGCAACTGTGCCGCGCCGGGCTTCGAGGTGCGCGGCCTGACCGGTTCGATCAGCGTGGTCGACCGGGTCTACCACTACTTCTACACCGACGTGCTGCCCGCCGATTGCGGGGCGCCGCGGGCGAAGCGGCGGATGGGGCTCTACCTGCGCACGAGCCGCGACCCGCTCGCCGAGCGCACGTGGTCGGCCCCGGTCACGCTGATCGAGGGCCTGCCGGCCGAGACCGAGATCCGCGTCGCCAAGGCGCGGGGCATGGAGCGCTGGGCCGTGGCCTATTCCTGCTCGCGGCCGGTCAACGCCGCGGGCGGCCCCGTCGCCGACCTCTGCCTGCACTACACCGCCGACCTCTCGCCCGGCAGCATCGGCGCCCTGACCCTCTATGCCGAGCCCGTCGCGGCGGGGCATTCGGGCGCCTATCTCGGCCTGCGCTCCGGCGGCGACGCCCTGGGGCGCTTCGCCCGCGAGGGCTTCGGCTGGATGACCGACCGCTACGGCAATCTCGACGCGCCCGCGATCTACCCCGACAAGGGCGGCTTCCTGACCTGGCTCGACCGCCGGGCGCCGCGGATCGACGGCGGCGACGCCTCCTCCCTCTACGGCCGGCCGGTGTTCTGGACGACTTGGAGCGTGCGGCCGCGGGCCGAGCCGTAGGCATGTCCGGTGATCGTTCCACATGACGGAGGGGGTCGGCGGACGAGGCGGGGCGGGCGGACCGTTCGAGACGATAGGGGCCTTGCGGATCGACAGGAGGGCAAAAGCATATGACGGTCGCGAAACTCGAATCCCTGGCCGAGCGCCGGGGCGCCGACGTGCTGGTCGAGGTGCTGCGCTCGGAAGGCGTGGCTTACGTCTTCGGCAATCCCGGCACGACCGAGCTGCCGCTGATCGACGCGCTGACGGACGCGCCCGACATCGCCTACGTGCTGGCGTTGCAGGAGGCGAGCGCGGTCGCCATGGCCGACGGCTACGCGCAAGGGGCGCGCCGGCCGGGCTTCCTCAACCTGCACACCGCCGGCGGGCTCGGCCACGGCATGGGCAACCTGCTCAACGCCCAGATCTCCGGCACGCCGCTGGTGGTGACGGCGGGCCAGCAGGATTCGCGGCACGTCATCACCGACCCGCTGCTGTTCGGCGACCTGACCACCATCGCGGGCCCGACCGTGAAATGGGCCCGCGAGGTGACCCATGCCGACCAGCTTCCGATCCTGCTGCGCCGCGCCTTCCACGACTGCGCCGCGGCGCCGTCCGGCCCGGTCTTCCTGTCCCTGCCGATGGACGTGATGGAGGCCACGACCGACGCGCCATTGGGCGAGATCTCGACCATCGACCACCACGCCGTGGCCGGCTCCCTCGACCGGCTGGCGGACCACCTCGCGGGCATCGCGCCGGGGCGCCTCGCCCTGATCGCCGGCGACGAGGTCGATGCCAGCGACGCCTCGGCCCAGGCGGTGCGGCTCGCCGACCTCCTGGCGGCGCCGGTCTACGGCTCGTCCTGGCCGGCGCACATTCCGTTCCCGACCGCGCACCCGCTCTGGATGGGCAACCTGCCGACCAAGGCGAGCGCCATCGCCGAGATCCTGGGCCGCTACGACGCGGTGTTCGCGCTCGGCGGCAAGTCGCTCATCACGGTGCTCTACACCGAGGGCTCGGCCGTCCCGCCGGGGACGGCGGTGTTCCAGCTCTCGGCGGATGCGCGCGACCTCGGCCGCACCTACGCGACGCAGCTCTCCACGGTCGGCAACGTCCGCGCCTCCCTCGACGCGCTGCTGCCGCTGCTCGAAACGAGGGCCGCTCCCCGCGCCGAGGCCTATGCCTCCCTGCGGGGCGCGGCGGTGGAGGCCTACGATGCGCGCCGGGCCGCCCTGGAGGCCAGGGCCGACGCCGCCTTCGCCGATCCGGTGATCCATCCCCTCGTCGCCGCCCGCGAGATCGCCCGCGCGGTCGGCTCCGATGTCGCCATCGTCGACGAGGCGCCCGCGACGCTGGGCCATCTGCGCACCATCCTGCACAGCACCTGGACGCGCCAGTACGCCTCGATCCGCGGCGGGGTGCTGGGCTGGGGCATGCCGGCCTCGGTCGGCTTCTCCCTCGGACTCGACCGGTCGCCCGTGGTCTGCATCGTCGGCGACGGCGCGGCGATGTACTCGCCCCAGGCGCTGTGGACCGCGGCGCACGAGCGGTTGCCGGTGACCTTCGTGGTGATCAACAACGCCGAGTACAACATCCTCAAGCAGTTCATGAAATCGCAGACGCACTACGCCTCGGTGCGGGCGAACCGCTTCATCGCCATGGACCTCACCGAGCCGCGCATCGACTTCCTGGCATTGGCCGCCTCCATGGGCGTGCCCGCCCGGCGCGTCGAACGGGCCGCGGACGTCGCCGGGGCGGTCGAAGCGGGCATCCGTTCGGGGCGGCCGAACCTCGTGGAAGTGGTCGTCAGCGCGGCGTGACGACCTTGGCCCCGCGGCCGATGCCGCCGACCCTCGTCTTCGACACCGCTTGCGTGCTCTGCGCCGGGTCGGTGCGCTTCGTGCTCGCGCACGAGCGCGACGACCGCCTGCATTTCATGGGCGCGTGGTCGCGGGAGGGGCTCGACCTCGCCGGGGCGCACGGCTTCACGGCGGAGGACCTGAACGGCACCTTCCTGCTCGTCGCGGATGGGCGGGCGTTGACGGGCTCGGATGCCGCCCTCGGTGTGGCGCGGCATCTCCGGGCACCCTGGCGCTGGCTCAGGGTCCTCGGGGTCGTTCCCAAGCCGCTGCGGGACCGCGCCTACGGCCTCATGGCGCGGCACCGCTACCGCTGGTTCGGCCGCCGCGAGGACTGCGCCCGGGTGCCGCCGGATCAGCGGCACCGCTTCCACGGCGTGCGGCCGGCCGATCTGCCGCCTCGGTCGAATTGAGCGTCGCTGCGGCTGGCCGCCGTAGCCTCGGCGGTCGATCGGGAGCCCCATCCCATTCGCTTCCTCATCCTGAGGTGCCGGAGCGAAGCGGCGGCCTCGAAGGGTGTCCCAGGGCTCGCGCGCGGGATCGTGAGGATCCTTCGAGGGCCGTTGGCGCGGCCACCTCAGGATGAGGGCGGCGTATGGAAGGTTTGCAGTTGGACGGGTTCGGAGAGAGAATCAGGCCTTGCGGGCGACCGTGAAGCGGGCGGCGTCCCGGAGCACCCGCGCCCGCTCGCCCCAGGGGGCGACCGCCTCCTCGCACAGGGCGACCAGCCGGTCGCACTCGGCGCGCGCGCCGTCGAGGCCGAGGCGGTCGACTAGGGTCGCCTTGCCCGCGTCCTTGTCCTTGCCGGTGGCCTTGCCCATCGCCTCGGGCGAGGCCTCCCGGTCGAGGATGTCGTCGGCGACCTGGAAGGCCTGACCCAGCGCCTTGCCGTAGCGCAGCAGCGCGGCCCGCTCGTCCGCGCCCGCGCCGCCGACCAGCGCGCCGGCCTCGACGGAGAAGGCGAGGATCGCCCCGGTCTTCATCGCCTGCATCCGCAGGGTGTCGTCGATGTCCATGCTCGCCGGGCCGAAGCGTCCCTCGGCCGAGAGGTCGAGGAGCTGGCCGCCGACCATGCCGCCGAGGCCCGAGGCCCGGGCGAGGCCGAGCACCAGCTCGGCGCGGATCGCCGGATCGGGCTGCCAGCGCGGGTCGGCGGTGACCTCGAAGGCGAGGGTCTGGAGGGCGTCGCCGACGAGGATCGCGGTGGCCTCGTCGTAGGCCTTGTGGACGGTCGGCTTGCCGCGGCGCAGGTCGTCGTCGTCCATCGCCGGCAGGTCGTCGTGGACGAGGCTGTAGCAGTGCACGAGCTCCACGCCCGCACCGGCCGCCAGCGCGGCCGCCTCGCGGCCGCCGAGCATCCGCGCCGTCTCGATGGCGAGAAACGGCCGCAGCCGCTTGCCGCCGCCGAGCACCGCGTGGCGCATCGCCTCCATCAGCCGCGGCGGCCGGGCGATCTCGCCGGGCTGCAAGTCCGGCCCGAGCCGATCGACGAGGAAGGTCTCGACGGTGTCGGCGACCCGAGCGAGCCTGTGGGTAAAGTCACCCGTATAGGCATCCGCCTTGACCGAAGGGTGAGGAGCCTGCGTTGAGGTCATCGGAACGGGCCTGGATCGGGGAGGGGCGGACGCGACGTGGCGGTGCCGGAGGACAGCGAAGCCGGTGGGCGCGGGCGCGATCTGCGGAGGATGTCTCCCGCGCGGGCACGCGCGCCGAGGCGCGGGAGCGGGCTGCGGCGGGCCGCCACCCTGATCACCCTTGCTCCCATCGCGGTACTCGCGCTCACGCTCACGTTGGCGCTCGTCTATCGCGTGGCGACCCCGCCCTCAACCCTGATGCTCGGCCGTTGGTTGACGCTCCAGGGCGCGCAGCGGGAGAGCGTCCCGCTGGAGGCGATCGCGCCGGCCCTGGTCCAGGCGGTGATGGCCTCGGAGGACCAGCGCTTCTGCCTGCACAGCGGCGTCGATTGGGGGGCGCTGCGCGACGTGGTGGACGACGAGGAGGGCCCGAGCCGCGGCGCCTCGACCATCACCATGCAGACGGTGAAGAACGTCTTCCTCTGGCCGGGCCGCTCCTACATCCGAAAAGGTCTGGAGATCCCGCTCGCGGTGCTCGCCGATGCGGTCTGGGGCAAGCGCCGCACCCTGGAGATCTACCTCAACGTCGCCGAGTGGGGGGAGGGGATCTTCGGGGCCGAGGCGGCTGCCCGCCGCTGGTTCCGCAAGAGCGCCCGCGACCTCACCCGCAACGAGGCCGCCCTGCTGGCCGCGGTGCTGCCGAACCCGATCCTGCGCAGCGCCGGCAAGCCGTCGCGCGGGGTGCGGGCCATCGCGGCGCGAATCCAGGGCCGGATGGGGCAGGTCGACGGGCTGATGGGGTGTGTGAGGCGGTAGCGGCCCTGCCGGTGAAAGAGGGTCGAACGATGCGGACGCCTCTTCCGGGACCGCGACGATCGCCGGTCTCGCCCGCGATCGTCCGCTTTCGCCAGCAGGAACGGGAGCGGACCGAATCGGATGGCCGGCGATCAGTCCAGCGCCTTGTCATGTAGACGCGACGCAAGCCCCTCTCCTCCCGGTGAGTCTCCGCGTAGCCGATCCGGAGATAGAGTTTGCACGAGACCGTGCAGGCGGGAAGCGGCGCCGGATGTTTGCCCGAAAGATCAGAGAAGCGAGAGGATTCTGTCGACGTAGGGAAGGGGACTTTCGTCGAGATCGAAGCAGACAGAAACGTGGCCGTTCGGCCTGTCGATCACGAGCTGATGGAAGTGGCCATATCCGACGATTACATAGCGCGCGCCGCCGCAATCGACATTTCCCCGCTGTTTCGCCAATTTCAACAGAACGGGATTGATGAAAAGCTCCTCGTACCTGTCGGACTCGGACGAGGATGCGTTGGACAGGCCGTCTCTCTGCATCGTCTCCAGTTCCGCCCCGGCGTAGATCGAGACGTAGCGGATCGAGGGGCTGAGACGAAAAATTTTATCGAAAACGATCATCGCATGTCCATAACCAAGATTGATCTGAGAAAGCGGTATAGGGAAATAAATCGCGTCTCGGCCGCCACTTTTTCAGAAACTCTGGCTCCACCGTTGACCTTCGTCAAGATAAATGGCGAAGGCGCTCCCAAAACGGCCGGCGCCTACCGGATGATCGTCGCTTGGCTGTACGGTGCGAGCTACGCGATGAAGTTCGCCACCAAGGCGCTCGGACGCGACTACGTGGGGCCGTCGCTGGAAGCGCTCTGGTGATCCGACGATCCCGCCAGTTTCGCCCGGCGTGGGAAGGACTGCTGGCGCTGGACCGTCATGATCCCGGCTCCGGACTTCGTCACGGAGGCGACGCCGTCCCGTGGAGGCGCGTCGTTCAAAAGCCGGATGCGGGCCGGTCGGATGGCCATGCCGTCATGCGCCCTCGACGCGGCTCACCGCGGCGTCAGCGATCGAATCGGTCCCACCGGCATATGGCGTGACGATTCGAGGCGGGCTCGGGTGGCCTCGGGCCCGAGGCCCTTCGCGGCAGCGAAGGCGTCAGCCCGGCGAAGGTTGCGCGCCCGTTCACGGGTCGCCTCGGCCGCCACGGGCGGCGGCGTCCGCGCGAGGAGGGAAATCACGAGACAATTCAGGGCGATAGGGGCAACGCAGTCGGTTTGGAGGCCGCAATCGATCGATGTTGTGGCGGTGAAGATCGATGACAGCGCCCTGAAAGCGGATGCGGCATTTCGGATACATGCCGGGGGCGATGTGCGCAGCCACACCCGGAAAAGGAACGATTGCCGGCCAACCGCCTTGAAAAAACCTGCCGTCGGATCATTTTGTGCATTGCGGGATCGCGGACGGCGTCCGTTTCCCGCTGCCCTCCTTGGGCGTTTCCTCCCTAGACTTCGGGCCGCTCTCACGGGCGGCTTTTTTTTGCTCGGCGCCGTGGGTCAACCGCGGGCGCGGGCGCGGATCATGAAGTTGTCGTAGGTGTATTCGGCCACCTGGAACCAGAGATACGCCTCGTTCCGGAAGGCCTTCATCGCCTCGTAGATGCGCTTGAAGTCCGGGTTCCTGGCCGAGAGGTCGGCGTAGACCTCGTTGGCGGCCTTCAGTGCCGCCTCCATCACGTCCTGCGGGAAGGGGCGGAGCTGCGCGCCGCTGGAGACGAGCCGGCGCAGGGCCTGCGGGTTGCGCGCGTCGTAGCGGGCCTGGACCTCGGCATTCACCTGGGCGGCGGCGGCCTGGAGAATGGCGCGGTAGGTCTTGGGCAGGCCCTTCCAGGCCTCGGCGTTGATCCAGAAATGCAGCAGCGCGCCGCCCTCCCAGAAACCGGGATAGTGATAGATCGGCGCCACCTTCTGGAGGCCGAGCCGCTCGTCGTCGTGCGGGCCGATCCATTCGGCGCCGTCCAGCGCCTTGCTCTCCAGCGCGGCGTAGATCTCCGGCCCCGGCGTCGACTGGACCGAGGCGCCGAGCTTGGCCAGCACGGTGGCGCCGAGCCCGCCGATGCGCAGCTTGAGCCCCTGGAGATCGGCCACCGCCTTGATCTCCTTGCGATACCAGCCGCCCATCTGCGCGCCGGTATTGCCGCCGGGCAGGGCGACGACCCCGTTCTTCGAAAAGATTTCGGCGAACAGTTCCGCCGCACCGCCCTGAAGCCACCACGCGTTCTGTCCGCGGGCATTGAGGCCGAAGGGCATGGCGGTGGCCAGCGCGAAGGCCGGGTTCCTGCCCATGCCGAAGCTCGCCGGGGCGTGGCCCATCTCGATCCTGCCGCCGCCGATCGCATCGAGCAGCCCGTCGGCGGGAAGCGCCTCGCCCGCGGCGGAGACCTGGATCTGGAAGCGCCCGTCGGTCGCCTCGGCCACCGCTTTGGCGAGGCTCTCGGCGGCGCCGAACAGGATGTCGAGACTGTGCGCATAGGCCGAGGACAGGCGCCAGCGCACCTCGGGAGCGGCCTGCTGCGCGCGGGCGGGTCCGGCCGCGCCGAAGCCGGCGCCGAGTCCGGCGGCGAGCAGGGTCCGCCGCTGCAGGATGTTCGTCATGGATCTCCCGGCCCGTCCCGACATCGCCGTCTGCTGGCACATCGTCTTCTCCCGAGAAGCCGGTCACCACCGTTCGGGACGATGCTTGAGCGACCCGTGCCATACACGGGATGGGCGGCATCGGGAAACCGGGGTGCCGCGCGCGATCCGCCGTCGCCTCCCGCGGCAGGGCGTGGTAGCAGCCTTCCCGTGAAGACCGGGAAGCTCAACCTCCACACCGTCTGCGGCCTCGACGAGCTCGTCGAACACCGGGCCCGCGGCGTCAGTCACGTCCTGTCGATCCTCGACCCCGACCGGGCCGATCCGGAGGCGTTTTCCGCCTACGGGACGCATCGGCGCACCATCCTGCGCTTCCACGACGCCATCGAGCCGGCGCCCGGCATCGTCCTGCCGGAGCGCGCGGACATCGAGAAGATCCTGGCTTTCGGCCGCGAGGCGATCGCCGATGGCGGGGAGATCCACATCCTCGTCCATTGCCATGTCGGCATCTCGCGCTCGACTGCGGCGCTGGCGACCCTGTTCGCGCAGGCCGAGCCCGAGACGCCGGCCGAGGCCCTGATCGCACGCCTGCACGAGCAGCGTGAGAAGGCGTGGCCGAATGCGCGGATGATCGCCTTCGCCGATGCGATGCTCGACCGGAAGGGCAGCCTCGGCGAGGCGGTGCGGCGCCTGCATGCCCTGCAACTGCGCAAGCGCCCGCATCTCGATCAGGTGATGCGCGACCTCGGCCGCGGCGCGGAGGTCGACGCGGCCCTGCGCGGCTGACGGGCGGTCAGTTCGATCTGGCCGGCGTGAAGTTGCCGTCGCGCCAGACGTAGAGCACGTAGCCCTGGGCGGTGATGTCGCCCTTGGCGTCGAAGCCGACGGGGCCGAGCACCAGATCGAAGCGCTCGCCATGCAGAGCCTTGGCGATGGCGGCCGGTGCGGTGCTGTGGACGAAGTTGCCGGCCTCGACCAGCGCCTGAAGCGCAGCGTAGCCGTAGATCATCGAGCCGTCCGCCTCGACCCCCTTCGCCTTGAACGCGGCGACGACCCCCTGCGCTTCCGGCTTGCGGCTCGGATCGAGGTAGAAGGTCATCAGCACGCCGTTGCTCGCCGGTCCGGCGATGCGGGCGAAGTCCGGCGTGGCGATGGCCGAGGTGCCGAACCATTGCGGGCGAAAGCCCCGCTCGGCCGCGATGCGCACGAGGCGGCCCATCTCCTGCGCGTCGCCGCCGTAATAGACGACGTCGATGCCGGCTCCCTTCAGCCGATCGGCCAGCGCCGCGTCGTCGGCGTCGCTCGGCTGGAAGGCGGCGGACAGGGCCTCGTTCACGCCGATGCGGTTGAGGTTGTCCTTGGTCGCCGCGGCCAGCGTGCGCGAGGCCGGGGAGAGGTCGTTGAGGATGGCGATCTTCCGATCGCGAAAGCGCTCGGCGAGGATCGCGGCGGACAGCTTGGCCTGATCGTCGTCCCGGCCGCAGACCCGGAAGATCGTCGGCAGGCCGCGGTCGGTCAGCTTGGCGGCGACCGAGGCCGCGGTGATCATCACGATGCCATGGGCGGCGTAGACGTCGGACGCCGCGAGCGAGGCGTTCGAGCAGACATGGCCGACCACGAGCCGCACGCCGGACTGGACGTAGTGATGGGCCACGGCCACGGCCTGGTTCGAGTCGCAGGAATCGTCCTGCATGTCGAGCACCACGGTCTCGCCGTTCATGCCGCCCTTGGCGTTGGCGTCCGCGGCCGCCGCCTCGACCCCGCGCAGCACCTGTTCGCCGACGGTGACGTAGGGGCCGGTGCGCGGCACGGCCACGCCGACCCTGACCTCCGCCGCGGCCGGCACGGCCGTGAGCATCAGCCCGGCCAGCAGCGCGAGGGAGGCCGAACCGGGGGCGAGGGGGCGTCGGACGGTCATGGCGCCTCTTTCCCAGCCCGCTGCCCCGTTGCCAAGGTCTGCCGGCCCGGACCTTCGTCGTTCGTCAGGACGCCGGTCCTGTCCCGTCCCGCTCTCCGGGCCCGGCACGGCCGAGCGTCCGGCATCGCGTTCGATGCATGGAATGACGCAGGCACGGCCGTTGGCAAGTCGCGATCTCGACGAAATGGAAAGACTTTTGCGGGCGGAGCGGAGCGCGCCGGGCGCCTGCGCCCCAATCCACGGGCGGGACGATGATCCTATTTCGTGACGGTGTAGATGGAGGCGCCGGCGCCGATCGGGGCGGCCACGGTCGAGAACACGCCGAGCACCTTGCCGAGTTCGGCGAACGGCGAGCTCGACACGTAGACGAGGTCGCGGTTGCGCATGCGGAAGCTCTGGGTCAGGAACAGCCCCTGCGCGTCGCGCAGGTTGACCCGGTAGACCACCGGCACCTGGGGCGCGGCCAGCAGCGGCGAGTTCGGGCGCAGCCGCCGCACCACCGCCGACGGCTCGTAGCGGAAGAGGAACACGCCGGCCGGATCGGCCTGGGTCTCGCGCAGGCCCGCGGCGCGGGCCAGCGCCTGCGACAGCGTCAGGCCGTCGGCGGAGAACGGCACCTCGGTGGTGCTGCCGAGCGCGCCCACCGACAGGAAGGTCTGCGGGTCGCGCACCAGCGTCAGCGTGTCGCTCGGCCGCACGAAGATGTTCTCGCGCGGGTTGGCGACCACGGTGCTCATCGGCACCGTGACGGTGCGGTTGCCGCGCGAGAGCCGCACGAAGGTCTCGGCCACCGGCGTGCGCACGCCGCCGGCCAGCGCGATCACGTCGAGCAGGCGGTCGCCGCGGCCCGAGAGCGGCACGCGCATGCCCATGGCGCCTTCGCCGGTGACCGAGACCGACTGCGAGACCGGCTTGGTGACGGAGACGAGCACCTGCGGCTGGATCGCCTTGCCGGCGAGGTCGGCCTCGATCAGCGCCTGGACGTCCTGGGTGCGGCGGCCGGCGACCTTGATGCGGCCGGCATAGGGCACGGAGATCGCGCCGTCCGGCCCGACCACCTGCTCGGGGATGAGGGCGGACTTGGAGCCGGCGGAGAAGCGGTCGGCCACCAGCGGGCCGGAGAACAGGCCGCCGGAACCGGCCTCCCAGACCTGCACCGCCACGTAATCGCCGACGCCGATCACGGGTTCGAGCGCCGGGCGGTTGTCGCCGAAGGTGACGAGGAGGCTGTCGAGGGGGCGGGTGCGCAGGGACTCGACGATGGCGGGGGTGACGTCGATGATCTCGTAGCGCGCGAACAGGCCCTCGGCGGTGGCGACGTCGGCCCCGCTCTCGATCGCCGAGGTGGTCGGGCCCGAAGCCGGCAGGATCGAGCAGCCCGACACGGCGAGCGAGGCGCCGAGGATCGCGAGCGCCGCCGCGCGCTTCATGGGAGTCTCCCTCCGGGTCGAGGCGGACCGTTCGGTCGCGCCCGTCCCCGTCCCGATAGCAGCGCAATCACTGCGAACCATTGAACGCCTGCCCCGAAACACTTGCTCCAAAACCTTCGCCCCAAAACCTTCGCCCCGGCCCGACTCTCGAACGGCGCGTCACGCTGCGCCGACGGCCGGCGATGGCTCACGCAGCAATGCGTCACCACCGTGGCACGGCCACGCTTATCCCCCTAATCCTGATCGATTCGGCAACACGGCCTTCCTCAGGACACGGCCGAGCCCGGCCGCGGCGAGATCGATCCGGGCGGGCGGGGGAACATCGCCCCGGCCGAAGCGGAACAGCGCGTAGTCGGTCGCGAGCGGGCCCGTCTCCGTCGGGCGCAAGCCCGGCAGCGAGGGGGCGTGATCGCCGAACACGCACAGCGTCGCCCGCCGTCCGGCGAGCCCGTCGATCAGCCGCTCGACCGCTTGGCCGGTATGGGCGACGTGGTGGAGATACTGCGCCAGCGGCGCGTCGAGGCCGGCGAGCCGCCCGGCCTTCCACGGGCCGTGGTTCTCCATGGTGACGGAGAACACGAAGGTACGCCCCCGCTCCGGCGCCGCTTCCGCCAGGATGCGCTCGGCGACCGCCACGTCGCCGATATAGGGGCCGACCCGGGGCGCATCGGCGAAATCCTCTTCCATCACGAGGCGCTCGAAGCCGAGGCGCCGGAACACCCGCGCGCGGTCGAAGAAGTCGCGATGGAAGGGATGGACGAACACCGTCTCGAACCCGGCCGCGCGGGCGAGCCGGGCGAGGCTCGTCGGCTCCTCGCCCTTGCGGGCGAGGTAGGGGTCGAACCGGCCGAAGCCGAGCGCCTCGGGCTCGCAGCCGGTCAGGACGGCGTGTTCGGTGCGCATGGTGTAGGCGCCGTGCGCCGGCACCGCGAGGCGGCCGTATTGCGCCGCCTGCGCCCGAATTCGCGCCATCAGCGGCAGGTCCGGGCCGCCGAGGCGGGCCGGATCGAGGAAGGATTCGAGCTGGACCACGACGACCACCTCGTCCTCGGGAGCCGCGCCCGCCTCCGCCGGCAGCGCCCCGAAGGCCGGTGGCGTCCGGGCCTCCCCGCGGCGGCGCAGGGCGTATCCCATCAGGCTCGCGACGAGGCCGAAGCGCGCCACGTCGCGGTCGAGGTCGGGCCGCGGAAGCCGCCGGCGCAGCCAGGCGCGGCCCGGGGGCGTCAGGGCGGCGAGGGCGAGGCTCGCCAGCGCCGCCGGCAGGCCGAGCATCGCGAGGAGGGATGCGGCCGTTCCCTCCGGCAGCGCCGCGGGTTCGAGCCGATACCAGGCGACGACGCCGGCGACGCCGAGCAGGAGCGGGCCTCCCATCCGCGGGTCGGTGAGCGGCAGGGTGTAGTACAGTTCCGGGTGGCGCGGCACCTGGGCGAGCAGGGCGAAGTCGCTGAACACCATCGGTTCGCCGATCACCGTGCGCTTCAGCCGGTCGACGACCGAGAGAATGGCCAGCGTCAGCAGACAGGAGCAGGCGGCGAGCCAGGGCCGCCAGGAGAACTGGAACCAGAACAGCGTGATCAGCGCGTAGCCCAGCGCCCGGATCGCGAGATCCCCGGGCCGCAGGCTCGGGCGACGCGGCGAGGCCGCCGCCTCGATGGCGAACGAGCCCGCGAGCGCGACCGCGAGGGGAACCAGATCGATCGCCGGACCCATCCCTGCCTCAGCGTTCCGGGCCGCTGCGCACGCCGCGCCGGGCGCGCAGCCGGCGCAGGATCGGATTGACGAGGGCGTAGCGCAGCCGCATCGCCGTGTGGCGGGCCGCGCCGAGGGCGAGCCGCGAGGGGGGTGCGGCGGCGCGCGCCTCGCTGAGCCGGTCGAGCAGTCGCTCCGGGGTGCAGGGCTTCATCGCCACCGGATCGAGATAGAGCGGGTAGAGGATCAGCGCCCCGGCCACCAGCGCGTCGAGGGAGAGCGTCCGGCCGCGGTCGGCCCCAGGCGCCAGATCCTCGGTCAGCCCCCAGCCGGCGTAGAAGGGACGGCCGTGGACCGCGACCGTCAGGCCGCGGATCAGCGCCTCGAACCCGGCGAGCGAGGTCATGGTCTCGACATGGTGGCAGCGGTCGAGCAGGTCGACGATGGAGAGGCCGCCGACCACGCGGTCGGCGAGCCGCCGCACCTCGTCCTGGGGAATCGCGCCGGGCCGGAAACCCGCCTCCACGTCGGGATGCGGCTTGTAGAGCAGGAAGGCGTCCGAGTTGCGGCGCCGCGCCGCGCGCAGCAGCGCGAGGTTGCCGCGCACCTGCGGCGAACCGGTGAGGACGGAGGCGTCGTCCTCGACCTGCCCCGGCACCAGCACGATCGGCCGGTCGGTCGGCCAATCCTCGCCGCCGCCGTCGAGGCCGACATTGTACTTGCTCAGGCGCCGCGCCACGATCGCTTCGCGCAAGGCGGCGGCGCGGGCGATCGGCCCCGGCGGAAAATCGGTCTCCTTCAGGATGCGGGCCAGCCGGCTCTCGACCCGCGGGTCGTAGTAGATGCCGAGATCGTCCACGACGATCGAGGCGCCCGGCCGCAGGCTCGCCCCGAGCCCGACCGAGCGCAGGAATCCGTCCTCGACCCGCGCGAAGGGGATTCGCGCCGCCTCGCACAGGCCGGGAAGCCGCTCCGGGCAGCGGGTCGCCCAGGCCTGGACCCGGCCGCCATGGGTTCGCGCCAAGGCCACTGCCTCGTCCGCCGTCATGGTGTGGAGAGGCGGTCCCGCCGGCCCCGTGGCGAACACGTCGAGCGCCGCCCGCTTCCAGCCCGAGACGCCGACGAGGACGACGCGGCGGTCGTTGCCGAGGAAGCGGTCGCGCAGCCACCCCACCCGCTCGGCCGCCTCCGCCAGCGGGATCGGCCGGCGCGTCCAGGGGTCGAAGCCGTGCACGCCCGCGCCGTAGCGCAGGGCGAGGAACGCGGCCTCGTCCGCCGGGCGCGGCCCCGCGGCAGGATCGGGGCAGTGGGTCTCGAAGCCGGCGAGCGCGGCTTCGCAGCCCGCCTCCCACCGTGCCACGAAGATGCGGGAGGCGAGCGGAAACAGCCGCCAGGGATCGGCGGGCGCCGCGATCGCGGTCAGCCGCGGATCGCTCGGCACGGCCTCCTGCGGGCAGCCGTCGGGGCCGGCGGCGACGAAGCGCGCCGCGGGATCGGCGGCCAGAAGCCGCGTCAGGAAGGCCCGCACCGCCGGGCGCGAGGCGGCGAGCCGGGGGTCGATCAGCGCCAGGGCGGGCCGTGTTCCCCCGGCGAAGGCGGCATCCGCCGAGGCGAAGCGGTTGAAGCCGGCGAGGCGGCGCACGCGCAGCAGGTCGCCGAGGTCCGGCGTGGGCGGCTCGCCGCCGACCGGGCGGCCGGCATAGGTCAGCCTCAGGCTCGAAAGGCCGGTCCGCGGCGAATCGTAGGGGCTGAGCAGCGGTCCCGGCGCCACGCGCAAGACCGCCCTGCCGTCCCCGACCGCGGCGGGAGACCAGACCGCCGGAGGGCCGGGGAAACGGAAGGTGAGGGCCGTGCCGGTGGCCGCCTCGATCTGTGCCTGCACGCATCGCACCGTCCTGCCGAGCGGCAGGAAGGAGCGGGGCAGCCCGGTGGCCTCTGGCGGCTCGATGTGGCGCAGGTCGATCATGGCGAGGCCCGCTCCATAGCCCAAGCCTCGGCGGTGGCCCAGCTTCGTCCGGGCAGGAGCCAAAATCTTCACGTTCGGCCGATCGCCGGGCGCCACGAGCGGAACGTCGTTTTCCGGGGGATGACGATGGCTCGGACACACCGGAGCCGCAATCTGGCGCGAGACGTGCACCGACCGATCGTCGCAGGTCTTGCGTGACGCATCGGCAACGGAGGTGGCGAGTTTCTTCATTTGGCTCGCGCAGCGGTTGTCGTTCGCGGGCCCGTCGTGACAGGCGTCGCAGACGACGCCGTGGCACGCATCGTTTCACGAGCAGGGATTGAGCGCCCGGGAATGTCGCAGCCTCGTGCCGATGCCGTAGGCAGTCACGCCGCCACGTTCCTGTTCCTGCAGGGGATCGCCTCCCCGTTCTTCTCCGTTCTGGGCCAGGCCTTGCGCGAGCGCGGCCACGGGGTCCGGCGCATCAACTTCTCGGCCGGCGACTGGCTGTTCTGGCGCCTGCCGGCCGACCACTATCGCGGCCGGCGCGACGATTGGGACGCCTATCTCGAAGCCTATATCCGCGAGCACGCGGTCACCGACATCGTGCTGTTCGGCGATTGCCGTCCCTATCATCAGGCGGCGGTGCTGGTCGCCCGGCCGATGGGCGTGCGCATCCACGTGTTCGAGGAGGGCTATGTCCGGCCCTACTGGATCACCTGCGAGGCCGGCGGCGTGAACGGCAACTCGACCCTGCCCAAGCGCGCGGAGGAGATCCGGGCGATCGCCCGCAAGCTGCCGCAGCCGGGGCGCGCGATGCCGCTCACCGGCGACATGGCCCGGCGCAGCCTGTGGGATATCGGCTCCAACATCGCCAACATCGGCTTCCCGTACCTCTATCCGGGCTTCCGCACCCACCGGCCGAATCACATCGCGGCGGAGTACGGCGGCTGGATCAAGAAGTTCGTCCGCCGCCGCCGCACCCGCCGGGAGGCGGCGCGGGTCAACGAGATCTACGAGGCGATCAACGCCGACTACTTCCTGCTGCCGCTCCAGCTCGACAGCGACTACCAGATCCGTGTCCACTCGCCGTTCCTCGGCGTCGAGGGCTTCATGGACCGGGTGATCGCCTCGTTCGCCCGGCACTCGCAGGCGCCGACGCGGCTGCTGGTGAAGCTGCACCCGCTCGACAGCGGCATCATGAACTGGCGCAAGCGCGCCCGCCAATCGGCCAAACGCCACGGCTGCAACGACCGCCTCGACTTCATCGACGGCGGCGATCTGCCGAAGCTCATCGACGGCAGCCGCGGCGTGGTGCTCGTGAATTCCACGGTCGGGATGCTCGCCCTGGAGCGCGGCCGGCCGACGCTGGCCTTCGGTTCCGCCGTCTACAACATGCCCGGCCTGACCCATCAGGGCGACATCGACACCTTCTGGCGCGATCCGCAGCGGCCGGACATGGAGCTGATGGGCGATTTCGCCCGGGTCGTACTGCACCGGACCCAGATCAACGGCGGCTACTTCTCCCGCCCGGCCATCGAGCGCGCCGTGGCCGGCGCCGTGCCGCGCCTCGAAGCGGCGTTGCCGCCGGCCGCCCTCGCGGCGGCCCGGGACGGCCTGGAGCAGGACGGGCGCGGCGGCCGGCTCTCGCCCGCCTACTGATCGCCGCCCGGCCGCACCGGCCGTTCGCCGACGGGCCCGAGCGACAGACCTCGAAAGAACCCAGGCCTTTGTCCGTCATCCTCATCACCGGAGCCTCCAGCGGTATCGGCGCGGCCCTCGCACGGTTGTATGCCGGGCGAGCGGACAGCCTCGTCCTGACGGGGCGCGACCGGGAGCGCCTCGAAGCGGTCGCCGGAGACTGTCGCGCGCTCGGTGCCGAGGTGCGCACGCGCCTGATCGACGTGCGCGAGCGCGAGGCGGTCGGCGCCTGGATTCGCGAGATCGACGGGCAGACGCCCCTCGACCTCGTGATCGTCAACGCGGCGGTCAACGGCGGCCATCCTTCCGGCGGCCTGGAGGCCGAGGCGACCGCCTTCGAGACCGCCGACATCAACCTCACCGGCGCCCTCAACGTGATGCTGCCCTGCGTGACCCTGATGAGCGGGCGCGGCCGGGGCCAGATCGCGCTGCTCTCCTCGCTGGCGGCCTACGCGCCCCTGCCGGACGCGCCGGCCTATAGCGGCGCGAAGGCGGCGCTCCTCGCCCACGGTCTCGCGCTGCGCCAGAAGCTCAAGCCCCTCGGCGTGCGCCTCAGCGTGGTCACGCCGGGCTACGTGAAGACGCCGATGGGCGGCGTCATCAAGGGCTGGCGCCCCCTGGAGATCGGCGCGGACGAGGCCGCTGCCCGCATCGCCCGCGGCCTCGAACGGGATCGCGACGTGATCGCCTTTCCCGCCCTTCTGGCCGCGATCGCCCGCGGCGCGCTGCTGGTGCCCGAATGGGTCCGCGGCGCCGGCCTGCACGGCTTCCGTTTCCGCAACCGGAAGCGGCGCTGATGCCTCCGATCCGAATGGCACTCTTCGCGCTGGAGGCGCTGCCGAACGCCCGCGCGGTGCGCCGCTTCGTGGCGGATCACGCCGACACCATCGCCTTCGTCGGCCTCTCCAACGCCGAGCGGCCCGCGACCGGCGGCCTGACCGGTCAGGTGCGGCGCCATCTCGCCCGCTCGGGCCCCGGCTTCCTGCCCTATCTCGGCGTCAATTTCGGCCTGCCGGATCTGCTGCGCCCCCTGGCCCCCCTGACGCAGCGCCTCGCCGACAGTGCGGACACGCCCGAGGCGACACCGCTCGCCGCGCTTTGCCGACGGCTCGGCATCCCCGTGCTGCGCGTCGATGACGTGAACGGCGAAGCGGTGGCGCGGGCCTTCGCGGCACAGGCGCCGGACCTGATCGTCGCCTTTCATTTCGACCAGATCTTTTCCGAAGCGACGCTCGGACGGGCGCGACTCGGCGGGATCAACCTCCATCCGAGCCTGTTGCCGCGCCACCGCGGCCCGGTGCCGACGATCCATGCCCTTGCCGACGGGGGGGCCGAGTTCGGCGTCACCGTTCACCGCCTCGCTCCCGCCATCGATGCGGGCGCGATCCTGGCGCAGGAGGCGGTGGCCCTGCCCAGGGACACGACGGCGACCCGCGCCGCCGTGCGACTGCACGAGCACGGCCGAGGGCTCGTGGAGCGGGTGCTCGGCGACATCGCTGCCGAGGGCATGATCCCCGCGGGTCGAACCGTGCCGGTGCTGCCCTATCGCGGCTTCCCTGACCGGGGGCTGCTGGCCCGGATGCGCCGGGAAGGGTTGCGGCTCACCGACGCCCGAGACCTGCGGGACGCGCTGACGCTCTCCCGCAAGGCCTGACGCGTCAGGCCCTCAAGGCGGCGTCGAGATCGTCGATGAGATCCTGCGGGTCCTCGATGCCGATCGAGAGGCGCACGGTCTCGGGGCCGGCGCCCGCCGCCCGCTTCTGCGCGTCGGTGAGCTGGCGGTGCGTGGTCGAGGCCGGATGGATCACCAGCGAGCGGGTGTCGCCGATATTGGCGAGGTGGCTGAAGAGCTGGAGGTTCGAGACGAGCGTCACGCCGGCCTCGTAGCCGCCCTTGAGGCCGAAGGTGAAGACGGCGCCCGCGCCCTTGGGCGTGTAGCGCTGCGCCAGCGCGTGGTAGCGGTCGCTCTCCAGGCCCGGATAGCTCACCCACTCGACGTGCGGGTGGTCCTTCAGGAAGCGCGCGATCGTCAGCGCGTTGTCCGAGTGGCGCTGCATGCGCAGCGGCAGGGTCTCGATGCCGTTGAGGATCAGGAAGGCGTTGAACGGCGAGAGCGCCGGCCCGAGATCGCGCAAGGAAAGCACGCGCACGGCGATGGCGAAGCCGAAATTGCCGAAGGTCTCGGCCAGCACCATGCCGGCATATTCCGGCCGCGGCTGCGACAGCATCGGGTAGCGTGCGTCGCCCTGCCATTGGAAGGTGCCGCCGTCGACGATCAGGCCGCCGATGGAATTGCCGTGGCCGCCGAGGAACTTCGTGGCCGAGTGGACGACGATGTCGGCCCCGTGCTCGAACGGCTTGATCAGGTACGGCGTCGCCATCGTGTTGTCGACGATGAGCGGGATGTTGTGGCGCTTGGCGATCGCGCTGAGGGCGGCGATGTCGGTGATCACGCCGCCCGGATTGGCGATGGACTCGCAGAAAATCGCCTTGGTGCGCGGGGTGATCGCGCGCTCGAACGATTCGGGATCGTCGGTATCGGCCCAGACCACCTGCCAGCCGAAGTTCTTGTAGGCGTGGTTGAACTGGTTGATCGAGCCGCCGTAGAGCTTGTTCGCCGCCACGAACTCGTCGCCCGGCTGCATCAGCGCGTGCAGGGTCAGGAACTCGGCGGCGTGGCCCGAGGCGACGGCGAGCGCGGCGGTGCCGCCTTCGAGCGCGGCGATGCGCTCCTCGAGCACCGCGTTGGTCGGGTTGGTGATGCGGGTGTAGATGTTGCCGAACGCCTGCAGCCCGAACAGCGAGGCGGCGTGGTCCACGTCGTCGAAGACGAAGCTCGTCGTCTGGTAGATCGGCGTCGCCCGCGCGCCCGTGGCGGGGTCGGGGGTCGCGCCGGCGTGGATCGCGAGGGTGTTGAAGCCGGGCTGGCGGTCGGTCATCGCGCAAAACTCCTCAAGGCCCGTCGTTTACGCCCGCCGTCTTCGGCGGTGCAAGCGCCGCTGCCGAATGCAATCTCGACCAGCGGCCAAAGACGGCGGCCCTGCATCATCGGGGACCATCGATCGGAGGGGGTGCGCCGGGGGTAACGATCGGGCGGGATCGTTGCGGCGCCGCACAGCGCGCAAGCGCGGCAGTCTGGACATGTTCGCATCTGACATGTCACAGAGCCGCGCGGTGGATGACGGTAATCCGGTGACCCACGGTCGCATTGATTGCCGCGGCGCAATGGTGTCTGCCGTTGCGCGGGATCTTGAATTCGAAAGCCTCCAAGGTATGCACGGGCGCGACTGGCCCGGTGCGTCGCACGGAGAGGCTCGGCGTGACGGCTGACGGGAGGAGCACCTTGGCGGACGAAGGGCCTCAGGGCACCAAGCGAGATTTCCTCTTCCTCGCGACCGGCGCGGGATTGGCCGTCGGAGCCGGCGCGGCGGCATGGCCCTTCGTGGCCTCCATGGCCCCCGACGCCGCCACCGTCGCGGCCGGCGCGCCGCTCGACGTGGACCTCAGCCCGATCCAGGACGGCCAGATCGTCAACGTGTTCTGGCGCGGCAAGCTGATCTTCGTGCGCAAGCTCACGGAGAAGGAAGTCGCGGACATGAAGGCCGTGCCCCTTTCCGAAATGATCGACCCGGCCACCTTCGATTCGCGGGTGAAGAAGGGCCACGACCAGTGGCTCGTGAGCTACGGCAACTGCACCCATCTCGGCTGCGTGCCGATCGGCCATTCCGGCAATTACGAGGGCTGGTCCTGCCCCTGCCACGGCTCGCAGTTCGACGCGGTCGGCCGCGTCCGCCGCGGTCCGGCGCCGATCAACCTGCCGATCCCGCCCTACGCCTTCGAGTCCGACACGAAGATCAGGATCGGCGAAGAGGGCGGCAAGGCGGTCGCCTGACAACAGGACACGAGAAGCCGGAGCGGGCAAACCGATGAGCAGCGCACACGCGACCTCGACCTACGTACCCAGGAGCCGCCTCGCGAAGTGGTTCGAGTCACGGCTGCCGCTGGTCGGGCTGGTGCACTCGTCCTTCGTCGCCTTCCCGGTTCCGCGCAACCTCAACTACTTCTGGACCTTCGGCGCGATCCTGATCGCCTTCCTCGGCATCCAGATCGTCACCGGCGTCTGGCTAGCGATGCACTACGATCCGAGTTCGGCCAACGCGTTCGAGAGCGTCGAGCACATCATGCGCGACGTGAACTACGGCTGGCTCCTGCGCTACGCGCACGCCAACGGCGCGTCGATGTTCTTCGTGGCGGTCTACGTCCACATCTTCCGCAACCTCTATTACGGATCCTACAAGGCCCCGCGCGAGGTGCTCTACCTGCTCGGCGTCATCATCTACCTGCTGATGATGGCCACCGCCTTCCTCGGCTACACCCTGCCGTGGGGTCAGATGAGCTTCTGGGGCGCCACCGTCATCACCAACATCCTGGCGGCGATTCCGGTCGTCGGCGACACGATCCAGAGCCTGCTCTGGGGCGGCTACTCGGTCGGCAACCCGACCATCAACCGCTTCTTCTCGCTGCACTTCCTGCTGCCTTGGATGATCGCCGGCGTCGTCGTCCTGCACGTCTGGGCGCTGCACGTGACGGGTCAGAACAACCCGGCCGGCATCCCGATCAAGTCGAGCAAGGACGCGGTGCCCTTCACCCCCTACGCGACCATCAAGGACGTGTTCGCGGTGGTGGTGTTCATGATCCTGTTCGCGTGGTTCATCTTCTACCAGCCGAACTATCTCGGCCACGCCGACAACTACGTGCCGGCCAACCCCTCGGTGACGCCTGCGCACATCGTGCCGGAATGGTACTTCCTGCCCTTCTACGCGATCCTGCGCGCGGTGCCGGACAAGCTCGGCGGCGTGATCCTGATGTTCGGCGCGGTGCTGATCCTGGCCTTCGCGCCCTGGCTCGACACCTCGCGGGTGCGCTCCTGCAACTACCGTCCGGTCTACCGGGTGTTCTTCTGGGTGTTCCTGGCCAACGCCATCCTGCTCGGCTGGCTCGGCGCCAAGCCCCCGGAAGGCGGCTACGTCCTCGCCTCGCGGCTCTGCACCGTCTACTACTTCGCCCACTTCCTCGTCGTCATGCCCCTGGTCGGCCTGTTCGAGACGCCTGACCGTCTGCCGGGCTCGATCCTCGAGACCGTCACGGGTCCGGGCAAGCCGGTGAACGGGTCGGGCATGCCCGCAGGCGCGGCGGCCGAACCGGCCAAGCGCGGCTAACGGGCAGAGGGAGAGAACAACGATGCGCATCGCACGCCTCGCCGCCGCGGCTCTGCTCGCGGCCTCCCTCGGTGCCGGCTCGGCTCTGGCCGAGGACGGGCACGGCACCAACCCGCCGCGGGAGACATGGAGCTTCGCCGGCATGTTCGGCCGCTTCGACCAGGCGCAGCTCCAGCGCGGCTTCCAAGTCTACAAGGAGGTCTGCGCCAACTGCCACTCCATGCGGCTGCTCGCCTTCCGCAACCTCGCCGAGCCCGGCGGACCGGGATTCACCGAAGGGCAGGTCAAGGCGCTCGCCGAGACCTACAGCGTCAAGGAACTCGACGATTCGGGTTCCGAGAAGGAACGTCCGGCCCGTCCCGCCGACCGTTTCCCGCCGCCCTTCCCGAACGACAAGGCGGCGGCCGCGGCCAACGGCGGCAAGGCGCCGCCGGACTTCTCGGTGCTGGCCAAGGCCCGCACCTACGAGCGCGGCTTCCCCTGGTTCGTCCTCGATGCCCTGCCCTTCACCGGCTACTCGGAGCAGGGCGTCGATTACATCCACGCCCTCCTGAACGGCTACGAGGAGGCCCCGAAGGGCTTCACGATGCCGGACAGCGGCTTCTACAACAAGTACTACCCCGGCCACGTGATCGCGATGCCGAACCCGCTCAGCGAGGGGCAGATCACCTACGCGAAGAACGACAAGGGCGAGCCGGTCGTGCCGGAGACCGTCGAGCAGTACTCGCGCGACGTGTCCGCCTTCATGGCCTGGGCGGCCGAGCCGCACATGATGGCCCGCAAGGCGCTGGGCCTGCGGGTGATCCTGTTCCTGATCGTGCTCGCCGGCCTGCTCTACTACGTGAAGAAGCAGGTCTGGAAGAAGGTCGGCGGCGAGGTTCACGGCCTCCAGCCCGAGCTGCACAAGACCTACTAAAACCTGCCGCTCGGAACCTGACGGACGAACGGGCCCCTCGCGGGCCCGTTTGCGTGTGCGGGGAGGCCTGCGCTAAGGGCTTTCCACCGCCGGACGGGCCGATCCGGGCGTATTCGAAACGTCATCGCCGAACGCGACCCCTGCCGTGCGGAAAACGCGCGGTGCGGGCGTCGCGGTTGCGGCGGCACCACAAGGGATACTCGCATGACGGCAGCGGTTCTCGGCGTGATCGGCGGCTCGGGCGTCTA
Organism: Methylorubrum populi; assembly: GCA_036946625.1. NCBI lineage: Bacteria > Pseudomonadati > Pseudomonadota > Alphaproteobacteria > Hyphomicrobiales > Methylobacteriaceae > Methylorubrum > Methylorubrum populi. Next base: position 1,550,160 of record JAQIIU010000003.1, read on the forward strand.
CGACCTGCCCGGCCTGGAGGATGTCCGCGAGGAGACGGTCACCTCGCCCTGGGGCGAACCCTCCGATGCGCTGCGCATCGGCCGCATCGGGCAGACCGAGGTGGTGTTCCTGGCCCGTCACGGCCGCGGCCACCGCTTCTCGCCCACCGGCATCGACTACCGCGCCAACATCGACGTGCTGAAGCGCGCGGGCGTGACCGACATCGTCTCGCTCTCCGCCTGCGGCTCGTTCCGCAACGAGCTGCATCCCGGCCTGTTCGTGCTCGTCGACCAGTTCGTGGACCGCACCTTCGGCCGCGCGACCTCGTTCTTCGGCAACGGCTGCGTCGCGCACGTGCCCTTCGCCCACCCGGTCGGGCCGCTCCTGCAGAGGCGCATCGCCGCTGCCGCCGAGGCCGAGGGCATCGCCGTGCATCGGGGCGGCACCTACGTCTGCATGGAGGGGCCGCAATTCTCCACGCTCGCCGAATCGAAGCACTACAAGGCGTCGAACTTCGACGTCATCGGCATGACCAACATGCCCGAGGCCAAGCTCGCCCGCGAGGCCGAGATCACCTACGCCACCATCGCCATGGTGACCGACTACGATTGCTGGCATCCGAGCCACGACAGCGTGGACGTGGCCTCGGTGATCACGGTCGCCCGCGCCAACGCCCACAAGGCGGCCCAGCTCGTCGCCCGCGTCGCCCGCGATTTTCCGGCCGAGCGCGAGGAGTGCCCGGCGGGCTCGCACCGCGCCCTCGACGGCGCGATCATGACCGCACCCGCCCACCGCGACCCGGAGCTGGTGGCTAAACTCGATGCCGTGGCCGGGCGTGTGCTGAAGGGCTGACGGCTCGTCGGAGAACCGTCGCATCGGCCGAGGCTGCGGCCCCTCGCCCCGCTTGCGGGGAGAGGGTCGCGACGACCCTGTCGTCGGCGCGACGAGGCGGCAGCCGAAGGTGAGGGGGCTTGGCCGAATGAGCCTCATCCTGAGCCGCCCCCTCACCCCCGCTCCGGCTTCGCCTTCGCTTCCCGCAGGCACGACGAGGTGCCTGCGGGCCTCTCCCCGCACGCGGGGAGAGGGGGGAGCCTGCTCGCGGTGACGGCAGAGCCGCTAAGAAATCAGCAGGTGCAGCCGTTCTCGCGCTCCCGGCGCCGGATCCCGGCGATGTCGGCGCGCTGGCGGGCGGAAAGGGGCACGTCGGCCCAGTCGTCGTACCGGTAACCGGCATTGCCGAAGGCGCGGACCGCCCCTTCCGTGCGGAAGCCCTCGCCGGCGTTCTTGTCGATCGCGTTGCGCTCGCCCCACAGCGCGTCGCAGGGGAAGGCCGCGAGGGCGGCCGAGGCGGCGACCGACAGGAGAGGCGAAGCGGCGAGAAGGCGCATGAGGCGGGCTCCGATCCGCCGGGGCGTCGGCATCCTCAGGCGGACTTGAGGGTGAGCGAGCGGCTCGGCTCGCGGCCGAAACCCCGGATGTCCATCCGGCCGCCCGCGATCTCCACCACGGCGAAGGCCGAGCTGTCCGGCGTGTCGACCATGCCGTGGAAATTGACGTAGTGGATTCCGTCGCGCTCGGCGTAGTTGCCCGCATGATTGTGGCCGTTGAAGTAGGCGACGACGTGGGGCTGTCGTGCGAGAAGGCCGACGATCCGGTCCGCGTCCCAGAGATTGTGCGGGTTCTCCGGTGCGGCCGGGTAGTGGTTGAGCACCACGACCCGCTCGCCGGCCGCGCGGGCCGCCGCGAGCCGCTGCTCCAGCCACGCGAGCTGCGAATCGCTCAAGGAGCCGTTCCACGCCTGCGCGTTGGGCCGGCCGGCCGCCTTCGCCTCCGCCAGGCGCGCCTCGGCGAGCGCCCGGCGGGGATCGTCCGGCGGGGGCGCGAACAGCGAGACGTCGTTGCCGTCGAGCACGACGAAGCGGATGCTGCCCGAGGCGAAGTCGTAGAAGGCCCGCTCCATCCCGAGCCGCCCCGTCACCTGCCCGAGATGCTCGGGCGCGACCTGGAAATCGTGGTTGCCGAGCACGAAGCGCGTCTCGTGGCGCAGCGTCCGGTAGATCGGCAGGATTCGTTCGTAGCTCGCGGCATCGCGGTCGATGATATCGCCGAGCGTCACGACGAAGCGCAGATCCTCGCGATTCAGGGTCGCGACCGCCGCGCGCATCTTGTCGAGGCTGGCGGTGTAGTAGCGCCCGAGCGTCCGGTCGGGCGGGGCGTCCGCATATTGCGGGTCGGCGATGACGCCGAAGCGCAATGGTCCCTCCGCACCCTGAGCCTTTCCCGCAAGAAGCGCGGCGCTGCCGGCGAGGACGAAACGGCGGGACAGCATGGCAACTCCTCGAACTGGGCGAAGGAGGCTGACGCCCGCGCATGACCGGCGGATGACGGTTCGATGGCGCGATCGGCCGCCAAAACCCTTCCCCCGCCGGGTAAAACCACACTACAAGGCAGGCCCGGCCGGCCGTTCGGGCCCGCCGACCGTTCCAGGGTCGGATATCCAAGACGCGATGCGTACCGCCAGCATCAGCCGCCGCACGGCGGAGACCGACGTTTCCGTCTCGATCGCTCTCGACGGCACCGGCAAGGCCACCGTCTCGACCGGCGTCGGCTTCCTCGACCACATGCTGGAACTGTTCGCGCGGCACGGCCTGTTCGATGTCGAGATCAAGGTCGCGGGCGACCTGCACGTCGATCAGCACCACACCACCGAGGATACCGGTATCGCGCTCGGGCAAGCGGTGGCGAAGGCGCTCGGCGACAAGCGCGGCATCGCCCGCTACGCCGACACGCACCTGCCGATGGACGAGACGCTGAGCCGCGTCGCCATCGACATCTCCGGCCGGCCGTTCCTCGTGTTCCGCACGAGTTTTCGCGTCGAGAAGATCGGCCGGTTCGACACCGAGCTGGTGCGCGAGTTCTTCCAGGCCTTCGCGATGAACGCCGGGATCACGCTGCACGTCGAGACATTCTACGGTGACAACGCGCACCACATCGCCGAGAGCCTGTTCAAGGGACTGGCCCGGACCTTGCGCAAGGCCGTCGCCATCGACCCGCGGGAGGAGGGCCGGGTGCCCTCCACCAAGGGATCGCTCTGAAGATCGGGAGGCGAGGAATGCGGACCTACACGCTGCACGTTCCCGAGGGCGCCGTCCGCGGTGACGCCCGTGCGCTGGAGCGGGCGGAGATCGTGCGCGACGGCTTTTCCTGGGGCGCCTTCGCCTTCACGGTGCTGTGGTTCGTGCGCCATCGCCTCTGGCTCGCCGCGCTCCTCGTGCTCGCCGGTCTCGTCACGCTGGCGCTGGCCGGCCGGGCGCTCGGCCTGCCGACCTTCGCGGCGTTCGTCGTCGTCGTTCTGGCGAGCCTGCTGATCGGCATGGAGGCGTCGAGCCTGCGCCGCTGGACCTATGGCCGCCGGGGACGGCCCGCCCGCGACGCGGTGATCGCGGGCTCGCAGGAGGAGGCCGAGATGAAGGCCGCCGCCCGCTGGCTCGATGCGGAGGCGCCCGCCCGCCCGACGAACCCCGTCCGGCCGGTCCAGCGCCGCGACGAGGATGCGGTGATCGGCTTCTTCCCGGCGAGCGAGGGTGGACGGTGAGCGGGCAGACCGTCGCGATCATCGATTACGGATCGGGCAATCTCCACTCGGCGACGAAGGCCCTCGAGCGCGCGGCCCGCGAGGCCGGGCTCGACGGCACCCGCATCCTCGTCACCGACGTGCCCGAGACGGTGGCGGCGGCCGACCACGTGGTGCTGCCCGGCGTCGGCGCCTATGCCGATTGCCGCCGCGGCCTCGATGCCGTGCCCGGCATGGTCGAGGCCATGACCGAAGCGGTGCGGGAGAGGGCGAGGCCGTTCCTCGGCATCTGCGTCGGCATGCAGCTCATGGCGAGCCGCGGCCTCGAATACGAGGAGACGCCGGGGCTGGACTGGCTTCCCGGCGACGTCGCGCCGATCGAGCCCGCCGACCCGGCGCTCAAGATCCCGCATATGGGCTGGAACACGCTGCAGCTCGACCGCGAGCACGCCCTGCTCGACGGCATCGAGACGGGACCGGGTGGGCTTCACGCCTACTTCGTCCACAGCTTCGCGCTGCGGCCGGCCGAGCCGGCGGACGTGGTGGCCCATGCCGAGTATGGCGGTCCGGTCACGGCGCTGGTCGCGCGCGACAACGTGGCCGGCACGCAATTCCACCCCGAGAAGAGCCAGCGCCTCGGGCTGGCGCTGCTCGGCAATTTCCTGCGCTGGCGCCCCTGAGGGCGCCCGCTTTCCGACACATCGATTTCGGGCGAGCCAACGCGTGATCCTGTATCCGGCCATCGACCTCAAGGAAGGACGCTGCGTCCGTCTGGTTCAGGGCGACATGGCCCAGGCCAAGATCTTCAACGACGACCCCGGTTCGCAGGCCGCGGATTTTCAGACGCAGGGTTTCTCCTGGCTGCACGTGGTCGATCTCGACGGCGCCTTCGCCGGCGCCCCGCGCAACGCCGCGGCGGTCGATGCCATCCTCGCCCGCGTCAGCCTGCCGGTGCAGCTCGGCGGCGGCGTGCGCGAGATGCGCACCCTCGAAGGCTGGCTGGAGAAGGGCGTGAGCCGCGTCATCATCGGCACCGCGGCGGTGCGCGATCCCGCCTTCGTGCGCGAGGCCGCCCGCCGCCATCCGGGGCGCATCGCCGTCGGCATCGACGCCAAGGACGGCCGCGTCGCGGTGGAGGGCTGGGCCCAGACCTCCAGCATGACGGCGGAAGAACTCGGGCGCCGCTTCGAGGATGCGGGCGTGGCCGCCATCATCTACACCGACATCGCCCGCGACGGCATCCTCAAGGGCCTCAACATCGAGATGACGCTGGCGCTGGCCTCCGCCGTCAGCATCCCTGTGATCGCCTCGGGCGGGCTCGCCTCGATGGCGGATGTCGAGCGCCTGCTGGAGCCCGACTGCGCCGTGCTCGCGGGCGCCATCACCGGCCGCGCCCTCTACGACGGACGCATCGATCCGAAGGAGGCGCTCGCGGCGATCGCCCGCTCCAAAGGGGCCGCGACTTCGTGATAGGGTGCGGGCAGGAGGCTCGCATGAGCGCAGTGAAGGCCGCCGTCCCGACACGGCCCGGCACCGCCTACGAGGACGATTTCTACACCTGGACCCAGGAGCAGGGCGCGCGCCTGCGGGCTGCGGACTTCTCGGCCCTCGACCTCGCGAATCTGGCGGAGGAGATCGAGAGCTTGGGACGCAGCGAGTTCAACAGCCTCGTCGGCGCGTGGCGGGTGATCCTCCTGCACATGCTCAAGTTCGATCATCAGCCGGACAGGAGAACCCGAAGCTGGGCGATCTCGATCGCGGCGCAGCGCGGTGAGGCGGCGGATGTCCTGAAGGACAATCCGGGCCTGAAGCATCGGCTGCCGGAGGCGCTGGAGCGCGCCTATCGCGGCGCCCGCCTCGGTGCGTCGAAGGAGACGCGCATCCCGCTCAAGCGCTTCCCCGAGACCTGCCCCTATTCTCTCGACGAGATCCGGTCGCGGCTCTTCCCCGTCGATCCCGACGCCCCGACCCCCTGAAAGACGTCTCCGTGCTCAAGACCCGCATCATCCCCTGCCTCGACGTGAAGGACGGGCGCGTCGTGAAGGGCGTGCAGTTCCTCGAACTGCGCGACGCCGGCGATCCGGTCGAGTCGGCCAAGGCCTACGACGCGGCCGGGGCCGACGAACTCTGCTTCCTCGACATCACCGCGAGCCACGAGGATCGCGGCACCCTGCTCGACGTGGTGAGCCGCACGGCGGAAGCCTGCTTCATGCCGCTCACCGTCGGCGGCGGCGTCCGCACGGTCGCGGACGTGCGCACCCTTCTGCTCGCGGGCGCCGACAAGGTCGGCATCAACACCGCCGCCGTGAAGAACCCCGATTTCGTGGCCGAGGCGGCGGAGAAGTTCGGCGATCAGTGCATCGTCGTGGCGATCGACGCCAAGCGCGTCTCCGGCGCCGGCGAGGCCGCGCGCTGGGAGATCTTCACCCATGGCGGGCGCAATCCCACCGGCATCGACGCGGTCGAATTCGCCCGAACGGTCTCCGAGCGGGGGGCGGGCGAACTCCTCGTCACCTCCATGGACAAGGACGGGACGCGTTCCGGCTACGACCTCGCGCTCACCCGCGCCATCGCCGATGCGGTGAAGGTGCCGGTGATCGCCTCGGGCGGCGTCGGCGGGCTCGACGACCTCGTGGCCGGCGTGCGCGACGGCGGGGCGAGCGCGGTGCTCGCCGCCTCGATCTTCCACTTCGGCCAGCACAGCGTCGGCGAGGCCAAGGCCCACATGGCCGCGGCCGGACTTGCGATGCGGCTCGATCCGTAACGGGTATCGGCTGCGCCGATGCCCGGCGCCCCTTGACCGGGGCGCCGGGCCTGCGCAGGGTCCGGGAAGCCGGTGTCCGATCATGCGATGCCGCATGGTCCGGGTTCCGCTTGCACGCCTGATGACGAAGTTCAGCCTCGACGACCTCGCCGCCCTCGTGGACAGCCGGGCCGGCACCCCTCCCGAAAGCTCCTACACCGCCAAGCTCCTCGCCGAGGGGCCGGCCAAGGCGGCCAAGAAGCTCGGTGAGGAGGCGGTCGAGGCCGCCATCGCCGCGGTGCAGGGCGACCGCAGGGCGCTCGTCTCGGAGGCCGCGGACGTGCTCTACCACCTCGTCGTGACGCTGAAGGCCGTCGGCGTTCCGCTCGACGAGGTCATGGCGGAGCTGGGCCGGCGCACCGCCCAGAGCGGGCTCGCCGAGAAGGCTTCGCGGAGGCATGCATGATCGGCGCCCCGATCCCGCCGGCCGGGATCGAACCGGAGGAGCGCCAGAATCCGGTGACCGGCCAGGGGCCGGGCCGCCTCTCGCCCTACCGGATCTTCGCGCGGGAAGAATGGGCCCAGCTTCGCGCCGATACGCCGCTGACGCTGACCGCCGAGGATATCGGCCGCCTGCAATCCCTCAACGACCCGATCTCCATCGAGGAGGTCGTGGCGATCTACCTGCCGCTCTCGCGGCTGCTCTCGCTCTACGTCGCGGCGACGCAGGGTCTGTTCAAGGCGACGCAGCGCTTCCTGCTCGCCGAGCACGACGCCAAGGTGCCCTACATCATCGGGCTGGCCGGCTCGGTGGCGGTCGGCAAATCGACCACGGCGCGGGTGCTGAAGGCGCTGCTGGCCCGCTGGCCCAACACCCCGAAGGTCGATCTCATCACGACCGACGGCTTCCTCCACCCCAACGCCGAATTGCAGCGCATGGGCGCGATGGAGCGCAAGGGCTTTCCGGAGAGCTACGACAGCGCCGCGCTCCTGCGCTTCCTCGCCGACATCAAGGCCGGCCACAAGCGGGTCTCCGCCCCGGTCTATTCCCACCTCGTCTACGACGTGGTTCCCGGCGAGGAGCAGGTGATCGAATCGCCCGACATCCTGATCGTCGAGGGGCTCAACGTCCTCCAGCCGGCCCGCCTGCCGCGGGACGGCACCGCGATCCCCTTCGTCTCCGACTTCTTCGACTTCTCGATCTATCTCGACGGCCACGAGGACGACCTGCACCGCTGGTACGTCAACCGCTTCCTGCGCCTGCGCCAGACCGCGTTCCGCGATCCGCTCTCCTATTTCCGTAAATACGCCGAGGTCGCCGAGACCGAGGCCCTCGACATCGCCGACCGGCTCTGGACGACGATCAACCTGCCGAACCTGCGCGACAACATCCTGCCCACCCGCCAGCGCGCGAGCCTGATCCTGGCCAAGGGGCCGAGCCACCGCATCGAGAGCGTGGCGCTGCGGCGGTTGTGATCGGTTCGTCGGAACATTGCAGCAATCGATGACGCCCGCCTTTCTCTTGTCCAATCAAGCTTTGTTATTCTGAGGGTATTTGCTTGTCGTTGCTCATACTTCGGGCCGATGAGGTCTCGCAATTGACAGTTCGCCCGCGCTGGCCCTCCAGGCAGGTGATGGTCGAGGAATGCGTCTACTCCGCACTTGTCGATGTTCAGTCCCGAGCTCCCGAATCCGTATTGCGACTATCACTCGGCTGAATGCCGGGGAGGTGAGCCTCGTTCGACGATGAGCGGAACGCGACACGACCGATGAACCTCTGCGACGTCGCCGTTCTGCTTTCATTGTACTGGTCTGAGCCTGTTTGACCGGCCGCCGTGTCTTCGTCAAGCAACGGCAAGTCGAGAGGAAAGCCCTGCTCCCATCCTGAACCCTCATCCTGAGGTGCCGGAGCGCAGCGGAGGCCTCGAAGGGGGCTCCAGGAATCGCGCGGGGATCTGGAGCATCCTTCGAGGCCGCTCACGCGGCACCTCAGGATGAGGGTGGGGATGGGAGCACCGCAATCAAACAGGCTCTGAGATGCATCGAGCGGGAATCGCGCCTCTTTCGAGAAAGGGCACCTATGGGCGGGTCGTTTCAGGCCACGGCCCTTTCAAGTCCCTGAAACGGTCGGCTGCCGCACCACCTCGGCCGGTATGGACTGAAGCCTCATCGAGTCGATGAGCGATCGTTTCGATGGGGTGCCCGCTGGTGGAAAACACCGGGGACAACGCTGCAAACGGTTCAGCCTGCCCGCAAATTGCCCCGCGCTGCCCTGGGGATGCCACAACCTCGGCCGTGTTTGCGCCACATCCGAAGGCGTAACTGTTGCCCAGACGCCGCTGGCGCCATCACGAAGAGTGAGCGACGACAACGATGCAGGGCCGTACGATCGGATCGCCGCGGACCAACCGGACCCCTCGCAAGAGCGGGCGCCCCACCCCTTCCTCCGACGTCATCACGCTGAACGCCCGCACGGGCCGCGACCATGGCAGCCGCACGGCGCTGGTCCGCTCCGTCCTCTCGATGACCCTGCTCGCCGGGGGACTGAGCGCGATCCTGCTCAACGCCGGCACCGATCTCGGCCGGGCCGAGGCCTCGACCAAGGTGTCCGACCTGACCATGCCGAAGCCGCGTCTCCAGGCGCTGGCGCCCGAGGCGCCGGTCCCGTCGGTGCTCGCGGCCGCGTCGCGCTTCCGCCCGGTGGACGACCTCGACACCGAACTCGGCGCCAACACCGTCGATCGGGTCTCCTACGACTTCCTGCTGTCGCAGACCTCGACCGGCGACCCGAACGACATCCTCGAATTCGGGCCGATGAAGATCCGCCGCCACCTCGTCCAGACCATCGTCAAGGCGGCGCAGGCCGTCCAGACCGATCCGGTCCTGCTCATGGCGGTCGCCGACAAGGAGTCGAGCTTCATCACCGCGGTCCAGGCCAAGACCTCCTCGGCCACCGGCCTGTTCCAGTTCATCGAGCGCACCTGGCTCGGTGTGATCCGCGATTTCGGACCCAAATACGGGTACGAGAAGGAGGCCGTCGAGGTCGTGCCGGACGCCAACGACAAGCCGTCGATCCAGGATCAGGCCGAGCGGACCCGTATCCTCGACCTGCGCCGCGATCCCTATCTCTCCGCCGTCCTGGCCGGCGAGATGCTCAAGCGCGACGCCGCGCGCATCGCCCTGAAGATCGGCCGCGAGCTGACCCTCGGCGAGGTCTACCTCGCCCACTTCCTCGGGCCGGACGACGCCGAGAACTTCCTGTCCCGGGTGGTGGAGAAGCCGACCGCCGCCGCCGCGACCCTGCTGCCGGGCCCGGCCCGGGCCAACCGCTCGATCTTCTTCGCCGGCACCACCGGCCGGGGCCGCCACCGCAAGCCGGCCAGCCTCTCGGTCGCCCAGGTGCACCAGAAGTTCGAGGCGATGATGAGCGCCCGCGGCGACCGCTACCGCGACGTGCGCAGCGTGGCCGGTCTCGTCACCCTCGCCGACGCCGAAACGGCGCAGTAGGCCCACCGCGGCGGGTCCGCGACCGCGAAAATCTCCCTTCGACGGCAACTCGGCGGCCCCCGCCCGCTTTGTTGTCCTGTGCGGCGTCTCGGACCTCGGATTCCGCGAGGGGTCTTGATCGCCGCCCGGACGCGCGAGAGAGGATCGTTTCGCCTTGAACGACTCGTTTCGAGATCGATCGTATCGCGGCCAGGCCGCCGATCCCCTGATGCCGGGCATGCCGCTCGACCAGATCGGGCAGGCCCTGGCCTCCTGCTACGACAACCTCGTGGCGGAAGGCGTTCCCGATCATCTCGCCGCCCTGGTTCGGCGCGTGGACCATGCGGACCGCTCGGCGCCCCCGAAGGACGAACGCCCCGACGCCCGCATCGCCCTCGTCGTCGAGGACGAGCGCGATACCCGCGAGCTGGCCGAAAGCGTGCTCGAAGAGACGGAGATGCGCGTGATCGGCTGCGACAGCGCCGAGCGCGCGCTCACCGTGCTTCAGGAGCGCGGCGGCGACGTCGCCCTGGTCTTCGCCGATATCCGCCTCGCCGGCGCGATGGACGGGCTGCAGCTCGCCCGCGCCATCGCCACCCTGTGGCCGCGCACCCGGCTGGTCGTGACCTCGGGCGTCGCGCCGGAGCCCGGCGTGGCCCTGCCCGAAGGCGCGGTGTTCATCCCGAAACCCTGGCGCGCCCTCGACGTGCTGGCGGAGGCCGAGCGGGCCGCCCGCGACCCCTCGCCCCCCGTGAGCTGATTCGTTTCGAAGTTTCCGTCCGCGTGAAGACGGCGATCAGGCCGCGACCGCCTCGCGCCGCCGACGCCAGGGCAGAAAGAACAGGGCCGAGGCGATCAGGCCGAGAACGCCCGCACCGGCGCCGACATAGATCATCTCCCGATCGGTCTGCTCCTGATGCGCGTTGTCATCCAGGATGATGACGTTCTCGTCCGCCTTCGGCGATCCCGCATCGGCCGACGCGTACTTGATGGGGAGCGTGTCGGCGACGAGCCGATTCTCGACGATGAGCTGCCCCGCCAGCGCGTGCGAGATCGAGACGCCCTCGGCCTTGCGTTGGAGGCCGCCGGCATCCTGCCAACTCAGATCGAGCTTGTAGCTCGTGCCGCCCCGCCGCCGTTTGACCCGCGTCGCGCCGTCGATGCTCGCCTCGGCCTGAACCCCCGTCGCCATCACCTCCCGCCGCCGCTGGCCGTCCTGCCAGCAGCCGAAGGCGACGATCGGGCCGCCGACGGCGCAGAGAACCGCGAGCCACTTCAGTTTACCGAGGATCCAACCCACCATACTTTCAAGCCCTTCCAAGTTGCGAGGCGGTTACGCTAGGTCGTGCTTGCGGGGAAATCAAACCAGGATGCGATCAGATCTGCACCGGAGAGACTTTCTCTCGAAGAACCAGTGGTTTACCGGGTTCGGAGCGCGGGCGAATCGCAAGGCGGCGCCTGGATCGACTGGCCCGAAGGCGCGTTCCATGACGCTGCCGGCCGTCATGCGGCCTCGGGTACGGTCTCGCCTCGTCCGATGGTCTCGGAAGCGGTCGCTCCCGCGGCCGCGGAGACGTCGAGCCCGGAGCGATCACGACGCTACGGCCAAGCCGATGTGAGAGGCCGCACGGCCAAGCCGTTCAAAATCCGTAAACAGCCGGGAACCGACCAAGCACAGTCAGGCTTGTAACAGCAAAGATTACTGCACAGGTAGGCCCTTTCGATGAAGACCCTGGCATCTGTTCTCGCCGGCGTTATCGGCGTCTGTGTTCTCGCGACCGGCGCCGCCCGGGCGGCCCCCTACGATCCGTTCGGATCGAATGACGACACCTACGAGGAGCAATCCTCGCAGGGCGGCTGGCCCGTCTACGACCCCTATGCCGCGCGCGGCGGCTCCGGCACCCAGGGCTACGGCGAGGCCGAGGCCGCGCAGGCCCAGGTCGCCCGCATCCCCCGCGAGATCGTCGGGTACGGCAGCCGCTACGCGCCGGGTACGGTCGTCGTCTCCACCGCCGAGCGGCGCCTCTACTACGTGCTGCCGGATGGGCAGGCGATCCGCTACGGCGTCGGCGTCGGCCGGCCGGGCTTCACTTGGAGCGGCGTGAACAAGATCACCGCCAAGCGCGAGTGGCCGGGCTGGACCCCGCCCGCGGCGATGCTCGCCCGCCGCCCGGACCTGCCGCGCTACATGGCCGGCGGCATCGAGAACCCGCTCGGCGCCCGCGCGATGTATATCGGCAGGTCGGAATACCGCATTCACGGCTCCAACGAGCCGGACACGATCGGGCAGGCGGTCTCCTCGGGCTGCATCCGCATGACCAACGAGGACGTCACCGATCTCTATTCGCGGGTGAAGGTCGGCGCCACGGTCATCGTGAACTGAATCGTGCCGACGAGCGCCTGCCGGTCGTGCTCAGGCTCGAGGAGGTGGCGCTGCTTCCCGCGCAGGCGCCGATCCTGAGTGTCTCTCACGAAACTCCCGCTACGCTGTCGCGCCCGGAGCAGGCGCGGTCGGTGATCGGGAGTTTCGTGAGGCACTCTGAAGTACCGCGCCGCGCTCAGCCTCGCCTACGGCCTGCGCGTGTCCTTCCGACGAACGGGCTGCCGCCTCGTCGGAGTGCGCTTTCGAACTCATGCAATGAAAGCGTGCTCCAAAATTTCAAAGCACGGACACGACCTCTGATCATCATTATCAAAAGGCAGAAATTTCCGCCGTCCGAGTTAACGATGAAGCAGACATCGATCGATCAACCGTTTCTCTACGTCGCCATGGTGATAAACTTCGTCGATAGATAGCCTTCCAAGGCTTCCGGACCGCCCTCACTACCGTATCCGGAATCGCCAACGCCGCCGAACGGCGTCTCGGGCAGACCCAGCCCGTGATGATTGATGCCGAGCATCCCGCAGGCGATGTTCGCGCCGAGTCGGGTCGCCGTCCGGTTCGAGCAGGTGTAGGCGTAGGCGGCAAGGCCGAAGGGCAGGCGGTTGGCTTCCCCGAGCGCCTCGTCGAGATCCGAGAACGCTGCGATCGTCGCGACCGGGCCGAACGGCTCGTCGTTCAGGATGCGCGCAGTCTTGGGCACGTCGGTGAGGATCGTGGGCGCCATGAAGAAGCCCCGGTTGTGCGGGCGCCCGCCCCCAGTCGCGATCCGGCCGCCCGCGGCCTCGGCGTCGGCGATGAGCGCCTCCACGGCGAGGCGGCGGCGCTCGTGGATGAGCGGCCCCATCTGCACGCTCTCGTCGAGGCCGTCGCCGACGGTGATCGCCGCGGCGCGGGCGGCGAAGCGGTCGACGAACTCGTCGTAGACCGGGCGCTCGACGAGGAAGCGCGTCGGCGCGACGCAGACCTGCCCGGCGTTGCGGAACTTGTTGGCGGCCAGGATTTCGACCGCGCGCTCGATGTCGGCGTCGGCGCAGACGATCGCCGGGGCGTGCCCGCCGAGTTCCATCGTGACCCGCTTCATGTGCCGGCCGGCAAGGGCGGCGAGTTCCTTGCCGATGGCGGTCGAGCCGGTGAAGGAGATCTTGGCGATCTCCGGTGCCGGGATCAGATGGCCGGAGATCGCCGCGGGATCGCCGTAGAGCAGTCCGAGCGCGTCGCCCGGCACGCCCGCATCGAGCAGCGCCCGCACCAGCTCGGCACAGCTCGCCGGTGTGTCCTCGGGCCCCTTGAGGATTGCCGCGCAGCCGACGCAGAGGGCGGCGGCAACCTTGCGCACCGCCTGGTTGATCGGGAAGTTCCACGGGGTGAAGGCGGCGACCGGCCCGACGGGCTCGCGCACCACGATCTGCACCACCCCTTCCGCCCGCGGTGGGATCACGCGGCCGTAGGCGCGCCGGCCCTCCTCGGCGAACCAGTCGAGGGTGTCGGCCGCCGACAGCGTCTCGACCCGCGCTTCGCGCAGGGGCTTGCCCTGCTCCAGGGTCATCAGCCGGGCGATTCCCTCGACGCGCTCGCGCAGCAGGTCGGCGGCCCGGCGCAGGATGCGCCCGCGATCGAAGGCCGAGACGGCGCGCCATGTCGCGAAGCCGCGCGCGGCGGCCGCCAGCGCCCGGTCGAGGTCGTCGACGGTGGCCTTGGCGACCGCCCCGATCACCTCTCCGGTCGCAGGGTTGACGACCGGGATCGCGTCGCGGGCTTCCGCCGCGATCCAGGCGCCGCCGATCTGCAGTCCGGTGTTCGGATAGGCCATGGGTACTCGCATCCTTGTCCCGCGCCCGCCTTGCGAGTCGCCCGGGAAACCGCGTGATGGTTCCGTTTTGCTCCGCGCCGGCATCGGGCCCGGCACGGAGCGCTCGCTCTCGCTAGAAGTAGTATCCGATATTGACGAAGAACGCCTTTTTCCACTTGCTGTCGCCGCCCATGGCGAGACCGCTGGTGTATTGCCCAGCGCCGATATAGGGATCGTTTCGGCCGAACAGACCTTCGGTGTAGATGATGAGACTCGGATCGGCCGTCAGCGTCCAGATCGTGCCGAGAGTGAAGCGCTCGGAAGTGCTGAAATCGGCGCGATCCTTGAAGTAGGCGCTGTAGTTCAGATAGGGCACGATCGTGAACGGGCCGATCGGTTCGGCGACCTTGTAGGACACGTCGGCCGAGACGAAGTGGCCGCGCGTGGCCATGTTGTACGAGACGTCGAAGCCGCCGACCGTCAGCAGGTCGTTGCGGATCGGGTTCCTCGGATCGATGTCCTGGCGGACGTAGATCGCCTTGAAGCCCCACGGACCGCGGGTGGCGTTGAGATGCACGCTCTCGAGCTGCTTCGAACCGGTCTGGCGGGTATCGAAGTTGTAGATGCTCGAGTGCCAGATCGAGGCGCCGAGCGCGAGCGAGGCGACGTCGTTCTTGACGAAGAAGTATTCCGCCCGACCGATGAACATGTTCTCTTCGGCGTTGCGCGTCCCGAACGGGATGTAGCTGTCCGCGATGACGATGTTCGTCGAATAGCGCGCGCTGTCGCGGCTGATGCCGAACGCGTTCGGGTTGGCGCCCGGATAGAAGCCGAACTGGTAATTGAAGTCCGGCTCGACATGCGCGTACTTCAGCCCGAGATTGTAGACCTCCTCCACGCCCATCACGAAGCCGAGCGAGCCGAGAAAGGTGTTGGTGAAGTAGGGCGTCAGGCCGAACGGCACCTGATTCATGCCGAAGGTGAGGCTGTCCTCGGGCGTGAGCTTGAGGCCGAGATAGGCCCACATCGGAAAGTTCACCTCACCCGGATGGCCGTCGTAGCCGAAGCGCGGTCCGTAGAGGAAGCTGCCGCCGTAGAAGCGGTACTGCGCCGCGCCGAAGAGCGTGTCCGATTCGTAGACCGCCTTCAGGGAGAGCGTGTCGAAGGAGAAATGTTCCGACGTCTTGGCGACGCCGCCGCGGCTGACATCGTCGAAGCGCATGTCGTAGCGGACGCGGAAGGCACCGCCGAAGGTGAACTGGCCGACCGAGCCCGCCGCCGGTTCGGGGTTGGGGGTCGGGTCGGGCACCGCGATCGGCTGTTCGCGGTTGACCGGGCTCGGCTCGGCATCGATTTCCTGTGTCCCCTGATCCTGAGCGAGGACAGGATGGTCCTGCAAGAGCCCGACGCCCGTACAGAGGGCGAGAACGACTGCCAGCTTCATCGGCTTCACGGTGCGCGACCTCTCGCCTGTCAGGAGGATGGGATCCGCGCCGCGGTGGAGTCGGCCCACGGACGATGGATTGGGTTGAGCGCGACCTCCCGTCCGACCGCCAACGGCCGGACGAGATCAGGGCCGAAAGCCCAGGATCACGCGCCGGCCTCCATGCTCCGTCGTCCCGCGGACAAGCTTTCGCTTCATGGGGCCTCGAAGAGGTCACAGCACATGGGAAATCCGACGAACGCTTTGCTTCAGCGCTCGACGACCAGAAACATCGTCGTCATGACAGCACGTAAAAAGTGAAATACATCAGAATAACATCAATGATCACATCGCGATCCGCATGAATATTTGAAAATTCCCTGCAAACGCGCGAATCATCGACGGAATTTGCGTCGAACTCAGGAAGCCGGAGCAAAAGCTGCCCTTCCGCTTCGATGTCTTATCGTATTACGGAAGACCGTAAGATGGCAAGCCGTTTCGAAAGGCATACAGGTGAAATATTGATCTTTGTCGGAGAATTTTCAGACCATCGACTTGTCGCCGCCCGACATACCGGACCGAAGAACCGTCGATCCAAGTCGAGGGCGCCGCCCATCTGCACGGCGTCCTCGTCTCGGCGCACCGGCGACCGGCCGCATCGCGGCGGTGCCGGGTCAGTTCGGGAAGATCTGCGCCTGTTCCGGCCGCCAGGCCAGGGCGACCCGCTCGCCGACCCGGGCGCGACCGGCGCCGCAGGGGGTGCGGACCGTGAGGTTCTCGCCCCAGGCGGTGGCGACGCTGTACTGCATCGCCTCGCCGCAGAAGCTCGCCTCGTCGACGGTCCCGAAGATCGCCCCCGCCGGGGCGCTGCCGGGATCGTGCAGCCGGATCGCGTCGGGCCGCACCATCAGCACGCCGGTATCGGATTGGGCCGGCATCGCCCCCAATGACACGCCGCTCACGGGCGTCCCGTCGTCGAGGAGGATCGCTCCGTCCGCCCCACCGCGCTGCCGGTCGATGCGGCAGGGCATGAAGTTCGAGTGTCCGATGAAGCCGGCGACGAAGCGCGAGGCCGGCGCGTCGTAGAGGTCCCGCCCGGTGCCGAGCTGCTCGATCCGGCCCTGGCGGAACAGGGCGATCCGGTCGGACAGGCGCAGCGCCTCCTCCTGGTCGTGGGTCACGTAGAGGATGGTCACGCCGGTCTCGTGGTGGACCCGCTTGATCTCGTGCTGGAGTTCCTCGCGCAGGCTCTTGTCGAGGGCCGAGAGCGGCTCGTCCATCAGCAGGAGCGGCGGCTCGTAGGCGAGCGCCCGGGCCAGCGCGACGCGCTGCTGCTGGCCGCCGGAGAGCTGCGCCGGCTTGCGGTCGGCATGGGCCTCGAGATGCACGAGCTTGAGCATCGCCCTGACCCGGGCGTCGATGTCGGCCCGGTTCCAGCGCCGCACCTTGAGCGGGAAGCCGACATTCTCGGCGATCGTCATCTGCGGGAACAGGGTGTAGCGCTGGAACACCATGCCGATGTTGCGCTTGTTCGAGGGCGTGTTCAGGATCGAGCGGCCCTCGATCAGCACGTCGCCGGCATTCGGCTCCTGGAAGCCGGCGATGACGTAGAGCGTGGTGCTCTTGCCGGAGCCGGAAGGCCCGAGGAAGGTCACGAACTCGCCGCGGGCGACGTCCAGGGTGACCCCCTCGACCGCCACGACCGGGCCGTAGCTGCGCCGGATGCCGCGGATCGCCAGGAAGGGGTGGCTGGAGGGATGGCTGGACGGAGAGCTCATGCGCGAACGTCCTTCTTCAGCGCGGCGGAGAGCAGCATCAGCACGGCCGTGAGGGCGACGAGCAGCGTCGAGACGGCGGCGACGACGGGGGAGAGATCCTGGCGCAGCACGCCCCAGATCCGGACCGGAAGCGTCTGGATGTCCGGGCTCGCCATGAAGATCGCGACGACGACCTCGTCCCAGGAGGCGAGGAACGAGAACAGGGCGGCGGTGGCGATGCCCGGCATGATGCCCGGCAGGGTGACCCGGAGCCTCGCTTCGAGCGGCGAGGCGCCGCACAGCACCGCCGCGTCCTCGATCGACGGATCGAACCGCTCCAGGGCGCCGCTGATCGCGATCACCGAGAAGGGCAGGGCGAGCAGGAGGTGGGCGAGGACGAAGCCGACTTCCGTCCCGTTGAGCCGGAGCCTGAGGAACAGCGCGTAGAGCGCCACCGCCAGCACGACCACCGGCAGGATCATCGGCATCAGGAAGAGCGCCCGCACCGCCTCCCGGCCGGGAAAGCGACCGCGCACCAGGCCGAACGAGGCCGCCAGACCGAGCGCCACGCTCAGCACCGTGACCCAGGCGGCGATCCGCAGGCTCGTCAGGAAGGCGAAGATCCAGTCGGGATCGTCGAAGAGCTCCGCGTACCAGCGCAGGGTCCAGCCCGGCGGCGGGAACTGCATCCATTGCGAGTCGCCGAAGGACAGCGCGACGAGCACCAGGATCGGGAGCAGGAGGAACAGCCCGACCGCGAGGCCGATGCCGCCGAGCACGAAGCGCAGGGCGCCGAGGCGGGAATAGGTGAGAAGCATCGTTCCCTCCTCAAGCCGCGCCGCGGGTTCCGAAGAACCGGATCTGGAGCGTGTACAGGATCAGGGTAAGGACCAGCAGGATCGTCGCGGCGGCGCTGGCCAGCCCCCAGTCGAGCAGCGACTGGACGAGCTGCGCGATCAGTTCGGGCAGCATCATGTTGGCGGTGCCGCCCAGAAGCGCGGGCGTCACGAAGTAGCCGAGCGACATCACGAAGACCATGAGCGCACCGGAGGCGATGGCTCCGGAGACCATGGGCAGCAGGATGTGGACCAGGCACTGCCAGCGGGTGGCCCCGCACAGCGAGGCGGCCTGGAGCACGCTCGGATCGATCGTCCGCATGGCCGAGGCCAGCGGCAGCACCATGAAGGGCAGCATGATGTAGGTCATGCCGACGGTGACGCCGACGAGGTTGTTGGTCAGGGTGAGCGGCGCCGCGATCAGGCCGAGCCCCAGCAGGGCCCGGTTGATCAGGCCCGTCCCCTGGAGCAGCACCATCCAGGCGTAGGTCCGCGCCAGCAGGTTGGTCCACATCGACAGGACGACGATGCCGGTGAGCAGCCCCGCCATCCGGCGCGGCGCGACGGCGAGGAACCACGCCGTCGGGAAGCCGATCATCAGGGTTGAGGCGGTGACGAGGCCGGCGATCAGAAAGGTGTTGCCGAGCACCTTGAGGTAGGTCGTGCCGCCGAAGAAGGTGGCGTAGTTGGAAAGGCCCGGTGCCGGCTCGGTAACGCTGCGCAGGAGCAGCGCGAGCACCGGCACGACGAACAGCAGGGTGACGAGAACGAGGGCGGGCAGGACCGCGCCGAGGCCGCGCAGGCGACGGGTCCAGGGCGGTGGAGCGTCCGGCAGCGGCAGGGCCTGCATCCGTGCTGTGGTCATGACGGCTGCTCCGTTCCGCATCGAGCCCATCAACGCGCCTGCCACGCGTACCACCGCTTGCCGATCTCCTCGCGGTTCTTGGCCCAGTACTCCATGTTCAGGTCGATCTGCGTCGCCGCGTGCCGGTCCGGTAGGGTCTCGGCGACGGCGGGATCCATCAGCTTGGCCGAGCCGAGATTGATCGGGGCGTAGCGTGTGGCGGCGGCGAAGTCGGCCTGCTCCTTCGCTCCCGTGGCGGTGGCGAGGAACTCCATCGCGGCCTTCCGGTTGCGGCTGCCCTTGGGCACGACCAGCATGTCGGCGGTGGTGAGGTTCTGCTCCCAGGCGATCGCCACCGGCTGCCTGTCCTGTTCCAGGGCGGCGACGCGCCCGTTCCAGAACTGGCCCATCGCGACCTCGCCGGAGGCCAGGAGCTGCTGCGACTGCGCGCCGCCCGACCACCAGATGATCTCGGACTTGATGGTGTCGAGCTTGGCGAAGGCCCGGTCGAGATCGAGCGGGTAGAGCTTGTCCGGCGCCACGCCGTCGGCCAGCAGGGCGATCTCCAGCGCGCCCGGTGCCGACCACTTGTAGAAGGTGCGCTTGCCGGGGAAGGTCTTGGTGTCGAACAGGTCGGCCCAGCCCTTCGGCGCGGCCGGAAACGGCTTGGTGCCGTAGCCGAGGACGAAGGCGTAGTAGAAGCTGCCGACCGCGTGATCGGTCACGAAGCGGGGGTCGAGGGCGTCGCGCTTGACCACCGAGAAGTCGATCGGCTCCAGGAGCCCGTCCCGGGCGGCCTGGGCGGCGAAGTCGTACTCGACGTCGACCACGTCCCAACTGACGTTGCCGCTCTCGACCATCGCCTTGAGCTTCCCGTAATCGGTCGGGCCGTCCATCTGCACGCGCACGCCGCTGGCCTTGGTGAAGGGCCGGACCCAGGCGGTCTTCTGCGCCTCCTGGGTGGTGCCGCCCCAGCTCGTGAAGACGAGGCTGCCGGCGGCGGCCGCGGCCCGCGGCAGCAGGGAGGCGGCCGGCATCGCCGCCAGGGCGGCGCCTCCGAGCGCGGCGGCGCCGATGCCGATGATGGTCCTGCGCTTCATATTGGCCCCCTGTGGCTGCGATGCGAGTGGCTCGTATGGTCCGGCACGGGCTACGGATGGAACGGCGCGGCCCGGAGGATCTTGGATTCCATGGTCTCGATCAGCGCCTGGATCCTGGGCAGGAAGGCCACCCAGGCCGGATCGGCCGCGAGCGCCGCCCGCCGGGTCTCGCGCTCGGCGAGATCGCGATAGCCCCAGACGTGGACGATCTCGTTGAGCGGGCCGATCTCGGTCGCGTAGTAGCCGACGAGGTGGCCGAGATGGCCGCGCTGGATCGCGATGCCCTCCTCGCCGACGAGCTTGAGGTAGGCCGGAACGGCGCCCGTCTTGAGCCGGTAGGTCCGCATCTCGTAGATCACCGGCGCCTCCTCAGCGCATCACGAACGGATCGGGGATCGGCGCGTCGGAGGTGCGGATCCAGACCGACTTGGTGCGGGTGTAGTCGAGCATCGATTCGAGCCCGCCCTCGCGCCCGAGGCCCGAGAGGCCGAAGCCGCCGAACGGCACGATCGGCGAGATCGCCCGGTAGGTGTTGACCCAGACGATGCCGGCGCGCAGCCGCCGGATGCAACGGTGGGCCCGGGTCAGGCTCGCCGTGAACACGCCCGAGGCGAGGCCGAAGGGCGAGTCGTTGGCGAGCGCCACCGCCTCCGCCTCGTCCGCGAAGGGGATGACCGTGAGGACGGGGCCGAACAGCTCCTCGGCGGCGCAAGGGGTGTCGGGGTGCGCGTCGGCGATGATCGTCGGCAGGTAGTAGAAGCCTTCCGCGAACCCCTCCGGCCGCGCACCGCCGACGACGAGGCGCCCGCCGGCGGCGAGGCTCGCCTCGACCACCGCCTCGATATGCGCCCGCTGCCGCGCGGTCGCGAGCGGACCGACCTCGGTCTCGGGGTCGCCCGGCGCGCCGAGGCGGATCGCCCGCGCCTTCTCGGCGAGGATCGCGAGGAAGCGGTCGTGCACGCCGCGCTCGACCAGCAGGCGCGAGCCGGCGACGCAGCTCTGGCCGGCGGCGGCGAAGATGCCGGCGACCACCGCGTTGGCGGCGCTCTCCAGATCGGCGTCGGCGAAGACGAGCACCGGCGACTTGCCGCCGAGCTCCAGCGAGGTCGCCGCGAGGTTGTCGGCGGTGTTGCGCACGATGTGGCGGGCGGTGCCGGGGCCACCGGTGAAGGCGACGCGGGCGACGAGCGGGTGGCGCGTCAGCGGCGCGCCGCAGCCCGTCGCGTCGCCGGTCACGACGTTGACCACGCCCGGCGGGAAACCGGCCTCGTGCACCAGTTCGGCAAACGCCAGCAGCGGGGCGGGCGCCTCCTCCGAGGCCTTGAGCACGACGGTGCAGCCCGCCGCGAGCGCCGGCCCGAGCTTGACCGCCGACAGGAACAGCGAGGAGTTCCAGGGCACGATCGCCGCGACGACGCCGATCGGCTCGCGCCGGGTGAAGGCCTCCATGTCCGGCTTGTCCACCGGCAGGTGGGCGCCGTGCAGCTTGT
Organism: Methylorubrum populi; assembly: GCA_036946625.1. Taxonomy (NCBI): domain Bacteria; kingdom Pseudomonadati; phylum Pseudomonadota; class Alphaproteobacteria; order Hyphomicrobiales; family Methylobacteriaceae; genus Methylorubrum; species Methylorubrum populi. The sequence continues at coordinate 1,571,565 of JAQIIU010000003.1, forward strand.
CCGCGAGACCGCCGAAATAGCGGTAATACTCCGCCACGTAGCCGATCTGGCTGCGGGTCTCGCGGATGATCTTGCCGGTGTCGCGGGTTTCGAGTTCGGCCAGATGCCCCGCCCGCTCGGCGACGAGATCGGCCAATCGCATCAGCAGCGCGCCGCGCCGGGTCGGCACGAGGTCGGCCCAGGCCGGATCGCGTAGGGCCCGGTCGGCGGCCCGCACCGCCGCGTCGACATCGGCGGGGCTCGCCGCCGGCATCAGGGCCCAGGGGCGGCCGGTCGCCGGATCGAGGCTCTCGAAGGTCGCGGCCGGTTCGGGAAAGCGGCCGTCGATATAGGCGCGGAAGGTGGGCAGCATCGCGGGCGCGCTCACGCGAAGGCCGGCATGACGTCGCGGATGAACCGCTCCAGCGAGCGCTTCTTGCGGGCATGGCCGATGCCGCTGTCGATCCAGACCGAGTACTGGTCGTAGCCCATCGCCTCGTAAGCCTTGAGGCGGGCAATGACCGTATCGGGCTCGCCGATGACGAGGTTCCGGGCGATCGTGTCGGGCGCGTATTGCGGCATCGAGGCCTGGAGGTCGGCGTCGAGGCCGCGGATGAAGCCCTGCTCGATCGGGAGCTTGTTCTGGAACAGGGCGCCGAAGGCGCAGTAGAACCGGCTCAGATCCTCGCTCAGCCGTGCCGTGTCCTCGGGGGAATCCGACACGAAGGTGTGCTGCAGCAGCATGATCTGCGGGCGCGCCACCCCGGGCGCGTCGGCGCAGGCCTTGTCGAAGCGGCCGATCAGCGCCTCGACCTCGCCGTCGCCCGAGGCGAGCGGCGTGACCTGGACGTTGCAGCCGTTCTCGACGGCGAAGGCGTGGGAGTTCGGATCGCGCGCCGCGACCCAGACCGGGATGCCCGGCCTCTGGAGCGGCCTCGGTGTCGCGGTGGTCTTCGGGAAGCGCCAGAACTCGCCCTCGTGGGTGTAGTCGCCGGTCCACAGGCCGCGCAGGGCCGGGATCATCTCGCGCATCCGCTGGCCGGCGCCCCAGGCGTCGAGGCCGGGCATCAGGCGCTCGTACTCGAAGCTGTAGGCACCCCGGGCGATGCCGAGATCGAGCCGCCCGCCGGTGGCGAGATCGGTCATCGCCGCCTCCCCGGCGAGGCGGATCGGGTGCCAGAACGGCGCGATCACCGTGCCGGTCCCGAGCCGGATGCGCTCGGTGCGGGCGCCGAGATAGGCGAGGTTGATGAAGGGATTGGGAGCGATCGTGAACTCCATCCCGTGGTGCTCGCCGATCCAGGCCGCCTCGAACCCGCCCCGCTCCGCCGTCTGGACGAGGTCGGTCAGTTCATCGAACAGCTCGGCATGGGTGCGCGCGTCGTCGAAGCGCTCCATGTGGACGAAGAGAGAGAATTTCATGTCGGCCTCGGCGAGAAGGGGCTGTGCGCGACGGAGGTGGATGCGGGCGGCGGGCGAGGCGGCCCCGATCAGGCCGCCGGACCCGGGTGCAGGGTCTGGACCGTTCCCGCGGTGACGTTGCCCGCGTAGACGCCGAAGGCATTCTCCCGGCGCTCGCGGGCGTAGCGGTCGAGCATCGTCCGGACCGCCGGATCCCGGATCGGGCAGTTCGCGAGATCCGCGACCGGCCAGAGGCGGGTGCCGGGGCCGGTCTGGCCGGAGAAGCTCCCGCGATAGACGATCGAGGTCGGGGCGCCCGGCGTGCCGTGATCCTCGTAGACGGCGAACAGGAACCCGAGTTCGGCCGCGACGCTCAGGGACGCGAGCTTGCCGTGCAGGCTTTTCGGATCGGAGGACGGTTCGAGGCAGGGGGCCGAGGGCAGGGCGAGGCGCCCGTCGCGCTCCTCGACCAGAAGGATTTCGCCCTCCGATTCGAGGATAGCCCGGACCTCGCTGGAGCGGGCGCTGGCCGCCACCGCATCCTGGGCGAGACCGAACTCGACATAGGCGCCGCGGCAATAGCCGAGCGGCATCCGGTTGCTGCCGTCGAAATCGACCACTTCGCCGATGAGGATGTCGTGGTCGCCGGCCGCCACCACCTCGTGCAGGCGGCAGTCGAACCACGCGGCGCAATCCTCCAGCACCGGGGAGCCGGTGGCGCCCGAGGCCCAGGCGACCTGCTCGAACTTGTCGGGGCGCTTCGAGGCGAACACGCCGGACACGTCGCGCTGGTCCTGCGCCAGGATGTTCACGGCGAACCGCGGCGCGGCCTTGAACACCGGGTGGCTCGAGGCCGTGCGGGCGATGCAGATCGAGACGAGCGGCGGATCGAGCGAGACCGAGCTGAACGAGTTCGCGGTAAATCCCCGCGGCTCGCCGTTCTCCTGCAGCGTCGTCACGACGGTGACGCCGGTGGCGAAGGCACCGAGCGCGTTGCGGAAGCGCTTCGGCGCGGCGGTGGGCTCCTCCGCTTCGAGCGCGGCGAGGAAACGTGCGATCTCGGCATTGACCCTGGCCGCCCCGACCAGGGGCATCATGTGGCGCTCGCCCGACAGGACGAGCCCGCGGGCGCCCGGGACCGCCGCGGCCATCGCCCGCGTCATCTCGGGGGTGGAGTTGGGGTCGTGCTGGCCCGTCATGAACAGGGCCGGCACCGACAGGCCCGGGAGACGCCCGGCATAGGCGGCGTCGGCGGTGGCGAAGACCCGGTAGGCCAGGGCGTAGCCCTGCTCGTCGGCCCGTTCCAGCAGGCCCCGCATCCGCTCCGCCTCGTCGGCGAGATGCGGCGGCGCCGGGGAATCGAACCAGCGTGCCAACGTGGTCTCGACCCCGGGGCCGGCCTCGCCCGCCTCCAGGGCCTCGACCCGGCGCAGGACCGCCGCGCTCTGCTCGGCGCTGCGGCGGTAGACGGCGTTGAGCGCGGTGACGCTGGCCACCCGCGCGGGATGCGACAGGGCCGTCTCCAGCGCCACCATCGCGCCCATCGAGTGGCCGACCAGATGCGCGCGCCCGATCCCCAGCGCGTCGAGGACGCCGACGAGCTGGGCGGCGTAGTCCGCCAGATCCGGCCTGCCCTTCGGCAGGTCCGAGCCGCCATGGCCCATCATGTCGTAGGCGTGGACCGGCCGCACCCCGGCGAAGGCGGCGATCTGCGGCCGCCACACGGAGTGGTCGAGACCGACCCCGTGGATGAACAGGATCGGGGTCGCCCCCGTCTCGGCGCCGGCCGAGATGACGGCGGTGCGCCGACCCTCCCGGTCGGTCAGGACGGCGGGGGAAGCGGCCTCAGGCATCGCCGGCCTCGATCTCCCGCAGATCCTGGTAGCGGTCGCCGATGCGATGATGCGGGCGCCCGCCGACGGAGGCGCCCAGCGCCACCACGACCTCGTCGGGCGCCGGCGCATCGAGGATCGAGAACTGCACGGTGAGGTAATGCGAGCGCATGCCCTCGTCGTGCTTGTGCATCAGCGGGATCACGATCGGGCAATCCGGACCGCCGCGCGTGTTGGTGAAGCTCAGGTAGCTCTTGGCACCCACCGCCTGCCGGTAATGGTTGCCGAAGCGCAGGGTGTGGATCAGCGCCGAGGCGTGCTCGATCTCGCCTTCCGTGCCGACGACGGCGGCCTTGCCGTAGCCCTCGACCGCCTCGCCGGACCCGACGGCGCGGATGATCTCGGCGGTCAGCAGGGCGCCGAGCTCCGGCGCGATCCTGCGGATCTCGGGCCTGAGATCCTCGACGAAGCCCCGCCCCGCCCAGGGGTTCTTCAGGACGGCGGCGACGCCGAACAGCTTGAGCGGCTGCGGGGCGGACCGCCCGCCCTCGATGAAGGTGGTCTCTTGGTAAGCGACGAGCTTGCGGATCGACGACACGGGCATCTCCCTGCGATGGGGATGACAGTATTACGGTATACCATAAGACGGCAAGGTGTTTTCGGCATCATTCTGCTTATTTTGCGAGCCATGATGCATCGCAAGCGATCTTCTTGCACTGCAAGGGGCAGCTTTTCACGATATAGGCCAGCCGGTTCAGCCCGAGACCGTTCGGTCACGGCCGGCAATGCGCACAAAATTTTTGCATTGCATGGTATCCCGGGGAGCCGGCGCTGGCCCGCATCGTCGGGAAGACGGGCGCTTGCAGGCCGGGCCTCGCACGGCCTATCGCGGCGGATGCGGACGGAGCCGTATCGATTCGGCGCGTATCCGAGGTGTGGGGTACCCGCCCACGATCTCGCCGCGAGGGTGCACGAGGGACGGGCGAGGCAGGAAGCAGACTTCGATGGTGGCGGGGATTCTACGAGTCGAGCGGGAAACGAAGTCGCTGCGCGAGATGACGCTCGACAAGATGCGTCGGGCGATCCTCGACCAGCATTTCAAGCCCGGCGACCGCTTGGTCGAGCGCGAACTGTGCGACCAGCTCGCCGTCAGCCGCTCCGTCGTCCGCGAAGTGCTCCGGCACCTCGAGGCCGAAGGCATCGTCGAGATCGTGCCCAACCGCGGTCCGATCGTGGCGGTGCTCACCCGGGCACAGGCGCGCCAGATCTACGAGGTGCGCGGCTATCTTGAGGCGCTGGCCGCACGGGGCTGCGCCGAAGGCTCCGATGCGCCTGCGGTGGCGGATACGCTGGATGCCAGCCTGGAACGCATCGCCCATGGCTACGCGACCAAGGACGCCGCCCTGATCCTGGAAGCGACCGCGCAGTTCTACGAGCGCATGTTCCTGGCGAGCGGCCGGGAGATCGCCTGGGACATCGTGTCGGCGCTGCACATGCGCATCACGCATCTGCGCTCGATCACCATCGCCACGCCTGGCCGCGCCACGGACGGCCCCGAGGAGATGCGGCGGATCGTGGCCGCGATCCGGGCTCGTGACGGAGAGGCCGCGTTCCAGGCCAGCCTCTCGCATGTCGAGCGCGCCGAGCAACTGGCGCTTGCCGAGATCAACCCCTAGGAGCCCGTCCGAGTCAGAGCCTGTTTGACTGCAGTGATCCCATCTCGCCCCTCATCCTGAGGTGCCGCGTGAGCGGCCTCGAAGGGTGTTCCAGATCCCGCGCGATTTCTGGAGCACCCTTCGAGGCCTCCGCTGCGCTCCGGCACCTTAGGATGAGGGTGGGGATGGGAGTAGGACCTTCCCTCGCCTTGCCGTTGCCTGACGAAGACACGGCGGCCGGTCAAACAGGCTCTCAGTGTCTCGACGGCGAGGCTGCTGGGTGATTCACTCGGCTCATGGTCTAAGGTGTTTCGCTCCTGGGACGTCGATCAGAACTGGTTGCTGCCGCCAACGTCCCGCATGCGCACACCGACGCCTTCGCAAACGCACGAAAAGGGCCGCACCGGACATCTCCGGAGCGGCCCTTTTCGTGCGTCGTCCCGGCGCCGGGGGAGCGCGTGGGTCAGGGCGCGACGCGGCCGACCGCCGTGCGCGGGCCGTTCAGGAACGAGACGGGCATGTCGCAGAAGCAGCGGGCGCCCAAGGGGCGCGGACCCGGCAGCGGGCAGGAAAAGGGCTGAAGCCCGCTGATGCCGGATTGCACCGCGTCGCAGTTCAGGCCCATGGCCCTGCGCGGCGGCGGGCCGCCCCAATCGCGATAGGCGCGGGGCCGCGGCGGCGGGGCGTCGTAGCCCTCGTCGTCGTACTGCGCGTGGGCGGGGGCGAGGCTTCCGGCGAAGGCGACCAGGGCCGCGATGCCGAGGGTACGGACGGGACGCATGATGTCGGGCTCTCCGCTCGATGGACCTCGCTGAACCGCAGATCGCCCACTTCGGAGCGACGTGAGATTCGCGAGAGATTAGGGGCCGCTCCGCGATGGAGCCGGCGACGCATCGAGCCTTGCGGCGCCCGGGCGGCGGAAAAGTGGCGAAGCCGGCTTCGAACGGAAACGGCCCGCTCCGTCGGGAGCGGGCCGTCGGATCGTGCGCGGCGCGGGACGAGCGCCGCGGAGGACGGATCAGGACGTCGCCTTCTGCGCGTCGTTGGCGTTCTCGCGGGCGGTCTCGACGCCCTGCTCGTAGGCCTGGCGGGCCTCGGCGGCTCCCTGCTGCATGGCGCTCTTGGCGTTCTCGGCGCTCTGCTGGAACGCGCTCTGGGCGAGACCGCCGAACTCCTTGGCCTGCGCCTGGATCGCGGCGAACTGCGCACGCACGAACTCGGCCTGGTGCTGCATCGCCTCCTGAACGTCGCGCGAGCGGACGAGCTTCTGCGCCAGGTCGAACGCGGCGTTGACGTTCTGCTCGGCGTACTCGAAACCGCGGCTGGAGATGCTGGTCGCGTTGGCGCGGGCGAGATCGGTCGAGCCCTGCACCGTGTCCGCGGTGCGGCGGGCGGCACCGATGAACGAGTCGAAGGCCTTCCGGGCCTGCTCGACGCTCTTCTCGGCGAAGTCGCGCATCTCGGTGGGGATCTCGTAATTCGGGGTGCTGCTCATGCCTGTCTCCTCTGATGTCGCGTCGGGCGCTCGTTGTGCGGCGCACAATGTGCAATGCACAATAGCGCAGGGTGTGCCCTTTTGCCAGCCCCGTGGAGCCAATTAAGGTTACCAGTTGATAAACGTGTGTCGGCGCGCTTCAGTGTCCACGTCCGGCGGCAGTTAAGTTACACAGGGCCCTGGTGTTCATGCCCCGCGCGACCGTCGGCAGGGCTATGAAGGGGCTCATGACCAGGGTTCGGATGTCGGACCGCGCTGTGCAGGAATCCTCATCGGAGGACGCTTCGACCCTCCGGGCTGCGCTCGTGCGGTGGCGGAGCGATGCGTCGACGGCCCATCTCGTCCGCGAGAGCGGCCCGTTCCTCGTGTTCGATGAGGAGGCTCGACGGGTTCTGCACGCCGCCGGTGCGGCGGTGGGCTGGCGTGCCGGGATCGCGGGGGAAGACGGCGCGATCCTGCCCGGCTTGCGTCTGCCGGAGCAGATCCACCGGGCCGGTGCGTTGGACGAACGGCCGCGCATGGTCCGCCTGCGCCTCGATCCGCGGGGCGTCGCGCCGCCCGTGGTCGCCCTGGTCGCGCGCGTGGCCCTGGGAGAGCGGTCGGCCCTGCTTCTCGCGCCGATCGGAGCCCTGCCGGCCCTGCGGCCGGTCGAATCCCCCTCGACGGCGGCTCCGTCCCCCGAGGCGGAAAAGCCTGCCGTCCCGGAGCCGGCGGCTGTCCTGCCGCTTCCTGCGCGGGATGCGGAGCCGGCCGACCTGCCCGCCCGCTTCGTCTGGCGCAGCGATGCCGAGGGCGTGCTGGCCCCCGTCTCCCGCACCCATCCCGACCTCGCCGCGGCGCTCGCCGGGCGCTCCTGGGCCATGCTCGCAGCCGACGGCGTGATCGACGGGCCGGCGCTGATCGCGGCGCTTTCGGCGCGGCGCACCTTCCGCGCATTGCCGCTCGTGGTGCACGGAGCCGCCTTCGCGCACGCGGTCGAGATCTCCGGCGCCCCGGCCGGCCGCGCCACGGCGGACTTTTCCGGGTTCGGCGGTTTCGCGATTCCGGGCGAGCGGCGCCCGCGCGTCGTCGGCGAGGAGGAGGCCGTTCCGAACGAGGCGCCGGAGGCGGCGCCCGGGGCGGACGGCGCGTTGTCGGTGAACGAGCATGCCGCCTTCCGCGAGGTGGCGCGCATCCTCGGCCTGCGCTTCGCGCCCGACGCGGCCGTGCCGGACGAGACGGCGCCCCCGCCCCGCCCGGAGACGCCGCCGGGCGGTTCGGTGACGCCGTTCCCGACACCGCCGGGCCGGGTCGCCGACGCCGAGGGCCGCGCCCGCTCGGCGCTCGCCGAACTGCTCGAAAGTCTGCCGCTCGGCGTGCTGGTCTATCGTGGCGACGAGGTCTTGTTCGCGACCCGCGCCTTCCTCGCCCTGACCGGCCATGCCGACCTGGCCGCCCTGCGGCAGTCGGGTCTCGCGCAATTGTTTCGCGGCCTCCCGCCCGGTGAGCGGAAGACGGCGGAGCCGGCGCCCTTCGCCCATGCCGGGGGCGGCACCGTGGCGCTGCGCATCGACCACGCCGGCCTCGTCTGGGAGGGGGCGCCGGCCGAGATCTGCCTCGCGCGCGCCGCCGCCGGCGAGAGCGTCGCCGAAGCCGTCGCGATCCCGCCGAATGCCGCGCGGGCGCGGGCGGAGAAGGTGCTGGACAGCCTGGAGGAGGGCGTCGTCACCCTCGACGCCGAGGGCCGCGTCGTCGGCCTGAACCCGAGCGCGGCCGAACTCGTGCACGCCCATCCCAAGGAGGTCGTGGGCGGGCGCTTCGCCGACCTGTTCGCGCCCGAGAGCCTGCCGGCGCTGGAGGCGGCGGTCAGCGCTTCCCGCCGCTCGGGAGCGAGCGAGCTTCACGGTGTCACGGCGCGGACCGGGGCGGCGGCCCTGCGCCTGCGTATCGCCCGGCTGCTGGGCGAGGACGCGCCGGGCTACTGCGCCAGCCTGCGCGAGATCCGTGGCGAGGACGCCGCCCTGTCGGCGCCGACGACGGCCGAACCGGTCACGCGGGAGGTGCCCGAGGCGGAGGCCGCCTGGAAGGCCAATGCGCTCGCGCGGGTCAGCCGCGAGATCCGCCCCTCGCTCAACGCGATCCTGAGCCTCACCGACATGATGCTCTCGGACCGCTTCGACCGGGCCGATGCCGAGCGTCTGGAGGCTTACCTGCGCGAGGTGCGCCTCTCCGGCGGCCGCATCGCCGGCCTGATCGACGATCTGCGCGATCTCGCCGAGATCCAGGCGGGCCGCGGCAAGCTCGCCTTCGCCAGCCTCGCCCTCAACGATCTCGTCGCGTCCTGCATCGCCGCACAGCAGGCGCAGGCGGCGCGGGACCGCATCGTCCTGCGCACCAGCCTCTCCGCGGATCTTCCGTCCCTGAAGGCCGACGAGCGCTCGATCCGACAGGCGGCGCTGACGGTGCTCGGCAACGCCATCCGGGTGACGGAGGCGGGCGGACAGGTGATCGTCTCGACCACGCTCGCCGAGCGCGGCGAGGTCGCCCTGCGGGTGCGCGACACCGGCACGGGCATGACCGAGGAGGAACTGCTCGGCGCCCTCGAACCGTTCCGGGCCGATCTCGGCCCGGCCGCGGAGGGCGAGGAGAAGGGGTTCGGGCTGATCCTGACCAAGGCGCTGGTGGAGGCCAATCGCGGCCGCTTCCGCATCACGAGCCGCAAGCACGAGGGAACCCTGGTCGAGATGCTGTTTCCCGCCGCGTGACGGCTTTCATCGCGGTCGATCTGTTCGGTTTCGCAGACGTTTCGCACCGAGCGGGACGTTCCGCGATACTGTGCAATAAAGTAGCGTACAAACCGATTGCGCAAACCTGCGGGCCTCGACTTTTTGGCGCTTGCCGGGTGTATTCAACTGCGCTTAAGAGTTTTTCGGAAGCCCCGGCTGCGCGGACCTTCGCGATACGATCGGGCACCGTCAGGGAAGAAACCAAATGAGCGAGAAGGTCATCGACGTCCAAGATGCGTGGCGCGAGCGGGCTCTCATCGACGATGCCGAGTACAAGGCGATGTACGCGGCCTCCGTTTCCGATCCCGAAGGGTTCTGGGCCGAGCACGGCAAGCGCATCGACTGGTCGACCCCGTTCAGCAAGGTCAAGAATACCAGCTTTGCGCCCGATAACGTCTCGATCAAGTGGTTCGAGGACGGCAAGACCAACGTCGCCCTGAACTGCATCGATCGCCACCTCGAAACCCGCGGCGACCAGACCGCGATCATCTGGGAGGGCGACGACCCGAACGAGTCGAGGCACATCACCTACAGGCAGTTGCACGCGGAAGTGTGCCGGATGGCCAACGTCCTGCGCAACCGCGGCGTCGGCAAGGGCGACCGCGTCACGCTCTACCTGCCGATGATCCCCGAGGCCGCCTACGCCATGCTCGCCTGCGCGCGGCTGGGCGCCATCCACGCCATCGTCTTCGGCGGCTTCTCGCCCGACTCGCTGGCGAGCCGCATCGACGGCTGCGGCTCGAAGCTCGTCGTCACCGCCGACGAGGGCCTGCGCGGCGGGCGCAAGGTGCCGCTCAAGGCCAACGTCGACGAGGCGATCAAGCGCCTCGACAAGGAGCTCGTGGATCACGTCATCGTCGTGAGGCGCACCGGCGGCGCCGTCGCGATGGAGCCGGGCCGCGACGTCTACTACCACGAGGCCGCCGAGCAGGTGACGGACGATTGCCCGGCCGAGGCGGTGGAGGCCGAGCACCCGCTCTTCATCCTCTACACCTCGGGCTCGACCGGCCAGCCGAAGGGCGTGGTGCACACCACCGGCGGCTATCTCGTCTACGCCTCGATGACCCACCGGTACGTCTTCGACTACCACGACGGCGACATCTACTGGTGCACCGCGGATGTCGGCTGGGTCACCGGCCACAGCTACATCGTCTACGGTCCGCTCGCGAACGGCGCCACGACGCTGATGTTCGAGGGCATCCCGACCTACCCGTCGAACGCCCGCTTCTGGGAGGTGATCGACAAGCACGAGGTCAACGTCTTCTACACCGCACCGACGGCGATCCGCTCGCTGATGGGCGGCGGCGAAGGTCCGGTGAAGAAGACCGCGCGCACCTCGCTCCGCGTGCTGGGCTCGGTCGGCGAACCGATCAACCCGGAGGCCTGGGACTGGTACTACCGCGTCGTCGGCGATTCCCGCTGCTCCATCGTCGATACGTGGTGGCAGACCGAGACCGGCGGCATCCTCATCACCCCGCTTCCCGGCGCGACCCGGCTCAAGCCCGGCTCGGCGACCCGGCCGTTCTTCGGCGTGCAGCCGGTGATGGTCGATGCCGAGGGCAAGGAACTCGACGGCGCCTGCGAGGGCAACCTCTGCATCAAGGATAGCTGGCCGGGCCAGATGCGCACGGTCTACGGCGACCACGAGCGGTTCGAGCAGACCTACTTCTCGACCTACAAGAACCTCTACTTCACCGGCGACGGCGCCCGGCGCGACGCCGACGGCTACTACTGGATCACCGGCCGCGTCGACGACGTGATCAACGTCTCGGGTCACCGCATGGGCACCGCCGAGGTCGAATCCTCGCTGGTGGCGCATCCGAAGGTCTCGGAGGCGGCGGTGGTCGGCTACCCCCACAACGTGAAGGGCCAGGGCATCTACGCCTACGTCACCCTCAACGAGGGCGAGGAGGGCGACGACGCCCTGCGCAAGGAACTGGTGACCTGGGTCCGCAAGGATATCGGCCCGATCGCCTCGCCCGACCTGATCCAGTTCGCGCCGGGCCTGCCCAAGACCCGCTCGGGCAAGATCATGCGCCGCATCCTGCGCAAGATCGCCGAGGACGATTTCGGATCCCTCGGCGACACCTCGACCCTGGCCGAGCCGGCGGTGGTCGACGACCTGATCGAGAACCGCCAGAACCGCGCCTGACGCCGCTCCCTCAAGCCCCCGCCGAGACACTCGGTGGGGGCCGTTCGGTTTGCCCTGCAACCGATGGTGCGGCCCCGGCCGGCGAGGCCGGTGATCCGTGCGGGATCGAGGTCCGGGCGATCCGAGAGAACGAGATAAAACAGTGGCTTAGGGCGACGACCGATTGCGCCGCGATCGAAAGCCGCTCTAAGGTAGCGATTGTGGGCCGGGGGTTTGCCGAACCCTTGCCGCAAAGGACGGCCGGTTGCCCGAGCGGCGGCCGGATGAGGCCCGCGACGATGCGGAGAAACAAGGCCCGCGTCGCGAATCACCTGAAGAACAAACCAGCCGACGGCCCGGCCGCGCGTGGGGACCGGACAGGCGGGAGGAGATCGATGAGCGCCACACAGACGGTGAGGCCGGCGGCGACGTCGGACGTCCGCACACTCCACGGGGCCGATGCCCTCGACATGCCCGAGCCCGACCACCGGCTCGACCGCATCGCCGAGCACCCGACCTTCAAGACCCTGGTTCACGAGCGCACACGGTTCGGCTGGATCCTCACCGGCCTGATCCTGCTCGTCTATTTCGGCTTCATCGGCCTGATCGCCTTCGACAGGGCGCTGCTCGCGACCAAGGTCGGCGGCACGGCCTCGCTCGGCTTCTACATGGGCATGTTCGTCATCGTCTTCGCGTTCATCCTCACGGGCGTCTACGTCGCCCGCGCCAACACGCGCTACGACCGGCTCTCGGCCGACCTCGTCCGGAGCCTCGCCAAATGATCCGCCTCGTCTCCCGACTCGTTCCTCTCCCGGGTGCGAGCCTCGCGCTCGGCATCGGTTCGGCGCTCGCCGCCGGCCCCGACATGGGCGCCGTACAGCAGCAGGCCACGAACTGGCCCGCCATCTTCATGTTCCTGTTCTTCGTGCTGTTCACCCTCGGGATCACCTACCGGGTGGCGAAGGGCTCCAAGTCGGCCTCGGACTTCTACGCCGCGGGCGGCGGCATCTCGGCGCGCACCAACTCGCTGGCGATCGCCGGCGACTACATGTCGGCGGCCTCCTTCCTCGGCATCTCGGGCCTCGTCTACTCCTCGGGCTTCGACGGCCTGATCTACTCGACGGGCTTCCTGGTCGGCTGGCCGATCGTGCTGTTCCTGATCGCCGAGCGCTTGCGCAACTTGGGCAAGTTCACCTTCGCCGACGTGGCGAGCTTCCGCCTCGACCAGACCGCGATCCGCATCATCTCGGCGACCGGGACCCTCGTCGTGGTGGCCTTCTACCTGATCGCTCAGATGGTCGGCGCGGGCAAGCTGATCCAGCTCCTGTTCGGCCTGCCCTATCTCTACGCGGTGGTGATCGTCGGCACGCTGATGATCGTCTACGTCGCCTTCGGCGGCATGAAGGCGACGACCTGGGTGCAGGTCATCAAGGCCTGCCTGCTTCTGGGCGGGGCGACCTTCATGGCCGGCGCCGTGCTCTACAAGTACGGCTTCAGCCCGGAGAAGCTGTTCGCGACCGCCGTGCAGACCCATCCGAAGGGCGACGCCATCATGGCGCCCGGCGGCCTGGTCTCGAACCCGATCGACTCGATCTCGCTCGGCGTCGGCCTGATGTTCGGCACCGCCGGCCTGCCGCACATCCTGATGCGCTTCTTCACCGTGTCGGACGCCCAGGCCGCGCGCAAGTCGGTGTTCTACGCCACCGGCCTGATCGGCTACTTCTACATCCTCACCTTCATCATCGGCTTCGGCGGCATCGCCCTGCTGATGTCCGATCCGAGCTACTTCAAGCTCGGCGCCGACGGCACGACCTACGACAAGATCAAGGACATGATCGGCGGCACCAACATGGTGGCCGTGAACCTCGCCAACGCGGTCGGCGGGCCGTACTTCCTCGGCTTCATCTCGGCGGTGGCCTTCGCGACCATCCTCGCGGTGGTGGCGGGCCTGACGCTGGCCGGCGCCTCGGCGATCAGCCACGATCTCTACGCCCAGGTCATCGCCCGCGGCCGCACCACGGAGAAGGCGGAGGTCAACCTCTCCAAGATCTCCGCCGTCGGCATCGGCATCGTGGCGATCTATCTCGGCTACGTGTTCGAGAACCAGAACGTCGCCTTCATGGTCGGCCTCGCCTTCTCGGTGGCGGCGTCCTGCAACTTCCCGGTCCTCACGATGTCGATCCTGTGGCGCGGCACCACGACCTGGGGTGCGCTCGTCGGCGGCCTCGTCGGCCTCGTCGCGGCGGTGACGATGGTGGTCCTGTCGGACGCGGTCTGGGTGAAGACCTTCGGCCATCCGGCGGCCCTGTTCCCCTACGCGAACCCGGCCCTGTTCTCGATGCCGCTGGCCTTCGTGACGATCTGGGCGGTGTCGCTGCTCGATCGGACCCGCCGGGCCAACCGCGAGCGCGCCGCCTTCGACGCGCAGTACGTCCGCTCCGAGACCGGCATCGGCGCCTCGACCGCGCACGCGCACTGATAACGATCGGCGATGAGTCCGACTCATCGCCGGTTCCGGCATACAAAAAGAGAGGCCCCGCCGCTCGGCGGGGCCTTTTCGTTGCGCGGCAGCGTGGTCTCATACGGTATCCGGTTGATCGCTTCGGTCTTTGCCATGCTCCGTCATCGCGAGGCGAAGCCGTGGCGATCCAGGGCGCGACACCTCCGGATAGGGCGGCGGCCTGGATCGCTTCGCATTCGCTCGCGATGACGGGTGAGGAACCGAGCCGGTCAACCGGAAACCGTATCAGTGCCGGAAGTGGCGCACGCCCGTGAAGACCATGGTGAGCCCGGCCGCGTCGGCTGCCTCGATCACCGCGCCGTCGCGCATCGAGCCGCCGGGCTGGATCACCGCGGTGGCCCCGGCTTCGGCCGCGGCGAGGAGGCCGTCGGCGAAGGGGAAGAAGGCGTCGGACGCCACCGCCGAGCCCTTGGCGAGGCTTTCGGACAGGCCGAGACGCCGGGCCGCCTCCGCGGCCTTGCGCGCGGCGGTGATGGAGGAATCGACCCGCGACATCTGCCCGGCGCCGATCCCGACCGTCGCGCCGCCCTTGGCGTAGACGATGGCGTTCGACTTCACGTGCTTGGCGACGCGATAGGCGAAGCGCATGTCGGCGAGCTCCGTCTCGCTCGGCGCGCGCCGGGTGACGACCTTCAGCGCCATGTCGTCCACGTTCGACGCGTCGCGGCCCTGGACGAGGAAGCCGCCCGCCACGGTGCGGATGGTCTCGCCCGGAGCCCGCGGATCGGCGAGGCCGCCCGCCAGCAGCAGCCGCAGGTTCTTCTTGGCGCCGACGATCGCCTTCGCCTCCTCGGAGGCGTCGGGAGCGATGATGACCTCGGTGAAGACCTCGACGATCTTTTTTGCGGCCTCGGCGTCCAGAGGGCGATTGAGGGCGACGATGCCGCCGAAGGCCGAGGTCGGGTCGCAGGCGAGCGCCCGCTCGTAGGCCTCGATCAGGCTCGGCGCTTCCGCCACGCCGCAGGGATTGGCGTGCTTGACGATCGCCACCGCCGCGGTGCGGGCCGGGTCGAACTCGGCGACGCATTCGTAGGCGGCGTCGGTGTCGTTGAGGTTGTTGTAGGACAGGTCCTTGCCCTGCACCTGCCGGGCGGTGGCGATGCCGGGGCGCAAGCGGCCGGGCAGGCGGTAGAAGGCGGCCGACTGGTGCGGATTCTCGCCGTAGCGCAGGCCCTGCGCCAGCGTGCCGCCAAGAGCCTTGAAGGTCGGCGCCTTGAAGGTCGGCGCCTCGTCGCGCCCCTCGACCTCGGCGAGCCAGTTGGCGATGGCCGCGTCGTAGGAGGCCGTGCGGGAGAACGCCTTCCGCGCCAGCCGCCGCCGCGTCGCGGCGGCGAGGTTGCCCGCATTGGCGGAGAGTTCGGCGAGGATTTCGGCGTAATCGGCGACATCGACCACCACGGCCACGTCGGCGTGGTTCTTGGCCGCCGCGCGGATCATCGCCGGGCCGCCGACGTCGATGTTCTCGACGCAGTCGTCGTAGGCCTTGCCGGCCGTCAGCGTCTCCTCGAACGGGTAGAGGTTGACCACGAGCAGGTCGATGGCGCCGATGCCATGGGCGGCGAGTGCCGCCTGATGCTCGGGATTGTCGCGCACCGCGAGCAGGCCGCCATGCACCGCCGGATGCAGCGTCTTCACCCGCCCGTCCATCATCTCGGGGAAACGCGTCAGCTCGGAGACCTCCTTCACGGCGAGCCCGGCTTCCGTCAGCGCCCGGTGGGTGCCGCCGGTCGAGACCAGCTCGATGCCCCGCTGCGCCAGGGCGGCGGCGAAATCCGTCAGCCCGGTCTTGTCCGAGACGGAGAGGAGGGCGCGGGTGACCCGGATCTGGTCGCGCGGCATCGTGCTGGCCTGTGTCGTCATTAGGAGGGATTTTCCGCGCGCGGTAGCACGGAACCGGCGGGGGCGGCCAGTTGCGCGGGGCGAAGCCTTGGTGCGGAAACGGTCGGTTCAACCGCCGCAAAGGGTTCGAACGGTCAGATCTGCTCGATCCGCCAGCGCACCCGCGCGTCCTCGGCGACGGTCAGGTGCAGGACGATCTGCGCCGTGCGCCGCGCGCCGACGACGCCGGCGAAGTAGACGCTCTCCTCGATCGCCGCCGTGGCGCCCTCCGCCGTGAAGCGCCACGCCTCGCCGGTCGGCAGGCCGAGCGCGACGCTGCCGTCCTCCCGTGCCCGCACGGCGACGGCGGTGTGCAGGTGGAAGCGGATCGCGACCGGCTGGGGCCGCGGGCGCTTGCCGTCGCGCCGGAAGGCGTCCTCTCCTTCGAGCCGGACCGGTCCGTCGGAGAGACGCCAGCGGCGCTCGTGGACGATGCCGAACTCGGACAGGTAGCCGTCGTGCCGCGCGGCGAGCACCGCCGCGCCGTCCTCGGTGCGCCGCTCCACGGCGACGGGGCCGGGGCCGCGCAGGACCACGGGCCCGCGCCGCGCCAGCAGCCAGCGCGCGGCGAGGCGGCCGATCCACCAATCCTCCGGCTCGTCGAGGAAACGGCAGGAGGAGGTGTCGGCCACCGTCGCGGTCGCGTGGGCGGCGGTGCTGCGCGCCGCCCGGTGCCGTTCGCCGCCGCTCGCGGGCGCCCCGCAATTGACGACGATGCGCTGCGCTCCGCTCGTCAGCTCGAAGGAGAGGCAGCCGGCGGCGGCCTCGCGCGACTGGTCCATCGGCGGTGGCGCGCCGACGTCGCAGACCAGCACGACCCGGCCGCGTTCGAGCCGGGCGTATCCGGAATGCGGCGCGTACATCAGCGGCTCGGTGCCGGCCCCGTCATAGACCAGCAGCGTGGCGAGGTGGTCGGCCGCGGTCACGCCCATGCCGTTGAAGTGGCTGAGCGAGGCGTCGCCGTGCCGCAAGAGGCGCAGGGCCGGCAGCATCCGGTCGACGGCGCGCAGCAGCGCCTCCGGCGGGTCGACGCTGCGGCTGAGGAAGCTCTGGCGCAGGGGCAGCAGGTCGAGCAGCAGTTCCATGGCGAAGCGCGGATCGCGCGAGCGGTGGCCGCCGTCGGCCAGGATCTGCGCTTCGAGTTCGCGCACGAGGATGCGGGTGGCCCTTCGCAGGATCGGCTCGATGCCCTCGCAGCACAGGCCGGCATAGGTCAGCGCCACCGCCGCGAGCAGGCGCGATTGCGGCGGCGCCGAGCGGCGCAGCGCGTGTTCCAGCTCCCGGGCCCCCTTGCCGACGGCCTTCAGGAAGGCTTGGTAGAAGGCGTGGTCGGCGCCTTCCAGCACCAGCGGCGACTGGCACAGGAACGAGATCAGCCGCCGGGAGGCCACCGGCACCGGGCTGGCGCGGGCGGCCTCGCCCCGTCCGCTCATGAAGTCCGAGACGAAGGCGCGGGCGTTGGCGCGGGCCAAAGCCGTGTCGGCGGCGCGCAGGTGGCGCAGCCAGCCGAAGCCGTAGAGCGCGTCGGCCCATTCGGGGGAGGGGGGATCGTGGTCGAAGGGCGAGCGCCCGCTCACCACCAGCGAGCGCCCGGCGAACACGAACAGGCCGGAATAGATGTCGTCGGCGAGCGACGCGTCGCTGGTGCGCAGGTCGTGCGGCGCGATGACGAGCCCGGTCACCCGGGCCCGGGTCAGAAGCTCCGGCCGCGCCGTGAGCCGCGTCGCCCGCTCGCGGACCGCGCGGACGATCTCGTGACCGAGCAGGCGGTAGAGCTGCCAGCGTTCGGGGCCCCTGCCCAAGCGGTGTCCTCCGAGCCTTCGAGATGGGTCGTATCGATCGCCGCGGCCCTCGCGAAGGAGGCGCGAGGGCGGCCGGCTCCGGCCAAGCCTGTGCCCGCCCTCTTAACGGCCCTTCAACGCCGTGTCGTCCTCTCGCCGGCCGGCATCCCCGCAATGCACGGCTCCCCAGCCTGCGACCGATCGGCTCCTCAGACCGGTCCGGTCTCGACGGGCCGTTCCGGATCGGAGCCCCATTCGGACCAGGAGCCGTCGTAGAGCGCCCGCGGCGGCCGCCCCAGGGTTTCCAGCGCGAGCGAGACGATCGCCGCCGTCACGCCCGAGCCGCAGGTGGTGACGACGGGACGGTCGAGGTCGACCCCGGCCTCGGCGATGGCCGCACGCAGCGAGGCCTCGTCGCGCAGGCGGCCGTTGGCCTGGAGCGCGGCGTAGTGGAGGTTCCTGGCGCCGGGCATGTGGCCGGGGTGCACGCCGGGGCGCGGCTCCGCCTCCTCGCCACGGAAGCGCGGGCCGGAGCGGGCGTCGACGACCTGCGCCGAGCCGTTGGCCAGCGCCCGGGCAATGTCGTCGGCATCCGCGACCGCGCCGTTGTCGAGCCGGGCGGTGAAGTGGCGCCGGTCGCGCGGGCGGCCCTCGCCGTCCTCGGTGGCGTAGCCCGCCGCGACCCAGGCCGGCAGGCCGCCTTCCAGAATCGTCACGTCGCGCACGCCGAAGGTCTGGAGCATCCAGCGCACCCGCGGCGCCGAGAACAGGCCCATGCCGTCGTAGACCACGACCTGCGCCCCGTCGCCCACGCCGAGCGCGCGCATCTTCGAGGCGAACGCCTCGGGCCGCGGCAGCATGTGGGGGAGGGGGGATTCGGTATCGCTCATCGCATCGAGGTCGAAGCGGATCGCACCGGGGATGTGGGCGGCCCGGTACTCGGCCTCGGCGTCGCGCCCCTGCGCCGGCAAGTACCACGAGGCGTCGAGCACGACGATGTCCGGCGCGCTCAGACGCCGGTGCAGCCAGTCCGGCGTGACGAAGGGGGATGTCGCCATGGGTGTCCTCGCTCGCGCGTGCCCCTGAGTTGAAAGATACCACATCCGGCATCGGAGGGGTTTCGGCAAGGCCGCGAGGGCGAAAGCCGCGACGTTGCCGGGGTGCGACGTGCGGCCTGCCCCTTCCGCGGCCTGCAACCGGCACGATGTTCGGTTAAAGCCGCATCCGGCGCAGGGGGAGGGACCGACGTGCGAGAGACCTATCACATCGAAGTGCTCGGCCCCGAGGAGCCGGACGCGCCGGGCGGGGTGCAGCAGCGGGTCTCCGTGCGCACGTCGAGCCCGGAGGGAGCGGAGGAGCGGGCGAAACGGCTCTTCGCCCGGGCCCGGGTGCCGCAGCGCTCCGGTACGGCGGCGGAGGCGGTGCGGGTGCTCGACGGGGCCGGCACCGAGATTTTTCGCATGAGCCGGTTCGACGAAGGCTGAGGCGATCATCCGTTTCGCGGTCGCCTCATTGACTTCGCAGGTGCAACGTCGCATATCGCACCTGCAGCGTCAGCGGCCGAACGGGGCCGCTTGAGGGGGCTGCGTGACGGTTCGCGCCTTTTTCGAGGTCGCGCCCCGGCCCCTCTCTTCAACGTGAATGCACCCCAGGCCGCCCCATCACGCGGGCAGCCTCCCGGACCGATGGACCCGCCCTCGATGATCCCGTGCGCACGAAGCGCCGGATCGCGGGTTCCGCTGCCTCGAAAGTAAAGACTTGACCCAGTTTACCGATTTCGGCCTCGCTCAGCCCGTGCTCTGCGCTCTGGAAGAGGCCGGCTACGTGACGCCGACCCCGATCCAGTCGCAGGCGATCCCGCCGGCGATGGAGGGCCGCGACCTGTGCGGCATCGCCCAGACCGGCACCGGCAAGACCGCCGCCTTCGCCCTGCCGATCCTGCACCGGCTCTCGCTCGACGACCGCCGCGCCCCGCGCCGCGGCTGCCGCGTGCTCGTGCTCTCGCCGACCCGCGAGCTGGCGAGCCAGATCGCCGAGAGCTTCTCGGATTACGGCCGGCACCTGCCCTGCACCAACACCGTCGTGTTCGGCGGCGTCAACATCAACCGCCAGGAGCGCACGGTGGCGCCCGGCGTCGACATCCTCGTCGCCACGCCGGGCCGGCTGATCGACCTCGTCGACCGCCGGGCGCTGACGCTGGAGGGCGTCGAGATCCTCGTCCTCGACGAGGCCGACCAGATGCTCGATCTCGGCTTCATCCACGCGCTCAAGCGCATCGTGAAGATGCTGCCGGCGCGGCGCCAGAGCCTGTTCTTCTCGGCCACCATGCCGAAGAACATCGCCGGGCTCGCCGACCAGTACCTCTCGAACCCGGTGCAGGTGGCGGTGACGCCGGTGGCGACCACCGCCGAGCGCGTCGACCAGCAGGTCATCTTCTGCCACACCGGCGCCAAGCAGGCGCTGCTCAACCACGTCCTGCGCGATCCCGGGATCGAGCGCGTCCTCGTCTTCACCCGCACCAAGCACGGCGCGGATCGGGTGGTGCGCGGGCTCGACAAGGTCGGCATCGTCGGCGCGGCGATCCACGGCAACAAGAGCCAGCCGCAGCGCGAGCGGGCGCTCGCCGCCTTCCGCGACGGCTCCTGCCGGGTGCTGGTGGCGACCGACATCGCCGCCCGCGGCATCGACGTCGAGGGCGTGAGCCACGTCGTGAACTACGATCTGCCGAACGTGCCGGAGAGCTACGTCCACCGCATCGGCCGTACCGCCCGCGCCGGCGCGGAGGGGCAGGCGATCTCGTTCTGCAACGACGAGGAGCGCGCCTACCTGCGCGACATCGAGCGCACCACGCGCCAGAAGGTGCCGGTGGTCGGCTTCCCCGAGGGCTTCGTGCCGCCGACCCGGCAGGAGGCGCAGGACAACGCCGCCGAGGAGGCGCGCCGTCCGCCGCGCCAGCCGCAGGGCCGTCCCGGCCATCGCCAGGGCCGGCCGGGCGGCGGTCGCGGGCCGGAGCAGCGCGGCGAGTCGCGCGGCCACGAGGCTCGCGGCGGCCGTCCCGGCGGTCAGCCGGGGCACCGCCAGGATCAGCGCGCCGGCGCCCCCCGCGCCGAGGCGCCGCGGCAGGATCAGCGCCGTCCCGACCGGGCCGGCGAGGGCCGGCCGCAGGCGGCTCGTCCGCAGGGTGGACGCCCCCAGGGCGGCCGTCCGAACGACGGCCGCCGCGACGGGCGCCCCGCCCGCTCCGGCGGCGGCGAGGGCGGTCGCGCCATCGGCTGGCTCGACCGGGCGCCGCGATCCTGATCCGTCTCCGATCCAGCATCGATCCTTTCGGCGCGGGATGCGTTCTATCCCGCGCCGCGCCCGGCTTCCCGCGCGGTCCGTCAGGAGCAGGCAGATGCGCTTCGAACTCTATCGTGACGCGGGCGGCGAGTGGCGCTGGCGCCTGCGCGTGCAGAACGGCCATGTCATCGCCGATTCCGGTGAGGGCTATGTCCGCCGCGAGGATTGCGAGCACGCCGTCGGCCTGGTGAAGCGCAGCGGCGAGGCCTCCGTCGTCGACATGACGACGAAGATCGCCTGATCGGTCCTGAACCGTTCGCCCCGGCGTTTTTCGCGAAACCGTTTCACGCCCTCATGCGTTTCTGCACCCGCGGCGCGCCGGAAGCGGCGCGTCCGTTCGCGACTGCCGCAGAGGGAATGCCCACTTGCTCAAGAAACTCCTGATCGCCGCGCTGATGGCCCTCGGCCTCGCCGCGGTCACCCCGCAGGGCGCCTCGGCCGCACCGGTCGGCCCGTCGGTCGCGCTGGCGACCGAAACCGCACCCGCGACCGTGGAGAAGGCGCAGTACTACTATCGTCGTCACTGGGGTCCGCGTCCGTATTACGGCCGCCGCTTCTACGGCCCGCGTCCGTTCTACCGTCGCCACTATTACCGCCGTCCGTTCTACGGTCCGCGGCGCTTCTACGGCCCGCGCCGCTTCTACTACTGAGCCGGTGGCCCGGTTCGGGCGGCTCCGAAGCCTTCCCGGATGCACCCCGTCTTCCGACCGAGAGCCCGGAGCGTGAGCCCCGGGCTTTTTCCGTTCCGGATCGGATCGTTCGATCCGTCGCTTTTCGAAGGGGAGGACATGGTTGTAGGATGGGCCCCTGGCGAGCCGACCCGCGACGGACGGGCCGCTCCGGAGGACGCCCGATGATCGATCTCGTGACGCGGCAGCGGCGCGCGGTTGCACCGTTCCGTATGCCGTCCTGGCAGGACATCCCGCTGGAACTGTTCGTGTCCGCCGCGGGGCTCCTCCTCGCCGCCGGCCTGAAGATTCTCGGCGTCATGCCCTGACACGCCGCGTCCTGCCCACTGGCGCCCGTCGAGCCTGCATGCTTGGCTGCCCGCGAAGGGCGGCGGCGACTCGGGACCGGACGGGGGGAAGGATCGATGACGCGGGCGATCGATGTGGGGGACGAGCATCCCAACGGCGACCTGACGGTGCGCACCATCGCCATGCCGGCGGACACCAACGCCAACGGCGACATCTTCGGCGGCTGGGTGCTATCGCAGATGGATCAGGCCGGCGGCATCGCCGGCGTCGAGCGGGCGCAGGGCCGCGTGGTCACGGTGGCGGTCGATGCGATGACCTTCATCCGCCCGGTGCGCGTCGGCGACGTGCTGTGCGTCTACACCCGGATCGGCCGGGTCGGCCGCACCTCGATGAAGATCCATCTCGAAGCCTGGGCCCGCCGCTTCCGGACGCAGTTCCGCGAGAAGGTGACCGAGGCGACCTTCACCTTCGTCGCCATCGACGAGGAGGGCCGCCCGCGTCCGATCCCCCCGGAGGCGTGAGCAGGGCCATCGCTCGAAGCCGCCTGAGCGGCTTCGCGGCGCCAAGGGACACGACCAAGAGCGCCGCGCGGAACGGGCTTCTCAGGACCCTGGTCCTGAGAAGCATCGAGCGGAGCGAAAGCCCAAGGGGCCGAGATGTCCGCGGAGGCGGGCGCCGGCGACTGAGGCCGGCCAAGAAAACCCTGGCAAAACCCTGGCCAAGAAAACCGGGGCCATCGCTTCAAGCGATGGCCCCGGAGGCGTGAGGGCGTGCGGATTGGCGCTTCCCGGCGCGGCGGGCTAGAACCGGGCACCCGTCTCCATCCGTCGAGGCCGCATGCCCGCCACACCCCGCGCCGCGATCATCCCGGTCACCCCGTTCCAGCAGAACTGCACCCTGATCTGGGACGAGGCCACCAAGGTCGGCGCCGTCGTCGATCCCGGCGGTGATCTGGACCGGATCGAGGCGGCGATCCGGGCGCAGGGCGTGACGGTCGAGAAGATCCTGCTCACCCACGGCCATATCGACCATGCCGGCGGGGCCGCGGAGCTGAAGGAGCGCCTCGGCGTTCCCGTCGAGGGCCCGCACGAGGCGGACAAGTACCTGCTCGATTCCCTGCCCGAGACGGGCGCGAATTACGGCCTCGACGGCGC
Source organism: Methylorubrum populi (assembly GCA_036946625.1). NCBI lineage: Bacteria > Pseudomonadati > Pseudomonadota > Alphaproteobacteria > Hyphomicrobiales > Methylobacteriaceae > Methylorubrum > Methylorubrum populi. The sequence continues at coordinate 1,594,473 of JAQIIU010000003.1, forward strand.
CCGCGCGATCGCGCCGGACCGCTGGCTGAACGAGGGCGACACCGTCACCGTCGGCGGCCTGACCTTCGACATCCGGCACGCCCCCGGCCATTCCCCCGGCAGCGTCGTGTTCATGAGCCGCGACGCCCGCTTCGCGCTGGTCGGCGACGTGGTGTTCCAGGGGTCGATCGGCCGTACCGACCTGCCCGGCGGCAACCACGAGCAACTGATCCGCATGATCAGGGAGAAGGTGCTGCCGCTCGGCGACGACGTCGCCTTCATCCCTGGGCACGGCCCCACCGGGACGCTGGGGCAGGAGCGGCTGACGAACCCGTTCCTGCAGGGGTGAGGCTGTCGTTTCGGGATTCGCCGTTTCCACCGCGGCTGCGAAAGCGGGACCTGCGCGCGCCTAACGGAGGATTAACGCAACCGCGTCAGAAAGGCGGGTGCCGCAGCGCTTTCGAGACGCGAAAAGCGATGCGAAATCAGAGGGGAACGCCTATATGAAATCGGCACGGAGATAGCAGGCACGCCCGGCCCGGCCGGGTTCGAAAACAGGCTCGCGAGCCGCCTGCCCGAGGAATTTCATGGCTGACTCCCCGAACACCGAACACGCCGACAGCTACGGCGCGGAATCGATCCGCGTGCTCAAGGGCCTGGATGCCGTGCGCAAGCGGCCGGGCATGTATATCGGCGACACCGATGACGGCTCCGGCCTCCACCACATGATCTACGAGGTGGTGGACAACGCCGTCGACGAGGCGCTCGCGGGCCACGCGGACCTCGTGACGGTGACGCTCAACCCCGACGGCTCCTGCACGGTCTCCGACAACGGCCGCGGCATCCCCACCGACATCCACAGGGAGGAGGGGGTCTCGGCGGCCGAGGTCATCATGACCCAGCTCCATGCCGGCGGTAAGTTCGACCAGAACTCCTACAAGGTCTCCGGCGGCCTGCACGGCGTCGGCGTCTCGGTCGTGAACGCGCTCTCGACCAGCCTGAAGCTGCGGATCTGGCGCGGCGGCAAGGAACACCGCATGGAGTTCCGTCACGGCGACGCGGTGGCGCCGCTGGAGGCGGTCGGTCCCGCGGGCGAGCGGCGCGGCACCGAGGTGACCTTCCTGCCCTCCCCCGAAACCTTCACGATGACCGAGTTCGACTACGCCACGCTGGAGAAGCGGCTGCGCGAACTCGCCTTCCTGAATTCGGGCGTGCGCATCGTGCTGACCGACGCGCGGCACGCCGAGCACAAGCGGGAGGAGCTCTGCTACGAGGGCGGCGTCGAGGCTTTCGTGCGCTATCTCGACCGCTCGCGCAAACCCGTCGAGGGCATGGCCAAGCCCGTCACCGTGCTCGGCGAGCGCGACGGCATCCGCGTCGAGGTGGCGTTCTGGTGGAACGACTCGTTCAACGAGACGGTGCTGCCCTTCACCAACAACATCCCGCAACGCGACGGCGGCACCCACATGGCGGGCTTCCGCGCCGCCCTGACCCGCCAGATGACCGGCTACGCCGAGTCCTCGGGGATCGCTAAGAGGGAGAAGGTCTCGCTCACCGGCGACGATTGCCGCGAGGGCCTGACCGCGGTCATCTCCGTGCAGGTGCCGGACCCGAAGTTCTCGTCGCAGACCAAGGACAAGCTCGTCTCCTCCGAGGTCCGTCCGGCGGTCGAGAACATCCTCAACGAGGGGCTCTCGACCTGGCTGGAGGAGAACCCGGCCCAGGCGAAGTCCGTGATGGCCAAGGTGGTGCTCGCGGCGGCCGCCCGCGAGGCGGCGCGCAAGGCGCGCGAGACCATCACCCGCAAGGGCGCGCTCGACATCGCCTCCCTGCCCGGAAAGCTCGCCGACTGCCAGGAGCGCGACCCCACCAAGTGCGAGATCCTGCTGGTGGAGGGCGATTCCGCCGGCGGCTCGGCCAAGCAGGGCCGCGACCGCACGTTCCAGGCGGTGCTGCCGCTGCGCGGAAAGATCCTCAACGTCGAGCGGGTGCGCGCCGACCGGATGCTGTCCTCGGCCGAGATCGGCACGCTGATCACGGCGCTCGGTGCCGGCATCGGCCGGTCGAGCACCGACCGCGAGGGCTTCAATCCGGACAAGCTGCGCTATCACCGCATCATCATCATGACGGACGCGGACGTCGACGGCTCGCACATCCGCACGCTGCTCCTGACGTTCTTCTTCCGCCAGATGCCGGAGCTCATCGAGCGCGGGCACCTCTACATCGCCCAGCCGCCGCTCTACAAAGCCGAGCGCGGCCGGCGCGCCCTCTACCTCAAGGACGAGCGGGCGCTCGAGGACTATCTGATCGATCAGGGCGTCGAGGGTGCGGTGCTGCGGCTCGCCTCCGGCATCGAGTTCGGCGGCGCGCAGCTCAAGACGCTGGTCGAGGAGGCGCGTGCGTTCCGCAACATCCTGCACGGGCTCCACACCCGCTACGACCGTGCGGTGGTGGAGCAGGCGGTGCTGGCCGGCGCCTTCGCCAGGGACGTGGCCGAGAATGTCGGCGAGGCGGAAGTGCTGGCCGACCGCACGGCCAAGCGCCTCGACCGCATCGCCGACGAGATCGAGAAAGGCTGGAGCGGTGCGGCCGAGGAGGGCGGCTACGTCTTCAGCCGCATCCTCCGCAGCGTCAGACAGGTGGCGGCGCTCGATGCCACGCTGCTCTCGTCGCAGGAGGCCCGCCGCCTCGCCGAGCGGGCGGAAGCCCTGCGCGAGATCTACGACGAGCCGGTGACCCTCGCCCGCAAGGGGGACGAGACCGAACTCTACGGCCCCGTCGGCCTGTTCGAGGCGGTGATGGCGTTCGGCCGCAAGGGCCTCCAGCTCCAGCGCTACAAAGGCCTCGGCGAGATGACCGCGCAGCAGCTCTGGGAGACGACGCTCGACCGCGACGTGCGCTCGCTGCTGCAGGTCAAGGTCAAGGACTCGACCGACGCCGACGACCTGTTCGTCAAGCTGATGGGCGACGTGGTCGAACCGCGGCGCGAGTTCATCCAGGAGAACGCGCTCAGCGTGGCCAATCTCGACGTTTGATCGATCAATCCCCGGTGGGGCGGGAACGCCGCATCGTGCTCGCCACGAGCGAGCGTCAGCTCCGCCCGAGCAGCCGCTTGGCCTCGGCCCTGGCGCGGTGCTCGAAACGGGCGAGGCGCAGGCGCCGCTCCAGGGAGATCAGGCCGGCGCCCGGCGGCACGGCGACGATCTCGCGGATCGTCTCGCGCTCCGGATAGAGACTCTCCAGCGCCGAGCCCGGCATCGTCGCCGCGTCGAGCCGATCGGCGAACCCCTCGGCGTGGACGGCGCGCACGATCGCGTCCTCCAGCACGAGGCCGGGGGCCTGGGCGTGCAGGCCCTCGTCGTAGGCGGTCTTGAGGAGGTGGGCGGTCCGGCCGCCGATCAGCGCGAGGCTCGCGGCCACCGTCCGGCCGTCCAGGCGCAGCAGGTCGGCCCGGACCGAGACGGGCCCGGCCTCCGGCCGGAACAGGGCGCGCGCGAAGCGTTCGGTCTGCGGGCGGCTGCGCAGGGCGGTGCCCGCCGCCCCCTTCCAGCCGGCGGCTTCGAGGGTGAGGAAGGCGTCGAGCGCCCGCTCCAGGGCCGCGCCTTCCGTCGCGCTCTCGACCGTGACCGTGCCGGCCTCCTCCAATCGGCGGCGGCGGCGGCGGAGATCCTTCAGGCGGCTCCTGTGCGGGTGGCCGGCGAGGAAGGCGTCGTAATCGGCCCGGCGGTCGAGAACCGGCCGCTCGAACCCCGCCACGGTGCCGACCTGCCAGCCGGCCCGGCCCATCGCCGCGAGCAGCCCGACGCCGATTCTGGATTCGCTCGCCAGCAGCGGCCAGCGCCAGGGCCGGCCGCCGGAGGCACGCGCGAGGCCCTCGACCAGGGCGTCGAGCCGCACCTCAAGGCCGGGGCCGTCGGCGACGAGGGGCGCGGTCGCCGTCACGTAGGGCGAGAGGAAGGGCTGCGCGAGGGCCGCGCCAAGGCCGGCGATGTCGGGGCGCAGGACGAAGGGCAGGAGGGCCGCCGCCGCGCCGTCTTCGCGCACGACGACCGCCGAGAGGCGCGGGCCGCACAGCCCGTGGGCCCGGTGCGCCTCGATCGTGTGGCGCGCGTAGAACGGATGCGGTTCGGCCGCGCGGACCGCCAGCGCGTCCCAACCCGCGGCGTCCCCCGCAAGCGCCGCGACCGGCTCGACGGTCGCGCGGGACGACCTCGATGCGAGAGCGGCCTGCGGCATCACGGCCCCCTCGGCGCGAAGAATGCGACGGCCGGCGTCGAGAGGCCGTGGACGGCTCGGGCGCCGAGCGCCATGGCGAGCCCGCGCAGCGTCGTGGCGGCGGCGACCGACAGGGCCGCCCCGGCCACGCCGAGCCCAGGCACGAGGACGAAGCAGAGCAGGGCGGCGAGCAGCAGCATCGCCAGGGTGATGCCGGCGCAGAGCCGTTCGCCGCCGAGCATGGTCAGCACGTCCTCGGCCGGGCCGAACAGGCTCGCGGCCACGCTGCCGCCGACGAGGATCGCCAGGACCGGCAGGCTGGCGCGGAACCCCTCTCCGAACAGGCCGAGCAGCAGGGGCGACACCGCGAGGATGCCGAGCCCGACGCCCGCCGTGGCGAGGAAGGTCCAGCGCGCCTGCGCGCGCACCAGCCCGGCGAGGCCCGCCTCGTCGCCGCGCGCCCGGGCGGCGGCGAGGCGCTGGGCGGTGGCGGCGGAGGCCGCATAGTGCACGAAGGCGACGAACTGCTGGATGCGGGTGGCGGCGAAATAGAGCCCGACGGCCTCCGGCGGCACGAGGAAGCCGAGGATCACCACGTCGACGAAGCCGAAGGCGCTGGCCGCGAGATCGCCCGCGGCGATCGGCAAGCAGGCGCCGAGCCAGAGCCGCCAGCGGTAGAGCCGCGGGCCCGCCGGCAGGTGGCGGCGCAGGCGCACGAGCAGGAGACCGGCCTGCCCGGCCGCCGCGAGGCCGGTCGCGGCCAGCGTGCAGGCGATGGCGACCCACGCCTCGGCCGGCGCACCCGCCAGGACGGCCCCGACCATCGCCGCCATGATCAGGCCCTGGCGCAGCAGGTAGGGCGGTGCGATGGCGAGCAGCGGCCAGTTCTGGCTGCGGGCCACGCCTTCGAGATAGTCTTGGAACGCGAAGAGCGGCACGACCAGCGCCGCGACGAGGATCGGCGTGCCGTAGGGGCCGGCCAGCAACCCGTCCCGCAACAGGGCGACCGCCAGACCGCCGAGCGACAGCGCGAGGCCGCCGCCGAGGCTCGCCAGGGCGCCGCCGAGCAGGAATCCGCGCACGCCGTCGAGCCGGCCGAGCGCCTGGTCGGCGGGCAGGAAGCGGCAGGCGCCCTGGGACAGACCGAGGGTCGCGGTATGACCCAGGATCGCGATCCAGACCCAGACGGTGGCGAAGATGCCGTACTCGGTGCCGCCCATCATCCGGGCCATCAGCACCTGCGCCCCGTAGGCGAAGGCGGCCGCGCCGATGCGGACCGCGAACACACCGAGCGCCGAGACGGCGGCGGCCGATCGGAGCCGGGGCAGGATCGTGTCGAGGGGAGAGGACGAGGCGAGGCCGCCCGCGATCACCTTGTCCGCTGCCATGGTGCGCCATTCGAACGGGCGGCGGGCGCGGCGATGGCCGGCCTGCTCGGCGCCCAGCCTGAGCGGCGCGGCGTTTCGAGCGGGTTAAGAGTTTCGGTTTTGCATCGTCTTTTTCCCAAAGCCGGCAGCCACCTTTCGGGACAAGGCTCCGAGGGCCCGGCGGGTGGCAAGACGCTACGGCTGCAAGCTACGGCTGCCTGGGCCCCGACTGCGGTGCGGGGCCGGGCGTGCCGGTCCGGGCCGGATCGGTCTTCGTGGAGTCCGTCTGCGCAGAATCGGTTTTGCCGGAACCCGTCTTCGGGTCGGTCTTCTGATCCGCCTTGGCCGCGTCGGGCTGGAGCAGCGACAGGGTGATCGCCCGGGTGGCGTGCTCGGCCATGCAGCGCAGGCCGAGGTCGTTGAGCCGGAAATGGCGCCCGAGCATGTGGGCCTCGGTGCCGTTCCGGGTCGAGAGGTAGCGCATCGCCGCGTAGCGGTGGACCAGCGGCACCGCCTCGCGGCGGGCCACGTCCTGCACGGTGCGCACCATCTGCGTGTAGTAGGCGTCCTGGGCGAGGCTCTCGGTGAAGACCGGGTCGATCAGCACGATGTCGATGTCGTGGGACTTCACCCACCGCACCGTGTCCTCCAGGGCCTCGCCGAAGGCCTCGATGTCGACGCGGGCGAGCGCGTCGTTGGTGCCGACCTGCCAGACCACGAGATCGGGCTCGATCTCGGCAACCATGGAGCGCAGCCGCTCTCCCGCCCCGCTCGCCACCTCGCCGGGCAGGCCGCGGGCCTCGACGTTGACCTGCACGTCCGGCAGCGCCTGCTCCAGCGCGTTCTCGAGCTTGACCGGATAGCTCGCGGAGGCGCCGAGCCCGGCCGAGGAGGAGCCGATCGAGAGCACGCGGACCGGCCGCTTCTCCTTGAGCGCGGCCTTGACCGCCTTGAGCCGCGCCAGGGTGTAGAGCTTCGAGCCCGGCACACGGCATTCGGGCGAGAGGCTCTGGTCGAGCGCCTCCGCCGCGGAAGAGAGAGGTGCGGACGGCACCGGCTGCGCCCCCGCCGTCTCGCCCCGGGCGGAGGGGGCGCAGCCGAGGCCGAGGCTCAGGCCGAGCGGGAGGATGAGGGCGAGGCGGCGTCGGGCGCCTTGCGCGTCGGCCGCGGCCTGCGGGAACGCCATTCGACGAACCATGCGGTGAAACCCAGTGCGAACAGGCCGGACCCTACGACCGAAACGTCGACGATGATACCGCCACCGGTCTGGAAGCGCACGAACTGTCCGGCAAGGCTCAACAGCGATCCCATCGAGAAGACCGCGAGGGAGTTGCGCCCCAAACCCGACAGAAACCGGGCGAGCGGGCCCACATGCGGGGCGACGAGGGCATAGACGCCCTGGAAGGCCAGCACCATCCCGCAGAAGTGGATGAGGCGGGCGGGCGAGAGGTAGGTCTTGTCGAAGGTGAAGACGAGGCGCGGCTCGGGTGCCAGCATCGGGTCGGGCCGCAGTTCCAGCACCGCGAGCACGACGCCGACCGCGACGATGACGAGGCCGAGCGGCATCAGGCGCCGCCACAGGCGCCGGAGCCGTTCCGATCCCCGGGCCGCCTCGTTCGACAGGAAGCCCAGCACGAGCAGGAGCTGCCAGCACAGCGGGTTGAAGAACCAGTCGCCCTCGCCGGGCCAGGAGGGGAAGTTCCACTCGAACACGAGGCTCGCGCCGTAGAGCGACAGCGACAGCGCCAGAACGAGAAGCCGGCTGACCCGGCCGATCAGCACCACGGCGGGGGCGATGGCGATCAGCACCACGTAGAGCGGCAGGATGTTGAAGAAGCCGAGCTGGTGCGTCAGCACCACGATGCCGACCATGGTCTGGATCGGGTCGGCGAAGAAGCCGCCGGCATTGTGCCATTCGAGGATCAGCGGGTTGTCGAGATAGAGCGCGCATCCGGCGATCATCGCCAGGGCCAGGGCCATGATGGTGATCTGCGCGCGGTACACCTCGACGGTGCGCGACAGGAGCCGCAGCACCGTGGTCATGCGCGGCTCCGGGGTGCCGTCGCGCCCGCGGGTGGCGAGCCCGATCGACCAGCCGGCCAGGAACACGAACAGCTCGGCGGCATCCGAGATGCCGTATTGCGAGAAGGTGTAGCGCTCGAAGAAATTCCCGGGGATGTGATTGATGAAAATCGTCACCAGCGCGAAGCCGCGCCAGAAATCGATCGCGTTCGGCTCGCGCATCAGGCTCCACGGTCCGGCGGTGTGACGTCCATGCGGCAGGGGCCCGGTTTCTCGCACGGCGCCGTTCCGGGACCCGCGACCCGGAGCGGAAGGCGGCCGTCCTGATAGACCGCGCCGGGGCGGGTTGGGAAGCCGCCGGGCGGTGACGAGGGTGCGATGCGGGCTCTCAGGCCGCCCCGTGCAGATGTCCCGCGTGCCAGTCGCGCAGGGCGTCGAGTGTGACGATCCCGTCCGGCCAGACATGGCCCTGGAGGTGATCGTGCGGCGCGTCCGGCTCGCCGAGATCGGAGACCGCGGAGAAGGCGCCGTCGAGCCGGTGGCTCTGCGTGTAGCGGCTGCGGGTGGCGAGCACCGGCAGGCCGGCGGCGAGCGCCGAGCGGATGCCGGCCGCCGAATCCTCGAAGGCGATCGCCTCGGAAGGGTCGATGCCGAGGCGATGCACGGCGAGCGCGAAGATGTCCGGCGCGGGCTTCTTCTGCGCCGCCTCGTCGCCGGCGGCGATCACGTCGAAGGGATGCGCGTCGTCGGAAAAGTTGAGCCGGAGCAGCAGGTCGATGTTCGGCCGGCTGGTGGTGGTGGCGACCGCCAGCCGCACGCCGTCCGCTCGCGCCTGCTCGACGAGGCGCCGCACGCCGGGCCGCAGGGAGAGGCCGCCGCTCTCGGCCAACGCGCCGTAGAAGCGCGTCTTGAGGTCGTGGATCTCCGGCATCCGGGCCTTGAGCCCTTCCGCCTCCTTGGGATGGAAGCGCTCGATATAGTGGACGAGCCGCTCCTTGCCGCCCATGACCTTGAGAAGTTCGGCGTAGAGGTCCGGCGACCAGTGCCAGGGCAGGCCGAGCGCCTGGAAGGCGCGGTTGAAGCCCTGGCGGTGGAGATCCTCGGTCTCGGCGAGCGTCCCGTCGACGTCGAAGATCAGCGCCCTCAGCATCGCACGCCGTCCCGCCCGGTGGCCGAGCGGGCCGCCTCGCGGATCGCCGCGACGTTTTTCTCGTAGTGGGATGCGCCGCCCTTGAAGGCCGCCGAGCCCGCGACGAGGATGTCGGCACCGGCCTTCGCCGCCGGCCCGGCCGTCTCCGGGGTGATGCCGCCGTCGACCGAGATGCCGATCGACCGCCCGGCGGTCATCGCCTTGACGCGGGAGACGGTCTCCAGCGCCGAGCCGATGAAGCTCTGGCCGCCGAAGCCGGGATTGACGGTCATCACCAGCACGAGATCGAGCATGTCGAGCAACGGCTCGATGGCGGAGGCGGGGGTGCCGGGGTTGAGCGCCACGCCGGCGCGCTTGCCGAGGGCCCGGATCGTCTGGAGCGAGCGGTGGGCGTGGGGGCCGGCCTCGACATGCACGGTGATCGCGTCGGCGCCGGCCTCGGCGAAGGCGGCGAGGTAGGGATCGGCCGGCGCGATCATCAGGTGGACGTCGAACACCTTGTCGGTCCAGGGCCGCAGCGCCTTCACCACCGCCGGGCCGAAGCTGATGTTGGGCACGAAATGCCCGTCCATCACGTCGAGATGGATCCAGTCGGCGCCGGCTTGCGCGATCGCCCGTGTCTCCTCGCCGAGCCTGGAGAAGTCGGCGGCGAGGATCGAGGGCGCGAGGATGGTCATGGCAACGGCTCGGAGGGTCGGTGCGCCGCTCCGCGAAAAAAGCGGGCGGCCCTGGGGAGGGAGGGGCTTCCTGTCACCGATCTAGGGCATCGGCTGGCAAGATGCGCGCCGGCTTCACGCAAAAAAGCCGGCGCGGATCGAGCGGGCCGGCGCTCGTCACCGTTTTTGGCCGATCGGTTCCACCTCTGCCGTCATCGCGATGACGGAAAGAACGTCAGGACATCGGTGAAAACCGGGATGCCCCCTCCCGCTCCGGCCGGTGCCAGGCATTCGGCTGGTCGTCCGCCCCCGTGCCCAGCGGGCACTGCACGATGACGCTGTCGCTCCAGCGGCCGTACTTGTAGCCGATGGCCGGGAGATAGCCGACGCGGGCGAAGCCGCAGGCCTCGTGCAGGCGCAACGACGCCTCGTTGCTCGCGTCGATATAGCCGATCATCTGCCGGTAGCCGCCAGCGGAACAGGCCTCGATCAGCGCCGGCAGCAGCCGGCGGCCGATCCCGGCATGCAGATGGTCGGGATGGACGTAGATCGAGTGCTTGAGCGCGTAGCGGTAGGCCGGGCGCTTGCGGAACGGCACGGCGTAGGCGTAGCCGGCGATTCCGCCGCCCCGCTCGGCCACGAGGTGAGGCAGGCGCCTGCTGCGCATGTTTTTCCGCCGCCGCTTCAGTTCGTCGGGCAGCAGGCGCTCCTCCTCGAAGTCGCCGGTATCGCCGACGCCCCGGCGGATGTGGCGCTCGTAGATCGCGATCATCGCCGGCACGTCGGCGTCCGACGAGGGCCGGATCACCACGTCCGCGCAAGCCAGGACCGACGCCGCGCCCGAGGCCATCAGGCGCCCTCGCGCAGGACGTAGGTATGGAAGCGGATTCGCCCGTCCGGGTCGGTCTCGCGGTAGACGCCCTGGATCTCCGCCTCGAAGCCGGGGAAGATGTTGGCGGCGGCCTCGAACATCTTGAAGTAGTCGAGCATGGGCTTGGCCCGCTCGTCGAGCCGCTCGCCCGGCAGCACCGTGCCGATGCCGGGGGGATAGACCAGCATCAGGGTGGTGGCGATGCGCCCTTCGGCCTCGGCGATCGGCACGTAATCGACCCGGTTGCGGGTCAGCATCTGCGCGGCGGCCTTCGGGGCCATCGCCATTTCCGGCAGGTGCTCGGGCATGAACTGCTTGCGCTGGAGCGCCGAGGTGCCCGATTCGCGGTGGAAGGCGTGGTAGTCGGCGCACAGATCGCGCAGGCCGACGCCGCGGTAGCGCTTCGGCCGCCGGGCCACGAATTCCGGCATCGCCTCTTCGAGCGGCACGTTGTCGTCGTGCAGCCGCTTGAAGGCGACGAGGCCGGAGATCAGCGTGCCGGCCTTCGACGACTCGACGCCCGGCGTCAGCAGGAAGAGCAGCGAGTTGAGGTCGTTCTTCTCCGGGACGATCCGGTTCTCGCGCAGGTACTGCGCGACGATCGGGGCCGGCACGCCGTGCTCGGCGTATTCGCCCGTCCTGCGGTCGAAGCCGGGTGTCAGCACGGTGAGCTTGTTCGGGTCGGTGATGGCGAAGCCCGGCGCGGAGGTGGGTCCGACATGGGTGAAGCCGTGCCACGCGGCGCCCGGCGTCAGTTCCCAGTAACGGGCATCGGAGGCGAGCGCGTCGGTCGGCACCGCCTCCCAGGGGATCTCGGTGCCGTCGGGGCCGGTCACCACGTCGGGCACGAAGGGGTCGAAGAACCAGCGCCGCTTCGGGTCGGCCTCGCGCTCCTCGAACTCCTTGCGGATGGCGCGGGCTTTCTTCCGCCACTCGATGCCCAGCCGGATGGTGTCGTCCCACAGCACCACGCCGGAGCGGCCCTTCATCATCTGCGCGCCGACGTCGAGCGAGGCGAAGAGCGGGTAGAACGGCGAGGTCGAGGCGTGGACCAGGAAGCTCTCGTTCAGGCGCTTGTGCTCGACCCGCCGGGTCTGGCCGCGGATGTGCCCGTCCCGGGTGTGGATCTGCGAGGCCTGGGAGAAGCTGGCCAACTGCTTGTGGGTCGATTGCGTGGCGATGATGCCCGGCGAGGTCTCGTCGAGGCCGGTCAGGCCCATGGCGAAGCGGCGCTGGTAGAGCGGGTGGAACTTCATGAAGCCCGCCCAGGCCTCGTCGAACAGGATGTAGTCGCACAGGTGGCCGATGCGCTCGACGATCTCCTGCGCGTCGTAGATCGTGCCGTCGTAGGTGCACTGCTCGATCACGGCGCAGCGGAACGGGCGCTCCCTGCGCCACGCCTCCGGGTCCTCGACCAAGGGGTTGGCCCGGATTTTTTCGCGGATGCGCGTCTCGTCCAGGGCCTCGTGATAGATCGGGCCGATCAGGCCGTAGGCGTTGCGGTCGGTCTCCAGAAAGATCGGGATGCCGCCGCCGAGGAACAGGGCGCCGTGATGGGCGGCCTTGTGGTTGTTGCGGTCGAACAGCACGAGGTCGTCCTCGGCCACCAGCGAGGACAGCACGATCTTGTTGGAGGCCGAGGTGCCGTTGAGGACGAAATAGGTCTTTTCCGCCCCGAAGATCTTGGCCGCCTCCTTCTGCGCCTTCAGGGCCGGGCCCTCGTGGGTCAGGAGGTCGCCGAGGTCGAGCACCGAGTTGTCGAGGTCGTCGCGAAAGATCGCCTCGCCGAGATGCTCGACGAAGATACGGCCGATCGGCGAGCGGTTGTAGAAGATGCCGCCGTTGTGGCCGGGGCAGGTCCAGAGCTGGTTGCCCTCCTCGGCGTAATCGACCAGCGCGCCGAAGAACGGCGTCTTCAGCGTGTCGGCGTATTGCGTGACCCGCGAGACGAGGTTGCGGGCGATGAATTCCGGCGTCTCCTCGGCGAGGAAGATGTAGCCGTCGATGAAGTCGAGCAGCTCGACGGGGATGTCCTCCAGCCGCTTGCGGCGGACCATGATGACGATCGGCATCTCCAGGCCGCGCTTGCGCATCATGTCGATGAGTGCGGCGGCCTTGCCGTCGAGGCCGCGCTTGCCCCAATCCACCACGAGGCAGCCGACCGCCGCGTCGGTCTGCACCGCGATCGAGGCGTCCTCGACGCGCCGCGCCCGCACCACCTCGAAGCCGCGCTGCTCCACCGCCGCGACGATCTGGTTGACCCGCGCGCCCTCCAGATCGTCCGGATCGAAGGCGGGGGTGCACATCAGCACGGTGAAGCGACGGTGGAAGTCCATGGAGCGCGGCTCTCCTCACGAACGGGAACCCTGCCTTTCCGGTCCATCCGCGACGATTCGATGACACGGGCGCGTCCGCCTCGTCACCGCAGCGTGAGGGGGAAGCTCAGTTCCGTGAAACCTTCCAGGGTCAGGAGCTCCGGTGGCGGCGGCGGGAAGGGCGCGGCGGCCTGTACGGCGCGGGCCGCGCGCGCGCCGAGCGCCGCCGGGCCTTCCTCCAGCACGATTCCGCCGAGAGCGCCGTCGGCCTCGATCCGCACCCGCACCGTCACCTGCCCGCCGCGCCCCGCCGCCGCGGCACGGTCGGCCATGCCGATGCGGCTGACGACCCCGGCCACCCAGGCCTTCGCCCGCGCATCGACCCGCGGCGCGGCGAGCCCCGGCGCGAGCGGGGCGGCCACCAGCAGCACCGCGAGGAGGAAGGGCCGTACCGGGAACGGACGCAAGGCGGACGGACTCCGTGAAAGCAAAAGGCGCCTCGCGGCGCCGTCTCGGGGGACTGCGCCGGCTCGAAGCCCGGCTGCCCCGGGTTGTAACGCCGCCGGAGACCCGAAGTGCCCCGCGCGACGCTGCCGGCACGTCATCCGCGGCGCATTCGTTCGGCGGGCGTCGCGCTCCCGGATCGCTTCGCTGACGCTCGCGATGACGAAGAGGCAGACCCCACATCGTCCTTGCGAGGCTCGGCGCAAGCAATCCAGCGCGCCGCCCGATCCGGAAAGCTCGCGCTCCTGAGAGCCATGCCTTTTAAGGTGTTTTCTTAGCCATTAGCTTGGCCTTTTCGAGGACCCTGGCGGTGGCGACGTGTTTTCGGGCCGTAGCCGCCGCTACATAGGGCTTGTCGACCTTGCGCTTGGGACCACGCGGGCTGGTTGCAATCCGCCCTGGGTCGACCCGCTCCGCCAAGGCGAGCAAGCGGGCCGCGACGCTCGCCGCATCCTCCTGGCCCGTCAACACAGAGCCGTGTCCGAGCGCCACCATCAGCCCCTCGTAGCCGGCACCGATCTGACGGCTCAGGTGGAACACCGAGACCCGCGGCTCGGGCCCGTGCACCTGCTCGATGCACGCGCTCAGCAGGCTCAGCACGTTGTGGGCCAGAACGGCAGCGGCAAACCCCAGCAGGGCCGCCCGCGGACGACCCAGGCGACCGGCCTCGCTGTGCAGCACCCGTTCCATCTGCAGGAACAGACCCTCGATCCGCCAGCGTCGCCGATACACCTGCGCGATCTGCGCCGCACTGACGCTCGCCGGCAGGTTGCTCCACAGCCAGATCGTCCGGTCTCCCTCCGTCGTTGGCGCCGTCAAGCTCAGCGCGATGCGCCGCCACGCATCGCCGCTCCCCTCCAGCGTAATGCTCTGCTCACACAGTGTGCCGGTCTCGCAGGAGCCGCACGCCTGCCAATCCCCCTGCGCGCCCAGGCGGGGATGGTTGCCGTGCCGACGCACCACGAAGTGGCTGCCTGCCTCAACCAGACCCTGCAGCCAGGTCCGGACACAGAAGTGCCGATCGGCGACCCAGACCTGACCGGGCGCGGCAGCGTCCAGGAGGGCCCGGGCCAGCGCCCGTTCGTCGGCATAAGCATCTTCGGCCGCCACCAGATCGACGGCCAGGCCGGTATCGGGATCGTAGACGACCAGGGTCTGCCCCGGCAGGGCGGCGCCGCGATGCGCGCGCAGAGGCTTCAGGCGCTTGTCGCTGCCGGGCAGATGGTTGCCGTCCAGCACGCGCAGTGCGTAGCCCGGCAGGCTCGGATGGCCGGTGCCCGCCGCGGTCATCACCGGGGCCAGTCGGGTCGCGCTGCCGCGCACGAGGGCGCGCAGCAGGTCGGGCTCGGTGCGGTTGACCTTGTCGTAGAGGGCGGGCAGCGAGACGGTCAGGTCTTCGGCTTCGCGCGCAGCGGCGTGCAACGACGAGCGCAGGCCGAGAGCGACGAGCATCGTCAGCCTGACGACAGTGGAGAACAGCAACTCCCGCGTGTATTGCCGCTGGCGATGCTGCTCGAACACCTCGTCGATCCAGCCGGCCGGCAGCGCGTGTTCCAAGGCCGTGCGGGCCATCAGGCTCGTCGGCGCATAGTTCTCGAACCGTTCAATGACGGCAGACCAGACTGGATCGGATCCTTGCAATGCTTCGCTCATTGCAAGGATATAGTTAATATAAACGAACCTTAAAAGGCATAGCCCTCAGAGCCTGTTTGAGAACTCTGTTTCATGCGGGATTGTTGAGTGCGTTGGCAGCCACGAGGCAGGCGACGCAGGCCAGGCGACCGGTGGCGACATCGAGGCGACCGGCGCGCTCGCGCAGCAAGCCGCCCCAGTGGCTGAGCCAGCCGAAGGTCCGCTCCACGACCCAGCGTCGCTCCAGCACGACGAAGCCCCTCTGATCCGGGTCCTTCTCGACGACGTGGTGGCGCATGCCGTGGAGGTTGCACCACTCCCGGCAGCGCTCGGCCGTGAAGGCGCCATCGAGGATGGAAGGCGCCATCGAGGATGGCCAGACGCAGGCTGGGCCATGGCTCCTTGCCGTCATTGAGGGCCGGCAGCGTGTCGCGATCCTGCCCGTTGGCCGGCACGACGGCGAGCGCCAGGACGTGTCCTTCGGCATCCACCAGCGCCACGCGTTTGCGGCCGACCAGCTTCTTGGCGCCATCGTAGCCGCGCGGTCCGCGCACCCCGAGGCACTTGATGCTTTGCGTGTCGATGATGGCCAGCCGTGGTTCTGGTCGACGCCCACAGCGCCGCCGCTGTCGGCGCGCCAGAGCGCGCATCAGGCTCTCGAACAGCCCCTTCTCGATCCAGCGCCGGAACCAGCCGTAGACCGTGCGCCAGGGCGGAAAGCCAGCCGGCAGCGCCCGCCACCCTCCGCCCGTCCGCAGGTGCCAGGCGATCCCCGCCAGCGCCCGGCGCACGGGCGTCGCATCCTGACGGCTGGGCGGATCGGCTCGTTCCAAGAAGCGAGCCACCTCGTCCAAGCCTGCTTGCAGCACCATGTCCTTCAGACGCGCCTCATGACGCGTCCGATGTCGGTCCGTCCACATCTGCTCTCCACTCCGCCCCGCCAGGCGGAATGCGTGTTGACACACGAGACAGATGGGGACAGCCGGCGGAGGAGCTCAAACAGGCTCTCAGAGCTATGCCTTTTAAGGTTCGTTTATATTAACTATATCCTTGCAATGAGCGAAGCATTGCAAGGATCCGATCCAGTCTGGTCTGCCGTCATTGAACGGTTCGAGAACTATGCGCCGACGAGCCTGATGGCCCGCACGGCCTTGGAACACGCGCTGCCGGCCGGCTGGATCGACGAGGTGTTCGAGCAGCATCGCCAGCGGCAATACACGCGGGAGTTGCTGTTCTCCACTGTCGTCAGGCTGACGATGCTCGTCGCTCTCGGCCTGCGCTCGTCGTTGCACGCCGCTGCGCGCGAAGCCGAAGACCTGACCGTCTCGCTGCCCGCCCTCTACGACAAGGTCAACCGCACCGAGCCCGACCTGCTGCGCGCCCTCGTGCGCGGCAGCGCGACCCGACTGGCCCCGGTGATGACCGCGGCGGGCACCGGCCATCCGAGCCTGCCGGGCTACGCACTGCGCGTGCTGGACGGCAACCATCTGCCCGGCAGCGACAAGCGCCTGAAGCCTCTGCGCGCGCATCGCGGCGCCGCCCTGCCGGGGCAGACCCTGGTCGTCTACGATCCCGATACCGGCCTGGCCGTCGATCTGGTGGCGGCCGAAGATGCTTATGCCGACGAACGGGCGCTGGCCCGGGCCCTCCTGGACGCTGCCGCGCCCGGTCAGGTCTGGGTCGCCGATCGGCACTTCTGTGTCCGGACCTGGCTGCAGGGTCTGGTTGAGGCAGGCAGCCACTTCGTGGTGCGTCGGCACGGCAACCATCCCCGCCTGGGCGCGCAGGGGGATTGGCAGGCGTGCGGCTCCTGCGAGACCGGCACACTGTGTGAGCAGAGCATTACGCTGGAGGGGAGCGGCGATGCGTGGCGGCGCATCGCGCTGAGCTTGACGGCGCCAACGACGGAGGGAGACCGGACGATCTGGCTGTGGAGCAACCTGCCGGCGAGCGTCAGTGCGGCGCAGATCGCGCAGGTGTATCGGCGACGCTGGCGGATCGAGGGTCTGTTCCTGCAGATGGAACGGGTGCTGCACAGCGAGGCCGGTCGCCTGGGTCGTCCGCGGGCGGCCCTGCTGGGGTTTGCCGCTGCCGTTCTGGCCCACAACGTGCTGAGCCTGCTGAGCGCGTGCATCGAGCAGGTGCACGGGCCCGAGCCGCGGGTCTCGGTGTTCCACCTGAGCCGTCAGATCGGTGCCGGCTACGAGGGGCTGATGGTGGCGCTCGGACACGGCTCTGTGTTGACGGGCCAGGAGGATGCGGCGAGCGTCGCGGCCCGCTTGCTCGCCTTGGCGGAGCGGGTCGACCCAGGGCGGATTGCAACCAGCCCGCGTGGTCCCAAGCGCAAGGTCGACAAGCCCTATGTAGCGGCGGCTACGGCCCGAAAACACGTCGCCACCGCCAGGGTCCTCGAAAAGGCCAAGCTAATGGCTAAGAAAACACCTTAAAAGGCATGCTCCTGAGAGCCTGTTTGACCGGCCACCGTGTCTTGGTCGGGCAACGGCAAGGCGAGAGGAAGGTCCTACTCCCATCTCGCCCCTCATCCTGAGGTGCCGGAGCATCGCGGAGGCCTCGAAGGGTGCTCCAGATCCCGCGCGATTCCTGGAGCACCCTTCGAGGCCGCTCACGCGGCACCTCAGGATGAGGGGCGAGAGGGGATCACTGCAGTCAAACAGGCTCTGAGTCGCTTCCATCCGCGCGCGATGACGGCGGCGCCGGACGGCTCACATCGTCCGGTCGGCGCCCCGGCGCAGGTGCTCGTCGAGGCGCGGCATGATCTCGACGAAGTTGCAGGGGCGGTGGCGGTAGTCGAGCTGGCTGGCGAGGATGCCGTCCCAGGCGTCCTTGCAGGCGCCGGGTGAGCCCGGCAGCACGAAGATGTAGGTCGCCCCCGCCACCCCGGCGGTCGCCCGCGACTGCAGCGTCGAGGTGCCGATCTTGTCGTAGGAGATCCGGTGGAACACCGCCGAGAAGCCGTCCATGCGCTTCTCGAACAGCGGCTCGATCGCCTCCGGGGTCACGTCGCGGCCGGTGAAGCCGGTGCCGCCGGTGGTGAGGATCACGTCGATGCCTGCGTCGTGAATCCAGGCCTCGACCCGCTCGCGGATCGCGGCGGCCTCGTCCGGCACGATGTCCCGGTCCGCAAGCCGATGCCCGGCGGCGGTGAGCCGCGCGGCCAGGGTGTCGCCGGACCTGTCGTCGGCGAGCACGCGGGTGTCGGACACCGTCAGCACGGCGATGGAGAGGGGGATGAAGGCGCGTTCGGTGGCGGGCTCAGGCATGGTCGTCTCCCGAGACGATTCTTCGCGTGTTCGTGCCGTCGCATATGGCGCAGTCCGTTCGGCTTGTCGCGCCGGGGGGCGAGCAGGCGAGCGAACAGGATCTGACGACGTGACGGCCACGTCCGGCAACGTCGCGCTTCTGGATCGCTTCGCTGAGGCTCGCGATGACGGTGCGGGTCACCTTCGCCGTCATCGCGAGCCGTCAGGCGAAGCGATCCAGGCACCGCGCCGCCAACCGTATCGTCGATGCCGGCCCCGATCCGGGCGTGCCGGCGTTCGCGTTTACGCTCCTCCCCGCCCCATGCTAGGCGCCTCGCGAGAGACCCGTCCCGCGAACCGAGGCCCCGGAAAGAGATGATCCCCCGCTACTCCCGTCCCGAGATGACCGCGATCTGGTCGCCGGAGAGCCGGTTCCGGATCTGGTTCGAGATCGAGGCCCACGCCACCACGGCTCTGGCCGAGATCGGCGTCGTGCCCAGGCAAGCCGCCGAGAAGGTGTGGGAGAAGGGCCGCGACGCGAGCTTCGACGTCGCCCGCATCGACGCGATCGAGGCGGTGACGAAGCACGACGTCATCGCCTTCCTCACGCATCTGGCCGAGATCGTCGGGCCGGAGGCGCGCTTCGTCCACCAGGGCATGACCTCCTCGGACGTGCTCGACACCTGCCTCAACGTGCAGCTCACGCGCGCCGCCGACATCCTGATCGAGGATCTCGACGCCCTGCTCGCCGCGCTGAGGCGGCGCGCCTTCGAGCACAAGCTCACCCCCACCATCGGCCGCTCGCACGGCATCCACGCCGAGCCCGTCACCTTCGGGCTCAAGCTGGCCCAGGCCTACGCGGAGTTCTCCCGCGCCCGGGAGCGCCTGATCGCGGCGCGCAAGGAGGTCGCGACCTGCGCCATCTCGGGCGCGGTCGGCACCTTCGCCAACATCGACCCGCGGGTGGAGGAATACGTCGCCGAACGGATGGGCCTCGCGCCGGAGCCGGTCTCGACCCAGGTGATCCCGCGCGACCGCCACGCGATGTTTTTTGCGACCCTCGGCGTGATCGCCAGCTCGATGGAGCGGCTCGCCACGGAAGTGCGCCATCTCCAGCGCACCGAGGTGCTGGAGGCGGAAGAGTTCTTCTCCGAGGGGCAGAAGGGCTCCTCGGCGATGCCGCACAAGCGCAATCCGGTGCTGACGGAGAACATCACGGGGCTGGCGCGCATGGTGCGCGGCTACGTGACCCCGGCGCTGGAGAACGTCGCGCTCTGGCACGAGCGGGACATCTCGCACTCCTCGGTCGAGCGGATGATCGGCCCGGACGCGACCGTGACCCTCGACTTCGCGCTGGCCCGGCTCACCGGGGTGATCGACAAGCTGCTGATCTACCCGGCCGCCATGCAGAAGAACCTCGACCGGCTCGGCGGCCTCGTCCACTCGCAGCGGGTGCTGCTGGCGCTGACGCAGGGCGGCGTCTCGCGAGAGGATTCGTACCGGCTGGTGCAGCGCAACGCGATGCCGGTCTGGCGCGGCGAGGGCGACTTTTTGACCTTGCTCAAGGCCGACCCGGAGGTCACGGCGGTGCTCGCGCCGGAACAGATCGAGGCGTGCTTCGATCTCGGCTACCATCTGAAACACGTCGATACGATCTTTTCGCGCGTGTTCGGCGAGGCTTGAGCGGGGCTCCCTGCACGGAACCTGCTTCGTGCCGATCCTGACGACGGACGATCGAGACTGCCATCATGACCCGCACCGCCTATCTCAACGGCGCATTCCTGCCCCTGGACGAAGCCCGCGTGCCGGTGACGGACCGCGGCTTCCTGTTCGCCGACGGGATCTACGAGGTCGCCGCCGTGCTGCACGGCCGCCTCGTGGACAATGCCGGGCATCTGGCCCGGCTCGACCGCTCGCTCGCCGAGATCGGCATCCGCAATCCCCACAGCACGCAGGAGTGGGAGCGCCTGGAAACGCAGCTCGTGGAAAAAAACGGCGTGCGGGAGGGCCTCGTCTACATCCAGGTGACGCGGGGCGTGGCCGAGCGCGACTTCTCGTTCCCGAAGGGGGACGTGGCCCCGACCGTGGTGATGTTCACGCAGGAGAAATCCATCGTGAACAACCCGATGGCCGAGACCGGCGCGCGGGCGATCACCGTGCCGGACCTGCGCTGGAAGCGGCGGGACATCAAATCGGTCGCCCTGCTCGCCCAGGTCCTGGCCAAGCAGCAGGCGTCGGAGGCCGGCGTCGCGGAAGCCTTCATGGTCGAGGACGGGGTGGTGACGGAGGGCTCCTCCTCCACCGTCTTCATCGTCACCAAGGGCGGCGCGCTGGTGACGCGCCCGCTCTCCCATGCGGTCCTGCCCGGCATCACCCGCAGGGCGGCGCTGGCGCTGGCGCAGGAGACCGGCCTCGCCTTCGAGGAGCGGCTCATCAACGCGCGGGAATTGGGCGAGGCGGCGGAAGCCTTCTACACCTCGGCGTCCGCCTTCGTGATGCCGGTGGTGGAGATCGACGGAAAAACCCTCGGCGACGGACGGCCCGGCCCGGTGGCCAAGCGCCTGCGCGAGCTGTACTTCGCCTTCGCCGAGGGCTCCAAAGTTTAGCCTGTCAGGGCCTGGCCTGACAGGAACGCGAAGGCGCACGCATCCGTTGGTCCCTCGAAGGACCACCGAGGACGCGATGACCCTCTCGAAGAACACGATGCGCGCCGCCGCGCTGTTCGCCGCCCTGGCGAGCGGCGCCGCCTTCGCGCAGGATCCCTCCGTGCCCCAGCGCGGCCAGGACAGCGATCCGAAGCTGCCCGCGCCCCAGGAGCAGGTGCCGGACAGGGTCCGGCCGGAGAGCGACGCCACAGGCCGTACGCTCAGCGAGAAGCTCGAGAAGTCGGACGGCGTGATCAAGCCGCCCTCCGACGTCGATCCCGAGATCAAGACGATCGCGCCGGAGCCGACCCCGAACTCGACCCCCGTCATCAAGCCGCCGGGCAACGCCAAGTAACGCGCCCTGGGCCAAGGAACGCGCGCAAGGGAACGCACGCAAGTCACGCGCAGGAGCGCATCAGCCATACGGGGCGCGGGTCCCCCATGGTCGGGACCACTTCGCTTGACCTGTCTGCCCATATCGCCGAAGACGCGCCCGTATGCCCGATCCCCCGGCCCGATCGCCGGGGTTTTCGCGCGTGGCGCAATCGCTTGGCGCCCGCGCCAGCGAGTGCGAGACAGGTCAGACGCGCATGGCGAACGTCGTCGTCGTAGGCGCCCAGTGGGGCGACGAGGGCAAGGGCAAGATCGTCGACTGGCTCTCCGAGCAGGCCGACATCGTCGTCCGCTTCCAGGGCGGCCACAATGCCGGCCACACGCTGGTGGTGGGGAACGCCGTCTACAAGCTCTCGCTGCTGCCCTCCGGCGTGGTTCGCCCGAACACGCTGGGCGTGATCGGCAACGGCGTGGTGCTCGACCCTTACGCGCTGGCCTCCGAGATCGACCGCCTCGCCGGCCAGGGCGTGACCGTGACCCGCGAGAACCTGCGGGTGGCCGACAACGCCACGCTGATCCTCTCGCTCCACCGCGAGCTCGACGCGCTGCGCGAGGACGGGGCCCCGGGCACCAAGATCGGCACGACCAAGCGCGGCATCGGCCCGGCCTACGAGGACAAGGTCGGCCGCCGGGCGATCCGCCTGATGGATCTGGCCGAGCCCGAGACCCTGCCGCCGAAGATCGAGCGCCTGCTCGCCCACCACAACGCCCTGCGCCGCGGCTTCGGCCTCGAAGAGATCGCCGAAGCGACGATTCTCGGCGAGCTGACGGGCATCGCCGAGCGGGTTCTGCCCTATCAGGACACCGTCTGGCACCTGCTCGACGAGGCGCGCCGCGGCGGCAAGCGCATCCTGTTCGAGGGTGCGCAGGGCGCGCTGCTCGACGTCGATCACGGCACCTACCCGTTCGTGACCTCCTCCAACACCGTGGCCGGGCAGGCCGCGACCGGGTCGGGCCTCGGCCCGCGCGCCATCGGCTACGTGCTCGGCATCGCCAAGGCCTACACCACCCGCGTCGGCGAGGGCCCGTTCCCGACCGAGCTGCACGATGAGATCGGCCAGCGCATCGGCGAGCGCGGCCATGAATTCGGCACCGTCACCGGCCGCAAGCGCCGCTGCGGCTGGTTCGACGCCTGTCTCGTGCGCCAGACCGTGCAGACCTCAGGGATCGACGGCATCGCCCTGACCAAGCTCGACGTGCTCGACGGCTTCGACGAGATCCGGGTCTGCACCGCCTACGACATCGACGGGCAGCGCTTCGACCATCTCCCCGCGAGCCAGGCGGCGCAGCAGCGCGCCGTGCCGGTCTACGAGACGATTCCCGGCTGGAGCGGCACCACGGCGGGCGCCCGCTCCTGGGCCGACCTGCCGGCCCAGGCGATCAAGTACGTGCGCCGGATCGAGGAACTGATCGGCGCGCCGGTCGCGCTGCTCTCCACCTCGCCGGAGCGCGACGACACCATCCTCATGCACAACCCCTTCGAGGATTGAGCGCGGGACGTGGGCGGTAGAGCCGACGGATAGGGACAGGCGGGTCCGGGCACGATGGCCGACTATTATCCGTTGCTGGCACGTGCGCTCGACGCCCTGCCCGACCGCTCGCCGGCACTCCGCCGGGCGGTCTACGACCGCGCGCGCAGCGCCCTGATCGCCCAGCTCCGCTCCCTCGACCCGCCGGTGCCGGAGGCGGATATCGACTTGGAGCGCCAGGCCCTCGACACGGCGATCGGGCGCCTCGAGGCCGAGTACGCGGCGCCTCCCGTCGCCGTTCAGGAGCCCGGGAAGGCGCCGGAGGACGCACCCCGGGCGCCCTCTCCCCCGCCGCCGGAACCGCTCCGGTCGGAACCGCTCGCGCACGCCCCACGGCCGCCATCCCTGCCGGAGCCGGAGCCGCCGCAGGTCTCGGACGAGCCGCAGGCCCTGCCGCCCGCCGCCCTGCCGGCCGGGATCGCGCCGGGAGCACCGTTCGCGGAGCCGAAGCCGCCGGGCGAGACCCTCCCCTTCATGCCGCCGCCGCGCCGGCCGAGGCCGGACGACACGGCGAAGCCCGAGCCCGAGCCGTCGACGCCGGACGGCTTCATCCCGTCGACGCCGGCGTCCGAAGCGACCGACGACGCCGTGGCTCCCGAGGCGTCCCCCGTGGCCGAGGCCGGCAACGGACGCCAGCGGCCGCGCATCGACGTGGTGGCCCCCACCGAGGGCCGTTCGCGCCTCCTGCGCAACCTGTTCGTCGGCGGCGTGCTGGCGGCCGTGATCGCGCTGATCGCGGTGGCGGCCTTCTTCCTGCGCGATCGCCCGTCCGACCTTCAGCAGAGCGCCGCCGAGCAGGAAACGCCGACCGAGCAGCCGGACGCGAAGTTCTCCGACCGGGTCGGCGCCGAGCGTACCGAGGCCGAGGCGCGCCCGAAGCCGCCCGAGCCGGGCACCGCCCCGGCTCAGCCGGAGGTGACCGTCTCGCAGAAGGCGATCCTCTACGAGGAGAACCAGAGCGATTCCCGTGCCCAGCCGATCTCGACCGCCGGCCACGCCGTCTGGCGCCTGGAGGCGGTGAACGGGGAGCAGGGCGAACCGCTCCAGACGGCCCTGCGGGTCACCGTCGCGTTCCCGGATGCCGGCCTCACGCTGATGATGACCCTGCGCAGGAACCTCGACGCGACGCTGCCTGCCTCGCACACGGTCGAACTGGCCTTCACCAACGATTCCGGTGCGGGGGCGAAGCGGGTGGTGCAGAATATCGGCCTGCTCCAGCTCAAGGACGAGGAGGCCGCCCGCGGCTCCCCCGTCTCCGGGCTGCCGGTGCGGGTGCGCGACAACCTGTTCCTGATCGGCCTGTCCTCGCTCAAGGGCGACGTCGACCGCAACACCGAGCTGCTGCTGCACAGGAACTGGCTCGATCTGGCGGTGACCTACGCGTCCGGCCAGCGGGCGGTCATCAGCTTCGAGAAGGGCTCGGCCGGGGCCCAGGCTCTGCAGGCCGCCTTCGCGCAGTGGAAGGAATAAGCCTCGCCCCGTAAGGGGGGAGGTGCCGGCTTTCGGAAAACCGTCGGCGAGCCGGGCGTCCGCCACGCCGCAGGCCGTCTCCGGGAAAACGACGAGGCCCGGCCGCGGAAACGGCCGGGCCTCGTTCGTTCTTCATCGGTTCGGGTGCGGCCGGGGCCTTCGAGGCGTTCAGGAAACCCGCGCTTCGGCCCGCGGCAGTTCGCGGGTCGCGAGGTTGCGCTTGACCGCCTCCTGCACCTTCTCGAAGGCGCGCACCTCGATCTGGCGGACGCGCTCGCGGGAGACGCCGAACTCGCCCGACAGATCCTCCAGGGTGATCGGGTCGTCGGCGAGCCGCCGCGCCTCGAAGATGCGGCGCTCGCGCGGATTCAGAACGCCGAGCGCGTCGCGCAGGGCCGAGAGGCGGTTGCGCCCCTCCTCCTCGCGGGCGAGCACGGTCTCCTGGCTCGGGCTGTTGTCGACCAGCCAGTCCTGCCACTCGCCCTCGCCCTCCTCGCGCAGGGGCGCGTTGAGCGAGGTGTCGCCGGACAGGCGCCGGTTCATGTCGACCACGTCCTGCTCGGGCACGCCCAGGGATGTCGCGATCTGCTGCACCTGCTCGGGGCGCAGATCGCCCTCGTCGAGGGCGGAGATGCGGCCCTTGGCCTTGCGTAGGTTGAAGAACAGCTTCTTCTGGTTGGCGGTGGTGCCCATCTTCACCAGCGACCACGAGCGCAGGATGTATTCCTGGATCGCAGCCTTGATCCACCACATCGCGTAGGTGGCCAGCCGGAAGCCCTTGTCGGGGTCGAACCGCTTGACGGCCTGCATCAGGCCGACATTGCCCTCGGACACGACCTCGCTGATCGGCAGGCCGTAGCCGCGGTAGCCCATGGCGATCTTGGCCACGAGGCGCAGATGCGAGGTCACGAGGCGGTGGGCCGCCTCCCGGTCACCCGCGTCGCGCCAGCTCTTGGCAAGGGTAAACTCCTCCGCCGGCTCCAGCATCGGGAACTTGCGAATCTCGTCGAGGTAGCGCGATAGGCCTCCCTCATTGGCAAGCACGGGCAGAGCGCCGGCCATGTGCACCTCCTTCAACAGCCCCCCTGTCGGGCGGGCCCCAAGCGAACGGCCGCTCCCTTGAGCCGGCCACGCCGCATCCCATCTCTAATGGAAATCCGTCATGTCCGGTAGCGACCGACGCTGTTCACGCTGGGTCTCAACGCGCGAACCGGAGTCCGGGTTTAACGTGTCACGGGGGCGCACCGGCCGCAGTGCCGAAACGCACCTTTCTCCCGGCTCACGATCCCTTCGGAACGCCCCTCATCCGAGGGCGGCGAGCAACCCCGAAAAATCCTCCGGCAGCGGGCTCTCGAAGCGCAGGCGTTCGCCCGAGCGCGGATGAAGGAAGCCGAGTTCGGTCGCGTGCAGGGCCTGCCGCCCGAGCCGGTCGAGCGCGGCGCGGGCGGGTTCGGCGAGCCGGGCCGCCTTGGTCTTGAAGGCGCCGCCATAGACCGGATCCCCCAGCAGCGGATGGCCGCGATGGCTCAGATGCACCCGGATCTGGTGGGTGCGCCCCGTCTCCAGCCGGCAGCGCAGCAGCGCCGTGACGCCCGCCGCATCGGGCAGCGCCTCGACCCTGTAATGGGTGATCGCCTCCCGCCCCTCTCCTTCGCGCACCACGGCGATCTTCTCGCGGTTGTGGCGCGAGCGGGCGAGGTTCGCCCGGATCGTGCCGCCGCGCGGCTCCGGCATGCCCCAGACCAGGGCGAGATAGGCCCGCTCCAGGGCGCCGCTGCGGCCGTGATCGGCGAACTGCGCCGAGAGGCCCTGATGCGCGAGGTCGTTCTTGGCGACGACGAGCAGGCCGCTCGTGTCCTTGTCGAGGCGGTGGACGATGCCGGGCCGGCGCACGCCGCCGATGCCGGACAGGCTCTCCCCGCAATGGGCGATCAACCGGTTGACCAGGGTGCCGTCCTCGTGCCCCGCCGCCGGATGCACGACGAGACCCGCCGGCTTGTCGATGACGATCAGATCCGCGTCCTCGTGGATCACGGCGAGCGGCAGCGCCTCGCCCCGAGGCTCGGCCGGCAGCGGTGCCGGCACGCCGAGATCGAGCCGGCTGCCCGCGCCGACCTTGCGCGCGGGATCGCGCACCACCGCGCCGTCGCAGTGTACGAGGCCCTCGCGCACCAGCGCCTGGAGCCGGGCGCGCGACAGATCCTCGAAGGCCCGCGCGAGGACGCGGTCGAGCCGCTCGGGCGAAACGCCCTCGTCGAGGACGAGGCTGCGCGCCTCGCCCGCGCCGGGGATCGTGGAGAGCACCGTGGAGGACACCGTGAGGATTCTCGTCGCTTCGCCCCGGAAACCGCTTGCGGGGCCAGGGATGCCTCGCTATACGAACCCCCGCCGGCCCGGAAGCTCCCTTCGTCTAGTGGCCCAGGACGCCTTTATACATCTACCATCCTACCAAGTGTGTAGGTTCCAGGGGTTAGGCATGTTAGGCCTACCAAGGCTTGCCGCGCCGCAAGCGTCCCTCAGACGGCTCACGGTGGTTGACTGCTCCACGGTGCGGATGTAGTAAGCAAGTATTGGTCAAATAAAGCGCCTATCGTCTAGCGGTTAGGACAGGTCCCTCTCACGGATCAGACCGGGGTTCGATTCCCCGTAGGCGCGCCAATCCAGCTTAACTCACCGACATTCCGTGGCGTTTTACCGAGCGCCCTTCGTCTATCGGTCAGGACATCAGCCTTTCACGCTGAAGAGGCGGGTTCGATTCCCGCAGGGCGCGCCATTACTTTCAGAAGGCTACCAAAGCATCGGCGAAGACTGCGCTTCGCAGATGGGTGGCGCGCTAGCGGTCGTAGCTGCGGACGATCTTGTCGACGGCTTCCAGGAAGCCGGGGTCGGAGAACCGGCGACCGTCCATACTCTCGACAGCCCCGTCCTCCGCGCCTCGCAGGCCCCTGGCCTTCAGGCGTCTCCGGTCCACGAAGTCCCTCAGCGCCTCGACCTCCGTTTCCGTCAAGGCGAGGTGGTTGGCCAACGGCATGACTTGCGCCGAGCCTTGCCCGCCGCCGAAGCGGTCGAGCCCACCCTCGATGCGAAGGACAGGGGCGTTCCGCACGTCCTTCAGCATGTCGAGTTGAGCCTTGAGGCTCCGGTTCTGCGCCAGCACCAAACCCACCTGATGGCGCAGCGGAACGTCGTCGATGCCGGCGACGTCGTCCTGCGACAGCATTTCGCCCGGCATCGGCGGCTGCCTGCGCGTCCGACGAGGTGCGAGCACGAACTCGGCGGCCCCCGCCCATGCCGTGTACAGCGCGTGGTACGGGTTGGACCCTCCGCGCTTGTTCCTGAGCGACTGCTCGGCGAGGCTCTGCTCGCGGGCGACGAACCGCGCCTTGTAGCGCCGTACGACCTCCGGCACCGTGAGCCTCTGCCCGGCGTCGACGACGAGGACGCGGCAGACTTCGTCGAGGTTGCCCAGCTTGACGCGAACTTGGTCGGTCGTCGCCGCCGCCATGAGCTCGTCACGGCGCGTGGCGACCGTGGCCAGGGCCTCCTTCGCCTCCGGTGTCATTCCCCCACCCCGTCCCAGCGCAGGCCGACCCGTCTCAGGCTTGCCGCGAACGGTTTGGCCAGCGCGTCGCCGAAATGGCCCGGATCGCCCACGAACACGACCTGGCGTTCGCCCCTGGTCATGGCGGTGTAGAGCCAGGACGGGTCGACGACGCGGCTGGGATAGACCGGGACTACGACACGGGAGGCGCTGCTTCCCTGGCACTTGTGGCAGGTCACCGCGTAGGCCAGGTCGAGATCCACGAGGTGCTCCGACGACAGGAGACGCGGCTCGGCCTCGTCGTCGAACAGGACCGACACCGCCATGTCGTCCGGGAAGGTTCGCACGACCTTGCCCAGGAGGCCGTTGAAGAGACCGAGACGGTAGTCGTTCCGCCCGAAGATCACCGGCGAGCCAACCGCGAAGAACCGGCCGAGCAGGCCCCGCATCTCGTCGAAGCCGGTCCGTTCGACATGGTGCTCGTGAAGGGTTTCGTTCAACACGTGCACGCCCGCGTCACCGTCGTTGGTCGCGGTCACGACGAGGGCGCCGCCTTCGTCGATGCCGAGGTCGAGCGCCACGCGTCGGACCTCCTCGGCCAGCCCCTCGCCGTCGGCTTCCACGAAGGAAACGCCGTCGCGCGCGCCATCGTACGGCGTGAACGTCGGCATCGCCTTCCCGCGCACGGCGGATGCCGCGGCGGGGATGCCCGTCGCGGCCGCTTGCCGGTGCACGTGCGACAGGTGGGCGGTGATGCCGACGTCGGCGACCAGCCGATGGAAGACGAGGCCGAAACCGACCGGCGGCAATTGCGCCGGGTCCCCCACGCAGGGCAATCGCTTCAGCGTGAGGAGGCCTTGGTTCGCGGGATGGGCGTTTTGTGATTCACGCGGTGGCTCGCCTCTGGTGAGCCGCCCATGCCGTCCTCTCTGTCGATCCTCGACCACTTCTCCGCCCTGGAGGATCCGCGCCAGCGCTGGCGCGTGGTCTACCCGCTGCCCGAAATCCTGCTGCTGATCCTGTGCGCCACGCTCTGTGGCATGGACGACTTCGTCGAGATCCGGCTCTGGGGTGAGCAGCGCCTGAGCTTCCTGCGCCGCTTCCTGCCCTACGAGCGCGGCCTGCCCGCCCACGACACCCTCAACGACGTCGTCAACGCGCTCGACGCCGACCTCTTCAAGGCCTGCTTCACGGCCTGGGTCGAGAGCCTGCGCGAGGCCGAGCCCGATCTCATGGCCATCGTCCTTCGACAGGCTCAGGATGAGGGGCAAAACCTCGCGGCGCTGCCACGCCAAGTCCGCCGGCCGGGCCGCCCTGCACACCGTCTCGGCCTGGGCCGCCCGTCAGCGTCTCGTGCTGGGCCAGGAGGCCGTCGCCGACAAGAGCAACGAGATCACCGCCATCCCCTGCCTCCTGGAGCGGCTCGAACTCAGGGGGGCACTCGTCACCCTCGATGCGATGGGGACCCAGACCGCCATCGCCGAAACCATCGTGGCCCGGGGCGGCGACTATCTGCTGGCGCTCAAGGGTAACCGTCCCACCCTCCACAACGACATCGTGCGCTTCTTCGCCGACCCAGGCGCGTTGATCGCGGACACCGACGAGACCATCGACAACGACCATGGCCGTCTCGAACGCCGCCGCGCCAGCGTGGGCCACGACGTGACTTGGCTCACCTCGGATCGCCGCTATCCCGATGAGCCGCACAGGCCCCATCTGGCGATGATCGGCTTGGTCGAGACACAGGTCGAGCGCGCCGGCAGGATCGAGCGCGAGCGGCGCTACTATCTCTCGTCGGCCAAGCTCGATGCCAAGACCTTCGCGACGGCCGTGCGCGCCCATTGGCAGATCGAAAATCGCCTGCACTGGGTGCTCGACGTCGTCGTCCATGACGACCTCGTGCGCCTGCGAACCGGATCAGGACCTCAGAACATGGCGGTCGTGCGCCACATGGCCATGAACCTCGTCCGCGCTCCACACGACCGTCACAGCCTCAAGGTCCGCAGAAAGCTCGCTAATCTCAATCCCGACTACCTCGAAGCCCTCGTCCGACAGACACCCATCCAAGCGAAAGAAACCTGAAGCGATTCCCCTGGTCACCCACGAGAAGCAGGCGGGCGCCGTCCGGCATGCGGCGGACGATGCCGTGGAGGGTCGGCACGTCGACCATCGACGCCTCGTCGACGAGGACCAGCGTCGTGGCGGCAATGCCCGCCAGGGTGTCCCGCTTGCGCAGCGCCGCCGCCCGCGCGTCGGCATCGGTGTCGCGGTCCTCGACCAACCGGTCGAGACGTTCGCGCTCTTCGAGCTCGCCCAACGTGCGCGCGAGCGTCCTGGCGAGGCGTCGGGTCGACCGGGACAAGCGAAGCGCGGCTTTCCCTGCCAGCGCGCACAACAGCACCTCGCCCCCGAGGCGCTCCCAAGCGTCGCAAAGCACCTTGCAGGTATGGGTCTTTCCCGTGCCGCCTCCTCCGGTCAGGCAAGCCACCGGTCGCGACAGGACCTGCATGACGGCCGCCGCCTGCTGCGGGTGCAGCGGCAGGCGCTCCGGGGTGACGTCGGCGACGAGTTCCGCGAGGCGGCTCGGCGGCGGCAGGCGGACGGGGCTTTCGGCGCCGCGGCCCATCAGCGTCCGCAGGCGCTCGACGATGCCGTCTTCCATCAGCGCCGCCCCGGGTGCGCGGTATCCGTCGTCGCCCGCCACGACCGCACCGTTCCGTTCCGCGGCGGCCATGGCGGTATCGACGGCGGCATCCGAGTCCGCCCTCAACAGCCGCGTCAGCGCGGACCGGAGGTCGGCCTCCGACAGCACCGTGTCGCCCTTGGCGAGTGCACGCTTCACGGCCTCGTCCGCGGCGCCCACCTGTCGACGGACGTCGTCGGGCGGGGCCCCGCCGGCCGACAGGACCCTGAGGCCGATGCCGTCGACGACCGGCCAGGGCAGCAGCGGCACTAACAGGTAAGGATTGTCCGTGAGCTTCTCGACGGCATCGTCGCCGAGGATGCGGATGACCCGGCGGGCGACGGCGAGGTTCGAGACGCCGTGCGCGTCGAACCATGCGAGGGCGGCAGCCTCGGACGTCGCATTCCTCCACGATGCGACCGCGGCGGCGGCGAGCCGGACAGCGAGCAGCGGGCGGTCCGGCGCCACGACGTCCGCGATCTCCTGAACGGCGCCCTCGTCGGACAGCACGGTGCCCAGCCGTTCGCCGAAGGCGTCCCAAAGCCGTCCGGCGCGCTCCTGCCCGATGCCCGGCGCGTGGGAGGCGAGGAATTCCCGGATCAGCTTGCCGGTCGGTAGGAGCCGGCGGAGGGCGTTCGCCAGCACCTGGCGCCCGTAGAACATGTCCTCGACCTGGCCGTCCACGCACCACCGTTCGCCGGCCGCCGGGACGCCGCCGACGTCGGCCATGTCGGCCCGCACCCTGACGCGCCGGCCGTGGTCCGGGTGCCCTTCCGTCAGGACGGTCGCCGAGAAAATGACGCCGAAATCGCGTACCGAGACGACCATCTCCACCGAGACTTCAATCATCGCGGCCGCTCCGTGCGGAGCACCTGACCGGCCGTTTCGAGGAGGCCCAACTGTTCCCGGTACCCGCGGATCTCGCGACGCTGCCGCTCGATGGTGGCGGCCTGCTCGGGGCGACCACCTTGGACAACTCGCCGCTACGTGCCTCGACCTGCTTGAGACGCGCGGCCACGGCCTTGTCGACTTCGTCCGCCTCGGACCTCGTGCCGATGGGCTTCAGTCCCTGTTCGACTGCGACCGCATTGAGCGCCGCCCTGAGCTCGGCGTATCGGAACAGGTGCTGCACCTGGCTTTCGCGTAAGCCGAGTGCCCGGCCGACCCCTTTGACGTTCACCTTGCCGTCCCGGGTCGTCGGCAACGTCGGCTCTCGCGTCGCGACCGGCTGCGCCTGCCAGGCCACGATGCACGCCGCGAGCCAAGGCTCCATCGCCGCGCGGATTTCGGGGAGCACCGATTTGCTCATCGGCTCACTCCGCCGCCTGCGTCTCGACTTGAAGGTACGAGGAGGAAAGCGCGGAAGGCGCGACCATCCTGCCGAGCGGCTTACCGACCGCGTCGCGGCAGGCCGTCTCCAACCTCTCCTGCAATCCAAGGTCCGAGAGCGACTTGCGGCCGGACGCGAGAAGGTCCGTCTCGCGGGCTCCGAGTTCCATCAGCAGGAAGGCGGACATCGCGTCCGCCGCTCGCCTCCGCTCGGAGACGGTCAGTGGCGCCATGGTGACGGGCACGTAGCCGTTCCGGTAGAGGATCTGGTTCAGGAACTCGTCCCGTTCCCGCTCGATGTCCGCCGACTCCAGCGACGGGAAGCATCTCGACTGCTGCACCACCGCGTCGATGACCTCGAAGCGGGTCGAGGCCCGGCCGACCAGATCGGGGATGCCGTCGTCGGGGACGAGCATCGGCAGGTTACCCTCGACCTCAGGGCCGTCGTCCGGCCGCGAGATCGCGCGCACCTTCTCGATCAGCGCCAGGGTCGCATGGAAGTCCGCCAGCGCCTGGTCGCGACGTTCGCAGTCGGTCTCGTGGGCGGTCTCGGTGGCGACGATCCTGGCGTGTAGCTCCGGAGGCACCCTTTCGTTGCGGTCGCGGTGCGCCTTGCGCTGCAGCTTGAGCTCCCGGCCCTCGTCGTCGCGTTCCGCGCCCTGTCGCGCCGTCGCGTCCGCACGGGCCATGATGGCGGAACCGTGCGCCCAGAGGGGAATGAGGAACGGGAGGCCGGTCACGAAGAACCGGCACCGGACGCAATTCTGCGCGCCCCCCGGCACCGGTGCATGGCCCAGCCTGCGTCTGGCCATCCTCGATGGCGCCTTCCATCCTCGATGGCGCCTTCACGGCCGAGCGCTGCCGGGAGTGGTGCAACCTCCACGGCATGCGCCACCACGTCGTCGAGAAGGACCCGGATCAGAGGGGCTTCGTCGTGCTGGAGCGACGCTGGGTCGTGGAGCGGACCTTCGGCTGGCTCAGCCACTGGGGCGGCTTGCTGCGCGAGCGCGCCGGTCGCCTCGATGTCGCCACCGGTCGCCTGGCCTGCGTCGCCTGCCTCGTGGCTGCCAACGCACTCAACAATCCCGCATGAAACAGAGTTCTCAAACAGGCTCTGAGGGCTATGCCTTTTAAGGTTCGTTTATATTAACTATATCCTTGCAATGAGCGAAGCATTGCAAGGATCCGATCCAGTCTGGTCTGCCGTCATTGAACGGTTCGAGAACTATGCGCCGACGAGCCTGATGGCCCGCACGGCCTTGGAACACGCGCTGCCGGCCGGCTGGATCGACGAGGTGTTCGAGCAGCATCGCCAGCGGCAATACACGCGGGAGTTGCTGTTCTCCACTGTCGTCAGGCTGACGATGCTCGTCGCTCTCGGCCTGCGCTCGTCGTTGCACGCCGCTGCGCGCGAAGCCGAAGACCTGACCGTCTCGCTGCCCGCCCTCTACGACAAGGTCAACCGCACCGAGCCCGACCTGCTGCGCGCCCTCGTGCGCGGCAGCGCGACCCGACTGGCCCCGGTGATGACCGCGGCGGGCACCGGCCATCCGAGCCTGCCGGGCTACGCACTGCGCGTGCTGGACGGCAACCATCTGCCCGGCAGCGACAAGCGCCTGAAGCCTCTGCGCGCGCATCGCGGCGCCGCCCTGCCGGGGCAGACCCTGGTCGTCTACGATCCCGATACCGGCCTGGCCGTCGATCTGGTGGCGGCCGAAGATGCTTATGCCGACGAACGGGCGCTGGCCCGGGCCCTCCTGGACGCTGCCGCGCCCGGTCAGGTCTGGGTCGCCGATCGGCACTTCTGTGTCCGGACCTGGCTGCAGGGTCTGGTTGAGGCAGGCAGCCACTTCGTGGTGCGTCGGCACGGCAACCATCCCCGCCTGGGCGCGCAGGGGGATTGGCAGGCGTGCGGCTCCTGCGAGACCGGCACACTGTGTGAGCAGAGCATTACGCTGGAGGGGAGCGGCGATGCGTGGCGGCGCATCGCGCTGAGCTTGACGGCGCCAACGACGGAGGGAGACCGGACGATCTGGCTGTGGAGCAACCTGCCGGCGAGCGTCAGTGCGGCGCAGATCGCGCAGGTGTATCGGCGACGCTGGCGGATCGAGGGTCTGTTCCTGCAGATGGAACGGGTGCTGCACAGCGAGGCCGGTCGCCTGGGTCGTCCGCGGGCGGCCCTGCTGGGGTTTGCCGCTGCCGTTCTGGCCCACAACGTGCTGAGCCTGCTGAGCGCGTGCATCGAGCAGGTGCACGGGCCCGAGCCGCGGGTCTCGGTGTTCCACCTGAGCCGTCAGATCGGTGCCGGCTACGAGGGGCTGATGGTGGCGCTCGGACACGGCTCTGTGTTGACGGGCCAGGAGGATGCGGCGAGCGTCGCGGCCCGCTTGCTCGCCTTGGCGGAGCGGGTCGACCCAGGGCGGATTGCAACCAGCCCGCGTGGTCCCAAGCGCAAGGTCGACAAGCCCTATGTAGCGGCGGCTACGGCCCGAAAACACGTCGCCACCGCCAGGGTCCTCGAAAAGGCCAAGCTAATGGCTAAGAAAACACCTTAAAAGGCATGGCTCTGAGGGCCCGTCTTGGCGACCCATTTGCGTAGTGCCTTCGAGATCATCTCAGGACTGTTGTCGCACCGGATGTGCTCCAGGATGCCGTGCCAGCACATCGCATCGGCCAGCGCCTCGATCACGCCGAGGCTGTTGATCCGCCGAGCAACCTTCAGCGCCAGGCAGGCCCGGCTGTGCTCGTCGATCAGCGTCAGGATGCGCAAGCGTCGGCCATCGTGGGTCTGCCCCTGCACGAAGTCGAAGCTCCAGACATGGTTGCGGTAGAGCAGACGCAGTCGCACGCAGGAGCCGTCGTTCAGCCACAGGCGGCTGCGCGGCCGGTGCTTCTGTGGGACCTTGAGCCCCTCGCGACGCCAGATGCGTTGTCACCGCGCAGATCGCAAAGGCCCGGAAAGAGCGGTGACAATCTTGCCTTGGCCGGCAGTTGTCTGATAAGGCGGCCGCCTCCCCGCGATGTCACCGATGTCATCGCCGGAGCGTCCTCGCGGCGCTCCGCCCCTTCGAGACACCTTGAACAGCAGGCGGCCGGTCTCGAATCCGTGCCGATGTGAGACCGATGAAGATTCGCAACTCGCTCAAGTCGCTGCGCGGACGTCACCGCGACAACCAGCTCGTGCGCCGCAAGGGCCGCGTCTACGTCATCAACAAGACCCAGAAGCGCTTCAAGGCCCGCCAGGGCTGATGGCCGACCGCGCTCGTGCGCGGCACCGGAGCGCGTTGACGGCAGGCGGGTTTGGGGTGGAAGCTCCGGCCTATGGACGTCCGTCGAACCCTCTTCCTGACCGTTCAATGCCTCGGTCTCGCACTGGCAGGCATCGGCGGCCCGGCCGTGGCGGCCGAGAAGGAAAAGCCGGCGAGTGAGCGCAAGGCACATCCGCCGGTCAGCCTCGACGACCTCTACGCCCGTCTCAAGCAGGCCGGCGACGAGGCCGAGGCCAAGGCGATCGCCACCCTGATCGAGCGGCGGCTCGGCCGCTCCGGCAGCGCCACCGCCGACCTCCTCTCAGACCGGGCCCGGCAGGCGATGAGCGGCAACGATCTGCCGCTGGCCGTCGAACTGATGGACCGTGCCGTCGCCCTGGAGCCGAACTGGGCCGAGGGCTGGAGCCGGCGCGCGACCGTGTTCTGGCGACTCTCCGATTCGGCCTCGGCCATCGCCGACCTGCAGCGGGCCCTGGTGCTGGAGCCGCGCCATTTCGAGGCCTGGGCCGCTCTGGGCAAGCTCTACCTCGCGCAGGACGACAAGGGCCGGGCGCTCGACGCCTTCCGCCGGGCGGAGGGACTTTATCCGCAATGGGACGTGCTGAAGAAGGCGATCGAGCGGCTGACCCCCGACGTGGAAGGCCGCGATCTCTGATTCGATCGCCGTGATGCCGGCCGATCTCCTGCGCCTCACCGGCCTTTCAGGGGAGGGCGCTGGGGCAGGCCCTCGCCCGGCCCGGCATCGGCCCCGTGATTCCGCTCGGCCATCCTTGCCGAGCAGGCGCCGCGTTGCCGAGAGATGCGCGTGCCGAGGGTGATCCCGCGGGCGAGGCCGACCCGATCGTGGCGACAGGTCTTCAGGCCGAGCCCTTGAACCGGGCGATGCCGCGGGCCCGGCGGATCGTGCGGCCCGGAGGCGGCCATATGCTGACCCACACCCCGGGACGGCGTGAGCGGATCGGCTGCGCCATCGGCGGAAGGAACCGGTCGAGGCGGAAAAGGTTTTGCGAAGCCGGCCAGCGCTGCGATCTGGATTGCTTCGGCTTCGCCTCGCAATGACGGAAAAGGATGATTCGCGTGTCGTTGCGAGCCGTCCGGCGAAGCAATCCGGCACCCGCGACGGCGCAGATAAGGGGGGCGGGCGTCGGTCCTCATCCATCTGCTGCCTGATTGACGGTGACGAGAACCGGGAGAACCTCTTCCGCAAACGAGAACGCCGGCGACACGGCTTTGAAACCGCGACGCCGACGCGAAAAACGTCCGTCACACCGAGGCGAGACGGCCGACTACGCCATGCCGAGGGCCTGGAGGTAGAGTTCGAGGATCGCCTCCTCCTC
Source organism: Methylorubrum populi (assembly GCA_036946625.1). Taxonomy (NCBI): domain Bacteria; kingdom Pseudomonadati; phylum Pseudomonadota; class Alphaproteobacteria; order Hyphomicrobiales; family Methylobacteriaceae; genus Methylorubrum; species Methylorubrum populi. The sequence goes on from JAQIIU010000003.1 coordinate 1,630,640, forward strand.
CTGGCGCTCGTCGTGGTCGCGCTTGCGCAGGGAGATGATCTTGCGCAGCACCTTCACGTCGAAGCCGTTGGCCTTGGCTTCGGCGTAGACGTCCTTGATGTCGCCCGCGATGCCGGCCTTCTCCTCTTCGAGGCGCTCGATGCGCTCGATGATGCTCTTGAGCTGGTCGGCGGCGACCGAGGACGGATCGACGGCGGGGGCAGGCGAGGCGGCCATGGCGGCGCTCCTTCAGGCGAGGGGAGGCGTGTGCCCGAAGGTCCACGCCGGATGTTCCGGGATTAAGCGATCAACCTTACCCGCTCGTTGATGCCGCGCCCGGCTTCAGTGGCCGGTGTTCCGGCTGGACGAGAAACGGGCCTGCTGCTCCGGGCTCGCCTCGGTCTGGTGCGTCCACTTCCACGCCTCGTAGGGCATGCCGTAGACGTGCTCGCGGCTCTCTTCCTTCGAGAGTCCGAGACCGCGCTCCTCCGCCGCGTCCTTCAGCCAGTTCGACAGGCAGTTGCGGCAGAAGCCGGCGAGATTCATCAGATCGATGTTCTGCACGTCGGTGCGGTTGCGCAGGTGCGAGACGAGGCGGCGGAACACGGCCGCCTCCAGTTCGGTCTGCGTAGCGGGATCGATTCCGTTCATGGCGGCTCTCGCAGCGTCGGTGGGATGCCGCTGAGGTCGTCCCGTGAGGCGCTCCCGTCAAGCGGCCGGGCGCAGCATCGGCCTCAGGATGCGGGCGAAGCGCTGCGCCCATTCCTCCTGACCCTCGGGACCGCCGATCAGATCCTGCCGGATCTCGACCAGCGCGTTGGGCAGGCCGCGGGCGGTGGCGTGGCGGTCGATCGTGTCGCCGGGCAGGCCGCCGCCGTAGGGCTGGTTGTCGCCGACGCACAGGCCCGCCGGATCGGCCCTCAGAGCCTCGATGAGCAGGCGGCTCAAGCCCGCGTCCCGGTCGTAGAGCACGCCGACCTGCCAGGGACGGGCGAGGGTGCGCCAGAACGGGGTGAAGCTGTGCATGGTCACCAGCATCGGGCGCACGCCCGCCGCTTCCGCGCGGGCCACCGCCTCGTCCACCGCCCGGTCGAAGGGCAGGTAGAAGCGGCGGACACGCTCGGCGACGCCGGCCGCGTCGATCCGGGCATTGCCCGGCACGACGGCACCGTCGGACAGGCGCATCACCAGGGTCGGGTCGAGCCGTCCGCGGTTCGGGTCGATGATCAGCCGCGAGAACTGCGTCAGCACCGCCGGTACGCCGAGCCGGGCGGCGAGGCGACGCGTCACCGCGGCCGCGCCGATGTCGTAGGCGATGTGGCGGGAGAATTCCGCTTCCGGTACGCCGAGCCGGGCGAGATCGTCCGGCACGGCGTTGGAGGCGTGCTCGCACACGAGCAGGAGCCCGTGCGCGGGATCGCCCTCCAGGCATTCGACGGGATGTTCGGGAAGGTTGCGGGTCTCGGGCTTGATGGACAGCATGGCGGCTTATCTGGGCCGGATCGGCCGGATCGAAAGGGTGTCGGCTGCGCAAGCAGGGCGGACATGCGGGAAAGACCCGGGGCCAATCAAAAAGAATGCCTCGGGACACGAAAGTTTTGTGAAACCGCGAAGGCTTGCCGACACGGCAGCGCTCGGGCAAGCACGAGCCAAACAAGAACCGTGCGAGGACGCTCATGATCGCCCCTGTCCCGATCGATCCGGCCCATGCGGAGCGTCGCGCCCTGCTCGCGTCGATCCTCGACGAGGCGATCGCCGCCGCCCATCCGCGCAAGTGCCTGGTCGGGCACCTGCCGGCGCCGACGCCGGGGCGGTTGATCATCCTCGGCGCGGGCAAGGCGGGCGGCAGCATGGCCGCGGTGGCGAGCCGGTTCTATCGCCAGGAGCACGGCGTGCCGGAGGACCGGATCGTCGGCCTCGCGGTGGCGCGCCACGGCTACGGCGAGGACGCCCCCGGCATCCGCATGGTCGAAGCCGGCCATCCCGTGCCCGACGCGGCCGGCATCGAGGCGACCAGGGAAGCGCTCGCCATCGCCGCCGGCGCCGGGCCGGAGGACGAGGTTCTGGTGCTGCTCTCCGGCGGCGGCTCGGCGAACTGGATCGCCCCCGCGGGCGACCTGACGCTTTCCGAGAAGCAGGCGATCACCAAGGCGCTGCTGCGCTCGGGCGCGCCGATCAATGAGATCAACGCGGTGCGCAAGCACCTCTCGCGCATCAAGGGCGGGCGCCTCGCCGTCGCCGCGCGGAACGCGAAGACGATCCTGACGCTGGCGATCTCCGACGTGCCGCACGACGATCCCTCGGTGATCGCCTCCGGCCCGACCGTGCCCGACCCGTCGACCCTCGCCGATGCCCGCGCGATCTGCGAGCGCCGCGGCATCACCCTGCCCGGATCGGCGCTCGCGCTGCTCCACGACCCGGCCAACGAGACGCCGAAGGCGGGCGACCCGGCTTTCGCCCGGGCCGAGTACCGCATCATCGCCCGGCCGATCGACGCGCTGGAGGCGGCGGCCGCCGCCGCGCGCCGGGCCGGCTACGAACCCGTGATGCTGGGCTCGGACCTCGAAGGCGAGGCCCGCGAGGTCGCCGCCGAACACGCGCGGCCGGCGCTGGAAGCGAAGCAGGCGGGCCGGCGCGTCGCGCTGATCTCGGGCGGCGAACTCACCGTCACCATCCGCGGCGAGGGCGACGGCGGGCCGAACCAGGAATACGCCCTGGCGCTCGCCCTGGCGCTCGACGGCGCCGAGGGCATCGCCGGCATCGCCGCCGACACCGACGGCACCGATGGCGGGCGCGGCGCCGCCACCGATCCGGCCGGCGGCCTGGTCGATGCGACCACCCTGGCCCGCGCCCGCGCCGCCGGTCTCGACCCGCGGGCGATGCTGGCGGACAACGATTCGACGCGATTCTTCGCGACGATCGGCGATCTCGTTCAGCCCGGCCCCACTCGGACCAATGTCAACGACTGTCGCATCATCCTCGTGGGCTGAGGCCCGCCGCCGTCTCACCGTCCGGCTCTGCCTCGCCGCAGGGCTCGCCATCCTCCCGCTCCCCGCTCTGGCCGACCTGCGCCTGTGCAACCAGACCGCCAGCAAGGTCGGCGTGACGCTGGGCTACCGCGACGCGCAGGGCTGGGTGACCGAGGGCTGGTGGGATCTGAAGCCACGCAATTGCGAGACTCTGCTGCGGGGCTCGCTGGCGGCCCAGTTCTACTACGTCTACGCGGTGGACTACACGCGCGGCGGCGAGTGGAGCGGGCGCGCGATGATGTGCACCCGCGACACCGCCTTCACCATCCGCGGCGTCGAGGATTGTCTCGCCCGCGGCTTCGACCGCAACGGCTTCATCGAGGTCGATACCGGCCGGCAGCGCAACTGGACGATCCAGCTTTCCGATCCCGGTCAGCCGCTGGCGGGCGGCCCGTAGGCCGGACGCGCTCGCTGCTTGCCGTGCATCCTCTTCGATCCTGCTTGGTGAATGGAGCGGCGCCCGCCCGCCGCCTCGCAGCCGCGAGGGCCGCCGACGATGCGTGGCCCTCATCGCCGGCCGGTACAAGAGGATCGTTCGGCGCTCGTCGCGCTCTGGATTGCTTCGGCTCCGCCTCGCAATGACGGAGAGAAAGACCCATACCGTCATTGCGAGCCGTCAGGCGAAGCAATCCAGGACCGCGACGGTCCCGGACGGAGCATCCGAGCGGCCGATACCTTTCGCCGGCAATACCGCGGAACCGAAGCGATCCGGAAGCCGGATGAGGCACGCGCGTCATCCAGAACCATTCGCCGGCCGTATCCTCGTGGTGGGCGAGCCGGTCTCGGTCTTCCGATTCCCTACCACTCCCATTCCGCGCCGACGCCGACCGAGGTGCGGCCGTCGCTGCCGGCCTCGCCGTTGAGCTTGATCCGGCGCGTCACGTCGTAGTTGATCGTCGCGGCGGTGTCCGCCGGCTTGGCGCCTGCCTTCACGCCGACGCTGATGCGGTCGTTGATGTAGCGCGAGGCGCCGACCGCCGGGCCGCCGCTCGCCCCCGTCGAAACGTCGAGACTGTCGAGGCCGAGCCCCTTGCGGGCGGATTCGAACACGTCCGGTCCGCCCGTGCCGCCGGAGAGCTGCGCCACGGCCTGGGCGAGCTGCAGGGCCTGGAACGGCGAGAGGCCGGCCGCCGCCTTCTTGAACAGGATGCGCGAGAGAATCTCGTCCTGCGGCAGGCTCGGGTCGGAGGAGAGCGCGAAGACCGGCTGTGCCGCGGGGCCCGTCACGGCGACGCGGGCGGTCACGTCGGCCGCCTTGGTCTCGGCGGCGAAGTCGAGATCGGGCTGGGCGATGTCGCCGGCGAAGAACACCCGGCCGCGGGTGAAGTCGAGGCGCTGGCCGCCGAGGGCGAACACGCCACGGCGCATGGAGAAGTCGCCGGTGGCCCGTGGGTCGCGCGAGGAACCGGTGACGTGCAGTTCGCCGCCGAGTTCCGCGTCGATGCCGCGGCCGCGCACGAAGATGCGGCTCGGCGCGCTCACGACCACGTCGAGGCCGGCATCGAAGGGCGGGGCCGCCTTCTTCCGCCGGTTCGCCGCTTCGATCTGCGCCCTGCGCTCGGTCCGCTTGGCGAGGCGCTCGCGGACCTGTGGCGTCGCATTGATCCTGCGAATGCCCGGCAGCGGCTGCACCGTGGCGGGCAGGCGGTCGGGCACCGAGACGTCGACCGAGACGACATCGACCCGGCCCCTGATCTGCGGCTTTCGGGCGAGCGGACCCGACAGGGCGAGGTTGAGGCTCGACACCGCGGTCATCAGCGGGTTCGACACCAGTTCGGCCCGGTCGGCGGTGATGCGCAGGGTGCCGGGGAAGCCCGAGGCCGGCTCGACGGCGACGCGCCCGTCCACGGCGATGCGCCCCCCGTTGCGGGTCGCCGCGGTCAGCCGCTCGATGACGATGGTGTCGCCCCGGCCCGTGACGCGCCCCTGGATGTCGGTGATGCGGATGCCGTTGAGCGGATCGGTGAGGCTGCCGCCCGACAGCGTCGCCGAGCCTTCCACCTTCGGCGCGGCGACGGTGCCGGTCACGCCCGCATCGAGCGCCACCCGGCCGGCGACGCGCTGGCCGCCGACGCTCAGCATCGAGTTGGCGAGGGCCGCGTCGAGGCTGCCTTTCGCGCGCAGGCTCAGGCTGCCGCCGGCCTCGATCGGGACCGAGCCCGTCACCGCCACGTCGGCGCCGCGCCCGGCCGAGACCCGGCCGTCGATACTGGCCTCGCCCTCGGCGAGCCGGCCGCTCGCCCGCGCGGTGATCGGCGGCAGCCCGGCCTTGCGGGTCTCCGGCGTGACCAGGCCGGCGACGCTGAGCGCGTAACGCCCCTCCGGCCGTGCGGCGGGTCCGCGGATGTCGGCCTCGCCTTCGAGCGTGCCGGACAGCGCGAGGGTCGGGCTCGCGATGCGCGCGAGCGAGAGCGGCAGGGCGCGGATGCCGACCTTGAGATCGAGGTTCGATCCGGCCCGTCCCTGCACGCTGACCCGACCCGAGCCGGCGGCGACGACGAGACCCTCGATCAGCGCCGAGCCGTCGTCGAGGGTGATCGCGGCCGGGCCGGTGAGCGCCAGCCGGTCGCCGCCGCGCCGAGCCGAGAACCGGGCGATCTCGACCCGCGTGCGCTCGGCCGGGATCAGGCGCGCGGCGCCGTCGAGGGCGAAGCCGCGGGCCTGGGCGGTGAGCACGATGTCGCTTGCCGCCGCGGTGCCGTCGGCGGTGAGCCGCACGGTGTCCACGGTCTGGCCGGAGGCGACGACGCGATCGATGTCGGCATGGCCGTCGATGACCGGACGCGCCCGCAGATCCCGCCCCGTCAGATCCGCGTCGAGACGGGCGAGGCCGAACGTGTCGTAGCGAAGGCGCGCGCCCGTCGCGCGGATCGCGGCGTCCTGCCGGCCGGCGGCGCGTGAGAGCGTCACCGCCGCGTCGAGGCTGCCGCCCATCGGTGCGAGGGCGAGAGCGGAGAGGTCGGCGAGATCGCCGGCGCGGACCGTCAGCGCGCCCTCGGCCAGCAGACTGTCCACATCCAGAGTGGCGTGACCGTCCGCGGCCACCGAGCCGAGGGCGAAGGCGAGCCGGTCGAGGGCGTAATCGGTCCGGGTCGGCCGGGCGATGCGCGCCTCGGCCCGCAGCGGCTTGCCGGCGATGTCGCCGGTCATCCGCACGGTGCCGTCGAGGGCGTCGCGCAGGTCGTTCAGCGCCGCGTCGAGGCGCAGGTCGCGGATCGGCCGGCCGTTGGCGGTCACGTCCGGCGCGCGCAGAGCTACCGTGAGAGCGGGCTCGATCAGCGAGCCCGTCAGCCGCGCATCGGCGCTCGCCGGGCCGGTGAGACGCTCGTCGAGGGCGGCGAGGGTCTTGAGGTCGAGGCGGGCGGCCACGTCGGCGGTTCTGGCGTCGGCCCGCCCTTGCAGGGTCGCGGCCATCCCGGCGCCGCCGAAGCGCAGGCGCTCGAAACCGTAGCCGTCGTAGGTCCGCGACACGCGCCCCGTCAGGGTCGGCGCACGGCCGACGAGCCGGTCGGCGACCGTCTGCCCGAGGACGAGCCCGTTTCCGCGCAGGTCGAGATCGGCCGAGAGCGCCTTGCGGGCCGGGTCGCCGCCCAACGCCGCCCGGGCATCGAGGCGCCCTGCCAATGTCCGCCCGACGAGCCCGGAAAAGGCACCGATATCCGGCAGGGCGGCCTCGACGGTGCCGGTCAGCGTGTTCTGGCCGAGCCGGCCGGTGTAGGAGGCATGAGCCGTATCGGAATCGACCCGCAGCGTGGTGACGTCGAGAACGCCGTCCGAACCGGCGGCGGCGCGAAGCGTCAGCTCGGCACGGCTGCCCACGGCGCGGCGCAGGGCCTGATCGGCCAGGCGCAGGCCCTCCACCGCCGCGTCGGCGGTGACGGCGAAGCGTTGCGCCTTCGGGTCGCCGGAGGGCTCGACGTTCAGGGACGCCACGACGCGTTCCAGCGACGACTCCTTCGTGCGCAGGCCGGCCGCGTCGAGGGTGCCCTTCACTTGCGGCGCCGAGAGCGGGCCCTTCAGGCTGCCGTCGAAGACCAGCGTCTCCAATTCCGCGTCTGCGGCCCTCGTGACGCCGCCCTCGGTCGGGATCGCTCTGGCCGAGATCGTGAAGTCGGCGACGCGGTCGGCGGTCAGGGTGCCGCCGATCCCGAGCCGTGCGGTGCGGGAGGCGAGTTCGAGCCGATCGATGCGGAAGCTGCCGCCGTCGGAAAAGGCCATGCCGCCGTCGAGCCTGGTCTCGCCAGAGAAGACCGCCGCGGCCGGGCCCGGCACGAGGCCCTCGATCCGCGAGGCGAGATCGAGGCTCAGGCGCCGGTCGCTGCCGATGCGCGAGAGGCGGGCGCCGCCCTTGGCGCCGATCTCGGGGCCGGCATCGAAGTCGAGCCGGGCGTTGAAGGAATCGAGCGTGCCGCGACCGTCGAGGTCGAAGTTGATCGGCGGCGTGCCGGGAAGGTTCGCCGCCTTCGAGAGCAGGCCGCCCTGCGGCTCGACGAGGTTCGCCTTCAGTTCCAGCCGCTCGCCCTTGGGCACGAACAGGAGTTGGGCGACGAAGCGCCCGGCCGCGTCGAGGCGGCGGAAATCCGCACTGAGATCGAGTCCTTCGGACGGGTTGCCGAGCCTGACCTTGCCGTCGGCGGTGAGGCGGGCCGGCTGACCGGCGACGCTCTCGCCCAGGACCAGTTCGGCGAGCTGAAAGCCCTTGATCTCGACTTTCACCGGAAGGTCGGGCAGCAGGCTGCCGTCGGGCTCGGCCTCCGCCGGCGTCGGGCCGGGCACGGGTCGGCGCAGCACCTCCAGGCGCCCGAGTTCGAGCGTGTCGATCTCGAGGCGTCCGGAGAGCAGGGCGAGCCGGCGCCAGACGAGGCGGGCGCGGTCGAGCTTCAACCAGGGGCCGTCGGAATCGCTGATGACGACGTCGCGGATGGCGGCATCCGACGACAGCGCCCCATCGACGGCGCCGATCGAGACCTGGGACGAGGGCGTCGAGAGCGCCTTCGACAGGATGCCGCCGAGCACGGTCTTCTCGCCCTCGGCGGCGCGGGTGAGATCGCTGGGGACGAAGGCGGCGAGAACGAGCAGGCCCAGCAGGACGACCGCAGCCCACGATCCTCTCCCTTTCACGGGGGCGGACGGAAGGAGGCGGAGCCTGCGACGCGGAAATCCCATTCAGAACGCCTGTCCGAGACTGATGTACAGGGCGGCCGGAAGCTCGCGGTTTCCCTTGATCCGGTCGAGCGGGAAGGCGAGGTCGGCGCGGATCGGACCGATGCCGGTGTAGTAGCGGACGCCGATGCCCGCCGCCTTGCGGATTCGCTCATCGAAATCCGGCAGGGACGAGGCGAAGGCGGTGCCGGCGTCGAAGAACGGCACGATGCCGATGGTGTCGGTGACCTTGATCCGCGCCTCGACCGAGGCCTCCAGCAGGCTGCGGCCGCCGATCGGCAGATTGAACGGTCCGCGCGGGCCCAGCGTGCGGAAGGCGAAGCCGCGCACCGAGCCGCCGCCGCCGGCGAAGAAGCGGAAGTTGTCGGGGATCTCGTCGAGCCGCGCGCCCGAGACCGAGCCGAAGCCGAGGCGCCCGGCGAGCACGTAGCGCGCCTCGTCGTCGAGGGCGTAGTAGGTCGAGCCCTGCGCCTTGGCGACGAAAATGCCGGGGTCGGAACCGAGGAAACCCGGATAGGGCGCGGCCGATGCGATGACCCGGACCCCCTCGGTCGGGTCGAGCAGGCTGTCGGTGGAATCGTAGGTCACCGAGAGCGGCACGCCGATCAGCCGGTAATCGACGCTGCCGATGGCGTCCTTCGAGCGGCCGACCTGCCCGTCGAGGCCGATCTGGGCCGAGACGGTGTCGGAGAAGCGATGCCGGAGCGCGACGGAGGCGCCCGCCGCATCGACGAAGTAGCTCTGCTGCACCTCGCGCGTGACGAACAGGTTGGCGAGAAGGTCGTTGCGGGTGCCGCCGAGCGCCGGCTTCACGAAGGTCGCCGAGAGGCGTCCGCCGAGGCCGGTCGTGTCGATGCCGGCGAGCTTGCGCTGGGTCGCGAACGGATCGTAGCCGAGTCCGAGATAGTAGATGTCGGCATCGAGCCGCAGGGTCTCGCCGCCGCCGAACAGGTTGCGGTTGGCGTAGTAGGCGCGCACGCCCGGTCCGTCGACGGTGGAGTAGCGGGCGGAGACGCCGATCAGGTTGCGCTCGCGCTCGGTCACCTCGACGAAGATCGGCAGGTTGCCCTGCGCGTCGAGGCTTTCGCCCTCCCGCACCCGCACGGCACCGAGCCCCTCGATGCGGGCGACCGAGCGGCGGATGTCGGCCACGGCTTTCGGCGAGTAGGGATCGCCCGGCTCCGCGTAGATGAAGGAGCGGATCACCGCCGGATCGATGCCGTCGGTCGCCTTGACCGCCACCTCGCCGATCCCGGCGATCGGCCCCGGATCGACGGTGAAGGTCACGTCCATGACGTGGGCGGCGTCGTCCACGACGGGATCGCGCGAGACCACCTTGGTGAAGGGATGGCCGAGAGCCCGGAAACGGTCGACGATCTTCGCCTCGCGGGCCAGCACCGTCGCCGAGCGGGCCGGCACGTCGTCGTCCGTCCGGGTGAAGCGCTCGGGCAGCACCGCCTCCGAGAAGGGCCTGCCGCGGGGATCGACGGCGCGCACATCGCGCAGGGTGTAGAGCGGGCCGAGATCGACCACGATCTTCACCGGCACCAGGGCCCGGTCGCGCGAGGCCTCCGCGGCGCGGGCGGCCGCCGTCAGCGAAGCCTCGCCGGTCACCGGCACCCCGTCGATGCGGATCGAGACGGTGCCCTGATAGTAGCCGTAGCCCGACAGCACGTCGGTCAGGCGGCGCCTGTCGGCCTCGGCGCGCCGCACCAGCCCCTCGCCGTCCGGCGGCGCCTCCTGGCGCAGGCGGTGGAGGGTCGAGGTATCCTGAAGCGCGGTGAGAATGTCCGAGTCGTCGGTGCCGGTGATGCGCAGGCTGTAGGGCAGCGCCGTGCCGCTCGGAGCGGGCGGCTCCTCCTCGGAGCCGAAGATGCCGAACGGATCGAAGGCGTGGGCCGGCTGCGGCGGGACCATCAGGGCCACGACACTCAGGAGAACGCCACCGAAGGCCGGCGAACGCAGCGGGCAGTTCATCCGGACGAGCATTCGATGGGTGAGGTCCCTGGTCCGTTACGGTCGATGCCTCCAGGAAAGCATCCGGATGTTAACTACCCGTCGAGCCCGCACAGGGCTACCCCGGCCACGCTTGGCACACCGTTCGATCGAGGAAAGGTGAGCGGACAACGGCTCGCTGTGCCCGGTCGGCCGCAGATCGATGATCGTTGGCACCTCCGGCGCCGAATCCGCGCGCATCGTCTTTTCGGACAAGCCGGCAGCCACCTTTCGGGACGATGCTCTCGGTTTTTGCTTTTGCATCGTCTTTTTCCGAAAGCCGGCCGCCACCTTTCGGGACGATGCGCTAATCGTCGTCGTCGACCATGGTGATCTGAGGCGGCAACGGCAGGCTGATGGTGCAGCACAGGCCGTCCGGCTCGAAGGCGAGATCGGTGTCCGCCTTGAGTTCGTAGCGCAGGCTGCGCTCGAGGACTTCCATGCCGAAGCCGCGATGCGCGGGCGTCGGCGCGAGGGTTCCGAGACCGCTCTCCGTCCAGGCGAACGTCAGCCGTGGACGGGTCTCCGGAGCCGCGGGAGGCGAGACCGTCCAGGTCACCCGGATCCGGCCCTGCGGAACGGTCAGGGCGCCGTGCTCGACGGCGTTCACGGCCAGTTCGTGGATCGCCATGGAGAACACTTCCGCCGCCCCGGGGCGCAGGCGCAGGCTCGGTCCCGAAATCGCGACCTGCTCGCCCTCACGGGCGAGATGGACCAGAAGCTCGTCGGCGACGAGGGAATGCAGGCCGATGCCGTCGGGCACATTGCGCATCAGGGCGTTGAGCACGCGTGCGACCGCGTCGAGCCGCCCGTCGAGATGGGCGGTGTAGGTCTCCACGGAATCGCTCGTTTCGGCCGACCGGCGGATGATCGCCCGCATCATGGCGAGCGTGTTGCGCACCTGATGGCGCTGCTCGGCGGGCAGGCCCTTCTCGTCGAGGAAGCGGCGCAGGCGCCGGTTCTCGGCCTCCAGCTCCTCGATACGTGCGTCCCGCGGATCCTGGTTCATGACTTAGCCGTTCGCTGACCTCAACAGGATGAACCGGCTAACCGCCGCTCATCAATCGTCGCTCATTGCCGATGGATCGCGCTCGTAGTGGAGATAGGAGGGGTCGAACAGCGAGGCGGCCTGGAGCGCCGAAAAGTCCGGAATCGTCAGTTGCCGGCCGCGCAGGCGGATCAGGCCCGCCGCCCGCAACTCCTTGAGGGTGCGGTTGATGTGAACCGTCGAGAGACCCATCGCGTCGCCGAGATCGGCTTGGGTGATGGGAAACTCGCAGCTCGTCTCGCTCGTCACGCCGACGGCCCGCAGCCGGAGGAACAGCTCGCAGAAGAGATGCCCCAGACGCTCGGTCGCGAGGCGCTGGCCGAGACTGACGGTCCATTCGCGCTGGATTGCCGCCGAGACCAGCATCTCCCACCACAATGCCTCCGTCAGGCGCGGAAACTGCAGCGAGATTTCGCGGATCGCGTGCTCGGAGACCTCGGCCAGAACCACCGGCGTCAGCGTTCCGAGGGAATGATCCATCTTGCGCAGCACGAAGACGTGCGGATCGCACAGATCGCCCGGAAGGAAGATCGAGATGACCTGACGGCGGCCGTCTTCGAGCTGCTTGTAGCGGCAGGCCCATCCTTCGAGGACGACGTTGACGTGGCGCGGCCGGTCGCCGTCGCGGATCACGTCCTCGCGGGCCCCGAGACGTCGGGTCGGCTGGGCGATCTTCTCCAACGCCTGCCTCTCTTCCCGGGACAGGCGAACGAAGTTTTCCAGCTTGCGTGCGAGCGGGTTGGGCAAATTGGGTTCCTTGGCCGAGGCGCCACAACCTAGCGCTCGTCAAGCCCTATCGAATTCACGCAGGTTATTTTGGCAAGGGACCGCGTCGGCGTGTGAGCAAAAACCGGGGTCAGGGGCAAAGATGCCGCATCGGCGATGTGTCCGAGTGCGGTGAACGCCAAAGCTCGGCTTGCCTCCGCGTGAGAAGATCGTGTGGGCCAAGAGTTGCCGCGGATCGGGGCATGTGTCGACAATCAGCGGACGATGCTTTCCGTCCTCGTGACGTGCCGTCTTGAAAGGGAAGTTTGGTGGGGGAAGTAGGACTCGAACCTACGAAGCTTACGCAGCGGATTTACAGTCCGCCCCCTTTGCCGCTCGGGACATTCCCCCAAACCGGGTCGCCGCGTCCGCATCGCGGCGGGCGAGGCCCTTATGGTGAGGCCGGGATCGGGTGTCAACCGATCCGTTTCGCCGGTTTTCTATCCACAGGGCGCGAGGTCGCAGATTCTCACCTGCGCGCGTTCGGCTCCGCGCCAGCGATCGCAGGACAGCGTGCCGGCGACGTGGAAGTTGCAGCCGATGCCGCCGAGCAGGGCGGCCCCGAGGGGGCCCTGCGCGGCGCGGAAGGCGATGGCGCCGACGGCCTGCCCGTCGCCGCCGACGAGCCGTGCGCGGACATGCCCGTTGCCGACGATGCCCGCATCGGCGAGGCGGTGGCGGGGCAGCGCCATCACCGGCTCGGGCGCTCCCTGTCCGAACGGGCCGGCGCGCTGGATCAGGCGGACCAGTTCTGCGGTCGCGCCCCCGGCGCTCACCGTGCCGTCGACCAGCAGCGCCTCGGCGGCGCGGGCCCGGCCGACGGCCTCGGTGAGATCGCGGGCGAGGCCGTCTCCGAAGGCCGCGAGACCGCCCGGGGCGAGGGTGACGCCCGCGGCCATGGCGTGGCCGCCGCCCTTCACCGCACGCCCGGCCTCGACCGCGGCGCGCACGGCACCGCCCAGATCCGCGCCGGCGACCGAGCGGCCGGAGCCGACGGCACTGCCATCCGGTTTGACCGCGAAGGCGAAGGCGGGACGGCCGAAGCGTTCCTTGAGGCGCGCGGCGATGAGGCCGACGATGCCGGGATGCCATTCGGGCGAGGCGGTCACCAGCACCGGACGCTCGGGCTCGCGGGTGAGCAGGGCATCCATCTCGGCTTCCGCCTCGGCGACCGCCTGCGCCTCGATGGCCTGGCGCTCGCGGTTGAGCCGGTCGAGTTCCTCGGCGATGCCGCGTGCCTCGGTTGGATCGACGGTGGTGAGGAGGCGGGCGCCGAGCCCGGCATCGCCGATGCGCCCGCCCGCGTTGATGCGCGGGCCGACGAGGAAGCCGAGATGCCACGCCTCCGGCGGCTCGCCGAGGCCCGCCGCGTCGAGAAGGGCGGCGAGGCCCGGCCGGCCGCGCCCGCGCATCACCGCGAGGCCCTGGACGACGAAGGCGCGGTTGAGTCCCGTGAGCGGCACCACGTCGGCGACGGTGGCGAGCGCCACGAGATCGAGGAAGTCGGTGAGCCGCGGCTCGCCGCTCGTCGCGAACACGCCGGCTGCGCGCAACCGGCGCGCGAGGGCGACGAGGGTCATGAAGACCACGCCCGCCGCGCAGAGATGGCCGAGGCCGGACAGGTCGTCGAGCCGGTTCGGGTTCACCAGGGCGCGGGTCTGGGGAAGCTCTTCCGGCGCCCCGTGATGGTCGAGCACGATCACGTCGAACCCGAGTGCTGCGGCGGCGGCCAGCGGCTCGTGTCCGGCGGTGCCGCAGTCGACGCAGACGAGGAGACTCGCGCCCGCCTCGCGCAACGCCGTCACCGCGCCGACATTCGGGCCGTAACCCTCGGTGATCCGGTCGGGGATGTGGATGCGCACGGGAACGCCGAGCGCCCGCAGGTAGTCGGCGAGCAGGGCCGCGCTCGACGCGCCGTCCACGTCGTAGTCGCCGAAGATCGCGACCGACTCGCGGGTCCGGACGGCGCGGGCGAGCCGGTCGACCGCCGCTTCCATGTCCACGAGGACGGCGGGGTCCGGCATCAGGTCGCGCAGTCGCGGTGCGAGATAGGCTTCGGCCTCCGCCGGTCGCACGCCGCGCCCGACGAGGACGCGGGCGAGCAGGTCCGGCAGGCCGTAGGCCTGGGTCATCGTCGTCGCCAGCGCCTGCTGTCCGGGATCGCCGCAGCGCGCGCGCCACGGCCGCCCGAGCACCGAGGCGGCGACGTCGAGGAAGGGGCGAGACAGGTCCGGAGACGGGTCGAGGAGCATGGCGGCGGTCACGGGGCGGACCATAGCCGTTTCTGCCCGCGATGGCTGCGCCCCGCAAACGACAGCGGGGCGGGCGATTTTTTTCGCCCGCCCCGCCGCGATGTCGGCCGCTTCGGCCGATCAGAGGTTCTTGAGGATGTTGTCGACCACCTTCTTGGCATCGCCGAACAGCATCATCGTGTTGTCGCGGAAGAACACCTCGTTCTCCACGCCGGCGTAGCCGGAGCCCATGCCGCGCTTGATGAAGAGCACGGTCTTGGCCTTCTCCACGTCGAGGATCGGCATGCCGTAGATCGGCGAGGCCTTGTCGGTCTTGGCGGCCGGGTTGGTGACGTCGTTGGCGCCGATCACGAAGGCCACGTCGGCCTGCGGGAACTCGCCGTTGATGTCCTCCAGCTCGAACACCTCGTCGTAGGGCACGTTGGCTTCGGCCAGGAGCACGTTCATGTGCCCCGGCATGCGGCCCGCCACCGGGTGGATGGCGTATTTCACGTCCACGCCCTCCTTCTTCAGCATGTCGGCCATCTCGCGCAAGCTATGCTGCGCCTGGGCGACCGCCATGCCGTAGCCGGGGACGATGATGACCTTCTCGGCGTTCTTCATGATGTAGGCCGCGTCGTCCGGCGAGCCCTGCTTCACGGGGCGCGTCTCGACCTGCCCGCCGCCGGCCGCTGCGGCGGAGTCACCGCCGAAGCCGCCGAGGATCACCGAGATGAACGAGCGGTTCATCGCGTGGCACATGATGTAGGACAGGATCGCACCCGACGAGCCGACCAGCGAGCCGGTGATGATGAGCGCGAGGTTGCCCAGGGTGAAGCCGATGCCGGCCGCCGCCCAGCCCGAGTAGGAGTTCAGCATCGACACGACGACCGGCATGTCGGCGCCGCCGATCGGGATGATGATCAGGCCGCCGAGGACCAGCGACACGATCACGATCAGCCAGAACGCCACCTTCGACTCGGTGCCGATGAAGATGGCGATGAGCGCCACCAGACCGGCCGCCATGGCGAGGTTGATGATGTGCCGGCCCGGCAGCATGATCGGCTTGCCGGACATGCGCCCGTCGAGCTTGGCGAAGGCGATGACCGAACCCGTGAAGGTGATCGCACCGATCGCGACGCCGAGGCCCATCTCGAACAGCGACTGCTTGTGGAAGTGGCCGTTCTCGATGATGCCGAAGGCCTGGGGCGCGTAGAGCGCACCGGCCGCCACCGCGACCGCCGCGAGGCCGACCAGCGAGTGGAAGGCGGCGACGAGCTGCGGCATCGCCGTCATCGGCACCCGCTTGGCGATCACCGCGCCCGCGCCGCCGCCGATGGCGAGGCCGAGGAGCACGAGGATCCAGGCGCCGAGCCCTGCCGGCGGATGGCCGACCAGCGTGGTGAGGATGGCGAGCGCCATGCCCACCATGCCGTAGAGGTTGCCCTGACGAGCGGTCGTCGGGTGCGAGAGCCCCCGCAGCGCCATGATGAACAGGACGCCGGAGACGATGTAGAGAAGGGAAGAGACGTTTTCCGACATCGCCTCAGGCCTTCTTCTTGTACATGCCGAGCATGCGCTGGGTGACGAGGAAGCCGCCGAAGATGTTCACGGAGGCGAGGACGATGCCGATGAAGCCGAAGAAGCGGGCCCAGCCGGTGCCCTTCTCGATCAGCGGGACACCGACGGCGAGCAGGGCGCCGACGACGATGACGGAGGAGATCGCGTTGGTGACGGACATCAGCGGCGTGTGCAGCGCCGGCGTGACCGACCAGACGACGTAGTAGCCGACGAAGATCGCGAGGACGAAGATCGCGAGCCGGAACACGGTCGGATCGACCGCGCCGTGGGTGGCGGCCGCGACGCCGTGGCCGAGCGCGTCGGCGATCGATTGCGCGTGGGCGGCGTTCTGCTGGGCGATGTCGGCCGCGGCACGCGCGGCGGCGGCGGCGGCCTGGGCTTGGTCTGCGGGCGAGACGGGCGGAAGGGTTGCCATGATTGAGATCCTCCGCGACCGATCAGGCTTTGGGCTGGAAGTTGGGGTGAACCACCTGACCGTCGCGGGTGAGGTTGGTGGCCTTGACGAGCTCGTCGTCCCACTTGATCGCCAGCGCCTTCGTCTCCTTGTCGACCAGGGTCTCGATGAAGGCGTAGAGGTTGCGGGCGTAGAGGCTCGAGGCGGTGGCCGCGAGGCGGCCCGGCACGTTGAGGTGGCCGACGATCTTCACGCCGTTGCCGACGGTGACGATCTCGCCCGCCTTGGCGCCGGCGACGTTGCCGCCGCGCTCGACCGCGAGGTCGACGAGCACTGAGCCCGGCTTCATCGAGGCGACCATCTCCTCGGAGACGAGCTTCGGCGCGGGGCGACCCGGAATCAGGGCCGTGGTGATGACGATGTCCTGCTTGGCGATGTGGCCCTTGACCAGTTCCGCCTGCTTCTTCTGGTACTCGGCCGACATCTCCTTGGCGTAGCCGCCCGCGGTCTCGGCCTGCTTGAACTCGTCGTCCTCGACGGCGACGAACTTGGCGCCGAGCGATTCGACCTGTTCCTTGGTGGCGGGGCGCACGTCGGTCGCGGTCACCACCGCGCCCATGCGGCGCGCCGTGGCGATGGCCTGGAGGCCGGCGACGCCGACGCCCATCACGAAGACGCGCGCGGCCGGCACGGTGCCGGCGGCGGTCATCATCATCGGCAAGGAGCGGCCGTACTCGGCGGCGGCGTCGATCACCGCGCGGTAGCCGGCGAGGTTGGCCTGGGAGGACAGCACGTCCATCACCTGCGCGCGGGTGATGCGGGGCATCAGCTCCATGGCGAAGGCGTTGACGCCCGCCTCGGCCATGGCCTTCAGCTCGGCCTCGTGGCCGTAGGGATCCATGATCGCGACGACCGCGGCTCCCTTCTGGACCTTGGCGAGTTCGTCGGCGTTCGGACGGCGGACCTTGAGCACGAGGTCGGCGCCGGACAGGGCCTCCTCGGCACTCCCGGCGATCCTGGCGCCGGCGGCCTCGTACTCGCCATCGGGCACGCCGGCATCGGCGCCGGCCCCCTTCTGGACCGCGACTTCAGCCCCCAGGCCGACGAACTTCCTGATCGTTTCTGGGACGGCCGCGACCCGTGGTTCCGTCGGGTCCGTCTCCGTCAAGACGGCAATACGCATCAGTGGCTCCCGTTCTTACAGCCGCCCTTCGGCGTGCCGGTATCCGAGCTTTCTTCGAAGTCCAGATCTGAAGAAAGGCCGGCCGCGTCGGCCGGCCTGTAAGGTTCGATCCGTCAGCCGAAGGCGAGGACCAGAAGAAGAGCGACGAGAACGAAGGCCTGGACCTTCCAGCCGATGGCCGGAACGAAGGCGCCGACCGCGGCGGCAACCCAGGAGACGAGCACGCCGATGATCGCGGTGATCCACGCCTCGCGCACGCCGCCGATGGCCAGGGCGACGACCCAGCACAGAACCGTGACGGTTCCGATCTCGACGAAGCGGACGAAGCCACGATAGGTCTGCTCGTGGGTCTTCTCATCCATCGCCGGGCTGTAGTTCAGGCCGGTGAGGGTCTTCGTGTCCGCCATAGCGCGCCCGTCCCTGGTCTCGTTCTGCTTGTCACGCGCGGATTTAGCGCAAGGCTACCTCGCCCGCAATCAGCTTGACGGGGGACGGGACGGTCTCGAGCCGGCTTTCCTCAGCCCGGCAGGGGCAGGCCGGCCGCCGACAACGCCGCACCCTGGCGCTCGGTGAGGGTTTCGAGGGAGAAGCGCTCGATCTCCGCCTCGAACAGGCGGTGGTAGTTCAGCGCCGAGCGCAGATGCAGGAACACCGCGCCGAGGCCGACCGCGGCCCGGTCCATGAACACGAATTCCTGGGGCACCGTGACCGGTCCGCGCTCCTTGAGCGCCTGGTGCACCGAGAAGGCTTCGCGCCGTCCGTAGGCGCCGGGATCGATTCCGTCGGCGACGGTGCGGGTGCGGTCTTCGAGCAACGGGCCGTAGATGAAGCGCGCCCAGATGTTGAGGATGTCGATCGTCTCCCGGTCGAGTTTCTTGAAGCCCCACACCTCGTAGGCGTGGACGACACGATCCCTGTCCTCCTCCAGAAGGCCGCGGTAGAGGTCGACCACGCCGCCGACGAAACGCGGGTGGAAGATGCGCACGCAGCCGTAATCGAGCAGGTTGATGCCCTGCGCTTCGCCGCCCTCGGAGAAGACGGTGTAGTTGCCCAGATGCGGATCGCCGTGGATCACCGCGGCGCGACCGAACGGGTGCCACCACGCCCGGAACATCGCCTGGGCGATCCGGTTGCGGATCTCGATCGGGCTGTCGGCGAAGGTCAGGATCCGCTCGCCGTCGAGCCAGCCGAGGGTGAGCAGCCGCTTGGTCGAGAGAGCGGCGTGCACGGTCGGTACGCGCACCGAATCGATGTCCTTGAGCACGCTGCCGTAGAGCGAGGCGTGCTTGGCTTCGCGGCCGTAATCGAGTTCCTCGCGCACCCGCGCACCGATCTCCTTGGCGATCTCGGAGGTATCGAGCCAGGCGTTCATCCGGCGATGCAGGGCGAAGACGACGTGAAGCTGCTTGAGGTCCGCCTCGACCGCCGACTGCATGTCGGGGTACTGGAGCTTGCAGGCCAGCGGCGCGCCGTCGAGCCCCTCGGCGCGGTGGACCTGCCCGAGCGAGGCCGCGGCCGCGGGCCTGAGATCGAAGCGGCCGAAGCGGCTCTGCCAGTCGGCGCCGAGTTCGGCCATCATCCGCCGCTTGACGAAGGCGGCCCCCATCGGCGGGGCGTCGGCCTGGAGTTTCTGAAGCTCGGCGGCGTATTCGGGCGGCAGCAGGTCGGGCACGGTGGCCAGCAGTTGCGCCACCTTCATGATCGGGCCCTTGAGCCCGCCGAGCGCCTGGGCCAGGGCCGCGGCGTTCGTGGGCGCGGCGCCGCCCTTGCCGCCGAACAGGCGGGCCGCCGCCATCCGCGCGGCGACGCCGCCGACATTGGCGCCGACGCTGGCGTAGCGGCTGGCGCGGGCGGTGAAGCGGTTGGCTTCGCGGTCGGTCTCGGCCATCGGGTTCGGGTCAATTCCTGTCGGGACCTGACCGGAGATAGGCACCCCCCGGGGCCGTGCCCAGTGCGATGGGACGGCGCGCCGCGGTCCGCGCTACGCCTTCGGCCGGTTGTCGCAAATCCAGCGGGTCAGACCGGATTCGTCGATCTCGCCCGCGGCGAGGCCGAGGATGACGGCCGTCGCCTCCGCCTGATCGGGCCGGAACGGAACGCTGTTCAGGCGCAGGAACGTGATCATCGCGACAAGCGCGATGCGCCTGTCACCGTCGATGAAGGCATGGTTGCGCGCGAGGCCGAAGGCATAGGCCGCAGCGAGTTCGGCGGGATCGGCCTCCTCGTAGCGCCAGAGGCTGACCGGTCGAGCGAGAGCCGATTCGAGCGCGTTCCCGTCGCGAAGCCCGGCAGGCCCCCGAAACGGGCGAGTTGCTTCTCGTGAGCGGTCCGGACCTCCTTCGTGGTCGGCCAGCGAGGCTCGCTCACTTCGCGAGCGCCCGCAAGGTATCCCGATACTCGTCCATGACTTCATCGACGACCGACATCGCCCGATCGAATTCCGGGTCGTAAGGCGTCAGCCGCACGCCGCCGTGAGGAGATCCTTCGGTAGGATCACGCCCGTCGAGTTTATCGATCTTCTTGACTTCGAGCTGCATCGCGACGCTCCATGTCATACAAAACGTATGAGAGCCTGTTTGACTGCATTGATCCCATCTCGCCCCTCATCCTGAGGTGCCGCGTGAGCGGCCTCGAAGGGTGCTCCAGATCCCGCGCGATTCCTGGAGCCCCCTTCGAGGCCTCCGCTGCGCTCCGGCACCTCAGGATGAGGGTTCAGGATGGGAGTAGGACCTTCCCTCGCCTTGCCGTTGCCTGACGAAGACACGGCGGCCGGTCAAACAGGCTCTGACATGGAGCGGGCGCGTCGGCTATCCTTCCATCGCCTCCAGTTCCGCGATCATCCCCTCGATCATCCCGAGGCCGATCTGCCAGAAGCCGGGATCGCTCGCGTCGAGGCCGAACGGCTCGAGCAGTTCGCCGTAGGGCTTCGAGCCGCCGGCCGAGAGCAGGGCGAAGTAGCGCTCGACGAAGCCGGGCTCGGCGCGGACATAGACGCCGTAGAGCGAGTTCACGAGGCAGTCGCCGAAGGCGTAGGCGTAGACGTAGAACGGCGAATGGACGAAGTGCGGGATGTAGGCCCAGAACGGCTCGTAGCCCTGGTCGAGGGTGATCGCCGGACCGAGGCTCTCCGCCTGCACCGACATCCAGAGCTCGTTGATCCGTTCCGCCGTCAGTTCTCCCTTGGCGCGGGCGAGGTGCACCTTCCGCTCGAACGAGTAGAAGGCGATCTGGCGCACCACCGTGTTGATCATGTCCTCGACCTTGGCCGCCAGCATCGCCCGGCGCTGGGTCGGATCGGTGGTCCCTCCCAGCAGCCGCCGGAAGGTCAGCATCTCGCCGAACACGCTGGCGGTCTCGGCGAGCGTCAGCGGGGTCGGCGCCATCAGCGCGCCGTTGGGGGCGGCCAGCACCTGATGCACGCCGTGGCCGAGTTCGTGGGCGAGCGTCATCACGTCCCGCGGCTTGCCCTGATAGTTGACCAGAACGTAGGGGTGGGCCGAGGGCACCGTCGGGTGCGCGAAGGCGCCGGGCGCCTTGCCGGGTCGGGTCGGCGCATCGATCCAGCCGCCGTCGAAGAATTTCTTTGCGATGCCCGCCATGTCCGGCGAGAAGGCGCCGTAGGCCTCGAGCACCGTATCGCGGGCCTGCGCCCAGGGAATCGTGCGCTGCTCGACCTTCGGCAGCGGGGCGTTGCGGTCCCAGTAGGGCAGGGCCTCGACCCCGAACCACCTGGCCTTGAGCCGGTAGTAGCGGTGCGACAGGCGCGGATAGGCCTCGCGCACGGCCTCGACCAGGGCGGCCACGACCTCCGGCTCGACGCGGTTCGAGAGGTGGCGGGCATCGGCCACGTCCTTGAAGCCGCGCCAGCGGTCGGAGATTTCCTTGTCCTTGGCGAGCGTATTGGTGATCAGCGTGAAGATGCGCAGATTCGCCCGCAGCGTGTCGCCGAGCGCCAGGGCCGCCTCCTTGCGCACGGCGCCGTCCGGATCCTGGAGCTTGTTCAGGGTCGGCTCCAGCGTCAGGCGCTCGCCCTGGACGGGGAAGCGGAGCGCGGCGATCGTCTCGTTGAACAGTCGGTCCCAGGCGGCGCTCGACGTCACCGACTTGTCGAGGAACAGTTTTTCCGTGCGGTCGTCGAGCTGGTACGGCTTCTCGCGCCGCAGGTCCTCGATCCAGGGCCGGTAGCGCGCGAGCGGACCTTCCGCCATCGCCGCATCGAGCACCGCATCGTCGACGCGGTTCAGTTCGAGGCCGAAGAACAGCAGGTCGCCGGAGGCGGTGGTGAGCCGCTCGCGGGTGTCGCCGTAGAACTTGGCGCGGGCCTCGTCCGTGGTGTCGCCGGAATAGACGAGTCCGGCATAGGACATCAGCCGGCCCATCAGATCCTCGATCCGTTCGAAGGTCCGCACCGCCTCGCCGAGGATCGCGGAGGCGTCGGAGCCGGCGGCGATCTCTGCGATGCAGCCGGCATGGCGCTCGGCGAAGGCCCGGCTCTCGGCCTCGGCCCGGTCGAGATCGTCGCGGAAGGCGGTCGAATCGATGCTCGGATAGAGATCGGTCAGATCCCATTCCGGCAGCGGGCCGAGCTCGGCCGCCTGCACTGCAGCGCGCACGGCCGCACTCTCTTCGGTTCCCCGCGGCAGGTCCGCGAAGAGGGCGGGAATCACGGCTCGGCTCGACATGGGGCTGCTTCCTCGGCGCGCTCGGTCCCCGATTCGATGGCGGAGGATGCCTCGGGGCCGGGGCCAGATATCGAGCGCGGCGCCCTCACGATCAACCGAGGCTCGCAATCCCGCGGGCCCGAATCGCGCTCGAAACCGCTGCCATCGCCTTCGGGGGGGAACCGCAGGCTGAATCCGCGGGCATCGTTAAGCGCCGCTTTACGCTCTTGAGCGACCCTGCGCCTCGAAACGAAACAGCCGCCATGCGCCGCCGGACTCCCTCTCGGGACCGTGCCGGTGCGCGGCCGGCCTGAGCGGAAAGCGAGGCGCCCCGCATGTCGACCACCGTTCTCATCATCGACGACGATCCCGTGCAGCGCCGCCTCGCCGAGGCGATGGTGCGCCGCCTCGGATTCGACGCGCGGGTCGCGGAGAACGGCCACGACGGGCTCGACATCCTGCGTTCGGGCGAGAACGTCGACGTCGTGCTGCTCGATCTCGTCATGCCCGGCGGCCTGGACGGGCTCACGGTGCTGGCCGAGATGCGCAAGGGCGGCATCGACACGCCCGTCATCGTGCAGACGTCCAACGGCTCCATCGATGCCGTGGTCAATGCCATGCGCGCGGGCGCCGTCGATTTCGTGGTGAAGCCGGCGGGCGCCGAGCGCTTGCAGGTTTCCATCAAGAACGCCCTGCGGGTCGATCGGCTCGAGGAGGAGGTGCGCCGCATGCGCCGCCGCGCCTCGGGTGCGCTCGGCTTCAAGGATCTCGCCTCGAAGAGCCCGGACATGGACCGGGTGATCCGGCTGGCCGAACGCTCGGCGAAATCGAACATCCCCGTCCTGATCGAGGGCGAATCCGGCGTCGGCAAGGAGGTGCTGGCCCGGGCGATCCAAGGATCGGGCGATCGGCGCGGCAAGCCGTTCGTCACCGTCAATTGCGGCGCGATCCCCGAGAACCTCGTCGAATCCACCCTGTTCGGCCACGAAAAGGGGGCCTTCACCGGCGCCACCGAGCGCCATGTCGGCAAGTTCGTCGAGGCGTCGGGCGGCACGCTGTTCCTCGACGAGATCGGCGAACTGCCCCTCGATGCCCAGGTGAAGCTCCTGCGGGCATTGCAGGAGGGCGAGGTCGATCCGGTCGGCGGCAAGCGTTCGGTGCGCGTCGACATCCGCCTGATCTCGGCGACCAACCGCTCGCTGCTCGACCTCGTGAAGCAGGGCAAGTTCCGCGAGGATCTCTACTACCGCCTCAACGTCTTCCCGATGACGCTGCCGCCCCTTCGCGTGCGGCGCGAGGACATCCCCGACCTCGTGCGCTCGTTCTGCGCCCGCTTCGCGGCGGAGGAGGGCAAGCGCCTGCGCGGCATCACCGCCGAGGCCATGGCGCTGCTCTCGCGCTATCCCTGGCCCGGCAACGTGCGCCAGTTGGAGAACGCGCTGTTTCGCGCGGTCGTGCTCGCCGACGGCGACGAACTGACCGTGGCGGAGTTTCCGCAGATCGCCGCGCAGGTCGAGGGGTTCGACGTGCGCATCCCCCCGCTTCCGGCGCAAGCCGCGCTGCCGGCGGGCGGCCTGGAACCGGTGCGCGAGATCGTGCGCGTCGAGGTGCGCGATCCGCACGCCCTGTCGCTCGTGGTCGAGGACACCGGCGACATGAAGACGATGGAGGTGGTCGAGGCCGAAGTGATCCGCTTCGCCCTGCAATTCTACCGCGGCCGAATGTCCGAAGTGTCCCGCCGCCTCGGAATCGGCCGATCGACCCTCTATCGCAAGCTCAAGGAACTCGGCCTCGACGAGGACGAGCGCTCCGAGGACGCGGCATGAGGCGGGAACTACGATCGAGGCGTGGCCGTTCGTCCTGACGGGAAACTTGACCATTCATCGGGGTGCCCGGCTTGGCCGTGTGGTTGCGCACGGTGGCGCCGTCGTCGATGATCTTTAAGCAGAGTTGCGGCAGTCTCGGCCGTATCCAGGGAGTTGCCGCCATGCGCGCTGCATCGGGAGCCGGACGAAGCGCGGCGCGGGGCCTGTCCGTCGCGCTCGCAGCCCTCCTCGCCTTCAGCCACGCCTCCGCGGCCCGGGCCGAGGAGGCCGCCGCTGCGGATGCCGGCTCCATCATCCGCAAGGCCGCGGTCGATCCGGCCGGCGAGACGTCGTCGTCGGATTCGGCCGTCGAAGCCGCGCCCGCCGTCGAGGCACCGGCACCGTCCGGGGCCCCGGCTCCCGCGCCCGCCGCGGAAGGGCCGCCCGCTCCGGTGGCGCCGAGCGAGCCGCTGCCCGCGGCCGTCTACGCCCGCCTGAACGACGCCGCGCCGCTTCTGCATCGGCTGACCGGCAAGGACAGGGAGGCGATCCAGGCCTTCTACGCGCTCGGCGACTTCAAGCCGGTCTGGATCGAAAACGGCAGCTTCAACGCCGCCGCCAACGCGGCGATCGCGCGGCTGCGCGCGGCGGCGGAGGACGGGCTCGATCCGAACGCCTATCCGGTGCCGGCCATCGGCAAGCTCAGCCGCCCCGACACCGATGCGGAGATCGCCGAGGCCGACCTGAAGCTCTCGGCAGCGCTCGCCCTCTACGCCCGCGATGCCCGGGGCGGGCGGGTCAACCTCGCCTCGATCTCGAAGCTCATCACGCCGAATCTCGATCTGCCGCCGGCCGACACCGTGCTGCCTCGCCTTGCCGCGGCGGGCACCCAGGCCGGGGACGTGCTGCAAGGCTACAACCCGCGCCAGCCGGGCTACCTCGCCCTGAGGAAGCGTCTCGCCAGCCTCCAGGCGGGCCGGACGCAAGGGGTGGCGAGCGTCAAGCTCCCGGACGGGCCGGTGCTCAAGCTCGGCATGAGCGATCCGCGGGTGCCGCTTCTGCGCAGCCGCTTCGGCCTCGACACCCGCGCTGCCGGCACCCTCGATGCCGCGCCCGGCGAACCCGATACCTACGACCGTGCGGTCGCCGATGCGGTGAAGGGCTTCCAACGCAGCCGCGGTCTGCCCGCCAGCGGCACGCTGACGCGCGCCACGGTCGCCGCACTCGCCAATCCGGGCCTGTCGAAGACGAGCGCGAACGAGGCCGACATCCTCGTCAACATGGAGCGCTGGCGCTGGCTGCCGGCCGAGCTCGGGCCGGACTACGTCTTCGTCAACGTGCCGGAATACAAGCTGAAGGTGTTTCGGGGAGGCTCGCTTCGCGACGAGGCCCGCGTGATCGTCGGCAAGCCGACGAGCCCGACGCCGATCTTCTCGGGGATGATGGAATACGCCGTCGTCAACCCGTCCTGGTACGTGCCGCCCTCGATCCTCAAGCAGATGCTGGCCTCGGGCCGCACCGCCGGGTTCGAGGTGGTCCGCCGCGGCAACGCGGTCTCCCTGCGCCAGCCGCCGGGCGAGCGGAACGCGCTCGGCTTCATCAAGTTCATGTTCCCCAACCAGCACTCGGTCTACCTGCACGACACGCCGAACCGCTCGCTGTTCTCGGCTTCGACCCGGGCCTTCAGCCACGGCTGCGTGCGCGTGGACGACCCGTTCCGCTTCGCCGACGCCGTGCTTCCGAACTGGACGGAGGAGCGGCTCAAGAAGCTGGTCGGCAAGGGCGAGCGGACGCTGCGCCTGCCGGAGAAGCTGCCGGTCCATCTCGCCTACTTCACCGCCGAGGTGGACGATCTCGGCTCCTACCGCACGCTGCCCGACCTCTACGGCTACGACGGGCCGATGAAGGTCGCCCTCGGCCTCGCCGCCCGCTCCGACGCCGTGGCGAGGGCGCCCGCGGCCGGCAAGCGCCCGGCGGCGGACGCGTCGCGGAACACGCGTCGGGAAGCCTCCCGCAACGCGTCGGCCCATGCGACCACCCGCGAGGTGCGCGGCGAGCGTCCCCGGGTCCCGCGCCGCGCGCCCGACATGTTCGGCGACCCGTGGAGCGGACAGGCCTACGAATACCCGCAGCGCAGCTACTGGTAGGCGGAATCGTCGCGTCGATTCCCGCGCAGATCGGGGGAGGCGACACGGCACGCGGGACAGCGTGCGGCTGCGCCCTTGCGAGGCTCTTTTTTGCCACGGTTGGCCCGTAGCCGTCGCGGGAGACGGCGAGCAGCACGGGCCCCGACGACCCGCCTTTCCCGGTCATCGAGCCACCTTTGCGCCCACCGCGACGTCGCCGACGCCGCGGCCGTCCCGCGAGGGTAAGGACCATGCTGCGCACGATCCGGGACCGCCTGACGTCGAGCCGCATCGTGCCGCCGGCCTCTCGCCTGAAGCGTGCCGCTTCCGCGGCCGGCGCCATGGCCGCCCTGCTGCTGGCCGGCACGGCCGAGACGCAGAACGCCGTCGCCAACGGCGACACCCGCAGCCTCTCCATGGTGCACGAGCACACGGGCGAGAGCCTGACCGTCACGTTCAAGCGGGACGGGCGCTACGACCGCGCCGCCCTCGACCAGCTCAACTGGCTCCTGCGCGACTGGCGCGAGAACGAATCGGTCAAGATGGACCCGCGCCTGTTCGACGTGGTGTGGGAGGCCCAGCGTTCCATCGGCTCGACCGCGCCCCTGCGCATCGTCTGCGGCTACCGAAGCCCGAAGACCAACGGAATGCTGCGCCGCCGCTCGTCGGGCGTGGCCGAGACCAGCCAGCACATGCTCGGCAAGGCCATGGACTTCTTCATGACCGACGCCTCGATCGACCAGATCCGCGCGACGGGCATGCGGATGCAGCGCGGCGGCGTCGGCTGGTATCCCCGCTCCGGCTCGCCCTTCGTGCATCTCGATGTGGGCTCGGTGCGCTCCTGGCCGCGCATGAGCCACGACCAGCTCGCCCGCCTGTTCCCGGACGGCAAGACCGTCCACCTGCCCGCCGACGGCAAGCCGCTCGGCCGCTACGAGGAGGCCCGCGCCGAGATCCTGGCCCGCGGCGGCACCGTGCTCGGCTACACCGCCGTCGCCAGCGCCGACGAGATCGACGACGGGCCGGGCCTGAAGGGCTTCTTCGCCTCGCTGTTCGGCGGCGGGAGCGCGGCCGACGCGCCGCCGGCGGCGCTCGCCAACGCGCCCGCTCCGTCGAAGGCGCGGACGAAGCCGAGCATCGCCGTGGCGAGTGCCGATCCCGCCGACGGGGCTGGCGCCGCGCAGGCGATGGCCTATGCCGCGCCGAACGCCTCCGAGGCCCTGCGCGCAACGAGTCCGCGCCGCGACGGTGCCTCGGCGAAGGAACTGCTCACCGGCGAGATCGAGCAGGCGGTGGTCGCGCCGCTGCCGCCGCGCCGTCCCTCGGAACTGGCCGTGGTCGCCGCCGCGCTGACCATCCCGCTGCCGCCGCAGCGCCCGGTGCAACTCGCCTCCCTCGACGGTGAGAGACTTGGCGGCATGGCGCATGTGGCCGAGGCGGCCGCCGAAGCACCGGCGGAGCCTGCCACCGAGAGCGCCACCGCGACGCACCTCGTCCCGGCCGACGCCAACCCGCGCGAACAGGTCCGCGGCCTGTTCTTCGCGGCGATGCAAGGCGTGTCCGAACCCGCTTCGCCGACCGTCCCCGTCAGGGTGGCGCTGGCACGCCCGCGTCCCGACGAGACGCCGCCGGCCGACGCCCTGCACGGCCGGCCGATCGCGCTCGCGGCGAGCCGGTTCTCGACGCGGCCGGAGCCGGCGGTCCTGTCCGCGGCGCGCTTCACCGGCTCCGCGACGCAGATGCCGTCCACCGCCCGTTGACGCCGCCGGCGACCGCGCCACGTCGGGGTCTTCCAGACGGGAATCCCCGATGCTGCTCTACGAGCATCCGCTCTCCTCCTACGCCCAGAAGATCAAGATCGCGCTTCGCGAGAAGGGCGTGCCGTTCAAGGCGGAACTGCCCGAGAGCTTCGGCACCGGCCGCGGCGACGGCCCCTTCGCCGCCGCCAACCCCCGCACCGAGGTGCCGGTGCTGATCGACGGCGACGTGTCGATCTTCGAATCGACCGTGATCCTCGAATACGTCGAGGAGCGCTGGCCCGAACCGCCGCTGCTGCCGCGCGATCCGGCCGCCCGCGCCTTCGCCCGGCTGACCGAGGAGATCTGCGACACGCAGTACGAGGCGGTGAACTGGGGTTTCGGCGAGGTTTTGTGGTTCCGCCGCGCCACCGGTGAACTGGCCGACCATCTCCGGGCTCGGGCGGCGGCGCAGACGCGCACGCTGCAAGCCTGGCTCTCGCAACGCCTCGGCGCGGCCGAGTGGTTCGGCGGGGAACGCTTCGGCTGGGCCGACGCCGCGGCGGCGCCGATGGTCAACCGCTCGGTGCATTACGGATTGGGGCCGGAGCCCGGCACGGCGCTCGCCCGCTGGCACGCGCGGATCGGGAAGCGCCCGTCCGTGGCGGCGACCTTCGCCGAGTTCGACGCCGCGGCGGAGAAGATGGCCGCCGCCTCCGACCTCTACACGACGGGCGGGCGACGCCGCGAGTACCGCGACCACCGGCTCGAATGGATGGTCAAGTCCGGCGGGGTCGAAGTGGTGCTGGCGGGCCTGCGCGACGGCAACATCCGCTTTCCCTGGCCGGAGGCCTGAGCGGCCTCCGGTTCGCTTCGCGCGGACGCTCAGGCCCGCTCGGCGTGCTCGCGGGTGACGAAGGCGATGCGCACCATGTTGGTGGCGCCCGGAATGCCGAACGGCACGCCCGCCACGACGATCACCCGGTCGCCGATCTCGGCGAAGCGCTCGCGCACGGCGAACTTCGCGGCGCGGAAGGCCATGTCGTCCACGTCGCTCGCGTCCTTGGTGACGATCGGGTGCACGCCCCAGGCCATGGTCAGGCGGCGCGCCGTCTCGCGCTTCGGCGTCAGGGCGATGACGCTGGCGTTGGGCCGCGCCCGCGCGACCCGCAGCACCGTCGAGCCCGAATGGGTCCAGGCCATGATCGAGCGCAGCCCGAGCGCATCGACGATCTGGTGCGCGGCCGCGGCGATGGCGTCGGAGGCGGTCGGCTCCGGTTCGGAGCGCTGCGCCATCAGGATCGACCAGTACAGCGCGTCGCGCTCCACCTGCTCGGCGATGCGGTTCATGGTGGCGATCGCCTCGACCGGGAACTGACCGGCGGCACTCTCGGCCGAGAGCATCACCGCGTCCGCACCCTCGTAGACGGCCGTCGCGACGTCCGAGACCTCGGCGCGGGTCGGCACCGGCGCGATGATCATCGATTCGAGCATCTGCGTCGCGACGACGACCGGCTTGCCGAGCCGGCGCGCGCCGCGGGTGATGCGCTTCTGCACGCCCGGCACCTGTTCGAGCGGCATCTCCACGCCGAGATCGCCGCGGGCGACCATGATGCCGTCGGAGATCTCGATGATCTCGTCGAGGCGCGACAGCGCCTGCGGCTTCTCGATCTTGGCCATGACCAGGGCGCGCCCGGCGGCCACCTTCTTCACCTCGGCCACGTCCTCGGGACGCTGCACGAAGGAGACGGCGATCCAGTCGGCACCGGCCGCCAGGCCCGCGTCCAGATCGCCGCGATCCTTCTCGGTCATCGCCGGCAGCGGCAGCACCGTGTGCGGCAGCGACACGCCCTTGCGGTTCGAGATGCGGCCGCCGACCTCGACGCGGGTGACGGCACGGCCCTCGCTCACCTCGGTGACGACGAGGCGGAGCTTGCCGTCGTCGATCAGGATTCCGTGATCGGGTTCGAGCGCCGAGAGGATCTCGGGATGGGGCAGGTAGACGCGATCGGCATTGCCCGGCGCCGGGTCCGAATCGAGCACGAAGGTCTGGCCGTTCTCGATCACGGCGGCGTCGCCGGCGAAGGTGCCGAGCCGCAGCTTCGGGCCCTGGAGGTCGACGAGGATGCCGATCGGGCGCTTGGCTTCGCGCTCGATCGTGCGGATCACCTCGATCCGCTCGGGCAGCTTCTCGCGGGCCAGGTGGCTCATGTTGATGCGGAAGACGTCCGCACCGGCGTGGAACAACTTCTCGATCATCTCCGGCGTGTCGGATGCCGGGCCGAGGGTTGCGACGATCTTGGTGCGGCGCGAGCGCTTCACGGTTGAGCCTCCATCGACCCGCTGGACCCGCCGGTCGCGGACATCGCGCGCGGGAACGGCCCGGCATGGTGAGCGGCGCTCCGAGGATGGCACCGTTGGCCGGACGGGGGCTTGCGGGCCACAAGCATCCCTCCATCCCGCAGGTCAAGGCCGGACCCGCGGCCTGCGTCGGGAAATTTCCGGTAAGGGGAACCTTTGCTTCGAAACGATGTTCTTTCCGCCGCTCGACTTCGGGAGTTCGGAGGTTCAACGCTGCGTAAATGCAACTCACGCGGCATCTTCGCTGCGTGTTGCTGGAAAGTCATAGGCAGCTTGGCCGCATCGCTGGTAGCGTCCGGCCCAGAAATCAGCATTGCACAAGGCGGATCCACCCGTGATCAGAGCATTCCTTCTGGGCTGCGCCGCGGCCCTCGCGACCACCGCGGCCGGCGCCGCCGACCTGCCGCGCCGCGAGGCTCCGCCGATCGCCTTCACCCCGGTCCCGGTCTTCACCTGGACCGGCTTCTACGCCGGCCTGCACACCGGCTACGCCTTCACCGACAACACCAACATCCGCACCAGCGGCAACGACGCGTTCACCGCCGCCAACGTGGCCGCCGGTCGCCGTCCCGCGTCCCTCAAGAGCGAGGTCGACGGCTTCTCCCGCATCGGCGGCGGCTTCGGCTACAACTATCAGTTCACGCCGGGCTCCGGCTTCGTCGCGGGCCTCGCCTTCGACGTGACCTGGCTCGACCTCGACAAGCGCACCGGCTTCTACGGCACGCCGAACCCGACCGTCGGCAACGCCAGCGTCTATACGCAGAACCTCAACTTCCTCGGCACCGTGAACGGCCGCCTCGGCTACGCCTTCGACCGGTTCCTCGTGTACGGCACCGGCGGTCTCGCCTTCGGTCAGGTCGACTACAGCGCCGAGTTCTACAATCCGGGTGCGACCGTCCTGCAGTACGCCGGCGGTGGCCGCAGGATCTTCGAGACCGGCTACAACTACGGTGGCGGCATCGAGTACGCGATCCCGGCCGACAGCTTCCTCAACTACTTCGCCTTCGGCCGGCTCCTCGGCATCCAGTCCGACGTGACGATCAAGGCCGAGTACATCCGCTACGACCTCGGCAGCCGCAACGTCCTGGTCAACCAGACCGCCGCGATCCCGCCGGGCTCCTACACCTCGCGCTTCTCCACCGAGGGCAGCCTGATCCGCGCCGGCTTCAATTACAAGTTCGGCGGCCTCTGAGCCTCGAAGCCAGCATCCGAATGAAACGAAAGCGGGCGCCTCATCGAGGCGCCCGCTTTCGTTCGTGCCATGCAGAAGACCGTCACCGGCAGCCGGTACTGCCGGTGAGGCGGGGTTGCCCCTCCGGATTCACGGCTCCTTGAAGCCGTAATCCGGCACGCCCTCCTCGTTGCCGTAGTACTTGTAGGGCAGGAACTTGCCCGACATGGCGAGCTTGACCCGGTCGCCCTTGTTGTTGGGCTCGCGCTCCATGGTCATGTTGAAATCGATCGCCGACATGATGCCGTCGCCGAATTCCTCTTGGATCAACTCCTTCCACGTCGTGCCGTAGACCATCACCAGCTCGTAGAAGCGGTAGATGAGCGGATCGGTCGGGGGCATCTGCGGGATCGAGCCGCGATAGGGCGCCTCGTTCAGCATCCGCTCCTCGGCTTGGCTGAGGCCGAACAGCTCGGCCGCCTTCTTCGCTTGCGCCTTCGGCAGCTTCATCTGGCCCATGCAGGCGGCGGTGATCAGGATCGGCGAGAGGCCGCCGATCGCCTCCTGGATGTGCTTCCAGGTCCAACCCTTCTCGCGCTTGATGTCGAGGAGCTTCTCGGTCAGGTCTTCGCGCTTCACGCTCTTCTCCCTGTCTGTCTCGGACGGATTGCATTCGTGTTGGCCGTCCGGTTGCCTTGGGGGCTCGGCATCCGAACGGCCGCACCGCCGCCGGCCCTGAGGCCGAGGCGGAATTCGAAGCGACGCTGCGGGCAGGGCCGCCCTGAGCCGAAGGTCGCGCTGCTTGAGGAAGCGCAAGCGGCATGCCACGCGATCCTCGTCGAGAAAAATGAATGAATGCAGGTTGTTGGCGTCAAGGAGCAGAACTACGAGATTTCGTGTATGACGAGATTTCGTCATATGTTCGCGAGATCTCGTCGTGCCTGAAACCGTCTCGGTCCAACCGTCACCCGCGCCCTACGGTCCGGCCTTCGCGGAGAACCGGGACGCCATGCTCGTGTTCGAGCCGCTCACCGACCGCGTCGCCGCCGCGAACCCGGCCGCCGCGCGGCTGCTCGGTCATACCTACGCCGATCTTCGGTCGATGTCGGTGAGCGCCCTGCATCCGGATCAGCGGCCGGCTCTCGTCGTGTTCACGCAAGGGGTGCTCGCCAAGGGGCAGTGGTGGACGCACGCACTCACGCCCCGCCACGGTGCCGGCAGGGCGCTGCGGCTCGAATACTCCGCCTCCCTGCTCTCCGGCGAGCCGATCCGGATTCTCGTGACGCTCTCCGATCTCGATGCGCGCGAGCGCCGCCGCATCGACCGGGAGGCGGAGGAGCACATGCGCGCCGGCCTGCCGGAATGGCAGCGGATGGAGCGCATCTTCCGCGATATCGAGCGCGGCAACCGCCTGATCCTGCGGGCGGCGGGGGAGGGGATCTATGGGGTCAATGCCGAGGGCGTGACGACTTTCGTCAACCCGGCGGCGGAGCGCATGCTCGGCTGGAACTCGGCCGATCTGGTGGGCAAGGACATGCACGCCACCGTCCACCACACCCGTGCGGGCGGCGCGCATTACCCGCACCACGACTGCCCGATCTACGCCGCCTTCCGCGACGGCGCCGTGCATCAGGTCGATGACGAGGTGTTCTGGCGCCGGGACGGCACCTGCTTTCCCGTCGAGTACACCTCGACGCCGATCCGCGAGTGCGGCCGGTTGCTCGGTGCGGTGATCGTGTTCCGCGACGTCAGCCAGCGCCGGGAAGCGGAGGAGCGGTTGAGATCGGCGCTCGCCGAGGTCGATTCCCTGCGCGAGCGCCTGGAGGAGGAGAACGCCTACCTCAAGGAGGAAATCCGGGCCGAGAGCCGGCATCGGGGCATCATCGGCCGCAGTCCGGCCGCCGAGGCGGTGCTGCGGCAGATCGATCTGGTGGCCGGCACCGACGCCACCGTCCTCGTGACCGGGGAATCGGGGACCGGCAAGGAACTGATCGCCCGGGCGATCCACGAGGCGAGCCGGCGTCGCACCCGGCCCCTGATTCGCGTGAACTGCGCCGCGATCCCGCGCGACCTGTTCGAGAGCGAGTTCTTCGGCCATGCCAGGGGCGCCTTCACCGGGGCCCTGCGCGACCGGATCGGGCGCTTCGAACTCGCCGACGGCGGCACGCTGTTCCTCGACGAGGTCGGCGAAATCCCGCTCGACCTCCAGGGCAAGCTGCTGCGCGTGCTGCAGGAGCGCCAGTTCGAGCGCGTCGGCGAGGAGCGCACCCGGGCCGTCGACGTCCGGCTGATCGCCGCGACCAATCGCGATCTGAAGGAGGAGGTGCGCCGCGGGCGCTTCCGCGAGGACCTGTACTTCCGCCTCAACGTCTTTCCGATCGCCTCCGCCCCGTTGCGGGAGCGGCGCGAGGACGTGCCGCTGATCGCGCAGCACGTTCTCAGAAGCGCGGCACGGCGCCTCAACCGGTCCGATCTGCGCCTGACCGAGGCCGATGCCCGCCGCCTCGCCCGCTACGATTGGCCGGGCAACGTGCGCGAGTTGGAAAACGTGATCGAGCGTGCCGCCATCCTCGCCGAGCGGGGACGCCTGCGCTTCGATCTGCCGGAGCCGTGTCCTGCCGGTCCGGCGGCGCCGTCGCGCCCGCCTCCCGAGGCCGCCGCCCGCCCTCTCACCGAGGACGAGCGTCGCTCCCGTGCCCGGGGCGAGATCGAGGCGGCCCTGCAAATGAGCGGCGGGAAGGTGTCCGGAGCCGGCGGCGCGGCCGCGCTGATGGGATTGAAACCCACGACGCTGCGTTCACGCATGAAGGTGCTCGGCATCGAGCAAGCCTGACCGAACGCGGCGACACCTTCGCCCGATGACCGAAAGACGTCGTTCGCAGGGCTGTCATTCGACCCTGCTTGAGTATCATTCGACACGTCCCGCCCGAGCCGCCCCCAACGGGGGATCGTCGCTCGCGTGGAAAGCGGTATGAGAATGCCTCACGAAACTCCCGGTCACCGATCGTTTCCCTTCGGGCGCGTCGGCGCAGCGGAAGTTTCGTGAGAGACACTGAGCCGCAGCCGAGCGATGTTTTGAGAGCGGACGTGACAGCAGGGTGCCGACGCAGGAGAGTCGTTCCGTTGCGAGCGAGCCTCGTCCTCGCCGGCGTCCTGGGCATGGCCGTCGCTCCGGCGAGCGCGCAGGCGCCGCTGCCCCTGCCGCTCGCCCTTCCCCTGACCGGAGCCGGCGGCGATCCGCAGACGGCGATCGCCCAGTCCCGGACCTCGGATCAGGTCTCCGTCACCAACGAGGGCTCGATCCAGGACGTTCTCGGGCCCTACGGCGATCCGTTCGGCCTGCGCGCCGCACTCGCGCAGCGGGGGATCACCTACGTTCTCACCTATATCGGCGAGGGCCTGTCGAACGTGTCGGGCGGCCTGCACCGGGGGGCGACCTTCGGCGGCCGCCTGGATGCCTCCCTCGACATCGACCTCGACACATTCGCAGGGTGGAGCGGCGCGCGCTTCCACACCGACTTCTTCCAGATCCACGGCCACGGCCTGTCGCGGCGCTTCGTCAACAACCTCACGACGGTGAGCGGCATCGAGGCGCTGCCCTCGACGCGGCTGTTCGAGCTGTGGATCGAGCAGCGCTTCTTCGACGACCGGTTCTCGGTGAAGGTCGGGCAGATCTCGGCGGATACCGAGTTCGCCATCGCGCAGACGGCGGTGGTGTTCGTCAATGCCGGCTTCGGCTGGCCGAATGTCGGCGCCGTGGCGATGCCGAGCGGCGGCCCGATCTACCCGCTGGCGACCCCCGCCATCCGGCTGAAATACGAGCCGACCGCGCAGCTCTCCTTCCAGGGCGGATTGTTCAACGGCGATCCGGCCGGCACGCCGCCGCTCGGCGACGAGACCGATCCGGAGCGGCGCAACCGCACCGGCACGAATTTTCGCGTCGACGACCCCGCCCTGCTGATCGGCGAGGTGGCCTACGCCTATCGGAGTTTTCCGGGCACGGAAGGGCTGCCCGGCACCGCGACGCTCGGCGGCTGGTATCATTTCGGCCGCTTCGAGAGTCCGCGCCTCGACGAGGTGCGCGGGCGGCTGCTCGCCGACCCCGAAGCCAGCGGCATCGCCCGGCGCTTCCGCGGCGATGCCGGGCTCTACGTGATCCTCGACCAGACGATCTACCGGGAGACGGGCGCGCCGAACCGGGGCGCCTCGATCTTCGCGCGGTTCTCGGCCGTGCCGAGCGACCGCAACCTGATCGACCTCTACGTGGATGCGGGCTTCGCCTACCGAGGTCTCTTTGCGGGCCGCCCGAACGACACGCTGGGCTTCGGCGTGATCCATTCCCGCATCAGCCCGGCCGCCCGCGCCTTCGACCGCGACACGCTCGTCTTCTCGGGAGCGGGATCGCTGCGCAGCAGCGAGACGGTGTTCGAGGCGACCTATCAGGCGGAGCTTCTGCCCGGCCTCACCTTACAGCCGGATCTTCAATACGTCATGCGCCCCGGCGGCGGCCTCTCCGACGAGCGCGGGCGGCGCCTGCGCAACGCCACGGTGCTGGGTCTGCGCGCGACCGTCAACTACTGACGGTTCTGACCGGCCCTGCCGTCACGGACGCGGCGGGGTGGAGGTGATCGGCTGGGAAGCCGCCCCATCGGCACCGCCGTCGTTCAGGGTCTCGACGAAGGCGATCAGGTCCGCCTTCTCCTGCGCGGTGAGGTGGAGCGGGCGGATGTCGGGGGAGCGGCTCGGCCGGTCGATCCCGCCGCGGTCGTACAGGTCGATGACTTCGGCCAGCGTCGCGAGCGATCCGTCGTGCATGTAGGGCGGGCGCCGGGCGACGTTGCGCAGGGTCGGCGTCTTGAAGGCGTGGCGCAGGGCGGTCGAGGTCGGGAAGAAGCGGCCTCGCCCGGGATTGCCGTCCGGGGCGACGCCGATGTCGTGGAACGAGCCGTCGGTGAAGTTCCAGCCGGAATGGCAGGCGGCGCAGTTGGCGCGGCCCTTGAACAGATCGAAGCCCCGCCGGGCGGCGGGAGAGATCGCCCCCGCGTCGCCCTCCACCCAACGGTCGAACGGCGCCCGACCGGCGACGATCAGGCGCTGGAAGGTGGCGAGCGCCTGTTCGACGCGGGTCGGCGTGACCGGCGGCTGGTCCGCAGCGGTCTCGGGAAACGCCTCCCTGAACGCCGCGACATAAGTCGGATCCGCCGACAGCCGCCGGACCATCTCCTCCGGCGGCATGTTCATGTTGCCGGGCGCGGTCAGCGGCGTGCGGGCGACCGATTCGAGCCCGCGGAACTTGCCGTCCCAGCCGTAGATCCCCTCCGTCCAGGCGACGTTGAGCAGCGTCGGCGTCCGGAAATCCATGAGGCCGCCGTCGCTGCGTGGCGCGCGGGGGGTCGAATCCGTCCAGTCCTGTCCCGGAACGTGGCAGGTGGCGCAAGTCCGCTCGCCGTTGCGCGACAGGATCGGATCGAAGAACAGCGCGCGGCCGAGTTCGGCCTTGGCGGCCCGGTAGGGGTTCTCCTGCGGAAACGGGATGGCATCCGGGCGCCGGTACGGGACCAGGTCCGCCGAACGGTCCGGCTCACCGGTCGTCGCGACCGCCCAGCCTCCCGCAAGGATCGTCAGGAGGGCCGCGACCGCCCCCACGAATGTCCGCGCCATTCCAACCTCGACAGCGTCGATTTTGGTGGCTTGAGCTTAAAGCCGAGTAAAAATGCAGGCAGGGCAGCGTGCAGAACGAAGCCCTCGGCGCGCTGCGAGCGAATCCTCGACCGGAAACGGACTCTTCGAGCGTCGGCGGAACCGTGTCGATCGCCGCGCGAACCTGGGCCTACTTCACCGCGACGAGAAGCTTCATCTTGGGATGGATGCCGCACAGGATGGTGAACTGCCCCGGTCGCGGGAAGGCCACGACGGTCTTGCTTCCGGGCCTCTGTTCCCCGGTGTCGAAGCTGAAGTTCGGGTTGTCGAGATAGGCGTGGTGGATGAGCTCGCCGTCGTCGTTGACGATCTCGATGGCTTGGCCGGCGTGCATGAAGATCGAGCCCGGCGCGAAAGCCCGCCCCTTCTGCGTCACCCGGTAGGGGGCCGCATCGCCGGTCAGCGCCCAGGCGGTTCCCGAAGCGGCGAGGACGGCGAGCAGCAGAGCGGCACCCGCGCGCCTCGGCGCGACCGCCTCTGTCCGGAGCGCGTCACACATCCCGTTTCCCCGTTGTCGAGGCGCCCCCGCGCGCGCCTGTCCTTCATTTTTCCAGTGCTGAGGTTGCGTTCACATTAACGGCACCGCGCGAAGCCTGCCGGCCATCCGGAAAATCGCAGATCTGGGAAATTACCTTAACGATTGCCGGTCAGGCTCGCGCCGTGAAGCGAACGGCTGCCCCATGAATGTCTCACGCCTTCCCACGGGCTCTGTACGGTGGCGCGTCGCCGACGCGGTCCTGCGCGGCGGGCGCACCATCCGCGGGCGCATCCTGCTCGCCTTCCTGATGCTGAGCGCGATCACGGCGCTGCTCGGCGGATACGCCGCGTTCGGCATCATGACCACGGGCTCGCTAGTCGACAAAACCTACGATCGCTCGCTGATGTCGATCAATTACGCGCGCGCCGCCGCTGCCGATCTCGCGGCGCTTCAGGCGGCGGTGGCCCGGGCCCGGCTCGCGGGCGACGAGGGGGATCGACGTACCCTCGAGGCGCGGATCGAGGCGCTCACGAAGTCCTTCGAGGAGGATCTCGAGGTCGCCGCCGAGCGCGCGCAGTCGGAGCGTGCCGGGCGGGAGGCCTCGGCGGCCAAGGACGCCGTGTCCCATTGGCTCGCCGCCCGGCGGGAGTTCGGCCCCGACCGACAGACGTCGGACGTCTGGCAGGCGCTCGATGCCCACGCCGCCGTGGCCGATCAGCATATCGACCTGCTCATCAACTTCACCGCCGGCGACGGCTTCTCGTACCGTCAGACCGCCCGCGCGATCGTCGCGCGCGACATGCGGCTCAGCATCGGTGCGACGGTGCTCGCCATCCTCCTCTCCGGCATCGTCGCGCTGCTGCTGTCGCGGCAGATCGTGCGCCCCGTGGCCGACGCCTCGACGGTCGCGAGCCGGATCGCCGCGGGCGAGTTGACCGTCACGGTGCCGGAGGGCGGCGACGACGAGTTCGGCGCGCTGCTGCGGGCGATGGCGGTGATGCGCGGCAACATCGCCGCCATGATGCAGGAGGAGGTGGCACAGCGCCGCTCGGCCCAGGGGCTGCTGGCCGACGCGGTGCAGGGTTCGATCGAGGGCATCGTCGTCGTCGATGCCGCCGGCAGGATCGCGCTGGCCAACGACCGGGCGGCCTCGCTGCTCGGTCTCGATCCGGCGGAAACGAGCCATCATCCCCTGTCCGGCTTGCGCGGCTCGGCCGTTGCGGACGCCCTGCTCGCCATGCCGGGCAACGCCACCGCGACCGCCGAGACGCGGTCCGGCGACGGGCGCTGGCTGCGCATCAGCCGCAGCCCGACGCGCGACGGCGGCTTCGTGGCCGTGTGCAGCGACGTGTCCCTGCTCAAGGAGCAGGAGGACCAGCTCAAGCGCGGCAATTCCCAGCTCGACGCGGCGCTGAGCAACATGCTCCAGGGCCTGTGCCTCTACGACGCCGAGGGCGGCCTGCTCGTCTACAACCGCCGCTTCTGCGACATGCTGGGGATCGACGCGGCCGTGCTGCGGCCGGGGATGAGCATCCGCGACGTGGCCGGGCTCGTCGAATCCGCCTCCGGCGACAACCGGGCCTTCGACCTTCTGATGGAGCAGCAGGGGCTGCTGCAGCGCGGCGTCAGCGGTTCCCTGTGCCGCTCGATCCGGACGGACTGCATCGTCTCGCTCAAGCAGCAGCCGACCTGCGAGGGCGGTTGGATCGCCACCTACGAGGACGTGACCCAGCGCTACGAGGCGGAGGCGCGGATCATCACCATGGCGCGCCGCGACGCGCTGACGGGCTTGGCCAACCGCATGGTGTTCGGCGAGCGCCTGGAGGAGGCTTCCGCCGGTCTCGCGGCCGGCATCGGCTTCGCCACGCTCTGCCTCGATCTCGACCGCTTCAAGGAGGTCAACGACACGCTCGGCCACCCGGTCGGCGACAGCCTGCTGCGCGGTGCCGCGGAACGGTTGCAGGGATGCCTGCGCGAGAGCGATCTGGTCGCCCGGCTCGGCGGCGACGAATTCGCCATCGTCCAGGCTGGCTCCCAGGTGCGCGAGGACGCCATCGCGCTGGCCCGCCGCCTGATCGCGGCCTTCCAGCAGCCGTTCGTGCTGGACGGCCACACGGTGGCAGTGGGATTGAGCATCGGCATCTCACTCGCGCCGGAGCACGGGACCAGCCCGGAAAAGCTCCTCAAGAGTGCCGACCTCGCCCTCTACCGCGCCAAGGCCGCCGGGCGCGGCGGCTGGTCGTTCTTCGACGAGGAGATGGACCTGGAGCTGCGCAAGCGCCGGGCCCTGGAGGGCGATCTCAAGCAGGCGGTCGGCAAAGGCGAGTTCGAACTCGTGTTCCAGCCCATCGTCAAGCTCGACCGGCAGCGGATCGCAAGCTGCGAGGCGTTGCTGCGCTGGCGCCACCCGGAGCGGGGCTACGTGTCCCCCGCCGAGTTCATTCCGCTGGCGGAGGAGACCGGAACCATCGGCGAGATCGGCGAATGGGTGCTGCGCAGGGCCTGCGCGGAGGCCGTGACGTGGCCGGGGAACCTCGGCGTTGCCGTCAACGTCTCCGCTGCGCAGTTCAAGAACGCCGCCGTGGTCCGGGCGGTGATGGATGCGCTCGCCGCGAGCGGATTGCCGCCGAACCGGTTGGAGCTGGAGATCACCGAATCGGTCCTGCTCAACGACAACGTGGCGACGCTGGCCACGCTCCACACCCTGAAGCGCCTCGGCGTCCGCGTCGCCATGGACGATTTCGGCACCGGCTTCTCGTCCCTGAGCTATCTGCAGAGCTTCCCCTTCGACAAGATCAAGATCGATCAGTCCTTCGTGCGCAGCCTCGGCGCGACCGGCAACGCGCGGCTGATCGTGCGCTCGGTGATCGGCCTCGGCCGCAGCCTCGGCATGACCACCACGGCGGAAGGCATCGAGACCGAGGCTCAGCTCGATCAGCTCCGCCTCGAAGGCTGCGAGGAGGGCCAGGGCTACCTGTTCAGCCGGCCCGTGCCGTCCGCACGGATCCGCGAGTTGGTCTCGACGCTCGGGCGCAACGCCGCCTGAGCGGCCGCCCGCCTCGGACACGGGCTGAGCGAACGCGATCGGCGCCTCGCGGTGCCCGACCGGTAGGCGATGAGGCTATGTCTCAGCAATTCCAAAACTATGCGCCATGATATGTTGGCACATCGCCAAAGCCCTATTCCCATCCCCACCCTCATCCTGAGGCGCCGCGAAGCGGCCTCGAAGGGTGTTCCAGATCCCGCGCGATCCCTGGAGCACCCTTCGAGGCCTCCGCTGCGCTCCGGCACCTCAGGATGAGGGGCGAGATGGGATCACCGCTGTCAAACAGGCTCTGAGCCCGCGGAGGCGGGCGCCGGCGACTGAGGCTGGCCAAGAAAACCAGGGCCATCGCTTCAAGCGATGGACCTGACATCGCCGCGGACATGTATGGCAACGTCGTCTCGCCGAGGCGACCGGGCGGATGCTGGCGGTGCGCCTGTCGAACGCCACCAACGATCCCGGCATGAAGGACATGTGGAGTTCCCTCATCGCCCGCCGCACCATGCATCAGCAGCAGTGGCGCGCGGTGGTCGAGGAACTGGGCGAGAAGGCCGACCGCTGATTCCACGACGGAGAGCACCGGAGCGGGATGAGACCCGTCCGGTGCCCTGTTGGTTTGCGCGGCACCGGCTTCACCGAGGCAGCCGATACCGCGCGGCTATGGCGTGAGGCCTCAGGCAGCCAGCCACTCGAACCGCTCGGCCGCGTCCCAGGCGCACGGGCCGCTCAGCACGGTGGCGAACACGGTGTCGAGCCGCATCCGCTCGGCCTCGACGACCGCGCCGTCCACCGCCACCGGACGGCAGCGCCCGTTCCAGCCCGGAGCCACGAAGTCCGGATTGTGCAGGGCGTGGTCGGAGGCTTGCGCGAAGAAGGCGCGGTCGCCGCCGTCGATGTAGCTCTCCGCCGGCAGGCCTTCCGCGAGCAGGATGTCGTGGCTGTCGAGCTCGACGTGCCAGTAGGTGACGCCGGTGCGCGGTTCACGGGTGATGGTGGTGCCGTTGATCAGGCACATGACGGGGACGAGCACGCCGCCTTCGTTGTCGGCGTCGGCTCCGACCAGCACCGGGTGACCCGGCGAGAGGAAGAGGTCGCGGGTGGGAAGACTCTGGCCGAAGGCGCCGGCCTGGACACGCACCGGCTGCTGGTGGAAGGGGAGCGAGCCGCGCCCGGCCTCGATCTCGCGGGAGCCGATCCAGGTGATCGGACGCAGGGCGCCGGAGGCAGTGACGGCCATGTCGCCGACCTGAAGATCCTCGACCGCGATCTCGCCGCGGTTGGTGCCGATCTTCGTGCCGGTGACGAAGCAGACGATGGTCGGGCTGTCGGGAGCCGTGACCGCACTCGTGTCGACCGAACTCGCGACGTTCAGGGTCGAAATCGTGCCATTCGTGACAGAGATGGCGACGGGCGTCTGGAGATTGCCGCCGGTGACGCTGAAATAGTAGATCGGCTCGACTGCCCCCTGAGGCAGGCTGAAACCGAGATAGGTGCCGGTGAGGCCGGTACCGACCAAGTTGGCCGTGTTGGCATCGATCGTCACGGTGCTGCCGGGCAGATCGATCGCGCCGGTTACGGTGATCTCCTGCGCACCGCTTGTCAGACTCGTGCCCGTATATTGCGGCCCGGCTATGGGTGTATTTGTAAAAAGGCCAGTCGAAGACTGCCCAGCACCGAAGGTGGTCGCGAATGTTTCAGCCATTTTTGCCCCGCATTCATGTTTGTGCAAGGCATTGATCGGATAATAGACCGGCTTCGACCATCCTCGGAATGAGAAATATCCTTCCAGAAACTGGTGACGCAATTTGCAAAGGTATTTTCCAATCGGTATATATAATTTGTTATTGATCAGAATGAATTATAACAATTGCGAATTACTTATCTTGGGATGGTGCGGAAATCTCGTGCGCAACCATTTCTGTCCGTAGCTGCCGCGATATCAGCCACGAGAGCCCTCGTTCCCCTACTGCGACACGGCAGCCGACCGCATTGCCGGATACGCTTTGCCCCGCCCAGCCGGGGTACAGGCCCATCACCATCGGGGAAGAGGCGGCAGGCACGGGCGGGGATCGACGCGGCGACTTATCAGCGGCCCGTGCCGAATGGCGTGACGAAGGAAGTGTCGCGCAATAGGCGGGTGACGGCGTTCAAGGCCGCGTCGCGAGCCAGACGACGTGGCGCGGCCCGCTCGTACCGCACGCCGGGAGGCGGACTTCTTCGAGGGCGAAGCCGAGGCGCCGGAGCCGCGCCTTGAACTTGCGATCCGGCGAACCGGACCAGACGCCCAGCGTACCGCCGGGCTTGAGCGCCCACTGTGCCCGCTTCAATCCCCACGCGTCGTAGAGCCGGTTGTTGGCTCGCCGCATCAGCCCTTCCGGACCATTGTCGACATCGAGCAGGATGGCATCCCATCCCGCGGGCTCGGACTGAATCAGGCGGTTCACGTC
This sequence comes from Methylorubrum populi, assembly GCA_036946625.1. Lineage (NCBI taxonomy): Bacteria > Pseudomonadati > Pseudomonadota > Alphaproteobacteria > Hyphomicrobiales > Methylobacteriaceae > Methylorubrum > Methylorubrum populi. The sequence continues at coordinate 1,673,536 of JAQIIU010000003.1, forward strand.
CGTTTCGCGCAGCTCGACGCGCGGATCGTCCAGGCAGCCGTCGAACACCGGAGCAAGCGGTCCGCGCGCCCAGGCCGCGACGGCCGGGACGAGTTCGGCGACGACGATCCGGGCGTCCGGTCCCAGCGCATCCAGGGCGGCGCGAAGCGTGAAACCCATCCCGAGGCCGCCGATCAGCAGGCGGGGCGCCGGCCGGTCGGTGAGCCGCGCGCAGGCCAGAGAGGCCAGGGCTTCCTCCGAACTGCCGCGGGTGCTGTTCATCAACTCGATGGTGCCGACGACGATCGAGAACTCGGCGCCTCGCTGCATCAGGGAAAGGCTCTTGCCGCCGCCGGGCACGAGGCTGGTCTCGACATGCACCCAGTCGTTCATCGCTGCCTTTCTCGGCCGAGCGCCGAACGACGTGCGTCTCCCTGCTTCAAGACGCGTCCCGGGGAGAGGGTCGAAACGGAAAAGGGGTCGGCTCGATGCCAACCCCTTGATCCATCAACGGAATTCTCTGGTACCACCGCCCCGGCTCGAACGGGGGACCCCTAGATCCACAATCTAGTGCTCTAACCAACTGAGCTACGGCGGCCCATGAGGGGGGGACTTATCCCGAGGCTCGCGGCATTTCAAGCGCCTTGAACACACCTGTCGGCGGATCGCGGCGATGATCCACCGGTGCGAGAGCGCTCCGTGCCGAAGGGGGTGCCGGCTCGGCACGAAAGAGCGCGTCGAAACGAACACTCGGGAACCATGCTCGATTGCAAAGCGATCCGACACGGTTCTAGACCGCGCGCGCATGGCCCACCGGCCTCGATTCCGGCCCCAGCCTTTCGCGAGTGCGATGAGTCCGTCTCCATCCCCCTCCGCCGTCCCCTTGGTTCAGGCGCCGGTGCGGCTCAGGGCCTGGGTCCGCGGCAGCGAGGTGGCTCTCGTCCTGCTCGCCGCCGCGACGGGCTGCATCGGCGGCCTCGCCGTCGCGGCGATGAGTGGGGCGACCCAGTTCCTGCGCGAAGCCCTGTATCGGCTCCCCGCGGGCCAGCGCCTCAGCGGTCTGACCGCCCTTCCCGGCGAGGGGCTGATAGGCTTTCCCTTCCTGGCGCCGGCGCTGGGTGGGGCCGTCCTCGGCCTGCTGCTCCTGCTCTCGACGCGGGGCAGCCGCAGCCGCAGGCGCCCGGTGATCGATCCGATCGAGGCCAACGCGCTGCACGGGGGACGGATGTCGCTGCGCGGCTCGCTCGACGTCGCCGTGCAGAACGCCGTCTCGAACGGTTGCGGCGCCTCCGTCGGACTGGAGGCCGGCTACACGCAGGTCGCGGCCGGGATCGCCTCGCGCCTCGGCCTCGCCTTCGAGATGCGCCGCTCGGACCTGCGTACCCTGGTCGGCTGCGGTTCGGCGGCGGCGATCGCCGCGGCCTTCGGCTCGCCGCTCACCGGCGCCTTCTACGCCTTCGAACTGATCATCGGCACCTACACCATCGCGACGCTCGCCCCCGTCGTCGTCGCGGCTCTGTGCGGCAGCGTCGTCGCGCGGGCACTCGCGCCGCAGGCCGCCCTCGTCGATGTCGGCGCGCTGGCGCTCGCCAGAGGCACGGCGGTGGGTGCAGGCGACACGCTGCCCTGCCTCGCCCTCGGACTGATCTGCGCCGGCCTCGCGGTGCTGCTGATGCGCGGGGTGACGCTGGTGGAACGGGGCTTTCGCGCCTCGCGCCTGCCGGCGCCGCTGCGACCGGTCCTCGGCGGCCTGTGCGTCGGCGGCCTTGCGCTCGCGACGACGCCCCAGGTGCTCTCGGCGGGGCACGGCGCGCTCCATGTCCATCTCGCGCCGGACGCGGCGGCCGGACTCGGCGCGCTCGCCGGGCTCGTCGTCGCCAAGGCCGCCGCCTCGGCGGTGTCGATCGGATCGGGCTTTCGCGGCGGCCTGTTCTTCGCCTCGCTGTTTCTCGGCGCACTGGTCGGACGCCTGTTCGCCGGATTCGTGCCGATGCTCTGGCCGGGCTTCGAGGCCCTGAGCCTCGCGCCGGTCGGCTACGCGGTGGTCGGCATGGGCGCCTTCGCCGTCGCGATCGTCGGCGGGCCGCTCACCATGACCTTCCTCGCCCTGGAGATGACCGGCAGCTTCCCCGTGACCGCGCTGGTTCTCGCCTCGGTGATCGCCTCCTCGCTGACGGTGCGGAAAATCTTCGGCTACTCCTTCGCGACCTGGCGCTTCCACCTGCGCGGCGAGAGCATCCGCAGCGCCCACGATGTCGGCTGGATGCGCAGCCTGACGGTGGGGCGGATGATGCGCAAGGACATCCGCGCGGTCGCCCTCGACACGCCGATGGCGGCCTTCCTGCACGTCCATCCCCTCGGCTCGCCCTCCCGCGTCGTCATGGTGGATGCGCAGGATCGCTATGCCGGCGTGGTTCTGGTGCCGGAGGCCCATGCCCGGGCGGCCGAGAACGGCGGCGCGTTGCCCCGGCTCGCCGACGTGGTTCGCTACCCGGATGCGTTCCTGCTCGCGGACATGACCGTGAAGCAGGCGGCGGCGGCCTTCGACGGGGCCGAGAGCGAGGCGCTGGCGGTGCTCGACGGTGCGGAGAGCCGCCGGGTCATCGGGCTTCTGACGGAGAGCCACACGCTCAAGCGCTACAGCGAGGAACTCGATCGCCAGCGCCGCGCGATGCTCGGCGAGACGGCGTGAGCGCGCCGCGCGTCCGGCCGTGCTATCGACGGCGGCATGACCCTGCGCCCGATCCTCGCCGGCCTCGCCTTCACGCTCGCCCTCGCGGCATCGGCCCGCGCCGATTCCTGTGACGGCCTGACCGTGAGGCTGATCCGGGGGACCGGCGCCGCGCTGGCCGGGCGCACCGGATCGCTTGTGGTGTTCCGCGCCGTCGATGCCGACCGGATGAGCCTCGATTGCGCGGCGCCGCGGCGGCTGCTGTTCCGCTCGGATCGCCGCGAACCGCCGCGCGCCTTCTTCGTCCTGATCGGCCTCGCGGCGCGGACGCTGACCGGCGCTCCCGCGGACGCCGCCGAAGCGCTTGCCCTGCGCCTGCATGAGGACAGCCTGCTGACCGGCGAGCCGCAGCTCGGCCGCACGGGCGGCGCGGTGCTGCGCTGCGATCCCGGCGATCGGGCGGACGGCCTGAGCGCCGGCAGCCTCTGTCGTCTGGCGCAGGATCGTCCGCCCCGCAGGTCCGATCGCGGGGCGAGGCTTTCCCGTCCGGCGGGGCCGGGCTAGAGCGGACGAATGCCCGAGACCGCACATGCACCGAGCCCCGTCGTCCGAGCCGGCGACGTCGCCTTCGCCAACCACCTGCCGCTGGCGCTGATCGCCGGCCCCTGCCAGCTCGAAGGGCGCGACCACGCGCTCGAAGTCGCCGCCGCTCTCAAGGAGATGGCGGATCGGCTCGGCATCGGCCTCGTGTTCAAATCGTCGTTCGACAAGGCGAACCGCACCTCCGGGCGCTCCGCCCGCGGCGTCGGGCTCGACGAGGCGCTGCCGGTCTTCGCCGAGATCCGCGAGAGCCTGGGGCTTCCGATCCTGACCGACGTGCACGCGGCCGAGCAATGCGCCCGGGCGGCGGAGGCCGTCGACATCCTGCAGATCCCGGCCTTCCTCTGCCGCCAGACCGACCTGCTGCTCGCCGCCGCCGCGACGGGGCGGGCGGTCAACGTCAAGAAGGGGCAGTTCCTCGCCCCGTGGGACATGGCGCACGTGGCCGCCAAGGTGATGCAGGCGGGCAACCCGAACGTCATCGTCACGGAGCGCGGCGCGTCGTTCGGCTACAACACGCTCGTGTCCGACATGCGCGCGCTGCCGATCATGGCCCGCGTCACGAACGGCGCACCGGTGGTGTTCGACGCCACCCACTCGGTGCAGCAGCCGGGCGGGCAGGGGGCCACGTCGGGGGGCCAGCGGGAGTTCGTCGCGGTGCTCGCCCGCGCCGCGGTTGCGGTCGGCGTGGCGGGCGTGTTCATCGAGACGCATCCCGATCCCGACCGCGCCCCCTCCGACGGGCCGAACATGGTGGCGCTCGCCGACCTGCCCGCCCTGATCGAGACGCTGATGGCCTTCGACCGCCTCGCCAAGGCCTGATACCGTTTCCGCTTGATCGCTTCGGGTTTCGCCCCCCGTCATCGCGAGCGGTAGCGAAGCGATCCAGGGCGCGACCGGTCCGGAAAGGGCGCGCCCTGGATCGCCACGGCTTCGCCTCGCGATGACGCAGGAGAGGCCGAACTCATCAACCGGATGGCGTATGAGACCTGCGCGCCGGATGGGCTTCAGGTCTCGTTCAGACGACGCAAGCTATCCGGAATGCAGTTCGGGATGGAGGCCGAGCCGGATACGGTCTTCGTGGCGCCCGGCGCCGGTGGGAACATTCGGCCAAGCTCGGTGTTTCGTCGTCAAGACACTTCTCGATTGGAAAGCATCCTATGCGAAAGCTCGCTCTCGTCACCGCCGCCCTGATTTCCGTCGGCACGCTGACCAGCACGTCCGCCGACGCGCGTCCCTACGGTCGCGGCTACGGTCATTCTCACGGCCACTATCACGGTGGCTACGGTCCGCGGGCCTATTACGGCGGTCGCCGCCGCGGCATCGGTACGGGCGCGGCCGTGGGTCTCGGCATTGCCGGTCTGGCCGCCGGTGCGATCGCTGCCGGTGCGGCGCGCGACGCCTACGCCCGCGACAGCTATTACGGCCGCCCGGCCTACGGCGGCTACTACGATTACGGCTACTGAGGCGGCAGCTTCGGTCGAGTGAAGGGCGGCCGGTCAAACCGGCCGCCTTTTCTTTGTCCGCAAAACATCCCGACTTCTTCAGGAAGTGTGAAACCCTGTCTGACCGGCCGCCGTGTCTTCGTCAGGCCACGGCAAGGCGGGAGGAAAGCCCTGCTCCAGCCCCACCCTCATCCTGAGGTGCCGGAGCGCAGCGGAGGCCTCGAAGGGTGCTCCAGATCCCGCGCGATCCCTGGAGCACCCTTCGAGGCCGCTCACGCGGCACCTCAGGATGAGGGTCGAGATGGGAGCACCGCAGTCAAACAGGCTCTGATACCGTTTCCGATCGATCACTTCGGGTTTCGCCATCCTCCGTCATCGCGAGCGGCCGCGAAGCGATCCAGGGCGCGACATCTCCGGAAAGGTTGCGCCCTGGTTGGCCACGGCTTCGCCTCGCAAGGATGCAGGACAGGCGAGGTCATCAACCGGATGCGTATGAGCCTCGCAGAAGCGTCCGGGTTGCACGAGCCCCATTGTCGCGGCAGTTTGCGCCGCGTCGCAATGAGGCAGGGGGAATCATGCCCGTCATCGCAGCCATCGTCGGAGCGTTCATGACCGGGCTGATGTACTATTTCATCTACGGCAACGGCATGGAGCAACTCGACCGCTATCTCGGTGACCGGCGCAACACCAAGCTCCGGGCGAAGAGCGAGGCCGCCTTCCGGTCGGCCCCGTTGCGAGCGATCCGCGATCCCGCCGACGCGGCCGGCGTGCTGATGCAACTCGTGGCGCTCGCTCGCGGCACGCCGACGCCGGATCAGGAGGCGGCGATCGAAGCGGAGTTGCGCAGGATCGTGGCTCCGAACGACGACGTGCCCGCGCGCCTGTCCTACATCCGCCACGCCGCGACCCAGGCCTCGGACGCCAACACGGCCATCGACCATCTGGCGCCGCTGCTGCGGGAAAAGCTCGACCCGTCCGAGCGCGACGACCTGGAGCGGATGCTCGAAGCCGTGGCCGTCGTCCATGGCGGGCCGATCGAGACCCAGGAAAAGATGATCGCCCGCACCGTCCGCGTGCTGGCCGAGCAGCACTGACGGACGCGTCAGCCGCGGCCGCGATAGGGCGCGACACCCTGCTCCGGCAGCCAGACGGATTTCGGCGGCTCGCCCGTCTGCCAGAACACGTCGATCGGGATGCCGCCGCGGGGATACCAGTAGCCGCCGATTCGCAGCCAGCGCGGTTCGAGCAAGGCGACGAGCCGCCGACCGATGCCGACCGTGCAATCCTCGTGGAAGGCGCCGTGGTTGCGGAAGGCGCCGAGATAGAGCTTCAGCGACTTCGACTCGACCAGCCAACGATCCGGCACGTAGTCGATGACGAGAGTCGCGAAATCCGGCTGGCCGGTCACCGGGCAGAGCGAAGTGAATTCCGGCGCGGTGAAGCGGGCGAGGTAGTCGGTGTCGGCGTGCGGGTTGGGCACGCGGTCGAGCTGCGCTTCGTCCGGCGAGGCCGGGAGCGCCGTCGGGCGGCCGAGCTGCTTGGCGTGGTGTTCGATCGAATCCATGGCGTGCCTATACGCGTCGCGACCGCGACCGCCTATTGCCTGCGGCGAATGTCGGGGCTTCGGACGGGCTGACCAAGCCGACTCAAGAAAAATTTCGATCCTTCGGAGAATTTGTAGGACTTGGCTGCCTTTCGCAGGTCGCCGGGCGCTTGCCGACGTGTCGAGGTTGGCGGATAAGCCGGCCTCGCAAGAGCGTCGCAGGACGCGCGGGCCTCGACGGCATCCGTGAGACGACCCCGCTGCGACGCAACCGCAGGAGCGCCCATGACCGCGATCACCAACATCGCCGCCCGCGAGATTCTCGACAGTCGCGGCAACCCCACCGTCGAGGTCGATGTCCTGCTGGAGGACGGCTCCTTCGGACGCGCCGCGGTTCCCTCGGGCGCCTCGACCGGCGCCCACGAGGCGGTCGAGCTGCGCGACGGCGACAAGAGCCGCTATGCCGGCAAGGGCGTGCTCAAGGCGATCGATGCGGTGCAGACCGAGATCCTCGACGCCATCGGCGGCATGGATGCCGAGGATCAGGTCGCGGTCGACGAGGCGATGATCCATCTCGACGGCACGCCGAACAAGGCGCGGCTCGGCGCCAACGCCATCCTCGGCGTCTCGCTCGCGGTCGCCAAGGCGGCGGCCGAGACGGCCGGCCTGCCGCTCTACCGCTATGTCGGCGGCGTGCAGGGCCGGGTGCTGCCGGTGCCGATGATGAACATCGTCAACGGCGGTGCGCATGCCGACAACCCGATCGACTTCCAGGAATTTATGGTGATGCCGGTCGGCGCCGCCTCGCTCTCGGACGCGGTGCGGATGGGCGCGGAGATCTTCCACACCCTGAAGGGCGCGCTGAAGAAGGCCGGCCACAACACCAATGTCGGCGACGAGGGCGGCTTCGCCCCGAACCTGCCTTCGGCGGAAGCCGCTCTCGACTTCGTGATGGAATCGATCGACGCCGCCGGCTTCAAGCCCGGCAGCGACGTGGTTCTGGCGCTCGACTGCGCCTCGACCGAGTTCTTCAAGGACGGTGCCTACCGTTACGAGGGCGAGGGCCGGACCCGCTCGATCGAGCAACAGGTCGAGTACCTCGCCAAGCTGACGCAGGATTACCCGATCCTCTCGATCGAGGACGGCATGGCCGAGGACGATTGGGAGGGCTGGAAGCTCCTGACCGACCGGATCGGCAACCGGGTCCAACTCGTCGGCGACGACCTGTTCGTGACGAACGTCGAGCGGCTCGCCCGCGGCATCGAGACCGGCACCGGCAATTCGATTCTGGTGAAGGTCAACCAGATCGGCTCGCTGACCGAGACGCTCGCCGCCGTCGATATGGCCCAGCGCGCCGGCTACACCGCGGTGATGTCCCACCGCTCCGGCGAGACCGAGGACTCGACCATCGCCGACCTCGCCGTCGCGACGAATTGCGGGCAGATCAAGACCGGCTCGCTCGCCCGCTCGGACCGGCTGGCCAAGTACAACCAGCTCATCCGCATCGAGGAGGGCCTCGGCGCCCAGGCGCTGTACGCCGGCCGCAGCGCCATCCGGCAGCTCGCCGGCCGCTGATCGTCCCTCGCGGATCCAAAGGCGCGGAACCGCTTCGGAACGGTTTCAGTGTCCGGAAACGCTTTCTTCACCTTGACCGGGCGATTCTCCCGCCCGCCATGGTCATTCGTCGTCGCGTCCGCGCCATCGTCGTCCCCGCCGTCCTATGGGCGGTCTCGGCGCTCGTCGTCGGCTACTTCGTGCATCAGGCCGAAAGCGGAAGCCGGGGCCTGGAGGCCAAGCGCGTGCTCAAGGTCGAGGCCTACGGGCTGACCCAGGAGTTGAACGCGGCCAAGGCCGAGCGAGGGACGTGGGAGCATCGCGTCTCGTTGCTGCGCAGCGATCAGATCGATCGAGACCTCCTCGAGGAGCGCGCCCGCGTCGTTCTCGGCCGTGTCCAGGCCAACGATGTGGTGATCATCGATCCGTGAATTTTTATTCCTCTCAGAGCCTGTTTGACTGCAGTGATCCCATCTCGCCCCTCATCCTGAGGTGCCGCGTGAGCGGCCTCGAAGGATCCTCCAGATCCCGCGCGATTCCTGGAGCCCCCTTCGAGGCCTCCGCTCCGGCACCTCAGGATGAGGGTTCAGGATGGGAGTAGGACCTTCCCTCGCCTTGCCGTTGCCTGACGAAGACACGGCGGCCGGTCAAACAGGCTCTCAAGTTGATCTGGCCCAAAATTCATTTGCCGAAATTTATTTGCACTGTCTTTGCCGCTCGGTTGTCGATGCAAACGTGGCGGTAACAGCACTTGAGGGCTGTCAGCCTTCCCCTCGATTTCCGGAAGTCGCTGCCCTAGAACGCCCTCCAACAGCGAGTTTTCGGGAGGATGCCGATGGGTGCGGGCAGCGAGGCGGGGAAACCCGCGACGGGAACGGATGCGCCGCAGCATAAGCCCGCCCCGAACATCCCGCAGTTCACCAAGGACGAGGATCTTCACGCCTACCGCGAGATGCTGCTGATCCGACGCTTCGAGGAGAAGGCGGGCCAGCTCTACGGCATGGGCCTGATCGGCGGCTTCTGCCACCTCTATATCGGCCAGGAAGCGGTCGTGGTCGGCATGCAGATGGCCGGCGAGGACGGTGACCAGAACATCACCGGCTACCGCGACCACGGCCACATGCTCGCCTGCGGCATGGACGCGAAGGGCGTGATGGCCGAGTTGACCGGACGCCGCGGCGGCTATTCCCGCGGCAAGGGCGGCTCGATGCACATGTTCAGCCGCGAGAAGCAGTTCTTCGGCGGTCACGGCATCGTCGGCGCGCAGGTCGCGCTCGGTACCGGCCTCGCCTTCGCCGACGCCTACCTGAAGAACGGCAAGGTCAGCTTCACCTATATGGGCGACGGCGCCGCCAACCAGGGTCAGGTCTACGAGAGCTTCAACATGGCGGCCCTGTGGAAGCTGCCGGTCGTCTACGTGATCGAGAACAACCGCTACGCCATGGGCACCTCGGTGGCCCGCGCCTCGGCGCAGACGGATTTCTCCAAGCGCGGCCTCTCCTTCGGCATCCCCGGCGAGCAGGTCGACGGCATGGACGTGCGCACGGTCCGCGAGGCGGCGGCGCGTGCCATCGACCACGCCCGCTCGGGCGAAGGCCCCTACATCCTCGAGATGCAGACCTACCGCTACCGCGGCCACTCGATGTCCGACCCGGCCAAGTACCGGTCGAAGGACGAGGTCTCGAAGATGCGCGACGAGCACGACCCGATCGAGATGGTGCGCAAGCGCCTGCTCGAAGCGCACGGCGTGCCCGAGGCCGACCTGAAGAGCGTCGACGCCAAGGTCCGCGAGATCGTCAACGAGGCCGCGGACTTCGCGACCCACGATCCCGAGCCCGATCCGTCGGAGCTCTGGACCGACATCCTTCTGGAAGCCCGCGCCTGAGGCGCCCGACCGTCGACGCACCCGGATCGATAGAGCAGCGCACATGGCGACCGACATCCTGATGCCCGCCCTCTCTCCGACCATGGAGGAGGGAAAGCTCGCCAAGTGGCTGAAGAAGGAGGGCGATCCGGTCAAATCCGGCGACGTGCTCGCCGAGATCGAGACCGACAAGGCGACCATGGAGGTCGAGGCGATCGACGAGGGCGTGCTCGCCAAGATCCTCGTGCCGGACGGCACCGAGAACGTCGCCGTCAACACGCCGATCGCCATCATCGCCGAGGAGGGCGAGGACGTCTCGGCGGCGGCCGCGAGCGGCGGCAAGGGCGGCGGGAAGAGCAAGCCGAACGGCTCGGACGGCGGCGCGCCGGCGCCGACGCCCGACATGGATGCCGAGGGCATGGCGGAGAAATCCGCCGCCACCGCCAAGAGCGGCGAGGATGCCCCGAAGGCGTCGGCCGCGCCCGCCGTCGTCACCAGCAAGGCGCCGGACCCGGTGATGGAGGAATTCCCGGCCGACTCGCCGATGAAGACCATGACCGTGCGCGAGGCCCTGCGCGACGCCATGGCCGAGGAGATGCGCAAGGACGAGGCCGTCTTCGTCATGGGCGAGGAGGTCGCCGAGTACCAGGGCGCCTACAAGATCACGCAAGGGTTGCTTCAGGAGTTCGGCGCCCGCCGCGTGGTCGACACCCCGATCACCGAGCACGGCTTCGCCGGCATCGGCGTCGGCGCCGCCTTCATGGGCCTGAAGCCCGTCGTCGAGTTCATGACCTTCAACTTCGCCATGCAGGCGATCGACCATATCATCAACTCGGCGGCCAAGACCCTCTACATGTCCGGCGGTCAGCTCGGCTGCCCGATCGTGTTCCGCGGTCCCAACGGCGCCGCCGCCCGCGTCGGCGCCCAGCACAGCCACGACTACGCCGCTTGGTACTCCAACGTGCCGGGCCTCAAGGTGATCGCGCCCTACACGGCGTCCGACGCCAAGGGCCTGCTCAAGGCGGCGATCCGCGATCCCAATCCGGTCATCTTCCTCGAGAACGAGATCCTCTACGGCCAGTCCTTCCCGGTGCCGGAGATCGAGGATCTCGTCCTGCCGATCGGCAAGGCCCGCATCCACCGCCCCGGCAAGGACGTCACCATCGTCTCCTTCTCCATCGGCATGACCTACGCCCTCAAGGCGGCCCAGGCGCTCGCCGAGGAGGGCATCGAGGCCGAGGTCATCGACCTGCGCACGATCCGCCCGATGGACAGCGCCACGGTGGTGGAATCGGTCAAGAAGACCGGCCGCTGCGTCTGCGTCGAGGAGGGCTTCCCGCAGTCCGGCGTCGGGGCCGAGATCGTTGCCCGCCTGATGGTCGATGCCTTCGACTATCTCGACGCGCCCGTGCTGCGGGTGACCGGCAAGGACGTGCCGATGCCCTATGCGGCCAACCTGGAGAAGCTGGCCCTGCCGAGCGTGGCCGAGGTGATCGAGGCCGTCAAAAGCGTCTGCTACAAGTAGATGTCGGAAAAGTTCGAAGAGCTGGAGATCCCGCCCGACGCCCTGGAACAGGGCGGGATCGAGATCGTGCGCGCTTCCATCGTCGACGGGGCCGTGAGCGTCGCGCTCCGCCGCGCCTTCGACGATCCGGCGACCTGGGGCCGCCTGCTCATCGACCTCGCCCGGCAGGCCGCCCGCGCCTATGCGCTGGAGACGGACAGCTCGGAGGAGGACGCCTTCGAACGGATTCGCGCCGGGTGGGAGGCCGAGGGCCTCGATCCGAACAACCCCCTCAACTGACCTTCCCTCTCAAGGCCGCTCGGGAACGACACGATGCCGATCAACGTCCTGATGCCCGCCCTGTCTCCGACCATGGAGAAGGGCAATCTCGCCAAGTGGCTCAAGAAGGAGGGCGACGCCATCAAGTCCGGCGACGTGATCGCCGAGATCGAGACCGACAAGGCGACCATGGAGGTCGAGGCGGTCGACGAGGGCGTGCTCGCCAAGATCCTCGTGCCCGAAGGCACGGCCGACGTTCCGGTCAACGACCTGATCGCGCTGATCGCGGAGGAGGGCGAGGACCCGGCGACGATCGAGGCGCCGAAGGGCGGTGCGGAGGCGAAGGCCGCGCCCGCCGAGCCCAAGGGCACCCCCGACCAGAACGCCGCGCCGGATGGCGCCCACGCCTCCTACGCCCGGGTCGATCAGGCGCCCGAGGGCGCCAAGCCGAACGGTGCCGCGCAGCCATCCGAATCCGGCGGCCGCGTCTTCGCCTCGCCGCTTGCCCGCCGCATCGCCAAGCAGGAAGGCGTCGACATCGCCGCGGTGAAGGGCTCGGGCCCCCACGGCCGGGTGATCCAGCGCGACGTGCAGGCCGCCATCGAAGGCGGGACCGCCAAGGCCGGCGCGCCGGCCAAGCCGGAGGCCAAGGCCGCCGCCGCGCCCGCGCCGGAGAAGGCCGCCCCGAAGGCGGCGCCCGCCGGCGGCACTCCGGCCGGCCTCGGCCTCGATCAGGTCAAGGGCTTCTACGAGAAGGGCAGCTTCGAGGAAGTGCCGCTCGACGGCATGCGCAAGACCATCGCCAAGCGCCTGACCGAGGCGATGCAGGTGGCCCCGCACTTCTATCTCACCGTCGATTGCGAACTCGACGCGCTGATGAAGCTGCGCGAGACGCTGAACGGCTCGGCCGGCAAGGACAAGGACGGCAAGCCGCTGTTCAAGCTCTCGGTCAACGACTTCGTCATCAAGGCGATGGGCCTCGCGCTCACCCGCGTGCCCGCCGCCAACGCCGTCTGGGCCGAGGATCGCATCCTGCGCTTCAAGCATGCCGAGGTCGGCGTCGCGGTGGCGATCGACGGCGGTCTGTTCACCCCGGTGATCCGCAAGGCCGACCAGAAGACGCTCTCCACCATCTCCAACGAGATGAAGGATTTCGCAGGGAGGGCGCGGGCCAAGAAGCTGAAGCCCGAAGAGTACCAGGGCGGCGTCACCTCGGTATCGAACCTCGGCATGTTCGGCATCAAGCACTTCACGGCCGTGATCAACCCGCCGCAATCGAGCATCCTCGCGGTCGGCGCCGGCGAGAAGCGCGTGGTGGTCAAGGACGGGCAGCCGACGGTGGCCCAGGTGATGACCGCCACCCTCTCCTGCGATCACCGCGTCCTCGACGGCGCGCTCGGTGCCGAACTGATCGCCGCCTTCAAGGGCCTGATCGAGAGCCCGATGGGGATGCTCGTCTAGGCGGCGCCGACGCCATCTCTCCTCCCCCTTGTGGGGAGGAGCCGGAGGTGGGGGTGGTTCAGGATGGAATGCAATCAGTGCCTTCTGCACCATCGCCTCCACCTGTCAGAAAATGACGCGACGCTTCTATCATCGTGAGGAGACGGCAGAACCGGATGCCGTGGAACGCGCCGCCTCTTCGTCCCGCCTCGGCCCGCGCTGCCGCTCACGCGAGCGTGCTGCGGCGGACGATGACGAAGCCGGAGAGGCGGCTCTGGCGGCATTTGCGCCGTCGTCTTCCAGTGAGAGGCTCGCACTTCCGAAGACAGGTCCCGATCGGTCCCTGCGTCGCTGATTTCCGCTGCCTCGCCGATACGTCTCGTCATCGAAGTCGATGGTGGACAGCACGGCTTCGATGTGCAGGCCGATGACGATATGAGGCGGAGCGCCGTCATGGAAGAAGGCTTCCGCATCCTTCGTTTCACGAAGGCCGACGCGATGCGGACCATCGATGTCGTCCTCGACACGATCCACCCTCGTCTTACCCGCGACCCATCCGTCACCGCCGGCCAAGCGGCCCCACCCCCACCCCCAACCCCTCCCCACAAGGGGGAGGGGAGCAGGAGCCTCTGATGTCCGAAACCTACGACGTCCTCATCATCGGCGCGGGGCCCGGCGGCTACGTGACCGCGATCCGATCGGCGCAGCTCGGCTTCAAGACCGCGGTGGTCGATCGCGAGCATCTCGGCGGCATCTGCCTGAACTGGGGCTGCATCCCGACCAAGGCCCTGCTGCGCTCGGCCGAGATCTACCACTACATGCAGCACGCCGCCGATTACGGGCTGTCGGCGAAGGAGGTGAGCTTCGATGCCGCCGCCATCGTCAAGCGTTCGCGCGGCGTGTCGGGCCGGCTCAACGGCGGCGTCGGCATGCTGCTCAAGAAGAACAAGGTCGACGTGATCTGGGGCGAGGCCGCGATCGAGGCGGCGGCCAAGGGCAACGAGCCCGGCAAGGTGACGGTCAAGGAGACGAAGCGGGCCGAGGCGCCGAAGGGGGCCAAGGGCGCCGGCACCTATCAGGCCAAGCACATCATCGTCGCCACCGGCGCGCGGCCCCGCGTCCTGCCCGGCATCGAGCCGGACAAGAAGCGGGTCTGGACCTATTACGAGGCCATGGTCCCGGAAAAGATGCCGAAAAGCCTGCTGGTGATGGGCTCGGGCGCCATCGGCATCGAGTTCGCCTCGTTCTACCGCACCATGGGCGCCGAGGTGACGGTGATCGAACTGCTGCCGCAGATCCTCCCCGTCGAGGATGCCGAGATCGCCGGGCTCGCCCGCAAGCGCTTCGAGAAGCAGGGCATCAAGATCCTCACCGGGGCCAAGGTGACGAAGGTCGAGAAAGGCCCCGATTCCATCACCGCCACGGTCGAGGACGACAAGGGCAAGACGCAGGCCCTCACCGCCGAGAAGCTGATCTCGGCGGTCGGCGTCGTCGGCAACATCGAGAATCTCGGGCTGGAGAAGGTCGGCGTGACCATCGAGCGCGGCGTCGTCGTCACCGACGGGCTCGGCCGCACCAACGTGCCGGGCGTCTACGCCATCGGCGACGTCGCCGGTCCGCCGATGCTCGCCCACAAGGCCGAGCACGAGGGCGTCATCTGCATCGAGACCATCAAGGGGCTGCACACCCATCCGATGGACAAGGGCAAGATTCCCGGCTGCACCTATTGCCACCCGCAGATCGCCAGCGTCGGCCTCACGGAGGCGAAGGCGAAGGATCTCGGCTTCTCGATCAAGGTCGGCCGCTTCCCCTTCGCCGGCAACGGCAAGGCGATCGCGCTGGGCGAGCCGGACGGCCTGATCAAGACGATCTTCGACGCCAAGACCGGCCAGTTGCTCGGCGCCCACATGGTCGGGGCCGAGGTGACCGAGCTGATCCAGGGCTACGTCGTCGCCATGACCCTGGAGACGACCGAGGAAGAGCTGATGCACACGGTCTTCCCGCACCCCACCCTGTCCGAGATGATGCACGAGAGCGTGCTCGACGCGTATGGCCGGGTGATCCACACCTGATCGGGTACGGTTTCGGACGAGATCGGCAAGCGCGCAGGATCGGGCCCATCGCCTTGATCCTGCGCGTTTTTCGGCGAACGCGTTCTGGCCTTTCCCGACCGCGGCGCGCGATGCGCGGGAAAACGATTTCCCGGTGGATGGTCGCAGGCCGGCCGGGGGAATACGCCGCGGTTGAACTTCTGAAACCCCATCCTCTCGTATACCAGCGGTCGTACGCCCCGGTTGCGAAGGCCGTCTTCCCCATGATCGTACGAGTTGTTCTGCTCGTCTTCGGGCTCGCCGTCGTCTATTTTTCACTCTCGACGTTGCGGATCCACCTCTACGTCATCCTGCTGTTGCTGTTCATGTGCGCCGGGCCGTTGAGCTACTTCATCTTCCGTGAGGAGCATGAGTAGACCGCGCTCCCAGGCCAGGACCGGACAGACGGCAGGCGAAGGAGCCACATCCCTCCTGCTCGGTCGATCGCGGTTTGTGTCAGCGCGGGCCGCCACTCCGGCGCATCGCGATCTCCTGGCCTTCCTGATGGATGGCACCCGACGGGGCGTCGCGTTCGTTCGGCACGGAATTCATGCCCTCGTTGGCGGCACGGGAGGATGGACGGCCGCGCGCAGCGTCATCGCTGCTGGCCCGTTTCATCGCCAGGGCACGCCGGGCGCCGGACACCGTTCGGCCGCGTGCCTCGGCCGAGCGGCGGCGCTCGTGCTCCCGGCTGACGCGCTTCACCGCTGCGGCGAGCAGGGCCGCTTTCTCGCGGCTGCCGGTATTGTCCGTGGCCGGGCTCGCGCCGGAGGGGGCCGCCTTGCCGCGCAGCTCGCGCCGCTGACGCCGGGAGACGTCTCGGGCCCGGTCACGGCGATCGCGCAGCAGGCGCAGCAGATCGGGCAGGGCCCTGTCGCCCTCGCGATCCAGTTCGGGATGATGTGAGCGCTTCACCAACTCGGTTTCGCCGGTGTCCAGAAATCGTTCCTCGCGGCGTCGCGATACGGACATGATGTCTCCTGTTGCGGTCGGTTTCCCTCGGGATCGGCGCGAGCCCAAATCGCGGGGCGGAGAACCTGCAAGCCGATACCCGTGATCCAACACCCGCTGGTCGGGATGGTTGCCCGACCGTCGGCTCGGGCGTCGGTGGCCGCGCTTCACGATGCGCTCAGCCGGCGCGCCGAGGTGATGCCCGGCACGGCCATCAGCGCCAGCAATCCGGCGGCCCCGAACAGCAGGGTATTGCCGAGCACGCGCCACGCCAGCACCCCGAGAACGCCGCCGGCGAGGAAGGCGGCGACCGTCACGCCGTAGAGACGCATCTTGCCGTCGTCCGGGCCCGGATGGACGCCGCCGCGCCGGGCCAGCCAATGGGCGAGGCCGATCCCGAGATCGGTGACCATGCCGGTCACATGCGTCGTTCGCACCCGGGCATCGGTGATCTGCGTGACCGTGGCGTTCTGGAGACCGAGCAGGAAACTCAGGCCGAGGGCGAGGATCGCGCCGCGAAGTCCCACAGGCAGCCACGGCGCGAGGGTGCCGAGGGCGGCCAGCAGCACCGCCTCCGTCAGCACGCTGTAGGCGTAGACGCCGCGCAGCCGGTGATGCCGGCCGGCGCTGATGAGCAGGGTGGCGCAGAGCGCACCGGCCATGAAGGCGGCCACCAGGGCCAGCGCCTGGAGCGCGAGGACGAGTTCGCCGAGCCCGAGATGGTCGGCGAGCGCCGAGACGTTGCCGGTCATGTTCGAGGAGAAGGTTCCGAAGGCGCAGAAGCCGGCGGCGTTGAGCGCGCCCGCAATGCCGGCAAACGACCAAGCGAGGCGCTGGTCGATCCGGAGATTGCGGGCATGGCCTTCTTGGATGAGCATCGGCGGGAAGACGCGTCGGCTGGGGCTGGGCGAGATCGCACCGACGCCATCCTACACCGGGTAGCGCCGATGCAACCGTCTCGTTCAGGCCCGCCGATCTTCGGAGCGGCATGACCGCTTCGGCGCCTGCATTCCGGTTCGGAAACCACCGCGGCGTCGCCGCGTTGGCTTCGCATGCGGGCGGTCCGCACGGGGCAGCGAGGGAGGCATGAGGATGCGAGCGATCCGGACCGGCTTGGTTGTCCTCGGAATCGGAATGTGGGGCGGGCCCGCCCTGGCCCAGACCGCCGCCGGAACGGGTCTCCCATCCGGCTTCACCGCACCCGGCCTGCCGTTCGGTCCCACCGCCACCGTTCCCACGGTGGCGGGCCCGACGCCGGTGATGGCCATCGCCAATCCCGGCGGGCTCAGCTTCGGCGGCGCTTCGAGCGTGGCGGGCACGGGTCTTGGCACGGGTCTTGGCGCGCTTGCGTCGTCCGGCACCGGCAATGCGGCTGGGCTGAGCTTCAGCGGTGGAAGCGCTTCGTCCAGCGCAGGCATCGGTGCCGGAACGGGTTCGGTTGGCGGCACGGTCGGGCAGGCCCGGCGGCAGCCCTTCGACGACGTCACCGGCAGCATCGGCTCGGGCGGGGGAGGGGGCGCGCCCGCGGGGGCCGGGATCGGCGGCGCGGGCTCCGGCCGTTCGCCCACCGATGCCTATTTCGATCCGCTCGCCGGGTCGGGCCTTCGCTGAACGCCCCGCTGCAACGGCGGTGCGGGATGTCCACAGCCTCGAACGATGCCGGTAAGGTCTCGTTAACCGTATCCGTGTGTTCTATCTTCGTTCTCACACCGAGTCGGAGAGAGACCATGCGCAAACCCTCGCCCATGCCGTCGTCGAAGTCCCTGCCTCAGACGGTCGAGCGAAATCACCGTGCCGCTCCACCCTCCGCGCAGACGAGCCCGGAGGTGGTGTCCTGCCCGGTGGAGGATATCGCTCAGGCCTATCTCAGCAGCACGCAGGGCGATGCGGGCATCGCGCTGCGCTGCGCCATCACCGACGCCCTGTCCGACCTGATGGAGGCGGAGCGCCGGGCCCGCGAGAACAGCCGCCTGATCTCGCGCGGTTACGTTCGCAACGCAGCGCCGCAGTGACGAGTCGCCTCTCCGCAGAACGCACCGCTTGAAGCGCGGCCGGACAGGGGCATGTTCGATGTGCCGACGTTGAGAGACTCACCATGCGCCCGACCCTCCGCGCGCTCCTCGCGAGCCTTGTCCTGACGGTCGCCGCCTCGGCGGCCCGGGCCGACTTGCTCATCGCCGTCGACAAGGACGCTCAGCGCATGAACGTCGTCGTCGACGGCCGGACTCGCTACGACTGGCCGGTCTCGACGGGGGTCGCGAATCACGACACGCCCAACGGCAGCTATCGCCCGTTCCGGATGGAGAAGAGCCACTTCTCCCGCGAGTGGGACAACGCGCCGATGCCGCACGCGATCTTCTTCACGCAGATCGGCCACGCCATCCACGGCACCCTTCAAGGCCGCAGCCTCGGTCGCCCGGCCTCGCACGGCTGCGTCCGCCTGTCCCAGCGCAATGCCGCGACGCTGTTCGCCCTGGTGAAGCAGCAGAAGATGGCCAACACCCGCGTGGTCATCGAGGGCAGCGTCGGCGAGGCGCCGATGGCGGATGCGCGCCGTTCGGCTCCGGGCCGCGCGGCGCGCGGCGGCTATCGCGACGATGGCACCCTCCCGGTGCGGGCCCGGGGTCGGGCCTGGGAGGAGGATGGGTTCTACGACGCGCCGGCGCGGCGGTATCGCGATTCGTTCGATGACGGCTACGGCGCGGGCGTCGGGTACCGCGACCTGTATTGAGATGCCGACGCCGCGTCGGCGCGAGGTGTCGGCCGAATCGACCCTCAATTCGACGGATCGGTGCCGCTCACGCGCCACACCGCATTGCCGACATCGTCGGTCACCAGCAGCGCGCCGCCCTTGTCGAGCGCCACGCCGACGGGCCGTCCCTGCGCCTTCTCGTCGGCGTCGAGGAATCCGGTGAGCACGTCGATGGGAGCGCCGGCCGGCTTCCCGTCCTTGAACGGAACGTAGATCACCTTGTAGCCGCTCTTCGGCCGGCGGTTCCACGAGCCGTGCTGGGCGACGAACAGGCCGCTCTTCCAGGCCTCCGGCAGGCTCGAGCCCATCGAGAACGCGATGCCGAGCGAGGCGGTGTGCGTGCCGACCGCGTAATCGGGCGCGATCGCCGCCTTCACCTTCTCCGGCTGCGGCGGCTGCACCCGCTCGTCCACGTGCTGGCCCCAGTAGCTCCACGGCCAGCCGTAGAAAGCACCGTCCTTCACGCCGGTGATGTAGTCCGGCACGAGGTCGCTGCCGATCTCGTCGCGCTCGTTGACCGCGGCCCACAGGGCGCCGGTCGCGGGCTCGAAGGCGAGGCCGTTGGGGTTGCGCAGACCCGTCGCGTATTCGCGCATCGCCTTGGTGGCGATCGTGTACTCCCGGATCGCGGCCCGGCCCTTCTCGATATCGAGACCGTTCTCGCCGACATTGCTGTTCGAGCCGACGGTGATGAACAGCCTACCGCCGTCCGGACTGGCGACGACGTTCTTGGTCCAGTGGTGGTTGATGCCGGCGGGCAGGTCGACGACCTTCTCGGGCGTCGCCGTGATCTCGGTCTGTCCCTCGGAATAGGGCACCCGCACCAATGCGTCGGCGTTGGCCACGTAGAGATCGCCGCCGACGAGCGCCATGCCGAAGGGCGAGGTGAGGTTCTTCAGAAAGACGTGGCGCTCCTCGGCGACGCCGTCCCCATCCTTGTCCCGGAGGAGCACGATGCGGTCGGCGCTCTCGCCGCCGGCCCCGGCGAGGCCCTTCACCCTGTCGGCGACCCAATCGGCGATGCCGGTGGATGCGTCGCCGGATTTCGGAGCCTGGCTCTCGGCCACTAGGACGTCGCCGTTGGGCAGGCGGTAGGGCCAGCGCGGGTGGTCGAGCCCGGTGGCGAAGGCGGTGACGGCCAGTCCTTGAGCGGCCTTCGGCTTGGCGCCGTCCGCCCAGCGCGCGACGCGGGCGATGTTGATCGTCGGCATCATCGTCGGGTTCGGGGCCGGCAGGGCGGGGTTCGCCCCCGTGCTCCGGGCGATGTCGAGCGCGGCCGACTCGGGATAGACGACGAAGCGCAGGAAGGCCGCCCCGCCGAGGAGGAGGACGGCGAGCGCCCCGAGACCGATCTTCGAAGAGGTGCGCATCGCGTGTCTCGCTGATGGAGCGTCAGGCGGCGGGGATTGCGACGATCTGGACCGGGCTCTCGCCCGCCCCGGGATGGCGGCGCGTCGAGTAGTAGAGGCCGATCGCGTTCCAGAACGCGTCGCGCTGCTCGTGGGTGAACCGCTGCAATGCGGCCTCCAGCGCCGCGCGCCCGGCCGCGGTGGCCTCCTCGCGCATGGACTCGTCGAAGGCGCCCGGCGTTTCCGCACTCGTATCCGACATCCGCCTGGCTCTCCACTCGCGAGGTTCCAGCGGATGGAACGCCCAAGCTCGATCCGCGTTCAACGCCGCCGCCGCGACAGGATGGCCGGGCCGCGCGATCGGGGTGCGTGTGCGAAAAGACACACCACCTCGGATTCGAGGTCGAGGCTTAACAGTTCCTTTGCACCTGTGGTCCGAATGGTCCAGCTTGGATGCCCAGCGTCGTCAGCCTTCGGGAGCCTGCATGCGAGCCGACCGGACCCTCCGTCTTCTGTGCCTTTTCGGGCTGGCGCTGACCGGCTCGGGTCTCGGGGGATGCGGGTTGTTCCGGCCGCAGGCGGAGCTGACCACCGGCTCGATCGCGACGAACGCCAAGGTCGTGCAGACGCCGACCGCCGCCGACAAGGAGTGCCTTGCCCGGGCGATGTACTTCGAATCGAACCGCAGCGACGAGGACGGGCTGCTCGCCGTCGGCACGGTGGTGATGAACCGCCTCGACGCGCCCGCCTATCCCGGCCGGATCTGCGAGGTCGTCGGCCAGAAGCGGCAATTCGCCAACGGCGTGCTGAGCAAGCCCGTGCGCGAGCAGGATCGGCCGCGGCTGGAGAAGATCGCCGACGCGCTGCTCGCGGGCAAGCGCCACGAGGGCGTGGGCTCGGCCCTGCACTTCCACACCGCGGGCTACAGCTTCCCCTACAACAACATGCACTACGTCGTCGCGGCCGGCGGCAACGTGTTCTACGAGAAGAGCGACCGCGAGGGGTATCTGCCGGCGATCCAGCCGCGGGCCGTGGTGCAGACCGCCTCCGGCCGGCTGATGCCGCTTCAGGTCGCGGCCGCCAATGCCGGGATGATCGACCTGCCGCTCACCGGCCGCGTCCAGCCGACGCTGACCGCCGAGTACACCGCGCCCGCCGCGCCGGCTCTGCGCATCCCCGGCCCGGCCCGCTACGCCTCGGCGCCCGGCCGGGACCAGCGCTAGTTCCCGAGGGGCGGTTACGGCCGGGGCGGGTTGTCGCCCCCGCCCTATGCGCAGGCGCCGCAAGGCCTTAAGTCAGGGGCGCGGCCGGGCTCACCGGTCCGGTTCCCGTGACGCTCACCCCGCATCGCCATGGCCGTCGTCCTCGACCTCCTGAACAACGACACCCGGCCGAAGGCGGAGGCGCTCGCGCGTCCGCGCCATCCGGAGAAGGCGCACCGGCCCGACACGGCGATCCAGCGCAAGCCGGACTGGATCCGGGTCAAGGCGCCGGGCTCGAAGCTGTGGGCCGAGACGAAGGACATCGTCCGCGCCAACAAGCTCGTCACCGTCTGCGAGGAGGCGGGCTGCCCCAATATCGGCGAGTGCTGGGAGAAGCGCCACGCCACCTTCATGATCATGGGGGACACCTGCACCCGGGCCTGCTCGTTCTGCAACGTGCGCACCGGCCTGCCGGAGGGGCTCGACGCGGCCGAGCCGGAGAAGGTCGCCGAGGCCGTGGCCAAGCTCGGCCTGCACCACGTCGTCGTCACCTCGGTCGATCGCGACGATCTCAAGGATGGCGGCGCCGAGCATTTTTCCCGCACCATCGCCGCCATTCGCCGGGCGAGCCCCGGCACCACGGTCGAGATCCTGACGCCCGACTTCCTCAGGAAGCCCGGCGCCCTCGAAGTCGTGGTCGCGGCCAAGCCCGACGTGTTCAACCACAACCTCGAAACCGTGCCCGGCAAGTACGTCACCGTGCGGCCCGGCGCACGCTACTTCCACTCGGTGCGCCTGCTGCAGCGGGTGAAGGAACTCGATCCGACCATCTTCACCAAGTCCGGCATCATGGTGGGCCTGGGCGAGGAGCGGAACGAAGTCCTGCAGCTCATGGACGATCTGCGCTCGGCAGAGGTCGACTTCCTCACCATCGGCCAATATCTGCAACCGACCCGCAAGCACCATGAGGTCGTGCGCTTCGTGCCGCCGGACGCGTTCAAGGCCTACGAGACCACCGCCTACGCCAAGGGCTTCCTGCTGGTCTCGGCGACGCCGCTCACGCGCTCGTCGCACCATGCCGGCGAGGATTTCGCCCGGCTGAAGGCGGCGCGCCTGGCCAAGCTCGGGCCCGCGCCGATCGCCGCCAGCGCCTGAGCCCGCATGCCCTCCTTCCGCATCACGAGGAAAGTGCGCCACACCGCGACGCAGATGTACGATCTCGTGGCGGATATCGAGCGCTATCCCGAGTTCCTGCCGCTGTGCGAGTCGCTGCGGGTCTTGCGCGACGCGGACGGACCGAACGGCACGCGCGTCCGGGTCGCGGAGATGGGCGTCGGCTACAAGGCGATCCGCGAGCGCTTCACCACCCGCGTCACCCTCGACCGCGAGAACCGCAAGATCACCGCCGCGTACATCGACGGGCCGTTCCGGCATCTCGAGAACCGCTGGACCTTCCGCGAGACGGCGGATGGCGGCTGCGAGGTCGACTTCTTCATCACCTACGAGTTCAAGAGCCGCACGCTGGGCCTGCTGATGGGCTCGATGTTCGACCGCGCCTTTCGCAAGTTCACCGACGCCTTCGAGGGCCGGGCAACGGCGATCTACGGCACGCCGGCCTGACTTTTTCCCCGACCGTAATTCCAATCGGCGGAAACGCCCGCCGAGGCCGTCTCGATGCCGGGGCGCGATGAAGACCTGCCCCGCGGTCAGGTTCCGGCCGCGGACGAACGGAATCCTCATGCGCTCTCCGCCAGCACCGATTGCCGCTCGAACAGGGCGCGATAGGCCCCGTTCGGGCGCCGCATCAGCGCGGCGTGCGGCCCGTCCTCGACGATGCGGCCGCGGTCGAACACCAGGATGCGGTCGAGGGCGCGCACCGTCGAGAGGCGGTGGGCGATGACGACGGCGGTGCGCCCGCGCATCAGGCGCTCCATCGCCTCCTGCACCAGCGCCTCCGATTCCGAATCGAGGCTGGAGGTCGCCTCGTCGAGGATCAGGATCGGCGCGTCCGCCAGGAAGGCACGGGCCAGCGCCACCCGCTGGCGCTCGCCGCCGGAGAGCTTCACGCCCCGCTCGCCCACCAGCGTGGCGTAGCCCTTCGGCAGCCGCGCGATGAAGTCGTGCGCGTTGGCGAGCCGCGCCGCCCGCTCGATCTCCTCGGTCGAGGCCCCGGGCCGGCCATAGGCGATGTTCTCGGCGAGCGAGCGGTGAAACAGCACCGGCTCCTGCGGCACGATGGCGACCTGCGCCCGCAGGCTCGCCTGCGTCGCCCCTGCCACGTCCTGCCCGTCGATCGTCACCCGTCCGCCGCCGACGTCGTAGAGCCGCTGGATCAGCTTGACGAAGGTCGTCTTGCCGGAACCCGAGCGCCCGACGAGGCCGACGCGCTGACCGGCGGGAACCGTCACCGACAATCCGTCGTAGAGCGGCGTGCCGTGGGAGCCGTAGTGGAAGCGCACCGCCTCGAAGCCGATCGCCCCGCCGCCGACCGCGAGCGGGACGGCCCCGGGACGGTCGGCGACGCCGACGGGCTCCGCCTCCAGGGCCACCAACTCCTCCATCTCGTTGACCGAGCGCTGGAGGTGGTTGATGTGGCCGCCGATGTCGCGGAGATAGCCGTGGACCACGAAGTAGGTGGTCAGCACGTAGGCGACCTCGCCCGGGCTCGCCCGACCCTGCCACCAGAGCCACAAGGCGGTGGCGACGATGGCGGTGCGGAAGGCGAGCAGAAGCCCGAGCTGGGCGGTGCCGCTCCAGGTCACGATCATCCAGGTGCGCCGGGTACGCCGCCGCCACTTCGACAGGACGCGGGCGAGCCGCTCGTCCTCGCGCGCTTCCGCGCCGAAGGCCTTGACCGCGGCGTTGTTGCCGATCGTGTCGCTGAGCGCGCCGCCGAGCCGGGTGTCGAGGGCGTTCGACAGCGTCGCCGCGGGCGCGATCACCCGCGTCGCCAGGAACACGGCGGTGCCGACATAGGCGAGCGCGCCGAGCCCGACCACCGCGCCCATCGCCGGCCAGTGCAGGCCGAGCACCACCGTCGTGCCGACGAGCACGACGACGGAAGGCAGGACCGAGAGCAGCAGCACGTCGTTGAGCCCGTCGAGCGCCCACATGCCGCGCGAGATCTTGCGCACGGTCGAGCCCGAGAAGGTGTTGGCGTGCCACTCGGTCGAGAAGCGCTGGACGCGGGCGAAGCTCCGGCGGGCGATGTCGGACATGGTGCCGAGGGTCAGCGGGACGACGAGGCTCCAGGCGACGTGGCGCAACAGGATCGTCGCGAGGCTCAACGCCGTCATCACGAGAAAGGCCGGCATCGCCGCCCGAAGCGCCGCGTGGCGCTCGGCGCCCGACAGCGCATCGACGAGGCGGCCGGCGTAGAGCGGCAGCATCACGTCGGCGAGGGTGGCAAGCGTGATGGCGGCGGCGAGCGCGGCGACGAGGCCGAGGCGCTCGCGCCAGCCGCGGACGACGAAGGCGAGGACGCGGCGGACCGTATCCGCGCGCCGGGGGGAAGACAGGGACATGGCAGCGCCCGACGGCGACGCGTCGGCTCCGAGAGACGCAAGGGGCGACCGCTCGATGGCGTGGCCCGGCGTCATCAGACTGGGGAGGGGGCGTGAGCCGCGGGGGCCGTCTGGCCGGGCGGCGGAGGAATGCGCCTAGGCGATTCCGGTAGGAAACGGAGCGATCCCTGCGTGACGGGAGACGATGCCGACAACCATATTGCGCCTCCCTGTTCGAACGCGAGCGCCTCGACAGGTAGTCGACCCGAAGCCGATTCGCAACGTCCGATACGGATCAGCCAGGGCTCCGAACGCGGGTCAACACGGCAGGCGTTTCAGGGTGCCGATCCACCCGATCCGCTCCCTCCGTCGTCATTCCGGCGCGCCGGAGACGTGCAGCCCACGACCGGCCGCGACCCTCTACGCGAATCGCGCATCACGGGTGGATGTCCGGGTTTCGCTGCACGCCCCCCGGAATGACGGGCGAGGGCGAGAGGAGCGATGGTCGAAATCTGCAAAGGTGCGCAGGGCCGGCCGGAGAAACTTCCTCATCTTTTGCCTTTCGGCGCGAACCGGAGCATTTCGTCCGGTGTCCGGCGCGGGAGGCGACTCTCGGCCGAACGCCGCAGGGGGATTGGAGGATGATGGTTTGGTCGCAGCGAAACCCACGGCGAATCCGCCGGACACCCTGACCTGGCAGCCGCTGCAGCCGCGTGAGCGGCGCTGGGTGCGGATGGGGCAGCGGCCGGCCATTGCGTGGCTCACCGGCCTGTCCGGCGCCGGCAAATCGACCATCGCCAACGCCGTCGACCGAGCTCTGACGGAAGCAGGCCGCGGCACCATGGTGCTCGACGGCGACAACCTGCGCCACGGCCTCAACCGCGACCTCGGCTTCACCGCAGCCGACCGGATCGAGAACATCCGCCGCGCCGCCGAGGCCGCACGGCTGATGGCGGATGCCGGACTGGTGGTGATCGTCTCGCTGATCTCGCCGTTCCGCGCCGAGCGCGCCGCCGCCCGGGCGATCGCCGGCGACATCCCGTTCCTCGAAGTCTTCATCGACACGCCGCTCTCGGTCTGCGAGGCCCGCGACCCGAAAGGGCTCTACGACCGCGCGCGCGCCGGCGAGATCCCCGACTTCACCGGCATCTCGGCCCCCTACGAGGCCCCGACGGCACCCGACCTGACGCTGGAAACCCGTGATCGCGCCGTGATGGATTCGGCACAGCCGCTGATCGCGGCGCTGCTGCGCCTGAGTGCGGACGCGTCGCATACGCACGCCGAACGCGCCGAGGACAGGCGGGGGCGGAAGGGCTGATCCGATCCTGCGGGGCGGGATCGGCCGCTCCGGCCGAGGCCGTCCGTTTCGATCACGAGACCCATCCCGACTTCGCGAGAGCGGCCTCCTTCCGTTCGCTCCCGACGAGAGGTTGCGCGAAACCTTCGAAACCGCCTCAGGCTCGCGCCGATCCTGAAAGACTCGGCCGAACTCTCCTCGCTCCGGCGTCGCGGGACGAAGGCCGCGACGGATCAGGCGCCGCAGGCACGCCGAAACGACGCGAGGACATCGAACGAGCAAGCGCTCCACCGCAGGCCCGGCCGCCATCGAGAGCGGAGGCCGGGGCACGCCCGTCATCGGGTAAGCGCCTCCGGCGATGACGGTCTTGCCGCCTCACCGCGTGGCTCGGTCGCGGTCCGATCCGTCTCTGCACACCCGACGACGATATCGGCTGACTGAGCCCTGTGGATTTTCATCCGCTCATCACGGGCAATTTATCGACGGCGCGTGCCATGCCGCACCCGGCGAACAAACGGCCGGGATTAAATTTAAAGTATATTCCTGTGATAAAACGCACTTTCCAAATATATTTCATGGGATTACTGTCTTCTTGCGAAGCCTGAAGAAGACGAAAAAGTTCGCAGCTCAGGGATTACGAGAGGGTGGTCGATATGAAGCGGATGATGACGATCGGTTTCCTGGCTGCGGCGGTGGCTTTCCCCGTCGCCGTGCAGGCGGAAGGTGCGCCCGGCAGCCGACAGCAGGCTGGCGGCGCTTTCATGAGCAGCTACGTGGACGACCCCTACCACGACCCCCATTCGCTCCATTCGCAGCGGATGGGCTCGGGCCAGATCCTCGGCGCGCCGATGCTGAGCGAGAATGCCGGCGCCAGGACGAGCCCCGCCCGGGCGGCTCTTCGCTCGGGCGCGGTGGATCCGCACTGGTCGGCGGGGACCGCGCCGCGCCGGGCACGCTGAGCCCCGATACCCACCACACGCCTCGTCTGCATCCGGCCGATCGCGACGGATCGGCCGGATGCACGGGACATCACCGTGCCTGCCCGCCTGGACTTCGCAACCGGCAGGCGATGTCTCGCCTGCCCGGCAAGTGTTCGATCGTCCCGGCGACGAGCGCGGGGACGGCACAGCGAGGTTTGACGTGGACGGTATCTTCCAAGGCCTCTCGACCTTCCGGGGGACGGTCTTTCCGGGCCAGCGGCAGATATATCGGCAACTGGTCCGCGACGGGCAGCCGCCCGCAGGCTCTGATCATCGCCTGCGGCGATTCCCGCGTCTCGCCCGAGCGCATCCCCCAATCCGGTCCGGGCGACCTCTTCGTCTGCCGCAACGCCGACGACATCGTGCCGCCCTTCACCCAGCAGAACGGCGGTGTGTCCTCGGCGATCGAGTACGCCGTCGCAGCGGAGTAGGACCCTTGCCATGCGTGCCGCCCTCGGCCGACTGATGCCGCCGACCCTGGCCCGGGATCTTCCGGCCTCCTTCGTCGTCTTCCTCGTGGCGATGCCGCTCTGCATGGGCATCGCCATCGCGTCCGGCGTGCCCGCCGAGCGCGGCCTCATCACCGGCGTGATCGGCGGCATCGTCGTCGGCTTCCTCGCCGGCTCGCCGCTTCAGGTCAGCGGTCCGGCCGCGGGTCTGGCCGTCATCGTCTTCGAATTCGTGCGCGAGCAGGGCATCGAGGCCCTGGGCCCGGTCCTCGTCGCGGCGGGTGCCATCCAGCTCCTCGCCGGGGCGCTGCGCGTCGGCGGCTGGTTCCGCGCGATCTCTCCGGCGGTCGTGCACGGCATGCTCGCGGGTATCGGCATCCTGATCGTGCTGGCACAGATCCACGTGCTGACCGACGCACTGCCCAAGGCCAACGGCCTCGACAACCTCGTCGCCATCCCGGCCGCCTTCTTCAACTTCGTCTCCGGCCCCGACGGCAACCGGCCCGGTGCCGTGATCGTCGGCCTCGTCACCATCGTGGCGATGCTCGGCTGGGAGAAGATCCGCCCCGCGACGCTGAAGCTGATCCCGGGCGCCCTCGTCGGCGTCCTGGCCGGCACCCTCGTCGCCGTCGTCGGCGACATGGCGGTCAAGCGGGTCGTGGTGCCCGAGAACATCTTCGCCTCGGTCGCCCTTCCGGGAGCAGGGGACTGGAGCCGTCTGACCGAGCCGGCCATGATCCTGATGGCGATCACGCTGGCGGTCGTCGCCAGTGCCGAGAGCCTGCTCTCGGCGGCGGCGGTGGATCGGATGCATGACGGCCCGCGCACGCAGTACAACCGCGAGCTCGGCGCGCAGGGCGTCGGCAACATCCTGTGCGGGTTCGCCGGCGGACTGCCGATGACCGGCGTGATCGTGCGCTCCTCGGCCAACGTCCAGGCCGGTGCGGTGACCCGGGCTTCCACGATCCTGCACGGAAGCTGGATCCTGGCCTTCCTGCTGGTCCTGCCGATGGTGCTGAAGCTGGTGCCGACGGCCGCGCTCGCCGGCATCCTCGTCGTGACCGGCTGGCGCCTCGTCAGCCCGGCCCACGCCTTCCACCTGCACGAGCGCTACGGTCTGCCGACCGCCGCGATCTGGCTCGCGACCATGGTGATGGTCGTCGCCACCGACCTGCTGACCGGCGTGCTCACCGGCCTCGCCCTGAGCCTCGTCCAGGTCATCCCGCACTATCTCCGCGGCCCGCTCAAGATCGAGGGCGGCGCGGCGCAGACGGTGCAGGGCGGGGCGGTCCAGGCGGTGCCGGAACTGCGGCTCTCGGGTTCGGCGACCTTCCTGCAACTGCCGCACCTCAACGCGGCGCTGGAGCGCACGCCGGAG
Organism: Methylorubrum populi; assembly: GCA_036946625.1. Lineage (NCBI taxonomy): Bacteria > Pseudomonadati > Pseudomonadota > Alphaproteobacteria > Hyphomicrobiales > Methylobacteriaceae > Methylorubrum > Methylorubrum populi. The sequence goes on from JAQIIU010000003.1 coordinate 1,702,366, forward strand.
GGCACCCCGGTCCGCCTCGCCGCGGAAGACCTGCGCCACGTCGACCACACCTGCCTGGAGATGATCCGGGAATGGGCGACGCGGCGGGCGAAGACGGGTGCCCGGATCGAAGTGATCGGCGGCGGCGCGAGCGGCCTGCACCACAGCCTCGCCATGGTCGCCCACGCGGCACCGAAGGATTGAGGGCGAGAGCGGGACAATGAGAAAGGCCGGTGCCGTCCATCGCGGCACCGGCCTTTCTCTTTTGGCGCGTGGTCTCATACGGTATCCGGTCGATCGCTTCGGTCTTTGCCATGCTCCGTCATCGCGAGGCGAAGCCGTGGCGATCCAGGGCGCGACACCTCCGGATAGGGCGGCGGCCTGGATCGCTTCGCATTCGCTCGCGATGACGGGTGAGGAACCGAGCCGATCAACCGGAAACCGTCTCATACACCATCCGGTCGATGGCTTCGGCTTCTCCTGCGTCCTTGCGAGGCGAAGCCGTGGCAAACCAGGGCGCGCCCTTTCCGGACCTGTCGCGCCCTGGATCGCTTCGCGGCCGCGCGCGATGACGGAGCGCGGCGGAACCCGAAACGGTCAGCCGGAAACCGTCTTCATGCGGCCGGCAGGCCCTGCGGACCGCCGATGCGCTGGGCGGCCTCGAACCGGTTGAGGAAGCGCGGCTCCTTCTCCGGTGCGATGCGGATCGTCATGGCGATCGCCCCGCCCGAATCCGCCTGCCGGTCGAGCACCTCGGCGTTCTCGTAGAGCCAGTTCAGGGCGGCGCCGTCCTCCGGCGGAAGGGTCACCGCGAAGGTCGAGCGGGCGCGGGCCACCTGCGCCTCGATCCGCTCGGTCAACGCGGGAAGCCCCTCGCCGGTCAGGGCCGAGACGAGGATCGGCGCCGGCCCGGCGCCGCGATGCGCGGCGCTGAGGTTGAGCAGCCGCATGCGTTCGCCCTCGTCCAGCAGGTCGGCCTTGTTCCACACCTCGACGATCCGCTCGGCGTCCGGCTCGATGCCGAGTTCGCGCAGAACCGCCTCGACATCCTCCGCCTGGGCCTGCGTGTCGCCGTGCGAGACGTCGCGGACATGCAGCAGGATATCGGCCTCGATCACGTCTTCCAGCGTGGCGCGGAAGGCGGCGATCAACGAAGTCGGCAGGTCGGAGATGAAGCCGACCGTGTCGGACAGGATCACCGTCTCGCCGTGAGGCAGCTTGGTCGCCCGGGCGGTCGGGTCGAGGGTGGCGAACAGCATGTCCTGTGCCCGCACCTCGGCCTTGGTCAGCGCGTTGAACAGGGTCGACTTGCCCGCATTCGTGTAGCCGACGAGCGCGACGATGGGGTAGGGCACCCGGGCGCGGCTCTTGCGGTGCAGGCCGCGGGTGCGGGTCACCGCGTCGAGGTCGCGCTCGATCCGGGTCATCCGCTCCTGGATCATGCGCCGGTCGGCCTCGATCTGGGTCTCGCCGGGGCCGCCGAGGAAGCCGAAGCCGCCGCGCTGCCGTTCCAAGTGGGTCCAGGAGCGGACGAGCCGCGACCGCTGATAGGCGAGGTGGGCGTGCTCGACCTGAAGCGTGCCCTCGCGGGTCGAGGCGCGGCGCCCGAAGATTTCGAGGATCAGGCCGGTGCGGTCGATGACCTTGGCACCCCAGGCCTTTTCGAGGTTGCGCTGCTGCACCGGCGACAGGGCGCAGTCCATCACCACGAGGCCGATCTCCTCGGCTGTGATCAGGCCGGCCACCTCCTCGACCCGGCCCTTGCCGAGATAGGTCGAGGGACGCGGGCGCTGGATGTGGACCGAGATCGCCCGGGCAATGTCGAGATCGATGGCTGCGGCGAGGCCCACTGCCTCGTCGAGCCGCGCCTCGTCGGAGCGCACCGTCTCCGTCTGCCCCGGCGTGAGGCGCTGGCCGGCGCGGGTCAGGTAAGGGCCGAGCACCAGCGTGCGGGTCGCGGCGGCGATCTCGCCCTCGGGGGCGGCCTTCGCCCGCAGGCGGGCTTCGCCGGGCGGAAGCGGTTCAGTCATGGCGTCTCCGTGTCATCGTTCCCTCATGTCGGGACGATGACGCCATTTTGCATCCACCGGCTTGCGCAAATGACGGAAATCGATCGGCCTTCCGCGGTCACGCCTTGTCGGGGGCCGTCTCGTCCGGCTCGAACAACTGCACCGGGTGGCCGGGCATGATCGTCGAGATCGCGTGCTTGTAGACGAGCTGCGAATGCCCGTCGCGACGCAGCAGGACGCAGAAATTGTCGAACCAGGTCACGACACCTTGAAGCTTGACGCCATTGACGAGGAAGATCGTCAGCGGGATCTTGTTCTTGCGGACATGGTTGAGGAACGTGTCCTGAAGGTTCTGAGCGCGCTCGCCCGCCATTTCTTGTTATCCTTGTTTCGAACCGGCACCGCGGATCGGCCGGGTCCCGTAGGGGGAGCGCGGGCCGACGACCCGGTCGCGACGTGTCGTCACCGTTTCCCCGGGGCTTTTCATTACAGGGCGAAGCTTGCCGCGACGCAAGAGGGTCTCCGCGGCGCGGCGCGTCAATATCCACGTCTTGCAACCAGATCGGCCGCCGGTTCGTGCGTCGAACCGGCGGCGGGCTGCCTCAGGGGCCGATCCCGAGCGACTTCAGCTTACGGTGCAGCGCCGAGCGCTCCATGCCGATGAATTCGGCCGTGCGGGAGATGTTGCCCGAGAAGCGGGCGATCTGAGCGACGAGATACTCCCGCTCGAAGATTTCGCGGGCCTCGCGCAGGGCGAGGCTCATCAGCTTCTCGCCGCCGGCACCGGTCGGCGTCGTCGGCACCAGCGCGCCGATCTCGGTCGGCAGCATCTCGGAGGTGACGTCCTGCTCCGGATCGCTCTGGGTCAGGATCATCAGCCGCTCGACGTTGTTGCGCAACTGACGGACGTTGCCGGGCCAATCGTGCGATTGCAGCACCGCCATCGCATCCTCGGCGATGCGCCGCCGCGGCAGGCCGGTGGCCGCCGAGATCTGCTCCATGAAGAAGGCGATCAGTTCCGGCACGTCCTCGCGCCGCTCGGCCAACGAGGGGATGCGGATCGGCACCACCGAGAGGCGGTGGAACAGGTCCTCGCGGAACCGCCCGGCGCCGATCTCCTCCGTGAGATCACGCGAGGAGGAGGAGATGATGCGCACGTCGACATGGACGCGGGCCGTGCCGCCGACGCGCTGGAAGTTCTGATCGACGAGAACGCGCAGGATACGGCTCTGCGTTTCCTTGGGCATGTCGGCGACTTCGTCGATGTAGAGGGAGCCGCCATGGGCTTCCTCCAGGGCGCCGACCCGTCGCATCCGGCCCTCGCCCCCTTCGACGCCGAACAGCTCGGCCTCCATCGTCTCGGGCGTGATCGTCGCCGCGTTGATGACGACGAAGGGCCCGCTCGCCCGCGAGGAGGCTGCGTGCAGGGTGCGCGCCGACAGTTCCTTGCCGGCACCCGGGGCGCCTGAGATCATCACGCGGGCGTTGGTCGGCGCCACGCGCTCGATGGTCTGGCGCAACTGGTTGACCGCCACCGAGCCGCCGACGATGCGGCTCGCCTGACCCGAGCGCACCTTGAGGTCGCGCACCTCGCGCTTCAGGCGCGAGGCTTCGAGCGCCCGCTCGGCGACGAGGATCAGCCGGTCGGCCTTGAACGGCTTCTCGATGAAGTCGTAGGCGCCCGATTTGATCGCCGCCACCGCGGTCTCGATGTTGCCGTGGCCCGAGATCATCACCACCGGCAGGTCCGGGTGCCCGGCCTTGATCAGGTCGAGCACCTGCAAGCCGTCGAGGCGCGAGCCCTGGAGCCAGATGTCGAGGAAGACGAGGTGGGGCCGGCGCGACTCGATCGCGGCCAGGGCCTCGTCGGAGCCGGCGGCGGTGCGGGTGCGGTGCCCCTCGTCGTCCAGGATACCCGCGACGAGATCGCGGATGTCGGCTTCGTCGTCGACGATCAGGATATCGGCGCTCATGGCTGCATCTCCGCGACGCGTCGCGCTTCCATGGCGTCCTCCGTGTTCTTGTCCATCGTTGTCCCGTCACGCGCGTCCGACGCCGCGGAGCGCCGATGCGCTCCTCCGTCACCGGGCTCGGCCGTCCGTCCGGCCCCGTTCCCGCCGTCCTGCCCGATTTCCCGCGGCAGCCGCATGCGGACCTGTCCGCCGCGTCCCTGCGGGTTGTCGTTCAGCTCGATGCCCCCGCCATGCTCTTCGAGCACCTTGGAAACGATCGCGAGTCCGAGGCCCGTCCCGCCCTCGCGGGTCGTCATATAGGGTTCGAGCAGGCGCTGGCGCCCCTCCGCCGGGAAGCCTTTTCCGTTGTCGGTGACCTCGACCACGACGAAGGCGTCCTCGGCAAGCAGCCGCAGCGCGACCCGGCCCTGCCCGCCGTCAGCGGTCAGAACGGCCTCGGGCACCGCCTGCACGGCCTCGACGGCGTTCTTCAGGATGTTGGTCAGCGCCTGGGAGAACAGCCGGACGTCGAAGGCGGCGACCACGCGGCCCTTCTCGTCGGCGCCCACCGTCTCGAACGGGAAATCCATGTCGGGATGGGCCATGCGCAGCATGAACAGGTTCTGCCGGGCGATCTCGGCCAGATCCTGCTGCGTGATCGCGGGCTTGGGCATCCGGGCGAAGGAGGAGAACTCGTCCACCATCCGCTTGATCTCGTCCACCTGCCGCACGATCGTGGCGGTGCATTGCTCGAACACGTCCTTGTCGGTCGTGATCACTTTTCCGTACTTCCGGCGAATCCGTTCGGCCGAGAGCTGGATCGGGGTCAGCGGATTCTTGATCTCGTGGGCGATGCGCCGGGCCACGTCGGCCCAGGCGGAGGTGCGCTGGGCGGTGACGAGATCGGTGATGTCGTCGAGCGTCACCACGTAGCCGCGGGCCTCCCCTTGCGCCTGTTCGCTCGTCACCCGCACGGCGATGGTGCGCTCGCGGCCCCCGCGCACCAGTTGGATCTGCTGCTGCAGCGCGCGCTGCCGCCCCTCGGCTTCCGGGAACAGCGCGGCGATCTCCGGCACGACGTTCGTGAGAGCCTGGCCGACCAGTTCCCTGGCCGTGAGACCGAGGGTGCGCTCGGCGCCCGGGTTGGCGATGGTGATGACCCCGTCCGCATCGACGCCGAGCACGCCCGGCGAGACGCCCGAGAGCACGGCCTCGGTGAAGCGGCGGCGGCGGTCGATCAGGTCGTTGGCCGCCCGCAGGCCATCGTGCTGACGGCGCAGCTCCAGCGTCATGGTGTTGAAGCTCTCGCCGAGATGGGCAAGGTCCCCGTCGGACTTGCGCGCCGGCACGCGGGCGTAAAAATTGCCGGCGGCGACCTCGTCGGCGGCGTTGATGAGCCGGCGGATCGGGGCGACGAAGCGGTTGGCGAAGTTCAGCCCGAACCACACCGCCGAGAGCAGGGTGATCAGCGCGATCAGGATGAAGACCGAGGCGAAGGCGATCTGCACGTAGCGGCGCAGTTCGTCGAAGGTGAGGTACTCGGCCGCCGCGGCCCGGGCGACGCCGGGGAAGTCGATGGCGAGTTGGCTCACCTCCCGCTGCACCAGCAGCACGGCGTTGTCGTAGGCCGGCATCCGCAGGAGCGCGGCGAAGACCCGGCCCTCGTTGGGCAGCAGGCAGATCGGGTCGCTCGACTTCGCGGCATCCTCGAAGGCCGCCGCCGAGGGCAGGCGGGTCTGTTTCAGCACGTCGATGTTGGCCCGCGCCACCACCTCGTTCGGCCCGCGCATGATCTTGGCGATCGGCAGGCCCAGCGCCTGGGCGCGGGTCGTCATGAAGCCCTCGAACCACTCGCGGTTCACGTCGAAGTTCGGGCGCGCGCGGGTGAGGTCGTCGGTGAGGATGCGGATCTCGCGGGCGAGCGACTGGCAGTGGTTCTCCTGGTAGGCGTCCGCCACCTGCACGGATTTCAGCACCACGTCGCGGACCCGGTCGGTGAAGCCGAGCGAGAGGCCGATGTCGATCGTCACCGAGGCGACGATGGCGAGCAGGATCGTCGGCAGGATCGCGATCAAGCTGAACAGGCCGACGATGCGGGTGTGCAGCCGCGCCACGGCGGCGTGGGTGCGCCGGGCATGCAGGAAGACCCGCGCCTCCCAGGCGATCACGACGACGAGAGCCAGCACCAGGGCGGCGTTGACCGAGAGCAGCGTGACGCCGGTGGCGGGCGTGCGCGTGATGCGGATGATGCCGGCCAGGATCAGGAAGGTGAGCGTGGCCGAGATCAGCGCCGTGACGACCACCGCCGCCCCGATCCAGCCGGGGCCGCGCGGGGGCGAGTCGAACCGACGCACGATCCCATCCGCGCCGTCCCGCTCGGACGAGGCGTCGGACGGCGCTGTTCGGGGACGTCGCGACAGGAGCGGCATGGCTGATGCGGGGCCACAACAGTGTGGCGAAATTAATACGAAACGGCCCAGCTTCCGCGCCGGCTCATGCGGCCAGCGTCCCCAACGGCGCAGATCGCGGAACCGGCGCCCGTCAGGGAATCGTACCGTCACGCTCTCCGTGAGCCGCCCGGCGGCATCGACCCGCAGGGCCTCGGGTCGCTCCAGCTCGTCGGCGCGCTCGAGCGCCGCTCATCGGCACCGGTTCGCCGCCGCCGAAGGCGCGCCACCATTGCATCTCAGGGCGGCGATGACGAGCGCCTTGCCCGCGCCGGTCGAGCGCGGTGCGCTGGTACTCGCGAAGGCGCAGCATGGCGCGCCTTTACCGAGGCGCGGCCGTGGAGAACAGAGGGGAAACGCAGCTTCTTCCGGCCCGGTCGCGCTCTGGATTGTACGTTGGGTTTGTCGGTCTTTTCCGGCGACGGAACCGGAGCGACAACGGGAGGGCCGCCGGCGGGATCGCTTCTGGATCGACTGCGAGGTCGCAAGCAATCTTGATCCGTCGGCGGCGCCTCCACGGTCTTGAGCACGAACGGTAGAGCGGGCGCAGCCCGAGCTTACAATCCCGTGCCAGAGGACCTTGCCTGTCTCGCGAAAGGCCTCGTCATGGTAGCCTCGCCAGCCCACACCGCGCCAGCCTCCCCTTGCTTTCTCGGCGCCGATGTCTCGAAGGATTGGGTCGATCTGGCCGACACGCGCGGACGCACCGCCCGCATCGACAACACGGTCGCGGCCCTGACGGCCGCCTTGTCCAAGCCGCACTGGCGCGCCTGCGCCAACCTCGTGTGCGAAGCCACCGGCGGCTACGAGTGGCCGCTGATCGAAGCCGCCACGGCGCTGGGGCTGCCGATCCGCCGGATCCATCCCGGCCGCGCCCGGGCATTCGCCCGCGCCCAGGCGCGGCTGGCCAAGACCGATCGGATCGACGCCGCCGTCCTGGCCGCCTTGGCGGCCTTTACCGTGGACGAAGTCGCCCCGCCGCTGCCGAGCCCGGCTCAGCGCGCGCTCGCCGAACTGATGACCCGGCTCGGCCAGCTCAAGGATCAGCGACAGGCCGAGCAGTGCCGGGCCGAACGCACCGAGAGCACGATCGTGCGCGCCTCGATCACCGCCAGCCTCGCCCTGCTCGACGGCCAGATCGCCGCGATCGGCGCGGCCTTGGACGAAGCCATCGCCGCCGATGCCGAACTGGCTCGCACCGCCGCCCTGTTGCGCACGTGCAAGGGCGTCGGACCCGTGGCCTGTCGTGCCCTGCTGGCGTGGCTGCCGGAACTCGGCCGCCTGAACCGGCGCACGGTCGCGGCTCTGGTCGGCGTGGCGCCCATCACCTGCCACAGCGGCTCCTCGATCCGCTCGGCCAGCATCACCGGCGGACGCAAAGCCTTGCGCGACGTGATGTTCATGGCCGCCCTGACCGCCAGCCGCCACAACCCCGTCTTCCGCCGCCTCTACGAGCGCCTGCGCCAAGCCGGCAAGCCCCACAAACTCGCCCTCATCGCCGTCGTGCGAAAGCTCGTCACCACCCTCAACGCCATGGTCCGCGCCGGAAAGACCTTCCAGACCGCTTGACCTGAGACACGGTAGATCGCTTCGCGGCCGCTCGCGATGACGGAGGGGGGCGAAACCCGAAGCGATCGATCGGAAATGATATCATATACCGCGACTCGGAAGGAATCCTGTTTTTGGGTTTGCGAGTGCGGGTTTGCGTGATTCCATGTGGAGATGGCAGGGCTGATTCTGTCTCCCACGGACCGGGCGCATTTCCTGGCGCTGATGCGGCGCCAACTCAACAGTGCGGTGCACCGGCGGTTGAACGTACTGCTGTTGCTCGACGACGGCTGGATGCCGGCCCGGATCGCCGCGGCGCTGTACCTCGACGCGAGCACGGTGGCCGAACACCGCACCCTCTACTTTGAGCGCGGCCGGGCCGGCGTGGAGAGCTTGGCCTACGCGGGACGGGTCTCGCGCCTGTCGGCCGTTCAGCGGGCTGCCCTGTCAGACTGGATCGCCGCCGCGGTGCCTCAGACGGCCAAGGCCGTGTGCGCCCAGGTCGAGGCGGCCTTCGGCCTCGTCTACGCTCCGCATGCCATGGCCCGCCTGCTCGGGCAGATGGGCTTCGTGTTCAAGAAGCCCAAATCCGTGCCGGCCAAGGCGGATGCTCTCATCCAGCAGGCCTTCCTCGACGCCACGCTGGCCCCGCTGATGCAAGCGGCCGGGCCGGACGCGCCGCTCGACTTCGTCGACGGCTGCCACCCCTCCTACACGGGTCGGCCTGCGCACGGCTGGATCCGGCGGGGCGCCACCGTCGAACTGAAATCCAACCATGCGAACTGAAATCCAACCATGGCCGCACCCGGCTCAACCTCAACGGTGCTCTCTCTTGGCCGGATCGCAGCCTGATCCACCATCAGGAGGAGAAGATCACCAGCGCGGCGATGATCCGCCTGTTCGAGACCCTCGCGGCCTGCCATCCGGCGGCCGAGAGCGTCACCGTCGTGCTCGACAACGCCCGCTACAATCGCTCGCGCGAACTGAGGACGGGGCGCGACCAGCCTGACGGTCGCCTGCGGCTGGTCTATCTGCCGTCCTACGCGCCCAACCTGAACCTGATCGAGCGATTCTGGCACTTCATGAAGCGCAAGGTGCTGTTCAACAAGGCCTACGCCAAGTTCGCGCTGTTCAAGCAGGCCTTCGACGACTTCTTCCAACGCTTGCACGAGCACCAGGCCGACTTGGTCAGCCTCATCACGGACCGCTTCCACCTCATCGGACAGACCAAAACCGGGATGCTATCCGCGTAGAGGTATACCAGCCGGCGATGATCCCGCTCATCGCCGGTTGCCCGCGCGAAGGCGCGGCGGCGGGCGTCCGCCGGCAGGCAGCTCGGTATGAGCCACGCCCGGTCGCATCGCGATCGGGCGTGGCGCTCGGATCAGCGCGCGGCGCGAACCGTCGCCGTCGGCTTCGCCTCGGGATGGGCGTCGGGCTGCGGAGCGGCCACGCCGGAGACGTAGGGCGTGTCCTTCAGCGCGATCGTCAGCACGAGCGAGAGCAGCGCCAGCAGGGCGGCGAAGGCCGCCGGGAACAGGAAGGCCCGCTCGCCGTACCAGCCGTGGAGGAAGCCGCCGACCACCGCGCCGGTGCTGAGCGCCCCCCAGAGCGGCGCCTGCAGCCAGAAGGACGGCGCCGGCTTGTGCAGGATCAGGTTGGCCACGCCCGCGCCGAAGCGCACCACGGTGCCGGTGACGTAGGTGATGGCGAGGCTGCGGCCCGCCTCGTCCTGCAGCGTCGCGTTCTGGATGCCGAGCGCCAGAACGATCGGGTAGGCGTGCAGCGGGAAGGCGGTGGTCCCGAACGGGACGAACAGGCCGATGGCGAACAGAACCGCCTGGATGATCAGCAGCACCGAGAGCCGGTAGCGGCCGGCCCATGCGGCGATCAGCGTGCCGATGCAGGCGCCGAAGCAGAACAGGGCGATCACGCTGGCGAACCGGGTGGTGCCCTCCCAATCGAAGCCCGCCACGGCCGCGCCGAAGCGCGTGGTGTTGCCGCTCATGAACGACATGAAGAGCTGCGAGAATTCGAGGAAGCCGATCGAGTCGGCGGCGCCGGCGATGCCCGCCAGCATCAGCGCGATGGGCACCCGCGTCACCGGACTCGCCGGAAAGGCCTTGTTCGACTCGTCAGCCATCGGTGTCTCTGATGTTGCTCCGCAGCACAACGGTAATACGGCTATCCGGCCGCGTCCATTGCAACGCTTTCGATCAAGTGTTTGTGTAGGATTAGAATCCGCCCCGGCACGTCTGAACTTTTTTGGCGCCGGATCGCCGCCGGGCGCATGTCGCCGATGGCCAGACGAGCCCGCTCGGCAGCCTGCCGCAGGTAGGCGTCGGCATGGGCGTAGCGCCCGTCGATGCCGAGCACGACGCCCGGTTCCCCGCGCGTCGGCGACTGCACCGTGAAGACGGCGAGTCCGCCGGGCCGCAGCACGCGCGCGATGCCGACGAGCACCGGCGCGAGATCCGCCAGATAGATGAAGACGTCCGCCGCCGCGATCAGATCGGCGGAGGCCTCCGGCTCCGTGCTCAGGAAGGTGACGAGGTCGGCCTCCGCCAGCCGTTCGTAGAGTCCGGTGCGGCGGGCCAGCGCGAGCATCGCCGGGGAGAGGTCGCAGCCGGCGAGCCGCCCGGTCCGCCCCGTCAGCGCTCGCGCCATCAGGCCGGTGCCGCAGCCGAGATCGAGCGCGTTCGCGAAGTGTTGCGGCGCACAAGGCAGGGCGTCGAGGGCCGCGACCATCATCGCGGGCCCGCGATAGCCGAGATCGTCCACGAGATGGCGCTCGAAGCGCGGGGCGTAGCTGTCGAACAGCGCCCGCACGTAGCCCGGCGTGATCGCCGCCAGCGCGTCGCCGCCGCCGAGCGCCGCCGCGTGCAGGCGGCTTCCCAGGGCGTCTTCCGGGTCGAGGCGGAGCGCCCGCTCGAAGGCGGCGAGCGCCGCCCGACGGTCGGCCTCGTCCCGGCTCCGGCCGTAGGCGGTCTCGCGGGCGCGGCCGAGCAGGGACCATGCGGGCGCGTAGGCCGGGGCGATCTCGAGCGCTTGGCTCGCCATCTCGGCGGCGCCCGCGGGGTCGCCCTCCGCGAGACAGGCCTCGGCATAGGCGTAGCGGCGGTCGGCGAGGAGGTCGCCGGAGGAGCGCTGGCGGGACATCGTGCGGTGTCTCGGACGGTTTTCGCATCGGCTTTTCAGACAAGCCGGCAGCCCCCCTTTCGGGTCGATGCTGCGATCCGCCCTATATCCCGGCCGATGCCGCTGCGCGCCTCCGATCTTCTCACCCTGACCCGCGAGGGCCTCTACTGCCCGCTCGGGCGCTTCCACGTCGATCCGACCCACCCGGTCGAGCGGGCGCTGATCACCCACGGCCATGCCGACCACGCCCGGGCCGGGCACGGAACGGTGCTCGCGACGCCCGAGACCCTGCGGATCATGGCGGTGCGCTACGGCGAGGGTTTCTGCGCGACCCGCCAGGAGGCGCGGCTCGGCGAGCGGATGCGCATCGGCGACGTCACCGTGTTCTTCGCCCCTGCCGGCCACGTGCGCGGCTCGGCCCAGATCGCCATCGAGCGGGCGGGCCAACGCATCGTCGTCTCCGGCGACTACAAGCGTGCGCCGGATCCGACCTGCCTGCCCTTCGAGGTCGTGCCCTGCGACGTGTTCATCACCGAGGCCACCTTCGGCCTGCCGGTGTTCCGCCATCCCGATACGCGGGGCGAGGTGCGCAAGCTGATCGAGTCCGTGACGCTGTTTCCCGAGCGCGCCCACGTCGTCGGCGCCTACGCCCTCGGCAAGGCGCAGCGGGTGATGGCCCTGCTGCGCGAGGAGGGCTGGGACCGCCCGATCTTCTTGCACGGGGCCATGGAGAAGCTGACGGACCTCTACAAGCGGGAGGGCGTGCCGCTCGGCGAGACGCCGAAGGTGGCCGCATCCGAGCGCAAGGACCTGCACGGCGCCATCGTGCTGTGCCCGCCCTCGTCGATCCAGGATCTCTGGTCGCGAAAGTTCCCCGATCCGGTCACCGCCTTCGCCTCCGGCTGGATGCGGGTGCGCGCCCGCGCCCGGCAGAAGGGCGTCGAACTGCCGCTCGTCATCTCCGACCACTCCGACTGGCCGGATCTCTGCCGGACGATTTCGGACACCGGTGCGGAGGAGGTCTGGGTCACGCACGGGCAGGAGGACGCGCTGGTGCACTGGTGCGGCACGCAAGGCATCCGCGCCGAGCCGCTGCACCTGCTCGGCTACGGCGACGACGGGGAGGCCGAGCCCGATCCGGGCCAAGAGCCGCACATGGAGGAGGCCTCGGCGTGAACGACTTCGCCCACCTCCTCGACCGCCTCGCCTACGAGCCGCGCCGCAACGCCAAGCTGCGCCTGCTCCAGGATTTTTTCGCGGGCACGCCCGAGCCCGAGCGCGGCTGGGCGCTGGCCGCGATGACCGGCGGGCTGACCTTCCGCGAGGCCAAGCCGGCGCTGATCCGCGCCCTGGTGGAGGAGCGGGTCGATCCGGTGCTGTTCGCGCTCTCGCACAACTATGTCGGCGATCTCGCCGAGACGACGGCGCTGGTCTGGCCGGGGCCGACTGAGATGGCGGGGGCTGCTCCCGGCCCGGGCCACAACAACCCGCCCCCCTCCGTCCCGACGCTGGCCGAGGTCGTGGAAACCCTCGCCACCACCCCGAAGCGCGAACTCCCGCGCCATCTCGCCCACTGGCTCGACGCCCTCGACGAAACCGGGCGCTGGGCGCTCCTGAAGCTCGTCACCGGCAACCTGCGCGTCGGCGTCTCGGCCCGGCTCGCCAAGACCGCGGTCGGGGCGCTCGGCGGCCACGAGGCGGATGCGGTGGAGCAGGTCTGGCACGGACTGAAACCGCCCTACGCCGAACTGTTCGCCTGGGTGGAGGGAAGGGGCGAGCGGCCCGAGAGCCTGAACCCGGCCCCGTTCCGCCCGCCGATGCTGTCGCACCCGGTCGAGGCCTTCGAGGATCTCGACAAGCTCGAACCGGAGGCGTTCTCCGCCGAATGGAAATGGGACGGCATCCGCGTGCAGCTCGCGGGCGGGCGCGACGGCCAGGGCCGGCAGGTCCGAAAAGTCTACTCGCGCACCGGCGAGGACATTTCCGAGGCCTTCCCCGATCTCACCGAGGCGATCACCTTCGAGGGCGCCCTCGACGGCGAGCTCCTGATCCTGCGCGAGGGCCGCGTGCAGAGCTTCAACGTGCTCCAGCAGCGGCTCAACCGGAAGGCGGTGACGGGCAAGCTGCTGGACGAGTTCCCGGCCCATGTCCGCGCCTACGACGTGCTCGCGGCCGAGGGCGTGGACCTGCGCGGACGGCCCTTCGCCGAGCGCCGCCCCCGGCTGGAGGCCCTGGTGCGCGGGCTCGACCACGCCCGCATCGACCTCTCGCCGCTCGTGCCCTTCGCGAATTGGGAGGAGGTCGCCGCCGCCCGCGCCGATCCGGCCTCGGCGGGGGCCGGAGCCGATGCCGGCGCCGTCGAGGGCGTGATGCTCAAGCGCCGCAACAGCGCCTACCTGCCCGGCCGTCCCAAGGGTCCGTGGTGGAAGTGGAAGCGCGAGCCCTACGTGGTCGACGCGGTGATGATGTACGCCCAGCGCGGCCACGGGAAGCGCTCGTCGTTCTACTCGGACTACACCTTCGGCTGCTGGCGCGCGGGCGCCGAGGGCGAGGAACTGGTGCCGGTCGGCAAGGCCTATCACGGCTTCACCGACGCCGAGCTGTCGAAGCTCGACCGCTACGTCCGCAACAACACGACCAAGCGCTTCGGCCCGGTGCGCGAGGTCGCCTACGGCCGCGAGACCGGGCTCGTCCTGGAGATCGCCTTCGAGGGCGTGCAGCGCTCGACCCGGCACAAATCCGGCGTGGCGATGCGCTTCCCCCGCGTCAGCCGCATCCGCTGGGACAAGCCCCCGGCCGAGGCCGACCGGGTCGAGGTGCTGGAACGGATCCTGGCCCGCGGCGAGCGCGAGATCGCCCCGAGCGCGACGCTGGAGGCATCGGAATGAGACGAGCGGGCAGAGCCGCCGGAAAGATCGGGGCGCTCGAAGGTTTTTCAGCCGGCGAGGCGACCCGTCAGGCGAGTGCCGGCATCACGGTCGCGACGCCGGGCCAAGGCTTCACCGACATCACCGCGGCGGTGGCCGCCTTCGTGGCGCAAAGCGGCCTGCGCACCGGCCTCGTCAGCGTGTTCTGCCGGCACACCTCGGCCTCGCTGACGATCCAAGAGAACGCCGACCCGGACGTGCGCACCGACCTGATGACGGCGCTCGACGGGCTCGCGCCGCGGCACGGGCCGTACGTGCACGGGATGGAGGGCCCGGACGACATGCCGGCCCATATCCGCACCCTGCTCACCGATTCGGGCCTGACCGTGCCGGTGCGGGACGGGCGCATGGCGCTCGGCACGTGGCAGGGCATCTACCTGATCGAGCACCGCGACCGGGGGCACCGCCGCGCGATCGTCCTGCACGCCGTCGGGGCGTGATCAGCGGTCGCGCAGCAGCAGGTAGAGCGCGTGGATCGAGCCCGGCAGGTAGAAGAGCAGGCAGAGCAGGATGTTGAAGAGGAACTGGATGCCGATCCCGTTCGTCATCAGCACCGAGATCGGCGGCAGGAAGAACGCGATCAGGATCTTGACGAGGGTCGACAAAGGGCACTCCGGTCGCTCGCGGCGGTCGGGCGGTGAACGTAAGCGGAGCGGTTCGGTTCCGTGCGGAGAGGCGGCCCTCTCCCGGGGAGGAGAGGGCCGACGAAACCGTTACGCCGCCTTCTTCAGCGCGTCGTAGAACCGCCCGCCGTTCTCGGCCATGGCCAGCAGGCTGTCCGGCGGCGCGAACCGGGGACCGTGCTTGGCTTCGAGGCCGCGGGCGAGATCGACGAAGGCCTTCGCGCCCATGAAGTCGATGTAGGACAGGGCGCCGCCGGTGAAGGGGGCGAAGCCGAAGCCGAGGATCGAGCCGACATCCGCCTCGCGCGGGTCGGTCACCACACCCTCCTGCACGGTGCGGGCGGCTTCCAGCGCCTGCACCACGAGGAAGCGGTGCTTCAGTTCCTCGACGTCGATGCCCTCCGGGTCGAGCCGGTTCGGCTGGACCTCGGAAAGCCCCGGCCAGAGCTTCTTCTGGCCGCCCTCGGGATAGTCGTAGAAGCCGCGCTTGTTCTTGCGTCCGAGCCGGCCGTGCGTCTCGACCATCGCGACGAGGAGCCGCTTCTGATCCGGGTCGACGGCGCCCGCGCCGAGCTGCGCCTCGGTCGCCCGCATGATCTTCAGGCCGAGGTCGAGCGCCACCTCGTCGTTGAGCGAGAGCGGGCCCACCGGCATGCCGGCGATCCGGGCCACGTTCTCGATCATCGCCGGGGGCACGCCCTCGGCCAGCATCTTGTGGCCCTCCTGGATGTAGGCGAGCACGCAGCGATTGGCGAAGAAGCCGCGGGAATCGTTGACGACGATGCCGGTCTTCTTGATCGCCCGCACGTAGTCGAGGGCGGTGGCGACGGCGCGGTCACCGGTCCGCTCCCCGCGGATGATCTCGACGAGCAGCATCTTCTCGACCGGCGAGAAGAAGTGGATGCCGACGAACTGGTCCGGGCGCTTCGACGTCTGGGCCAGCCCCGAGATCGGCAGGGTCGAGGTGTTGGAGGCGAAGATCGCGTGCTCGGGCAGCGCCGCCTCGACCTTGGCGATCACCTCGGCCTTGACCTTCGGGTCCTCGAACACCGCCTCGATCACGAGGTCGCAGTCCGAGAGCGCGGCGTAGTCGGGCGTGGCGGTGATGCGGGCGAGCAGGGCGTCACGGTCGGCGGTCTTGGCCTTGCCGCGGTTGATCTGGCCGGTGATGAGCTTGTGGCAATGCGCCTTGCCGGCCTCGGCGGCCTCCTGGTCGCGGTCGATCAGCACGACCTCCATGCCGGCCTGCGCGGTGACGTAGGCGATGCCCGCCCCCATGAAGCCCGCGCCGATCACGCCGACCTTGGCGAGTCGGGCCGGCTCCACGTCCTGCGGCCGGCGCGCGCCCTTGTTGATCTCGCCCATGGAGATGAACAGGGTGCGGATCATCGCCTGCGCCTCCTTGGTGCGCAGGATGTAGGCGAAGTAGCGGCTCTCGACCTTGAGGCCGAGATCCATCGGCAGTTGCAGGCCCTCGTAGACCGAGGCCAGGATCGCCTTGGCGGCGGGATAGTTGTCGTGGGTCTCGCGGCGGTAGATCGCGTTGGCCGGGGGCCAGATCATCATGCCGGCAGGCGAGTAGACCTTTCCGGAGGGCGCCTTGAACTTCGGCACGTCCCAGGGCGCCACCGCCGAACCGCCCTCCCTGATCCAGGCCTTGGCCCGCTCGACGATCTCGGCGGCCGGCACCACCGCGTGGACGAGGCCCATGTTCTTGGCCATGAGCGAACGGATCTGCTCGCCCTTGAACAGCATCTGCAAGGCGTCGCCGGTCTGCATCAGCCGCGCCACGCGCTGGGTGCCGCCGCCGCCGGGGAACAGGCCGACCTTGATCTCGGGCAGCCCGACGCGGGTCCTGTCGTCGTCGGCGAGCACGCGGTGATGGCAGGCGAGCGCGAGCTCGAAGGCGCCGCCGAGGCACAGGCCCTGCACCGCCGCCGCGAACGGCTTGCCGCAGGTCTCGAGCTTGCGGAACAGCAGGCTCAGCCGCGCCGCCCCCTCGAAGAAGCGGCGCATGGCCACCTCCTCGCCCTCGGCGGCCTTCACCCGCTCGTACTCGGCGCCGAGCCCCTGAAGCATGGTGAGGTCGGCGCCGCCCGAGAACTGCGGCTTGCCCGAAGCGATCACGCAGCCCTTGATGGCGGCATCCGCCGCCACCGCGTCGATGATGCGCTCCAGTTCGTCCATCACCTCGACGGTGATGACGTTCATCGAGCGGCCGGGCATGTCCCAGGTCGCGAGCGCGATGCCGTCGGCATCGGTCTCGAAGCGGAAGTTTTTGGGATTTTCGTTCACAGCACTTCCTCTTCGATTTCCCTGGAGTTCTGTCGAGCCGCCGCGGAGAGGATCGCGCTCTCCATCCATTCAGGCACTTCGAACCAAGCCGAACGCGCAGAAGACTGAGGAAATCCTAGTTTCCGATTCGGCTGTTCACACCAACGCATGGCCACGCGCCGCCGATGCCCGTCACCGTAGGGGCGAACGATCGCAACCGCGAAACCATGCCGATCGAGAGTGCCCTCACCATAGACTGTGTGATACAAGACTTCTTCGAGATGACCGCCGCCGGTCACGAAGACAGACTTCAAATCCTCTTTGTGACCGGCCACAGCAATCTCCTATCCCAATATCAGTCGCGCCACTCGCGAAGAAATTACTTCTGCGGCGTCGGCATGCCGCCGGGCAGGCCGCCCGGAGCGCCGCCCTGCTGGTCGCCGGCGGCGGCGAGCGTCAACATGTTCAGGAGCCGCGTCACCACCGCCTGCGACAGCAGGTTCATCTCGGATTTCGGGTCGGCGTTGACGGCCTGGAACTTCTGGTAGGTCTTGTCCTCGTAGATCGTGTCGAGCCGCTTCAGCTCGTCGAGGCTGAACTTGTCGGCGTACTGCTTCGACAGGCCGTCGAGCAGCTCCTTGCGCTGCTTGTCGAACTCGGCCTTGGCCTCCTTGCGGACCTTCTCGGCCTTGTCCTCGGGCATGGTCGAGACGGTCTTCTCCAGGGCGCCGCCGAAGCCGGTGTCGAGGTTCTTCAAAACCGTCTTCTCGGTGAGCTTGGTGGCGACGGCGAGCTTGTCCGCGTTCTCGTCGGCCCGCGCCGCCAGCGGCAGGGCCAGCATCGCGGCAAGGCACAGGGCGGCTTTTCTCGTCTTCATCGTGGCGTTTCTCCCATCTGCGTCGCGGGCCGCATCCTCAGGAAAAAAGGGTGCGGCGTGGGAGGCCCTTAGCAGCGTTTGCGCGGCGATGGCAGGGCAGGGCGGCGTGACGCCGCCCGCCGCCGTCACACCCGCTCGACGATCGTCGCGGTGCCCATGCCGGCCCCGATGCAGAGGGTGACGAGCGCCCGCTCCTTGCCGGTGCGCTCCAGTTCGTCGAGCACGGTGCCGAGGATCATCGCGCCCGTGGCGCCGAGGGGATGGCCCATGGCGATGGCGCCGCCGTTGACGTTCACCCGGGCCGGGTCGAGGTCGAAGGCCTGATGGAAGCGCAGGACCACCGAGGCGAAGGCCTCGTTGATCTCGAACAGGTCGATGTCGGAGAGGCTCATGCCGGCCCGCGCCAGCACCTTCTTCGTCACGTCGACCGGGCCGGTCAGCATCAGCGCCGGGTCGGAGCCGATATTGGCGAACGCCCGGATGCGGGCCCGGGGCTTCAGGCCGGCGGCGTCGCCCGCCTCGCGCGAGCCGATCAGCACGGCCGCCGCACCGTCGACGATGCCGGAGGAGTTGCCGGCGTGGTGGACGTGCTCGACCGCCTCGACATCCGGGTGGGCGTCGACCGCCACCGCGTCGAAGCCGCCCATCTGGCCCATCTGCACGAAGGAGGCCTTCAGGCTCGCCAGCGACTGCATGTCGGTGGAGGGCCGCATGTGCTCGTCGCGATCGAGCAGGGTGATGCCGTTGATGTCCTTGACCGGCACGACGGAGTTCCCGAACAGGCCCTCGTCCCAGGACCTGGCCGAACGCTTCTGCGACTCGACGGCGTAGGCGTCGCAATCGGTGCGGCTGAAGCCGTACTTGGTCGCGATCAGGTCGGCCGAGACGCCCTGCGGCATGAAGTAGGATTTGACCGCGATCGCCGGATCGACCGGCCAGGCGCCGCCCGAGGCGCCGAGGCCGACGCGGCTCATCGACTCGACGCCGCCGCCGACGGTGAGGTCGTGCTGGCCGGCCATCACCTGCGCCGCGGCGAAGTTGACGGCGTCGAGGCCGGAGGCGCAGAAGCGGTTGATCTGCACGCCGGGCACGTGGGCGCCGTAATCGGCCACCAGCGCCGCGGCCCGGGCGATGTCGCCGCCGGCCTCGCCGACGGGATCGACGCAGCCGAGCACCACGTCGTCCACCGCCCGGGTGTCGAGACCGTTGCGGTCCTTCAGGGCGCGCAGGGCGGTCTCCGCCAAGCGCAGCGCCGTCACCTCGTGCAGCGCGCCGTCCGGCTTGCCGCGGCCGCGGGGGGTGCGGACGTGATCGTAGATGAGAGCCTCGGCCATCCTGCGCTTCCTCGTGTCCGTTTTGCGCACGCCCTCCCCCCTTCGCGGGGGAGGGTGGCCCCCGAAGGGGGGTCGGGAGAGGGGGCGCCGCTTCCGGGAGAACCCGAGCCGGCCCCTCTCCCGCCCCGCATCCGCAGGGCACCCTCCCCCGCAGAGGGGGGAGGGCTGAACCTTCGTTAGAACGCCTCGGCGGCAAGCACCATGGTGGTGTCCGCCCCCGCCTTGATCCGCGTCAGCCGCAGGGCGGTCTCCGGCAGCATCCGCTCCATGAAGAAGCGGCCGAGCACCAGCTTGGCGTCCATCCGCTCGACGTCGGCGCCCTCCGCCTTCTTCGCGAGCGCCGCCTTGGCGATCCTGCCCCACATGTAGCCCAGCACGACCTGCCCGAGCAGGTGCATCAGGTCGGTGGCGGCGGCGCCGGCGTTGTCGGGCTTGGTGAAGGCGTTCTGCATCAGCCACATCACCGCGGCCTGGAGATCGTTCAGCGCCGGCTGGAGCGGGGCGACGAAGGGCTTCAGCCCCTCGTCCTCGCCGTTGTCCTTGACGAAGGTCTGCACCTCGGTGAGGAAGGCCATCATCGCCCGGCCGCCGTCCTTGGGCAGCTTGCGGCCGACCAGGTCCATCGCCTGGATGCCGTTGGCGCCCTCGTAGATCATGGCGATGCGGGCATCGCGCACGAACTGCGACATGCCCCATTCCTCGACGTAGCCGTGGCCGCCGAAAACCTGCTGCGCCTCGACCGCGTTGGCGAAGCCCCGGTCGGTCAGCACGCCCTTCACCACGGGGGTCATCAGGCCGAGCATGTCGTCGGCCGCCTGCCGTTCGGCGGCATCCTGCGAGCGGTGGGCGATGTCGGAATTGAGTGCCGTCCAGAGAACCAGCGCGCGGGCCGCCTCGTTGAAGGCGCGGATCTGCATCAGGGTGCGGCGCACGTCCGGATGGACGATGATCGGGTCGGCGGCCTTGGCCGGCTCCTTGGCGCCGGTGAGCGCGCGGCCCTGGAGGCGCTCCTTGGCGTAGGCGGCCGCGTTCTGATACGCGACCTCGGACTGGCCGAGTCCCTGCACGCCGACGGCGAGGCGCGCCTCGTTCATCATCACGAACATGGCCGCGAGGCCGCGGTTCTCCTGGCCCACGAGCCAGCCCCGCGCGCCGTCGTAGTTCATCACGCAGGTGGCGTTGCCGTGGATGCCCATCTTGTGCTCGAGGGAGCCGCAGGAGACCGCGTTGCGCTCGCCCACGGAGCCGCCCTCGTTGACGAGGAACTTCGGCACCACGAAGAGCGAGATGCCCTTGGTGCCGGACGGCGCGCCCTCGATCCGGGCGATGACGAGGTGGACGATGTTCTCCGCCAGGTCGTGCTCGCCCGCCGAGATGAAGATCTTGGTGCCGGTGAGATTGTAGGAGCCGTCGCCGTTCGGGACCGCCTTGGTCTTGAGCAGCCCCAGATCCGTGCCGCAATGCGGCTCGGTCAGGTTCATGGTGCCGGTCCAGGCCCCCTCGACCATCCTGGGCAGGTAGGTGGTCTTCTGCTCCTGCGAGCCGTGGACGAGCAGCGCGGCGATCGCGCCCTGCGTCAGGCCGGGATACATGCCGAGCGCGAGGTTGGCGCCGGAGACGAATTCCTGCATCGCCGTGTTCAGCACGTGGGGCAGGCCCTGGCCGCCGAATTCCTCGGGCACCGACAGGCCCATCCAGCCGCCGGCCGCATAGGCCTCGTAGGCCGCCTTGAAGCCCTTCGGCGTGACGACGCTGCCGTCCTCGCGGCGGGCGCAGCCCTCCTGGTCGCCCGAGAGGTTGACCGGGGCGAAGACTTCCCCCGCGAGCTTGCCGCCCTCGCTCAGCACCGCCTCGACCACGTCCGAGGAGGCTTCCGCGAAGCCGGGCAGGTTGTCGTAGCGGTGAATTCCGAGAACGTCGTCGAGGAGGAACAGGGTGTCCTCGACCGGGGCCCGATAGCTCGGCATCGCGTCTGCCTCCCGCATCCTTTCAGGGTCGGCCGACCTCGCCCGGGCGGCTCCGACTCCAGATAGTTCATATGTAAACTATCTTGCGGCCGTTCCGCAAGCCCCGCGGCACCGATCGATGCACAACCTTCGCGCGACCGAAGACCCGATCCTCGGGCGGGCTCGGCTGAAATCAAGAGGTTCGGAGCAGTGATTAACCCGGCATTTACCAAGAATGGAAAAGGTCGTTCCTGTCCGATCCGCATTCCGCCGCCTCACGCCCGTTGCGCGAGTGGGCGGGCCCGGCGGACGCCGGAAGCCGCCGACCTCGGATCTCCGCGAGATGAAACAGACTGCCCCGATCAGCCTCGACAGCTTCGACCCGGAGGTGCTCGCGGCTGCCCGCGAGGTCGCCCGGCGGGCGGGGGTACCCCTGGAAAGCTGGATCGCGTCGGTGGGCGGCCCCGGCTCGGCCAAGCCGTCCCCGCGCCGCCGCCGCACCGATGCCGCACCGCAGGTGGCCAAGGAGACGGCGAAGGAAGCGGACAAGCGGACCGGCCCGGAGCCGGCTCGGCAGGCGGGTGCCGACGCGGTCGAGCCGCCAGCGCCCAGGAAGGACGCCTCGGCGCCGAAGCGGCGCGAGGCATCGCCCGCAGGTTCGGCGGCGGCATCCCCGGCCGGCTCGCTCGAAGCCTCGCTCGGCGCGATGGTGCGGCGGCTCGATGCCCTCGACCGGTCGATCAGCGAGGAGCGCGAGGCCCACCGGGCCGAGGCCGCCCGGATGATCGGCAAGATCGAGTCCCGGCTCTCCGCCCCCCGCCTGCCGGCCGCCGAAGGGATCGAGGCGATGGCCGAGCGCTTCGCCGATATCGAGCGCAGGATGGGCGAGATCGCCGGGCAGCGCGTCTCGCACCGGCCGCTCGGCCGGCGCGGACGCCCGCTCGCCAGCGAGGTGCGCGACGCCGTCGCCGAGGTGCGCCGCCGCCAGCGGGAGCTGGAGGAGGGCGTTGCCGCTTGGAACACGCCCAAGGTGGCCGAACCGGACGCGACCGTGCCCGCGAGCCTTCCGGAAACCGACGAGAGTCTCGGCAATGCGGGACAGGAGCGGGGGAACGAGCCTGTCGCGTCCCCGGCCATCGCCGAATTGCGGCGCGAGACCAGCCGGCTGCGCGACGCGCTGGGCGGCCTCGCCACCAGCCACGACGTCGGCGAGCTGGAACAGACCATGCGCACCGTGGCGACCGACCTCCAGCGGGCGCGCGATCCGCGGGAACTCGCCGCCCTCGCCGCCCCGATCGAGCTGATGCGCGTCCAGGTGGATCGGCTGGCGGAGGACGTGGCCGACAATGTCCATGCCCGGGTCGCGGGCGAGGTGGAGCGCTTGGCCGCCAAGGTCGACGGCGCCCTCTCCGGAACCGCCGCCGGCCCCGCCGATCAGAGCGTGCTCGACGGCGTGTTCCGCGAACTCGACGAGATCCGCCGCCTCGTGGCGGCCCTGGCCGGTCCGGAGCGGATCCAGAGCCTCGCCCAGGGGGTGCAGGCGATCAGCGCCCAGATCGCGCAGCTCCAGGGGGGCGAGGATTCCGGCATTGCCACCCTGCGGCCGCTGTTGGAGGAGATCCGCAGCGAGTTGCGGGCGCCCGACGAGTCCCGCGCGCTGCTCGGGCGCTTCGAGGCGCTCGCCGAGCGGATCGACCGGGCCGACGCCGCTCAGCCGGACGAACTGATCGGTCGTCTCGAGCGGCTGGCCGAGAAGGTCGACCGCGTCAGCGCCGGCGGCAGCGGGCTCGACGCCCTGGAACGGCACGTCCTCGCCCTGGCGAGCCGCCTCGACGCGCCGCGCGGCACCGATCCGGCCCTGGCGCGCTTGGAACGCTCCATGGGCGACCTGCTCTCGCAGGTCTCCGCCCTGCGCAGCGGCACGGGTTTCGAGGCCACCGTCGAGCGGGCGACCCGCGAGGCGATGGCGAGCGCGGCCGGCCCCCTCAAGGCGGCCGGCGGCGAGTTCGGGCTGTTGCGGGCCGACCTCGCCGAGCTGCACGCCACCCAGAAGAGTTCGGAGCAGCGCCTCCAGACGACGATGGAGGGCGTCCAGGCGGTGCTGGCGCGTCTGAGCGAGCAGCTCGACCGCACCATGACCTCCGCCGCCGCGCTCGCCGCCGCGCCGCAGAACCGCACGCCCGCCGCTCGTGCGCCCGCTGAGCGCGTCGCCCACGAACGCCCCGCCGCGCCGAAGGCAGCCGGTCCGTCGCCCGCCCGGCCCCACCGCGCCGCGCCGCCGGAGGAACCGGCCGGGACCGGGGCGGACCACCTGTCCGAGGAGCTGCTGGAGCCCGGCGCCGGCCGCCCCGGCGCCAGCCGCCCGGCCGCGACGGAGGCGGGCGCCCCCGGCAACGACATCAAGACGAGCTTCATCGCCGCGGCGCGACGCGCGGCGCAGGCGGCCCAGGCCGAAACGACGTCCGACATCCCGCTGAGCGCGCGCCTGCGCGACAAGGTCGCCCCGCCCGCCCGGGTCACGGGCGGCACCCTCTCCACAGGGGAGTCCGGTCCGGTGTCGCGGATGCGCGGCGTCTTCGAGAGCCGCCGCCGGACGCTGCTGCTCGGCCTCGCCGCCGTGGTCCTGGCGCTCGGTGCCTACCAGGCCTTCGTCGCCAAGGGCGGCTCCGCGACGGGCGACGCCGCCTCGACCGCGACGGATTCGACCAAGCTGCCCGCAACGGCACCCGAGGCGACCGCGAGCGGGACGGAGGCCAAGTCGGAGGCCAAGGCCGAGCCCGCTCAAACGGCACCGGCCCAGGCCGATCCCCAGGCGGCGACGCCCGACCCGACGACGACGCAGTCCATCGGCAGGGCCGGGGAGGCGGGCAGGCGCGCGCTGCCGCAGGTCGCCGGCATGGGCACGCTCGGGCCCGATCTCGCCGGCCTGCCGCCGGCCCTGGCCAAGCTCAAGCAGGAGGCGCTCGACGGGGACGCCGCCGCGGTCTGGGAGATCGCGGCGCGCGAAGCCGAGGGAAGGGGCGTGACGCGCGACCTCGCGCTCGCGGCCAAGCTCTACGAGCGGCTCGCGAGCGCCGGCTTCGCCCCCGCCCAGTTCAAGCTCGGCAACGCCTACGAGAAGGGCACGGGCGTGGTCCGCGACCTCGCGCGGGCGAAGGTCTGGTACGGCCGCGCCGCCGACCAGGGCAACACCCGCGCGATGCACAACCTCGCCGTCCTCCACGCCGAGAACCCGGCGGCCGACGGCAAGCCGGACTTCGCGGCCGCGGCGAGCGCCTTCCGCCGGGCGGCGGAGTACGGCGTGCGCGACAGCCAGTACAATCTGGCCGTGCTCTATGCCCGCGGTCTTGGTGTCGGCCAGGATCTCGTCCGGTCCTATCTCTGGTTCTCGGCCGCGGCCGCGCAGGGCGACGAGGAGGCGGGACGCAAGCGGGACGAGGTCGCCGCCAAACTCTCGCCGAAGGATCTCGGGGAGGCCAGGAGCCTCGCCTCGGGCTTCAAGGCGAAGGTCGGCGATCCGGCCGCCAACGAGGCGCCCCCGCCGAAGACGGTCGCCGCGGCGCCGATGTCGCTGATGGGCGCGCCCTCGCCGGGCCTGCCGAATCCCAACACATTCCAGAAGCGCGTCGGGGTGTAGTCCGGCCGCCTCGTCGGTACCGTCGTGGTGGCTGGATGACGACGACGGTCGCGGGCCATGCCTCTCCGCCATTGCGAGGCGAGGCCGGAACCGCTGTCGAATGGCGTTTCGATATCGCGAGAGCCTCATCCGGCCTGCATCGCGCCCCGGATTGCGAGCCGTCAGGCGAAACGGCGATCCAGGGCCGCGACGGAGCCGGGAACGGCATCCGGGCGTTCCGACACGCTTGGCCGGCCGTGCCGCGACCCCATCCGTGCCGCGACCCCATGGCCGCGAAGCCATGCGCGAAGTCGAAGCCATACCGCCTCGCGAGGCGTCCGCCGGACGGATTCCACGCCCTCGCACAGGCAGGATAGCCAAGGTTCGCCACCGCCGGCACGCCTCTCGAAATCTCCACACGTTCGAGAATATCTGATAATCCCAAACAAAAATTTTTATTTTTGGGATTAAAATAAATCACAATATTGTGTCCAAACGCACTTTTCTCTGTGTTTCTGCATGTTACGTGTGCTCATGCCCATTCATTGGGCGACAATGAACACGAGAGGAGCACATCATGCTGCGTTTCGCGTCATACACGTCGATCCTCCTGCTGGCTCTCGCGACGACCGTGACGCCCGCCGCCTCGCAGACGGCGCGTCAGAAGAACGGAAGCTGGAGTGCGCTGCCGTCGCAGGTTGTGCCGCCGGCCCCGCCGCGCGTCGTCAACGGAGGTCTCGGACCGTTCCCGCTCACCGTCGGCGGCCCGTCGGGCTACTGCGACATCGTGGTGAAGCGCGGCGGCGGCAATCCGACCCAGGACATGACCGGCTCGATCGGCCACGCCAAGAGCTATCAGGCCGGCGGCGGCGGTCCGGCCCGGCAGCGGGTCTGCTCCCGCTGATGTCGGGATCGGAGAGGAGGCCGGCGCCTCAGACCAGGGGCGCCGTCTCCGCCCGACGCGCCGGCTTCTCCATTTCCGGCGTCTCGTGGGCGGACACGTCGAAATCGTCGCCGGGCAGGCGGACGAGGAAGCGCTCGGCCATCTCGAACATCAGGATGTCGGGGCGCACCCGCTCGACATAGGACCAGTCGAGGCTCGACGACCAGACGAAGTGCATCTCGCGAAACGATTCCGCGAGCAGGCCCGTCAGCATGATCGGCGCGAAATGCGCGTAGGAATCCCCGAACAGCACCAGGGTGCGCGGGTCGGCCCGGGGCGAGGGGTTCCGGTAGATCACGTGGGCGCCGACATGCAGGTCGCCGGCCCGCCCCGCCGCCTCGTAGGATTCGACCAGGGGGCTGGCGTAGGAGCGGGCCGCGTCGCGCTGCACCGCCCAGTTCGTCACCGTCTCGCGCGGACGCTCGGCCAGCTTGTCGCCGAGATCCCATAAGCCGTCGGTCTCGAAGCGCGGACGCTCGGCGATGTCGGGCGGAGGCACCGCGCCGCAGGCCCGCAGCAGGGCGCGGTAGCCGATCAGGCAGCCGTCGTAGGTCCAGTGCGAATCGGTGCGGCGGTAGAGCGGTTCCGCCCCGTCGCGGGCGGCGCGCAAGGCGGCGACGAGATCGACGAAGCCGCCCATCCGGTCGAGGCGCCGGGCCAGCCGCCGCGCCGGCGACAGGCGGGGGTCGTAGGCGAGGTCGAGGGTGCGGTCGTCGTAGACCGAGAGCTTCTCCGGCACGACGGTGTGGACGTAACGGATGCCGAGCGCCCCGGCCCGGGCGGCACGCGCCTCGATCAGCCGGGCCCAGCGGCGCAGATGCCACCAGCCGGCGAGCGAGCGGCGATACTGGCCGAGCACGCCGTTGGTGCCGCCGATCAGGAACAGCCACCCGTCGCGTCCCCGGTGGATGAGCTCTCTGTTCCTGCGGGCCATCGCAGCTTCCTAGACGGGACGACGCCCCCTGAACAGCGCGGGCGCGCCACAGGCGAAACGCCAGAGCATCGTCCCGAAAGGTGACCTCCCGCTTTCGGAAAAAGACGATGCTTCTAGATACGCCGACCTGCCGCGCCATCTTGCTCGGACCTCGCCGGGTGACCGGCCGCGATCGAGAAAGTGCCCAGCGTTGCCCGAGCCCGATCCGCTGATTCTGACGCTGCAGATGGACGAGGCCGCCTTCGCCACCTTCGACGGCCTGAGGCGGCGGCAGTTTCCGCAGGCGCTGAACCACGTCCCCGCTCACGCGACGCTGTTCCACCACCTGCCGGGGGAGGACGCGGAGGGCGTGACCGAGACGGTGACGGCGCTCGCCCGCACGCAGGGTCCGCCGGCGGTCGCGGTGACCGGCGTGCGCTTCACCGGGCGCGGCGTCGCCTACGCCCTCGAATCGGAAGCGCTGTCCGCCTTCCGCGGGCGGGTGGCGGCGGCCTTCCGCGACCATCTCACGGCCCAGGACAGGCAGGGCTGGCGCCCGCACGTCACGGTGCAGAACAAGGTCGCGCCGGAGACCGCCCGCGCGCTCCACGCCGCACTCGCGGAAGCGTTCGCCCCCTCGCGCTTCCGCGCGCCCGGCCTGCTGCTGTGGCGCTATCGCGGCGGACCTTGGGAACGGGTCTCGACCATCGCCTTCGGGGGCGCGGCATGAACCGGTCCCCGTCCCGGCTGCCCGGCTTCGCCCGCTCGGGCGGCACCGCCCTCTGGCGCGGCTCGTCGGCGGTGTGGCTGCGGCTCCACCTCAACGAGGTCGGGCCGCTGGTCTCGCTGCTGGCCGTCAGCGTCCTCGGCTACGGCTTCTTCGCCCTGGCCCACGAGGTCGGCGCGGGCTCGACCGCGACGCTCGACCGCAAGATCCTGCTCTCCCTACGCAATCCGGCCGATCTTTCCGATCCGATCGGAGCGCCCTGGCTGGAGGAGGCGATGCGCGACGTCACCGGCTGGGGCAGCGTGGTGACGATCGTGTTCCTCACGCTCGCCGCCGCGGCCTACCTCGCCCTGTCGGACCGGCGGCGGGTGGCGGTGTTCCTGCTCGCCGCGGTCGGCGGCGGCGAGGCGGTCTCGACGGTATTGAAGCTGTTCTACCACCGCCCGCGGCCCGACCTCGTGCCGCACGGGATGGAGGTGTTCACGGCGAGCTTTCCCTCGGGCCACGCGATGATGTCGGCGATCGCCTATCTCACCCTCGCGACCCTGCTCGCCCGGGTCGAGCGCCGCCGCCGGGTCAAGGCGCTTCTGCTGGCGATCGGCATCGCCATGACGATCGCGGTCGGGATCAGCCGGGTCTATCTCGGCGTGCACTGGCCGAGCGACGTGGTGGCGGGCTGGTGCGTCGGCGCTGCCTGGGCGGCCCTGTGCTGGTTCGTCGCCCTCCAGCTTCAGCGCCGGGGCGAGGTCGAGGATCCCGATCCGACGCCCGCCTCGACCGGCCCGGGCCAGGACAAAGGAACCCTGCCGCCGGGCTGATGCGTTGCGGCTCTTTGTTCCCGGGCCTCAGGTCACCCCAAAAGGTGATCCATGAGCGACGACATCTGGCTGTCACGGCATCGCCCACCGCGAGGGCAGCCACGTCCAGCGCGACGAGCCGACGTTGACGCACAAGAACCAGTTCGCGCTCGAACTCGACCACATGGCCGAATGCATCCTCAAGGACCGGCGGCCGCGCACGCCGGGCGAGGAGGGCTTGCAGGACATGATCCTGATGGAGGCGATCTACGAGGCCGCCCGCACCGGCAATCCGGTCAAGGTCGGACCGCTCGCCGGGACGGGAGAGGGGCCCGACGCCACCCGCGGGCCGGTGCTGGAAGAGGGGAAGTCGCCGGGCGTACGATCGCAACGAACGGCTCCCCCGTCGTTACGAGCGACAGCGAAGCGATCCGGCAGCGCGACTCTTCCGGAAAGGACGGCGCCCTGGATTGCTTCGGCTTCGCCTCGCAATGACGGCAGAGAGAGCCTCACACCGTCCTTGCGAGCCGTCAGGCGAAGCAATCCGGATACCGCGACGGAAGTCGAGCGAGGCGGTATGGCGCCTCCTCACTCCCCCCACCGCACGAACACCCCGACGGCGAGGACGGCGAGGACGGCGAGCAGCCACGCCTCGCCCACGCTCAGCGCGTAGGCGAGCAGACCGAAGAAGCCGAGGGCAATTCCAAGCATGGTCGCGACGGCGACGGGGTTCATGGCGGGATTTTTTGTTACTCAACGGGCTGCCGACGCCCCTTCGGGCGTCGGGCTTCACGCCTCGAAGTAGAGCGCGGTCAGGCGGCCTGAAGTGCCGACGCGATGCGGGGCAGCGGCGGCAACCCTTTCACCGGACCGATCGCGGCGAGCGTCGGCGCCCCCTGCAACAGGGCGCGGCCGGCGGCGCGCACCTGCTCGACCTCGACCGCATCGACCTTGGCGATCAGCTCCTGCGGCGGGATCACCCGGCCCCAGGCGAGAAGCTGGCGGGCATTGCGCTCGATGCGCCCGCCCGGCGTCTCCAGGGCGGTGAGCAGGGAGAGCTTGAGCTGCGCCTTGGCGCGGGCGAGTTCGGCCGCGTCGAGGCGCTCCGCCGCCTCGCGGGTGGTGGCGATGGTGACCTCGACGAGTTCGGCGAGATCCGCGCCCGAGGTGCCGGCACCGATGCCGAACAGGCCGCAATCGCTGAACGGCCAGTGGAAGGCCTGGATGTCGTAGGCGAGGCCGCGGATCTCGCGCACCTCGTGCCAGAGCCGCGAGGTCAGGCCGCCGCCGAGCACCTGGGAGAACAGGTGCAGCGCGTAGTAACCCTCGTCGCGGAACGACAGGCCGGGCAGGCCGAGCACGAGGTTGGCCTGTTCGAGCCGCTTCTGCATCCGCCGCTCGCCGCCGCCGTAGACACCCGCCACGACCGGGGGCGCCTCGACGGGTTTCAGGCCGCCGAAATGGCGCTCGGCCGCCGCGACGATCTCGGCATGCTCCACCGCGCCGGCGGCGGCGAGCACCATGCGCTCGGGCACGTATTCGCGGGCGATGTAGGCCTCGATCGCCGCGCGGTCGAAGCTGTCGATGGTCTCGGGCCGGCCCAGGATCGGCCGGCCGATCGGCTGGTCGGGGAAGGCCGTCTCGATGAAGGCGTCGTAGACCACGTCGTCGGGCGTATCCTCGACGGCCGCGTACTCTTGGAGGATCACGCCCTTCTCGCGGGCGAGTTCGCCGGCATCGAAGACCGAGCGGGTCAGGATGTCGCCGAGCACGTCGAGCGCCACGCCCGCATCCTCGCCGAGCACCCGGGCGGTGTAGCTCGTGCTCTCGGTGCTGGTGGCGGCGTTGATCTCGCCGCCGACATTCTCGATGTCCTCGGCGATCTTTCGCGCGGAGCGCGTCGCCGTGCCCTTGAAGGCCATGTGCTCGATGAGGTGGCTCAGACCATGCTCGTCCGGCCGCTCGTGCCGCGAGCCCGCTCCGACCCAGACGCCGAGGGTGGCCGTGGCCACGCCGGGGATCGTCTCGGTGGCGACGGTCAGCCCGTTGTCGAGCCGGCTGACGGTGAGGCCCGGCGAGGCGCCGAAGGTCGAGAAATGCTGGTTCATTCGGTCTCAGTGCCTGTTCGGCTCGGCTCACCGCATCTGTCGGAAGCAGACTGGTCGCCGGTCAATCCGGTCTCCCGCCCCGATCCTCATCCTGAGGTGCGCAGCGAAGCGGAGCCTCGAAGGATCCTCCAGGGATCGCGCGGGATCTGGAGGATCCTTCGAGGCCGCTGCGCGGCACCTCAGGATGAGAGGGGGATGGGCTGGATGTCATCGCTCGATCGGTCTGTCAGTCGCCGCGCGTGATGCGGGCATGCTCCGTGATGTAGCGCTCGATCGTCGCCTGATCGTTGGCGAGGTTCGCCACCGTCTCGGGCCGGGTCATCAGGTCGGCGAGGTGGGGCGGCAGAACCGGCCGGCCGCCGCCGGTCGCCTGCGAGACCGCGTCCGGGAATTTTGCGGGATGCGCGGTGGCGAGCGCCACCACCGGCGTCGCCGGATCCTTTTCCAAGAGCTTGCGGCCGGCGCGCACGCCGATGGCGCTGTGGGGATCGAGCACGAGGCCGGCCTTGCGGTAGGTGCCGGCGATCTCGTCCGCCACGTCCGGCTCGCGCACGGCCGCCGCGTCGAATTCTTCGCGCACGCTCGCCAGAACCTCGGGGCCGAGCGCGAAGCCGCCCGACTGCTTCAGGCCCGCCATCAGGCGGCCGAGCGCCGAGGCGTCGCGGTCGAGCGCCTCGAACAGCAGCCGCTCGAAGTTGGACGAGATCTGGATGTCCATCGAGGGCGAGGTGGTCGGCTGCACGCCGCGGGGCTCGTAGGCGCCGTGCTCCAGGGTGCGTGCCAGGATGTCGTTGGCGTTGGTGCCGATCATCAGCCGCTCGATCGGCAGGCCCATCCGCTTGGCGACCCAGCCGGCGAGGATGTCGCCGAAATTGCCGGTCGGCACCGCGAACGACACCTTTCGGTACGGGGCGCCGAGGGCGACCGCGCTCGTGAAATAATAGACGGTCTGCGCGGCCACGCGGGCCCAGTTGATCGAGTTGACGCCCGACAGCTTGACCGCGTCGGCAAAGTCGCCGTGCTGGAACATCGCCTTCACGAGGTTCTGGCAATCGTCGAAATGGCCGTCGATCGCCAGCGCGTGGACGTTCGGCGCGTTGACCGTGGTCATCTGCCGCCGCTGCACCTCCGACACCCGGCCGTGCGGAAACAGGATGAACACGTCGACCTGATCGAGTCCCTTGAAGGCCTCGACCGCCGCGCTTCCCGTATCGCCCGAGGTGGCGCCGACGATGGTGGCGCGCGCGCCCTTGCCCCGCAGCACGTGATCCATCAGCCGCCCGAGGAGCTGCATCGCCACGTCCTTGAACGCCAGCGTCGGCCCGTGAAACAGCTCCATCAGGAACAGGTTGTCGTCGATCTGCGTCAGCGGGCAGATCGCCGGATGGCGGAAGGTCGCGTAGGCGGCCTCGATCATGCCGTCGAGGGCCTCGTCCGGGATCTCGCCGTCGATGAGCGGGCGCAGCACGCGCTTGGCGACCTCGGCGTAGCGCAGGCCGGCGAAACCCGCGATCGCGTCGCGGCCGAGTTGCGGCCAGCTCTCGGGCACGTAGAGGCCGCCGTCGCGGGCGAGGCCCGCGAGCAGCGCATCGGAAAAGCTCAAGGGCGCGGCGGCGCCGCGGGTCGAGACGTGCAGCAAGGAGGCCTCCGGGAAGGCGCCCCCTCTACACGATCGATTCGGCCGTGTCGAAGCGGGGCCGGTCAGGTTTCCGGCCGACGCGGCATCAAACTTTCGGCTCCGCCGGATCATGCAACCGCCGCCACGCGAAAACGGAAAACACGCCGATCAGGCAGGCGGCGATGCCGAACCACGTGAAGGCGTATTGCAGGTGGTTGTTGGGCAGATCGACCCGAAGCTGTCCGCCGCGCGGCCAGCCGCCGGGGTTGGCCGTCGCGTCCGCCTCGATCAGGTAGGGGGCGACGTTCGCCAGATCCCGCGCGGCCGCGATGCCGGGGATGTCGCGGGTGAACCACGCGTCGCGCTTCGGGTCGGATTCCGGCACGAACAGTCCTCGGGTCTCGCTCGCCCGCAGCATGCCGGTGACCGTCGTCTCGCCCGCGACCTGTCCGGCGGCGCGATCCTCGGGCCGTTTCAGCTCGGTCGGCACGAAGCCGCGGTTGATCAGGATCGTCGTGCCGTCGTCCCGCTTCAGGGGCGTGAGCACGTAAAAACCCTGGAGCGCCCGGCCGGGCTCGCCCGGGGCCAGCCCGTGCACCAGCGTCTCCTTGTCGTGGAGGAAGAGGCCCCGCACCCGCACGCGGCGGAACTCGTCGGCGCTGGCGTCCCAGGCGTCGAACGGGGGCGGGGAGGCCGGCGGCTCCGCCCGCGAGCGCTCGACGATCCGGGCGATCAGCGCCTCCTTCTCGCCCTTGCGGACGAGCTGCCACGTGCCGAGCCCGAGCAGGATCGCGAGGCAGACGAGGGTGGCGAGGCCCGGCGCCCACAGGCTGCGCAGGCGCGCGCCGCGCTCGCTCGAAGACGGTTCGGCCACTATCGGAAGCGTCCCTGCTCGGCCTTGTTGGCGAATTGGACCGCCGCCAGCACCCCTTTGAGCGGGCGCACCAGCAGCAGGCTCAGGCCCACGGCGAGGGTGCCCGCGACCAGCGCGTGCACCCAGACCGGCGGCTCGTAGGCGAACTCCATCCAGAGCGCCACGCCGACCACGACGAATCCGACGATCGACATCACGAAGAAGGCCGGTCCGTCCGCCGAATCGAAGGCGGAGAAGTCCTGGCCGCAGACCTCGCAGGCCGGCCTGACGGCGAGGAAGCCGCGGAACAGGTGGCCCTCGCCGCAGGCCGGGCAGCGCCCGCGCAGACCCGTCGGGATCGGGGGCGGCGGCGGATTGGTGGCGGTTCGGTTCACGGGTTCCGCTCCTCGCTCACAGCCGGGTATGGGCGACCGGCTTCGATGGCGCACGCGAAAAAGGGCGGCTCGCGCCGCCCTTCAGGGGTGCCGTCGGTGCAGGACGGCCCGGTGGAGGGCGCTACGGCCTCAGTGGGCCGCGCCGCCGGCGCCCGCGCCCCACACGTAGATGGCGGCGAACAGGAACAGCCACACCACGTCGACGAAGTGCCAGTACCAGGCGGCGAATTCGAAGCCGAGGTGCTGCTTCGGGGTGAAGTCGCCCGCGTAGGCGCGCAGCAGGCAGACGGCGAGGAAGATCGTGCCGATGATGACGTGGGCGCCGTGGAAGCCCGTCGCCATGAAGAAGGTCGAGGAGTAGATCGAGCCGGCGAAGCCGAAATGGGCGTGGGCGTACTCGTAGGCTTGGCAGGCGGTGAACAGCACGCCGAGGACGATGGTGAGCCACAGGCCCATCTTCAGGCCCTTGCGGTCGCCGTGCAGCAGGGCGTGGTGGGCCCAGGTCACGGTGGTGCCCGAGGTGAGCAGGATCAGCGTGTTGAGCAGCGGCAGGTGCCAGGGGTCGAACGCCTCGATGCCCTTGGGCGGCCAGACGCCGCCGGTGAACTCGACGCGCTGGGCCTGGATCGGGTCGGCGGTGTAGAGGGCCGCCTCGAAATAGGCCCAGAACCACGCCACGAAGAACATCACCTCGGAGGCGATGAACATGATCATGCCGTAGCGGTGGTGGAGCTGGACCACGCGGGTGTGGTCGCCGGAATTCGCCTCGTGGGCGACGTCCTTCCACCACGACAGCATGGTGTAGAGCACGCCCAGCGTGCCGGCGCCGAACACGTAGGGGCCGATGGCGAGGCCGCCGGCGGACAGGCCCTTCATCCAGAAGACGGCGCCGAAGGCCATCAGGAACCCGGAGAACGCACCCAGCAGGGGCCACGGGCTCGGATTGATGATGTGGTAGTCGTGGTTCTTGGCGTGCGCCCCGGCCATCGCAACTGTACTCCCTCAGCCCCTGCCCATCGCCGCCTGACGGCCGGGCCCTGTTGCCTTGGAGGTCCGGTTCGGCCGGACCTCGGTTTGAAAGACCTCTACTGCGGCGCTCGCGCCATTGTCACGCTTCGAACCGCCGCTCGACCCCTCAAAAATCGGTCGCGGAGCGGGACTTGCCCGCATCCGCCACCGGCGTACCGTTCTTCGAGGGATAGTAGGTGTAGGACAGCGTCATCTCCGAGAGGTCTCCGATGTCCGGATCCTCGCGCAGGCCGGGATCGACGTAGAACACCAGAGGGAACTCGGCCGATTCGCCCGGTTGCAGCGTGTGCTCGTCGAAGCAGAAGCACTGCACCTTGACGAAGTAGCTGCCCATCAGGTCCGGCTGCACGTTGAACACCGCGATGCCGGTGGACGGCGCGGTGCCGGTATTCGTCACCTTGAAGAACACGGTCGCCGTCCGGCCCGGGACGGCCTCGACGCTCGCCTGTTCGGGCCGGAAGCGCCAGGTCAGGTTCTTCGAGACGTTGGTGTCGAAGCGGACCTTCACCGGAGCCGAGGCCTCGGCTCCGGACGCGGCCGGCGCGGCCCCGACGAGCGGCGTGCCGTTGTAGCCGGTCGCCTTGCAGAACAGGGAGTAGAGCGGGGCCGAGGCGGCGGCGAGGCCGCCCATGCCGAGCACCACGGCGGCGCAGGCGAGCACCGTCCGGCGCGCCCCGCGCGCCGCCTGTCCCCGCCTCTGCCTCGCATCCGTCATCGGTTCACGCCCTCAGAGCGGCCGCTGCAGGACCTGCGGCCCGAGCTTGGCGATCGTCAGCACGAAGAACAGCAGCACCAGGGCGCCGAGCGTCAGGGCGATGGCGACCGAGCGCTTGCGCCGGGCCCTGGCCTCCTCCGGCGTCAGCGGACGCACACCTTCCGGGAGATCGGACATGGCGGACCTCACGCCGCGACCGCGCGGAACAGTCCGAGCCCCTGCTCGGCGAGCAGCGCCGAGAAGAGCAGGAACAGGTAGAGGATCGAGAAGGCGAACAGGCCCATCGCCGCCTTGCGCTCGGGCTCGCCCTCGCGCAGCCGGAACACCTGCACCGCGCCCGCGAGCATCCCGAGGCCACCGAGCACGCCGACGACGGCGTAGAGCCAGCCGCCGAAGCCGAGCCAGACCGGCACGAGGGCCAGCGGGGCCAGCAGCAGAGAGTACCAGACGATCTGGCGGCGGGTGGAATCGGGACCGGCGACGTTGGGCATCATCGGGATGCCGGCGCGGGCGTACTCGCCGCTCTTGACGAGCGCCAGCGCCCAGAAATGCGGCGGCGTCCAGACGAAGATGATCGCGAACAGCACCAGCGACTCGATGCCGACATGGCCGGTCACCGCCGCCTGCCCCACCACCGGGGGAAGGGCGCCGGCCGCGCCGCCGATGACGATGTTCTGCGCGGTCGCCCGCTTCAGCCACATCGAGTAGATCACGGCGTAGAACACGATGGTGAAGGCGAGGAGCCCGGCGGCGAGCCAGTTCGAGGCGAGCCCCAGGATCAGGACCGAGCCGACCGAGAGGACGATGCCGAAGGCGAGCGCCTCGTCGGGGCGGATGCGCCCGTCGGGGATCGGCCGCTTGGCGGTGCGGGTCATCAGCGCGTCGATGTCGGCGTCCCACCACATGTTGAGGCAGCCCGAGGCGCCGGCCCCGACCGCGATCATCAGGAGCGAGATCGCGGCGACCACCGGGTTCACGGCGGCGTGCGAGACCACCATGCCGACGAGCGCGGTGAAGATCACGAGCACCATCACCCGCGGCTTGAGCAGGGCGAAGAAGTCGGAAACCTCGCCGCCCGCGGCGGCGGAGAGCGACGCGGTGCCGGCGTCGGCGCTGAGGCTGTTCGACAGGCTCGTCATGGGAACCGTGATCTGACGCTTGTTCTGACGTTTCGGATCGCGCCGTTGGCGGGCGCCGCCCTTTGCGGGAGGTCTCGGGGAGGCCTCCGGGAAAGAGCGAGGACCGCCGGGGCGGTCCTCGCGATCCTAGCTTTCGACCGCCTTTTAATGGGCCGGCTCGTCGACGATCTCGGGGAGCGTCTCGAACTGGTGGAAGGGCGGCGGCGAGGAGAGGGTCCATTCCAGGGTGGTGGCACCCTCGCCCCACGGATTGTCCGCGGCGCGGGTCTTGGAGCGGAAGGCCAGCACGATGCCGATCACGAACACGATCATGCTCAGGGCGAAGACGTGCCCCCCCAGCGTCGCGACCTTGTGCCAGGGGGCGAAGGCCTCCGGGTAGTCGGCGTAGCGGCGCGGCATGCCGGCGAGACCGAGGAAGTGCATCGGGAAGAACAGGACGTTCGCGCCGATGAAGGCCAGCCAGAAGTGCAGCTTGCCCGCCCATTCCGGGATGACGTGGCCGGTCATCTTCGGGAACCAGTAGTAGATACCGGCGAAGATGATGAACACGGCACCGAGCGAGAGCACGTAGTGGAAGTGCGCCACCACGTAGTAGGTGTCGTGCAGGTACTTATCGACCGCCGAGTTCGCGAGCACGACGCCGGTGACGCCGCCGACCGTGAACAGGAAGATGAAGCCGACCGCCCAGTGCATCGCCGCGGTGAAGCGGATCGAGCCGCCCCACATCGTCGCGATCCACGAGAAGATCTTCACGCCGGTCGGGACCGCGATCACCATGGTCGCGAAGACGAAGTAGGACTGTGTCTGGAGCGACAGGCCGACGGTGTACATGTGGTGGGCCCACACGACGAAGCCGACGACGCCGATGGCGACCATGGCATAGGCCATGGCGAGGTAGCCGAAGACGGGCTTGCGCGAGAAGGTGGCGATGATGTGGGAGACGATGCCGAAGGCCGGCAGGATCATCACGTACACTTCGGGGTGGCCGAAGAACCAGAACAGGTGCTGGTAGAGCACCGGGTCGCCGCCGCCCTCGGGGGCGAAGAAGGTGGTGCCGAAGTTGCGGTCGGTCAGCAGCATCGTGATCGCGCCGGCGAGCACCGGGAGCGACAGCAGCAGCAGGAAGGCGGTCACCAGCTCGGCCCAGGCGAACAGCGGCATCTTGTGCAGCGTCATGCCGGGCGCGCGCATGTTGAGGATGGTGGTGATGAAGTTGATCGCGCCGAGGATCGAGCCCGCGCCCGCGAGGTGGAGCGAGAAGATCGCGAAGTCGACCGCCGGGCCGGGATGGCCGGCCGAGGAGGAGAGCGGCGGGTAGACGGTCCAGCCGGTGCCCGCGCCGCTGGCGCCGGGGGAACCCTCGACGAACAGCGAGCAGACGAGGCAGGCGAAGCCCGACACCATCAGCCAGAACGAGATGTTGTTCATCCGCGGGAAGGCCATGTCCGGCGCGCCGATCATCAGCGGGACGAACCAGTTGCCGAAGCCGCCGATCAGGGCCGGCATCACCATGAAGAACACCATGATGAGGCCGTGGCCGGTGACGAACACGTTGTAGGTCGCCGGGTTGGAGAAGTACTGGAGCCCCGGCTCCTCCATCTCCATGCGGATGCCGAAGGACAGGAACGCGCCGATGATGCCCGCCATGAAGGCGAAGATCAGGTAGAGCGTGCCGATGTCCTTGTGGTTCGTCGAGAGGAACCAGCGGGAGAAGAACGAGGGCTTGTGGTCGTGGTGGGCGTCATGCCCGGCATGTGCTGTGGCGGTGGCCATCGATCCTTGCCTTAATCAGATGTCTGTCGCCTCTGGCGAAGGGAGGTCCGGCCGGGGCGCGGCCCCGGCCCGGTGAAGGGTTCAGCGGGCGTCCGCGAGGCGCGCGCCGTTGTCGGTCGCGGCGTACTTGGTCTTCGCCTCGGTCAGCCACTCGGCATAGGCCTGCTCGCTCACCACGCGCACGGTGATCGGCATGTAGGCGTGCCGGGCGCCGCACAGCTCGGAGCACTGGCCGTGATAGGTGCCCTCGCGGTCGGCCTTGAACCACCACTGGTTCAGGCGGCCGGGGATCGCATCGATCTTGCCGCCGAAGGAGGGGATCGCCCAGGAGTGGATCACGTCGCCGGAGGTGACCTGCACCTTCACGATCTTGCCCACCGGCACGACCATGTCGTTGTCGGTGGCGAGCAGCTTCGGCTGCTGCTCCTCGTCGACGTTGGCGTCGAAGGTGAAGCCGCCCTTGTCGCCCTCGGCCGGGTACTCGTACGACCAGTACCAGGCGTGCCCGATCACCTTGACCAGCACGTCGGCCTTCGGATCGGAGAGCTGCGTGCGCAGGGTGCGGAAGGAGGGAATCGCCACCGCCACGAGGATGAGGACCGGGATGATGGTCCAGGCCACCTCGATCATCGTGTTGTGCGTGGTCCGGGACGGAACCGGGTTCGCCTTCTCGTTGAACTTGAAGATGCAGCAGAGGATCAGGACGAGAACGAACACCGAGATGCCGAAGGCCAGCCAGTGCAGGCCGTTCTCGAAGAGATGGAGGTCGGCGGCCTCGGCCGTGACCGGAACCTGACGGTCCATCTGCCACGGCTCGGGCTGGCCGATGCCGGCCGCGAGAGCGGAGGAGGACGGGCCGAGGAGAGCGCCGAGCGCGGCGAGCCCCCACGATGACCGATGTTGCGCCTGCGTCGTCCGCATGTCCCCGCTTGGCTCCCCTGGTGCTATGGTTTGTTCGCCCTTGAATTCGCCGACGGGCGTCGCAAATCCAGGGTGCTGCCCGGCCCTTTCGCGGGTCTTGCCGAATTCCGGCTTGACCGTGTCGCTGCCGGATGGGCGGTCGCGACGTAGAACCATACTGATCGTAAAACCGCAACCGCAACAACGTTGCCAAGCGTCGCATGAAGGGTTGCGTGGACGCGGGATGGGCCTCGTGCGGCGAGGCTTTTGCTTCGTCCGGGCCGGTTTCGGAGATTGCGGATGCGGCTCTTCGGGCAAGATCCCCGACTCGGGCAAGACCCCCGACAGGAATCTGAGGATGACGGCCCGGAAAGGGGGCCGGCCACGGCGGTGCGGATCGGAACGCTCGTCGTCGCCTACGACGCGGCCGAGGCGCGGCCCGATTCCCGGGCGCTCGCCGTCGAGATGCCGGTCAACGTCGTCTACGGCAGCGTACCCTACGCCGTGATGATGCTGACGCCCGCCGATCTCGAAGACTTCGCCTACGGCTTCAGCCTGACCGAGGGCGTGATCGAGACGCCCGACGAGATCCGCGGCGTCGCGGTGGAGCCGGGCGAGGGCGGCCTGCGGCTGCTGGTCGATCTCGCCCCGGGGCGCCTGCGCGAGCACCTCGCCCGCAAGCGCGCGATCAGCGGCCGCACCGGCTGCGGGGTCTGCGGCATCGACGACCTGTCCGCACTTCCGACCGCCAAGACCCGCTCCGGCACGGGGCCGCTGAAGGGCCCGCGGGTGACGCTCACGGCGATCGAGGCGGCCCTCGCCGCCCTGTCCGACCGTCAGGCGCTCAACCGTGAGACCCGGGCGGTGCACGCCGCCGGCTGGGCCCGGCTCGACGGCACGCTCACGGCCGTGCGCGAGGATGTCGGCCGCCACAACGCACTGGACAAGTGCATCGGCGCGCTGCTGCGCGACGGCACCCGGCCGGACGAGGGCTTCCTCGTCATCACCAGCCGCTGCTCGTTCGAGATGGCGGAGAAGGCGGCGACCTTGGGCGCCTCGGTGCTGGTGGCGATCTCCGCCCCGACGTCCCTCGCCATCGAGCGGGCGCGCTGCCATGACATGACGCTCTGCGCCATCGCCCGCTCCGACACGCTCACCGTGTTCTCCGGCCGCGAGCGCTTGCTGCTGGCCGGGGAGGGCGGCCGAGCCGCCATTCCGGCCCGGGTCTGACAGGTCGGAGTCTTCAGAGCCCGTTCGACGGCGGTGATCCCATCTCGCCCCTCGGGATGAGGGTGGGGAGGGGAGCAGGGCTTTTCTCTCGCCTTGCCGTGGCCTGACGAAGACACGTCGGCCGCTCAAGCAGGCTCTCAGTTGGCGCCGGCCTCGCCGCTGCCGCCGGGGACCACCGTCGCCCCACCGATCACGCGCACCTTGCGGCTGCCGTCGGCCGGGGGGTCCTGCCAGCCCTTCTTCGCGGCCGGCGCGGGTGTCGAATCGGCGGTCTTCGCAGGCTCCTTCGGCGTTTCCTTCGCTGTTTCCCTGGCCGCGTCCCGCGCCGGCTCGGTCCGGCCGGTCTCGACCATGGCCCCCTCGGTCTTCGGCTCGACCGCCTTGGCCTCCTGACGCGTGTCGGGTTCGGCGTCCGACTTGGCCGCCGGCGTCATCGCCTCCGATCCGGATCGTCCCGGCCGCAGGCTCGGCTCGGGCGCGGGCGGGGCGATGCGCGCCTGGGACGGCAGTTTCGGCGACGGCGCGGTCCGGGCCGCGCGCCGCGGCGCCTCGGAGCGCGAAGCGGCATCGGGATTGACGCCGAGCGGATTGGGGTCGGGCCGCGCGGCCGGCGCCACCCGCTGGGCCGACGGGGCTCGGGCGGCGTCGCGCACCTCGCCCGGGGGCGCGTTGCGGAGGGCTGGGCGGAGGGCCGGGCGGAGGGCCGGGCGGAGGGCCGGGACGGAGGGGATGTCGGCGGGCGGCACGATGCGCTCGGCCTCGCGCAGCGGGCGGCGGGGGCGCATGTCGTCCTCGGTCCAGCCGTAGCCGGGCGCCGCCGGGCGAACCCGTTCGGCCGGATAATAGGCGCCGCCGAGCGGCTCGCGTCCGATGATGTCGCCCTCGCGGGCATCGACCACGAGCCGGATGCGCAGGCCGCGCGGGCTCGTCGCCTCGACGCGGTAGGTTCGTCCGTCGTAGCGGGGACGGCCGATCTCGGTGAAGCCGCGGTCCTGCAGGCCCTCGACCACCTCGCGCGGCGGCAACGGGCCGTCATCCTCGAAGTCGACGGTCCGCGGCGGGCCGTAGACTTCGCGGTGGAAGCCTTGGGCGGCAGCGGCCTGAATGCCGGCTCCCGTCAGAAGCACGGCGACGAGACCGTGCCCGAGGCTGCGGCGCAGCGCCGCTCGCGCGGCATGACCGGGGGCGTGACGGCTCGAAGCCATAGGACCTCTCGAACCCGAACTCTTGCAAAAACAGGCCCCGGGGGCTCGCTGTTGTCCGCGAGTCCCCCGGCGTCACGGCAGACGCGATCCCCGCATTCCCTCCGTGCCGGCAACGATTTCTAAACGATCGATTGGGGCGAGATTGCGGACCTCGCGAATTCGGCCAGGATCCTCCGAAGAGCCCGCCGCCGTCGCGACGGCCCGGCCGCCGAGGGCACGGATGCGTTGCGTGAATCCAGGGCCTGTTCAAAAGGCCGGCGCCGGGCCCGGTCGGCCCCTTGCTGGAATGAATGAAATCTGGCAACGTCCGCCTATAGGACAGCAAGACTGTCCCATTTGTCGCGCTTGGCCGTCGGGCGAGCTGTGGGGATTCATCACGTGATCGACGTGACGTCCGAACGCGCTGAAAAACCGGTGACCGTCAAGGCGATCCGGGCGAGCGCCGGCTGAGCGAGCCGGGCTTCAGCCCGCGGGTCGGCGGGCGATTCCGGCAGGAAGAACCCGACCCCACCCGACTCGGTACCAGGAAGGCTGCGGCCCGGGCACCCAAGGTGCGCGGGCACGAAACATGCTCGCGTGCGGGCAGGGTCGGAGATGCGGACGATGCGTGAGATCCCGTCTGAACTGTCGGTGCCGGTCGTGAACGGCGAGACCGCCGCCCCGTCGCGGGCGCCCTCGCGGGCCGGGGCCACGCCGCTGATCCTGCGCGACCCCGCCCTGCCGCGGGCGCAAGGCGCCTACGATCCGGCCCACGAGCGCGATGCCTGCGGCGTCGGCTTCGTCGCCGACATGCACGACCGTCGCAGCCACGCCATCGTCGAGCAGGGTCTCAAGATCCTCGAGAACATCGATCACCGCGGCGCGGTCGGTGCCGACCCGACCATGGGCGACGGCTGCGGCATCCTCACCCAGATCCCGCACGGTTTCTTCAGCGAGGAATGCTCGCGCCTCGGCTTCGAGCTGCCGCCCGCCGGCCGGTACGCCATCGGCCAGCTCTTCCTGCCGAAGGACGCGGACGCCCGCGCCGCCATCGAGACGATCGTCGAGAAGACGCTGGCCGACGAGGGCCTGCTGCTGCTCGGCTGGCGCGACGTGCCGGTCGATTCGGCCGACCTCGGCAAGGCGGTGAAGGAGACCGAGCCGCACCACCGGCAGGTGTTCATCGGCTGCCCGGCCAGCGTGTCCGACCAGGACGCCTTCGAGCGGCGCGTCTACATCGCCCGCAAGGTGATCTCGAACAAGGTCTACGGCCTCGAAGACGAGCGGGCGAAGGCGTTCTACCCCGTCTCGGTGTCGAGCCGGACCATCGTCTACAAGGGCATGGTGCTCGTGCACCAGCTCGGCCACTACTATCTCGACCTGAAGGACCCGCGCTACGTCTCGGCGCTGGCGCTCGTCCACCAGCGCTTCGCGACGAACACCTTCCCGACCTGGCGCCTGTCGCACCCCTACCGGATGGTCGCGCATAACGGCGAGATCAACACGCTGCGCGGCAACGTGAACTGGATGGCCGCGCGCCAGGCCAGCGTCGATTCGGAGCTGTTCGGCAACGACATCTCGAAGATCTGGCCGATCTCCTACGAGGGCCAGTCCGACACCGCCTGCTTCGACAACGCCCTCGAATTCCTCGTGGCCGGCGGCTACTCGCTCGCCCACGCGATGATGATGCTCATTCCCGAGGCCTGGGCCGGCAACCCGCTGATGGGCGAGGAGCGGCGCGCCTTCTACGAGTATCACGCCGCGCTGATGGAGCCGTGGGACGGCCCGGCCGCCGTCGCCTTCACCGACGGGCGCCAGATCGGCGCCACCCTCGACCGCAACGGCCTCAGGCCCGCCCGCTACATCGTCACCGACGACGGCCTCGTCGTGCTCGCCTCCGAGATGGGCGTGCTGCCGATCCCCGACGAGAAGATCGTCCAGTCCTGGCGCCTGCAGCCGGGCCGGATGCTGCTGATCGACCTGACGAGGGGCCGCATCGTCTCCGACGAGGAGATCAAGGGCGAGCTGGCTGGCGCGCACCCCTATGCCGAGTGGGTCAGGAACACCCAGATCGTGCTGGAGGAGCTGCACCCGATCAGCCCGCGGGCCTCGCGCACGGACGTGTCCCTGCTCGATCGCCAGCAGGCCTTCGGCTACACCCAGGAAGACCTCAAGCTGCTCATGGCCCCCATGGCCGTGACCGGCCAGGAGGCGGTCGGCTCGATGGGCTCGGACACGCC
Organism: Methylorubrum populi; assembly: GCA_036946625.1. Lineage (NCBI taxonomy): Bacteria > Pseudomonadati > Pseudomonadota > Alphaproteobacteria > Hyphomicrobiales > Methylobacteriaceae > Methylorubrum > Methylorubrum populi. The sequence goes on from JAQIIU010000003.1 coordinate 1,745,600, forward strand.
GCTCTCGGCGCTCTCCGACAAGCCGAAGCTGCTCTACACCTACTTCAAGCAGAACTTCGCGCAGGTGACGAACCCGCCGATCGATCCGATCCGCGAGGAGGCCGTGATGAGCCTCGTCTCGTTCATCGGCCCGCGCCCGAATCTCCTGGACATGGAAGGCGCGTCCCGGCGCAAGCGCCTGGAGGTGCGCCAGCCGATCCTGACCAACGGCGACCTCGAGAAGATCCGGTCGATCTCGCACTTCGAGGACCGCTTCGACACCAAGACGCTCGACATCACCTACGCCGCCGAATCCGGCGCCGCGGCGATGGAGGGTGCCCTCGACCGCCTGTGCGACCGGGCCGAGGTCGCGGTGCGCGGCGGCTACAACATCATCATCCTGTCCGACCGCATGGTCGGGCCGGACCGCATCCCGATCCCGGCGCTGCTCGCGACCGCGGCCGTGCACAACTACCTGATCCGCAAGGGGCTTCGCACCTCGGTCGGCCTCGTGGTCGAGTCGGGCGAGCCGCGCGAGGTGCATCACTTCGCCTGCCTCGCCGGCTACGGCGCCGAGGCCGTGAACCCCTACCTCGCCTTCGAGACGCTTGTTTCGATGAAGGACGAGTTCCCGCCGGACCTCACCGACGACGAGATCGTCTACCGCTACATCAAGTCGATCGACAAGGGCCTGCTCAAGGTCATGTCCAAGATGGGCATCTCGACCTACCAGTCCTATTGCGGCGCGCAGATCTTCGACGCGATCGGCCTGAACTCCGACTTCGTGGCCAAGGACTTCTTCGGCACGGCGACCACGGTCGAGGGCATCGGCATGGCCGAGGTCGCCCAGGAGACGGCGCTGCGCCATCAGGATGCCTTCGGCGACGCCCCGATCTACCGCAGCGCGCTGGATGTCGGCGGCGAGTACGCCTATCGGCTCCGCGGCGAGACCCACACCTGGACGCCCGACACCGTGGCGACGCTGCAGCACGCGGTGCGCCTCGGCGCGGCCGAGCGCTACCGCGAATACGCCCGGCTGGTGAACGAGCAGGAGAACCACCTCAAGACCCTGCGCGGCCTGTTCCGGATCAAGACCGCCGCCGATCTCGGCCGCGAGCCCATCGACGTCGCGGCGGTCGAGCCGGCCTCCGAGATCGTCAGGCGCTTCGCCACGGGCGCGATGTCCTACGGCTCCATCTCGAAGGAGGCGCACGAGACGCTCGCCATCGCGATGAACTCCTTCGGCGGCCGCTCGAACTCGGGCGAGGGCGGCGAGGAGCCGCGCCGCTTCGTTCCCGGGCCGGACGGGCGCTCGCGCCGTTCCGCCATCAAGCAGGTCGCCTCGGGCCGCTTCGGCGTCACGACCGAGTACCTCGTCAACGGCGACATGGTCCAGATCAAGGTCGCGCAGGGCGCCAAGCCCGGCGAGGGCGGCCAGTTGCCCGGCCACAAGGTCGACGCCAAGATCGCCAAGGTCCGCTACGCCACCCCGGGCGTCGGCCTGATCTCGCCGCCGCCGCACCACGACATCTACTCGATCGAGGATCTGGCCCAGCTCATCTTCGATCTCAAGAACGTCAATCCCGCGGCTGACATCTCCGTAAAACTCGTCTCCGAGGTCGGCGTCGGCACGGTCGCGGCGGGCGTCGCCAAGGCGCGCGCCGACCACATCACGATCTCCGGCTTCGACGGCGGCACCGGCGCGGCGCCGCTCACCTCGATCAAGCACGCCGGCGGCCCCTGGGAGACGGGGCTCGCCGAGACGCAGCAGACGCTGGTGATGAACGGCCTGCGCGGCCGCGTCGCGCTCCAGGCCGACGGCGGCATCCGCACCGGCAAGGACGTGATGATCGCGGTGCTGCTCGGTGCCGACCAGATCGGCTTCTCGACCGCGCCGCTGATCGCGGCCGGCTGCATCATGATGCGCAAGTGCCATCTCAACACCTGCCCCGTGGGGGTCGCCACCCAGGACCCGGTGCTGAGGAAGCGCTTCAAGGGGACGCCCGAGCACGTCGTCAACTACTTCTTCTTCGTGGCCGAAGAGCTGCGGGAGATGATGGCGTCGATGGGCTTCACCCGGCTCGAAGACCTGATCGGCCGTTCCGACTTCCTCGACAAGCACGAGGCGATCGCGCACTGGAAGGCCCGGGGCCTCGATTTTTCGAGGTTGTTCCACCGGCCCGAGGTCGGCCCGGAGGTGGCGATCCGCCATGTCGAGACGCAGCACCACCCGATCGACACGGTGCTCGACCGCCGCCTGATCGCGGGCGCCGAGAGCGCCATCGAGGCCGGCGAGCCGGTGACCCTCACCGACGTGATCCGCAACTCGGATCGCGCCGCGGGCGCCATGCTCTCGGGCGCGGTGGCCAAGCGCCACGGCCATGACGGCCTGCCCGACGACACCATCGTGGTGCGGCTCAACGGCACCGCCGGCCAGAGCTTCGGCGCGTGGCTCGCCGCGGGCGTGACCCTGGATCTCACCGGCCACGGCAACGACTACGTCGGCAAGGGCCTGTCGGGCGGCAAGCTGATCATCCGGCCGAGCGCGGCGCTGAAGGCCCCCCCCGCCCGCACGATCATGGCCGGCAACACCGTGCTCTACGGGGCGATCGCGGGCGAGTGCTACATCCGCGGTGCGGCGGGCGAGCGCTTCGCCGTGCGCAATTCCGGCGCCATCACCGTGGTCGAGGGCATGGGCGACCACGGCTGCGAGTACATGACCGGCGGCGTCGTGGTCTCGATCGGCGTGACGGGCCGCAACTTCGCGGCGGGCATGTCCGGCGGCATCGCCTACGTGCTCGACGAGGACGGCTCGTTCCGCGACCGCTGCAACCTGTCGATGGTCGATCTGGAGCCGGTGGAGGAGGAGGACGACGTCATGCGCCGCTTCCACCAGGACGGCGACCTCGAGACCAAGGGCCGGGTCGACATCCTCGCGGACATGTCGGGCCACGACGAGGAGCGGCTCAGCCAGCTCCTCACCAACCACCTGAAGTACACCGGCTCGCCGAAGGCCAAGCAGATCCTCGACGACTGGGCGGGCTTCCGCACCAAGTTCGTCAAGGTGATGCCGGTCGAGTATCGCCGGGCCCTGCGCGAGATGGAGATGGCGCGCATGCCGGTGGCGGCGGAATGATCTTGGCCGGGTCGAAGGCGGACGGCACAGGTGGAGATCACCTTCGACCCGGCCAAGCGCGAGCGGACGCTTCTGGGGCGCGGGCTCGATTTCGCCCGAAGCGCTGAGGTGTTCGCCACGGCGGTCGCCACGTTCGTCGACGCGAGGAGCGATTACGGAGAGAGACGGGAGATCACGGTCGGATATCTTGACGGACGTATGATCGTCGTCGTCTGGACAGAACGCGACGGCGCCTGTCGGATCATCAGCATGAGGAAGGCCAATGAGCGAGAGCAAGCGCGCTACCGCCCCGGACTCTGATCGGCCGATGCATCCCGACGAGATCGGCTGGGATCCGGACGATGCGCCGGAACTCGATGACGAGTGGTTCGAGCGGGCCGATCATCTCATTGCCGGCAAGCTCGTCCAGCGCGGTCATCGTCCCGGCGAGACCGAACGGCTCGTCCTGCCGACCGAGATCGTGGAACGCTTCCGCGCTCGCGGTCCCGGATGGCAGATCCGGATCGAGGACGCGCTGAAGGAATGGATGGCCGAGCATCCGGAGCGGCTCTGAGTCATCGAACCGAGATCAGTGGGCCGCAGCGTGCCCGGGGACCGAACACCGTCGTGAGGCGGTCACGAAGAGACGGACACGATGGGCAAGGTCACAGGATTCCTCGAATACGACCGGCAGGAGCAGAAGTATCAGCTCGCCGCCGACCGCGTGCGGCACTTCCGCGAGTTCACGCTGCCGCTCGACGAGCACGACCTGTCCAAACAGGCGGCGCGCTGCATGGATTGCGGCATCCCGTTCTGCCACGGCCCGACCGGCTGCCCGGTCCACAACCAGATCCCGGACTGGAACGATCTCGTCTACCAGTCGGACTGGGAGGAGGCCGCGCGCAACCTCCACTCCACCAACAATTTTCCGGAGTTCACCGGCCGGATCTGCCCCGCACCCTGCGAGGAGGCCTGCACGCTCAACCTCGAAAACCAGCCGGTCGCCATCAAGACGATCGAGCAGGCGATCGCGGATCGCGCCTGGAACATGGGCTGGGTCAAGCCCGAACCGTCGGCGACCCGTACGGCCAAGCGCGTGGCGGTCATCGGCTCCGGCCCGGCCGGGATGGCGGCGGCCCAGCAGCTCGCCCGCGTCGGCCACGACGTGCACGTCTACGAGCGCGAGCCCAAGGCCGGCGGCCTGCTGCGCTACGGCATCCCCGACTTCAAGATGGAGAAGCGCCACATCGACCGGCGCGTGAAGCAGATGGAAGCCGAGGGCGTCGTCTTCCACTACAAGTCCGACGTCGGGGTGAACGTGCCGCTCGACGAGCTGACGAGCCAGTTCGACGCCGTGCTGTTCTGCGGCGGTGCCGAGGATCCGCGCAACCCGCAGCTCCCGGGCCAGGATCTCGACGGCGTGCACTACGCCATGCCCTACCTCGTGCAGTCGAACCGCCGGGTCGGCGCCGAGCCGATGCCGGGCAACGGCGAACTGCCGATCCTCGCCGCCGGCAAGAACGTCGTCGTCATCGGCGGCGGCGACACGGCCTCGGACTGCGTCGGCACCGCCTTCCGCCAGGGCGCTCTGTCGGTGACGCAGCTCGACATCCGCCCGCGCCCGCCGGAGCGGGAGGACAAGCTGACGGTGTGGCCCTACTGGCCGACCAAGATGCGCACCTCGTCGAGCCAGGCGGAGGGCGCGGAGCGCGAGTTCCAGGCCGCGACCCTGCGCCTCGAAGGCAACCGCAAGGGCCAGCTCACCGGCGTGGTCTGCGCCCGCGTGGACGAGCGGCGCCAGCCGGTCGAGGGCAGCGAGTTCGTGCTGCCCGCCGACCTCGTCTTCATGGCGATCGGCTTTGCCGGCTCGGTGCGGAAGGGCCTGGTCGAGGAATCGGGCGTGGCCGTCGACAAGCGCGGCAACGTCACCGCCAACGACCGGGACTACCGGACCTCGAACCCGAAGATCTACGTCGCGGGCGACATGCGCCGCGGCCAGTCCCTGGTGGTCTGGGCGATCCGCGAGGGCCGGCAGGCCGCCCGCTCGATCGACGAGGCGCTGATGGGCGCGACCGTGCTGCCGCGGTAAGCCGGCCGACATCGAACGATCACGGGGCCATCGCCGGGCGGCGGTGGCCCCGTCCGCTTTCCGTCACGGCGAGGCGGAGCCGAAGCCGTCCGGTCGGTCACCGTGTGCTCGACGAAGAAATCCGGCGTGCAGCAATGCGCCGTCAGCTCCCGGGCCACTGCCTTGACGCCGTTCTCGCAGTACGCGAACGGCAGCGGGCTCGCCGGCTTGACCCAGGCGCAACCGTTGCACGGGTAGCCGTCGACTTTGTGCCGGGTCGGCGCGATCGAGACGCTGTTCCTCATCCTGAGGTGCCGGAGCGCAGCGGAGGCCTCGAAGGGTGCTCCAGAAATCGCGCGGGATCCGGAGCCCCCTTCGAGGCCGCTCACGCGGCACCTCAGGATGAGGGTGGGGATGGGAACAGGGCTTTCCTCTCGCCTTGCCGTTGCCTGACGAAGACACGTCGGCCGATCAAACGGACTCTGATACGACTCCGGTTGATGACCTCGGCCTCTCCTCCGTCCTTGCGAGGCGAAGCCGTGGCCATCCAGGGCACGCCCTTTCCGGACCTGTCGCGCCCTGGATCGCTTCGCGGCCGCTCGCGATGACGGCGTGTGGCGAAACCCGAAGCGATCAATCGGAAACGGTATGAGAGGCATGAGCCGCGATGCCGATCCCGACGATCGGATCGGCCGTCCCCGAGCGCCGATCGAACCGCAGGCCGCCCTCGAAAAAATCAGCCCGGCGGCCAGCGAAAGTCGTCCGCCCGGCCGGGCTGCGGCAGGGGCGCGGCGCCGCGCTGCAGGCTGCGCTCGCGGGTGCCGGTGGTGTCGCCCTCGTTGGGGCGGCCGGTCATCAGCGCGCCGCCGGGCGAGGTTTCGGTGCGGCCGAGCGGCAGGACCGGCCCCGCCGCGGGCTTCACCGGCAGGCTCGGGATGCCCGGCGGCTCGGGCAGGCTCGGCAGCATCGCGGTGATCTTGCGGTCGATCGCCGCCGTATCGTCGACCCCGAGGCCCACGCTCCCCTCGCTCGGCGTGGCCGCGACCGCGGCGGCGGGTTGCTCGGAGGGCATTCCATCCTTCGCCCCCATCAGGCGCTTCAGCTCGACGTCGGCGAAGTGGGCGACCTTGCGTGAGCCGGCGGCGGTGAAGTGGATGCCGTCCGAGGTGCGCAGCCGCGCCTCCTGGCCGTCCACGTCGGGTCCCGACACGGTGAAGCGGTTGCGGTCGTCCACGAAGCCCTGCCAGACCTCGGCATAGGACTGGCCGGCCCGCTGCACCCGCTCGCGCACGAGGTCGTTGATCGTCGCGAAGTCACGGCTCAGGCTCTCGCTGCGGACCGGGGGCAGGCCGACCCAGACCAGCGGCACCTTGTGCTCGGCGAACACCTTCACCACCGCATCGACCCGGGCGGCGTAGATCTCGCGCCACTTGTCGGAGAGCGTCTCGACGTTCTGGTCGCCCTCGCGGATCGCCTGACGGTCGTTCACGCCGACCATCATCAGGGCGTAGGCGGCGTTGGGCGTGGCCTTGAGGAAATCCTCGGCGCTTTTCGCCCAATCCACCAGATCCTTGCGCACGAGGCCGCTGTCGCCCTTCGAGCGGTCGAGCACGGCGACTTCGGCGTTGTCGGAGAACGCCTCGTCGATGCCCTTGGCGAGGTAGCTCGCGAGCGAGTCGCCGAAGACCGCGATCTGGGTCGTCGGCGTCGCCTTCGGCACCTTGGCCTTGGGCTGGGCCACCGTCGGCGCCGGGCTCGGCCGGCGGCGGCGCGCGGCGCGCTCCTCGTCCGAACGGCCGGCGGCGGCGGGCGGGCGCGGGCGCTGCGGCCGGGCATAGCCGGGCGAGGGCTGCGGCGGCGGGGTCGGCTGGGCCCGCGGCTGGTCCTCCCAGGGCCAGTAGAACTGGCGCGGCGCCTCCTGCGGCGGCGCGGCACGGCGCGGGGCGCGGCCATAATATTCGTCGGCATAGCCCTGCCGCGCACGGCGGCGCGGCGGCGGCGCATAGTAGGGATCGGCCGCGGGCGCGTCGTAGCTGTCGCCCCACTGCGCCGCGGCCGGCTGCGGCACGGCGAGCCAGAGGGCTGCAAGGACGAGAAGGCCGAGGATCGCGGGGAGGCGCGGGGACGCGGCGCGATCGGTCGGGCGACGTGGCATGCGCGAAGCCTCGATCGAAGGGGCGGGACCGGGGAGACCGATCCGAAGTCCGACAGGATAACGCGCGGAAGCCGGCGCGTCTAAGAGTGCCTCACAAAACTCCCGATCACCGACCGCGCTCGCTCCGGGTGCGACGGCGCAGCGGGAGTTTTGTGAGAGACACTAAGGCCGGCTCTCGAGCCGGTCCAGGAGCGAGGGCCTCGCGTAGCCGTCGGCGGGCAGGCCCTCGCGGATCTGGTACTGCCGCACCGCCTCGCGCAGCTTCGGGCCGGCGCGCCCGTCGGGCTCGCCCGCGTAGAGGCCCTGGCCCGCCAGCCCGGCCTGGAGGCGCTTCAGGCCCGATCCGTCGAGGCGGGCGGCGCCGTTCGGCCACGGGGCAGCGAGGGCCGGTCCGCCCGCGAGCCGGTCGGCGAGATGGCCGACCGCGAGTGCGTAGGAATCGCTGGTGTTGTAGCCGCGGATCACCTCGAAATTGTCGGTGACGAGGAAGGCCGGCGCCCCGAGCCCGCCCGGCAGGAACAGACTCGCCTCGCCCTCGGCCGGCAGCGGCCGGCCATCGGTGCGGCGCACGCCGCGGGCGGCGAAACTGGAAAGGGCACCGCGGTAGCGCGTCAGGTCGAAATCCTCGGGCAGGACGACCTCGTAGCCCCAGGACAGGCCGGGCTTCCAGCCGAGCGAGCGCAGGTAATGGGCGATGGAGGCGAGCGCGTCCGCCTCCGAGCGCCAGATGTCGCGCCGCCCGTCGCCGTCGAAATCGACCGCCTCCCGCAGGTAGACCGAGGGCAGGAACTGCACCTGCCCCATGGCGCCGGCCCAGGAGCCCACCATCCGCGCCGGCTCGATGTCGCCGTTCTCCAGGATCTGGAGCGCGGCCAGAAGCTCGTCGCGGAACAGGCCGCCGCGGTGGCGGGCGTAGGCGAGGCTCGCCAGTGCCCGGATCGTCGGCAGCGAACCGGCGCTGGCGCCGAAATCCGATTCGACGCCCCAGAACGCCAGCACCACGGCGCGCGGCACGCCGGTCTTCGCCTCGATGGCCGCGAGCGTGGCGGCGAGCCGCCTGCCCTGCGCCCGCCCCCGGGCGATGCGGCCCGCCGAGACCGCGCCGACGAGGTACTCCCAGACCGGCCGGCTGAACTCGTTCTGGCGGCGGGTGCGGGCGATCACATCCGGATCCGGCCCGTTCACGCCCGCGAACGCCGCCTCGAACGTCTTCCGGGAGATGCCCCGCGCCCGCGCGTCGGCGCGCAGGCTCTGGACGAAGCCCGGGAAGTCGCTGCCCTGCGCCCGGGCGGCTCCCGAGACCGCGAGCAGGGTCAGGGCGAAGGCGAGGCGTCGTCTCAACGCCGGTTTCGCTTCGTCAAGAAGTCCTCCCAGGCGAAGGCCTGGGCGACGATGGCGTCGAGGTCGTCGTGCTTCGGCGTCCAGCCGAGCTCGTTGCGGATGCGGTCGGCGCCGGCGACGATCCGGGCCGGATCGCCGGGGCGGCGCGGCGACAGGCGCACCTCGAAATCGCGGCCGGAGACGCGCCTGACCACCTCCACCACCTCCAGCACCGAGTAGCCGCGGCCGTAGCCGCAATTCACGGTCAGGCTCTCGGCCCCGCCGCGCAGGTGGTCGAGCACCACGAGATGCGCGTCGGCCAGATCCGAGACCTGGATGTAGTCGCGCAGGCAGGAGCCGTCGGGCGTCGGGTAGTCGGTGCCGAACACGTCGAGATGCGTGCGCCGGCCGAGCGCGGCCTGCGTCGCGACCTTGATCAGGTGGGTGGCGGCGGGCATCGACTGGCCGGAGCGCCCGCGCGGATCGGCGCCGGCCACGTTGAAGTAGCGCAGCACGCCGTAGGTGAAGCCGTGCGCGGCCGCCGCGTCGGCCAACATCCACTCGCTCATCAGTTTCGAGCGGCCATAGGGGTTGATCGGGTTCGTCGCCAGCGTCTCGGGCACCGGAACGATCCCGGGCTCGCCGTAGACGGCGGCGGTCGAGGAGAAGATGAAGTGCCGCACGCCCGTGCGCGCGGCGGTCTCGATCAGCGCGCGCGTCTTGACCGTGTTGGCGAGGTAGTAGCCCAGCGGATCGGAGACCGAGTCCGGCACGACGATCCTGGCGGCGAAATGCGCGATCGTGTCGATCCGGTGGCGCAGGATCGTCTCGGTGACGAGGGCTTGGTCGGCCACGTCGCCGACGACGAGGCGCACCTCCGGGGGCAGGGCCCAGTCGTAGCCGGTCGAGAGATCGTCGAGGACCACGACCTCCTCGCGCCCGGCATCCACCAGAGCGAGCACCATGTGACTGCCGATATAGCCGGCGCCTCCGGTCACCAGAACCGCCATCGTCCGTCCCCCAAACCGTTCCGCTTCGACCCGACAACGGATGCTTCGGGCCCGTTTCATGACGAAAAGCCGTCATTCCCACGCGGGCGGGGCTGTTGCGGACAGCCGCCGTGCTATCTGAAACCCGTCGATAAAGGCTCATCCCGACAAACGCCACAAACGGGTCCCGCCACATGAAACCAATTCGCAAGGCCGTCCTTCCCGTCGCGGGCCTCGGCACGCGCTTCCTGCCGGCGACGAAGGCCGTGCCCAAGGAGATGCTCACCGTCGTCGACCGTCCGGTCGTCCAGCACGTCGTCGACGAGGCGCGGGAAGCCGGTATCGAGCATTTCATCTTCGTCACCGGCCGCGGCAAGGCGGTGATCGAGGACCATTTCGACATCGCGTTCGAGCTCGACCACATGCTGCAGGAGCGCGGCAAGCAGGCGGCCTACGAGGAATTGAAGAAGGATCTGCCCAGGGCCGGCCAGACCAGCTTCACCCGCCAGCAGGCGCCGCTCGGCCTCGGCCACGCGGTCTGGTGCGCCCGCGAGATCGTCGGCGACGAACCCTTCGCCGTGCTTCTGCCGGACATGCTGAGCCGCGGCTGCATGGGCCAGATGCTGAAGGCCTACGAACAGCACGGCGGCAACGTCATCGCCGTGGAGGAGGTGAAGCCCGAGGAGACCCACCAGTACGGTATCGTCGCCGTCGGCGAGACCTTCGGCCGGACCTTCGAGATCACCGGCATGGTCGAGAAGCCCAAGCAGGGAACCGCGCCCTCGAACTTCATCATCTCCGGCCGCTACATCCTCCAGCCCGAGATCTTTTCGATCCTGGAACGCGGCGAGAAGGGAGCCGGCGGCGAGATCCAGCTCACCGACGCGATGATCCGGCTGGCCGGGGAGCAGACGTTCCACGGCATGCGCTTCGACGGCCGCACCTACGACACCGGCTCGAAGATCGGCTTCCTCACCGCCAATCTCGCCTACGGCCTGCAACGGCCGGAACTGGCCGACGCCCTGAAGGCGGAGATCCGTGCCCTCCTCGGCGACGCCTGAAACGGTTCCATGCAGGCCCACGGTTACGCCATGCATCACATGCATGTGAAAACGTTGTCGAAGCCCTTGCGGATTGTGCGCTGCGATGCGATTTGTGCGTTGCGAGATCGCGATGGCGTCGCGGTCCCGCAGCCCTTCTTGGGCGTTTCCTCCCTAGACTTCGGGCCGTCCTTCGGGGCGGCCTTTTTTCTTGCGCGCTCGCCGAAGCCGGCCGCCTCGGCTCCTTCTCGGTTCCTTGCGGCTACTCGGCGGCGATGCGGTGGGAGCCGGTGTCGATCGTCTCCGCCGCGACCTCGGCGATCACCTCGGCGAGATGGTCGGCGAGGGCCGCGAAGCCCGCGGTGAGGGCGAGCGACTGCTCGTTCATGTAGAGCGCCCGGTTGATCTCGATCTGCAACGCGTGCCGGCCGAGCCCCGGCTCGCCGTAATGCTCGGTGATGAAGCCGCCGGCATAGGGCTTGTTGCGCACCACCCTGTAGCCGCGCGCCCGCAGGCGGCTCTCCACCCCGTCCAGCAGCGGGGGCAGGCAGGCGGTGCCGAACCGGTCGCCGAGCACGAAGTCGGCCTGGGCGCCCTCGTCGCGGCCGAGGCTCGACGAGGGCATGGAATGGCAGTCGATCAGGAAGGCCCGCCCGAAGGTCCGCGCCGTGCGGTGGATCAGGCCGCGCAAGGTGCGGTGATAGGGCTTGTAGAGCGTCTCGATGCGCCGCACCGCCTCCTCGACCGGCAGCCGCTCGCGGTAGATCTCCTGGCCGTCGGCGACGATGCGCGGCACCGTCCCCAGGCCTCCGGCGACCCGCATCGAGCGGGTGTTGGCGAAGGAGGGCAGCCGGCCCTGGAACATGCGCGGGTCGAGTTCGTAGGGCTCTCGGTTCACGTCGAGATAGGCGCGGGGAAAATTGGCCCGCATCAGCGGCGCGCCGAGGCCGACCACCGCGGCGAACAGCCGGTCGACATGTGCGTCCTCCGAGCGACGCAGGGCGAGCGCGTCGAGCCGGGAGGCGGCGAGGAAGGACGCGGGGTAGTGCGCGCCGGAATGGGGCGCGTTGAACACGAAGGGAATGGCGTGCCGGTCCGGCTCGTCCACGACGAAGGGCGGATCGAAAGCCTCGGGACCGTCTGGGAGGAAGAGGCTCATCGAGACGCGGGGGCCTGAACGTGGCGCGAAAGGGACACCGCGCCAGTTTGCGGTGCTCCGCTCGCCCTGTCCACCATGCGCCGCGCCCCCGCCTGTCGCCCGCGGGTGCCGCGCGGCACGGGCTGCCCTTAACACCGTGTTTACCAAGCCGCCGCTTTATGAAATGAACGCCTCAAAAGGGCGCATGGGCACCGGGACGCCGTTCGATGAAGATCCTGCTCGCGGAAGACGACAACGACATGCGCCGGTTCCTGGCCAAGGCGCTGCAGAACGCCGGCTACGACGTGCTGTCCTTCGACAACGGCCTGTCCGCCTACAACCGTCTGCGCGAGGAGCCGTTCGAGCTCCTCCTGACCGACATCGTCATGCCGGAGATGGACGGCATCGAGCTGGCGCGCCGCGCCACCGAACTCGATCCCGACATCAAGGTGATGTTCATCACCGGCTTCGCCGCGGTGGCGCTGAACCCGGATTCGAAGGCCCCGAAGGACGCGAAGGTGCTCTCCAAGCCGTTCCACCTGCGCGACCTCGTCAACGAGGTCGAGAAGCTGCTGGCGGCCTGATCCGACGGAACGGCTCGGCGCCAAGCGATCTCTTGAAGACGATCTCCCGAAGCTGTGTCTCTGCCGCAGTAGGAAGATCCTCGCGGCTCACTTATATCCATCGCGTCTTCTCCCCTACGGGCGCGCGACGGACCCATGCAGCCGGTCACGATCTACACCACGGCCTGGTGCCCCTATTGCTCGGCGGCCAAGAGCCTGCTGCGCGACAAGGGCGTGTCGTTCTCCGAGATCGACGTCGAGAAGACGGCGGGCGCCCGCGCGACCATGGTCCAGCGGGCGGGCGGGCGCACCTCGGTGCCGCAGATCTTCATCGGCGACCGGCATGTCGGCGGCTGCGACGACCTCTACGCCCTGGAGCGCTCCGGCGGCCTCGACCCGCTGCTGGCGGCATGACGGCCCCCGACACCGAACGCTTCATCGCCGCCTGCGTGCAGATGCGCGGCGTCCGCGATCCGGCGGTCAACCGCGAGGCCGCGGTGAAGGCGGTGCGCGAGGCGGCCGGCGCGGGGGCGGCCTACGTCCAGACGCCGGAGACGACCTCGCTGATCGAGCGCGACCGCGCCGCCCTGTTCGCGAAGGTCGGCCCCCAGGAGAGCGACGCGACGCTCGCCGCGCTCCGTGAGGTCGCGCGAGCGGAAAGGATCGTTCTGCAGATCGGCTCGCTGGCGATCCGGGACGGCGAAAGAATCGCCAACCGCGCCTTCCTGATCGACGCCGCGGGCGAGATCCAGGTCTCTTACGACAAGCTCCATCTCTACGACGTCGACCTGCCCAACGGCGAGCGCTGGCGGGAATCGGCGACCTATTCGTGCGGCGACAGCGCCGTGGTGGCCGAGACGCCGCTCGCCTGCCTCGGGCTGACGATCTGCTACGACATCCGCTTCCCCGCGCTCTACCGGGCCCTGGCCGAGGCCGGCGCCACGGTGATGACCGCGCCCGCCTGCTTCACCCGCCAGACCGGCGAGGCGCACTGGCACGTCCTGCAGCGGGCGCGCGCCATCGAGACCGGCTCGTTCATGATCTCGGCAGCCCAGGGCGGCCGGCACGAGGACGGGCGCGAGACCTTCGGCCACTCGCTCATCGTCGATCCTTGGGGCCGCCTCCTCGCCGAGGCCGCGGGCGACGCTCCCGGCGTGATCCTGGCCGAGATCGACCTCGCGAGGGTCGCGGAGGCCCGTGCGCGCATCCCCACCCTGTCTCACGCGCGCAGCTTCGGCCTGCGCCGCGCCTGAAATCCTTCCCATCTCACCGTCATGATCCGCTTCACCCTCGCCTGCGACGCGGGCCACGCGTTCGAGAGTTGGTTTCCCTCCGGTTCGGCCTACGACGAGCAAGCGGCAAGCGGCCTCGTCACCTGCCCGTTCTGCGACTCGGCCAAGGTCGCCAAGGCGCCGATGGCACCCGCGGTGGCGCGCACCGACCGTGCTCCGGCGAAGGCCGCCGCACCGCGGCCCGCCCCTCCGGAGGCGCAAGGGCCGGCACAGGCCGAGACCGCCTCCGTGCCGATGATCGCCGAGCCGGAGCGGCCGTTGCGCGCCCTGCTGCGGGCGGTGCGCGAGCACGTCGTCGCGAGCGCCGAGCATGTCGGCCGCCGCTTCGCCGACGAGGCGCGGGCGATCCATTACGGCGAGGCCGAGGGCCGGCCGATCTACGGCGAGGCGAGCCCGAAGGAGGCGCGGGCGCTGGCCGAGGAGGGCATCGAGGTCATGCCCCTGCCGCCGGCCCCCGACGACCGGCACTGACGGTTTCGACGGGATCAGCCGCCGATGCGCTCGGCGGAGAACCGGAACTCGACCGCCGTGCCCGAGGGGTGACGCCCCCGCACGCGGCGCGCGCCGCCGATCTGGCGGCCGAGGGCGTCGATCGAACTCGCTTCGAACGCATCCGCTTCGGCGGGGCCGATCCCGACCCCGTCATCCTCCACCGCCACGATCACCGCGTCGCCGTCCCGCGCGAGGCGGAACGCCAGGTGTCCGGCCCGGTCCGGAAAGGCGTGGCGGACGGCGTTGGTGACGACCTCGTTGAGGATCAGCGCGAGCGGCCTCGCCGCCTCCGCCCGGAGCCGGAACGGCACGAGGTCGAAAGCGAGGGCGATGTCGCGCCGTCCCGAGGCCTCGACCAGGGCGATGGCGATCTCGCGGACGATCTCGGCGAGATCGCAGCCCGCGCCCTCGTCGGCGAGGACGGGTTCGCGGTAGAGGGCGCCGAGCGCCTCGACGCGCCCGACCGCCTCGTCGAGCGCGGCGCGGACCGCGGGATCGGCGCTGTTGCCGCTCTGGAGCGAGAGCATGGCCGAGATCATCTGGATGTCGTTGCGGGCGCGATGGCCGATCTCGCGCAGCAGCAGGGCGTTGGTGTCGAGGGCGGCCTTCGTCCGGTCGCGCTCGGCGGCGAGCGCGTGACGCTCGCTCACGTCGAACTGCGAGGCGAAGAAGAACAGCAGCCTGCCGTCCTCGTCGTGGACGGGGCTGACGAACAGCGCGTTGTGGAAGGTCGAGCCGTCCTTGCGGTAGTTCACGATCTCGGCGTGCACGTCGCGCCTGGCCTCGACCGCCGCGCGGATCCGCGCCACCTCGTCGAGGTCGGTCTCCGGCCCCTGCAGGAAGCGGCAGTTGCGGCCGGTCACCTCCAGCCGCGTATAGCCGGTGAGACGCAGGAAGGCGTCGTTGGCGTAGACGATCGGATTGTCGAGCCGCCGCGGGTCCGTGATGATCATCGCCATGCGCGTGGCCCGCACGGCCGCCGCGAAGGGATCGCCCTTGCCCGACCGGACGCTGGCCCGGACCCGTTCCGTCAACTGCCAGTCGTCGCCGGTCGCCATCGAATCCCGATCACTCCCCCATGGCCGGCCGCGACCTGACCCGCCGACGGCAACCACGCGCCCCGTCGCCAAAACGGACGGCGATGACCATATCAGGGGAAGTCGAGGCGAGATACCCGCCGGCGCGCCGGCCGCGCGCCCCGCCCCAGGGCATTCACGAAGGAAACGGCGATGCTTCTGTTCCGCAAGCGGCCCGAGATGCCGGCCTCGTCCGAGGCCCTTCCG
The DNA here is from genome assembly GCA_036946625.1 of Methylorubrum populi. NCBI lineage: Bacteria > Pseudomonadati > Pseudomonadota > Alphaproteobacteria > Hyphomicrobiales > Methylobacteriaceae > Methylorubrum > Methylorubrum populi. Next base: position 1,761,034 of record JAQIIU010000003.1, read on the forward strand.
GGCCGGCCGCAGCCCCTGCCGACCGCCGAGCATCATTTCGTCAACGGACATCGCCTGAAGGGCCCCTACCCGGAGGGCACGGAGACGATCGTGCTCGGGCTCGGCTGCTTCTGGGGGGCCGAGCGCAAGTTCTGGCAACGGCCCCGGGGCGTCCACGTCACCGCCGTGGGCTATGCCGGGGGATTCACGCCGAACCCGACCTACGAGGAGGTCTGTACCGGACGGACCGGGCACAACGAGGTCGTGCTGGTGGCCTTCGATCCCGCCGTGCTGCCGCTGGAGGCGGTGCTCAAGACCTTCTTCGAGAGCCACGATCCGACGCAAGGGTACCGCCAGGGCAACGACGTCGGCACGCAGTACCGCTCCGGCATCTACACCGACGGCGAGGCCCAGGCCGAGACGGCGCGGGCGGTTCGCGACGCCTATGCAGGAGCGCTCGCCGCGAAGGGGTACGGGGCGGTGACGACGGAGATCGCGCCGCTCGACACCTTCTACTTCGCCGAAGACGACCACCAGCAATACCTCGCCAAGAATCCGGGCGGCTATTGCGGGCTCGGCGGCACCGGCGTGAGCTGCCCGGTCGGGATCGGCGTCGCCGCCGAATAGGTTTCGGCGGGGATGCCGGTCCCACGCCCGGCCGGACGTCACGAGACGTCGAGCGCCGCCTACCGCGCGTGCAGCACCGCCCGGCAGGCGTCCGGCAGTCCGGCCAGCGTCATCGGCGGGCGCGGCTTCGGCGGCTTCCTGGGCTTGGGCGGGTGCAGCACCGCCGCGCTGAACCAGTAGTCGAGTTCCGAGCCGCAGCCGTCGCCGGGGGGAGGGGGCGCCTGATCGTCGCAGGAACCCTCGCCGGCGGGGCAGGCGAGGCGGATATGGTAGTGGTAGTTGTGCCCGTACATCGGGCGCACCTTGGTGAGCCAGCCGCGGTCGCCGCCGGCCTCGCGGCAGAGCGCCTTCTTGATCGCCGCGTTGACGAAGATCCGCGCCACCTCCGGCTGCTTGGCGGTCATGCGGATCAGGGCGGTGTGCTGGCGCGTCCAGACGTCGGGGTCGATGTCGAGCCGGTCGGTGCGCACCATGTCGGTGGCCGAGGTTTCCTCGCGCTCGGCCCGGCTCATGCGGTGGTCCGGCATCGGGGTCAGCCACACGTCCACGTCGAGGCCGAGCTGGTGCGAGGCGTGGCCCGTGAGCATCGGGCCGCCGCGGGGCTGCGACATGTCGCCGACGAGCAGCCCGGGCCAGCCGGCCTGCGGGGCGCGGGCGGCCAGCCGCGCGATGAAATCGACGAGGTGCGGCGTGCCCCACATGCGGTTGCGCGAGGGCCGCATCACCTGCCAGGTCGCGCCGTCGAGGGGCAGCGCCTCGCCGCCGGAGAAGCAGCCCTTGGCGTAGGAGCCGAACGAGCGGGCCGCCCCGCCGGCCGGCGCCGTGACGCGGCCGAACAGGGCCTTGGCCGGGGTCGAGGGATCGTCGGGATTGGCCAATGGCGGCAGCGGCTTCGGGTTGACGCTGCCGCGGTCCTGCGCCGCGGCCGGGCCGAGCAGCGCCGCCAGGGCGAGCGCGGAAACGGGAAGAGTCAGGCGGTTCAGCGGCATGCGCGTCGGCTCGTCCGGGAAAGCGGTGCGGGGGCGGAGACGGCCGGAACGTGCCCGGCCGCATGGGCGTTTTTTATGGCAAGCTGTAACAACGTTGCAGGATGATCGCCATGGACTCCGTTCCTTCCGAGGCTGCGGCCGATCCGGCGCAGCCCTCCCGCAGCCTGATCGCCAGCGACCGCGTGATCGGCACCGAGGTGCGCCGGGCTGACGGGAGCAAGGTCGGGCGCATCGAGCGGCTGATGCTCGACAAGCGCTCCGGTCGCGTCGCCTACGCGGTGATGAGCTTCGGCGGCTTCCTCGGCATGGGCGAGGAATACTACACGCTGCCCTGGGCGGTGCTGCGCTACGACACCGAACGCGACGCCTACGTTGTCGACATCACCGAGGAGCAGTTGCGCGACGCCCCCGCCCGCTCGCCGGAGGGCGGCGACCCGGAGGACGAGCGCGCCTGGGAGGAGCACGTCCACCGCTACTACAACGCGGCACCGTACTGGGGGATCTGAGGGACGCCCCTCGCCGAAGCGGGCGCCTACGGCCGCGTCAAGAACCCGATCGGCTCCCGCGGCGGCTGGCCGAGCCAGACCAGCAACGCGCCGAGGCCGAGGCCGAACAGGGCCGCCGGCACGAGGCCGAGCGGGGTCAGCACGAGGGTGTCCGCCCAGGGCGCCGCCTGCCGGATCGTGTTGGCGAGCGCGGTCAGCCGCTCCTGCGGCAGCGACCGGATCAGCTCGGCGAGACTGGTGATCCGCAGGCTGTTGTTCGCGATCGAGCGGGCGCCGTCGTAGCAGAGCTGCACGAAGCCCGCCGCCATCACCACGAGCCCGAGCGCCCGGCTGAAGAACGGCAATCCGAGGAAGCGGGAAACGGTTCGCAGCATGTTCGCCCTTGCGCGGAAGCAGCCGGCCCGCCTCCGCGCCGTCTGCGTCCGCCCGTGACTAGGCCGTGGGGGGAACTCAGGCAAGGGAACTCAGGCAAGGGAACTCAGGCAAGGGAACTCAGGCAAGACGGCGATCGGGCATGCCCGGCGTCGTCTCACGCCTTCGGCATCCGGGGCGCGGCGCGCACCAGCAGCAGGGCCCCGAAAATCCCCGACAGCAGCGAGCCGCCGAGCACGCCGAGCTTGGTCTCCGTCCCGTGCAGACCGTCGGTGAAGGCGAGCGCGCCGACGAACAGGCTCATGGTGAAGCCGATGCCGCACAGGAGCGCGACGCCGTAGACCTGGCCCCAACTCGCTCCGGCCGGCCGGGCGGCGAGGCCGGCGGCGACGGCGAGCCGGACGCTCAGGAAAATGCCGGCCTGCTTGCCGAGGAACAGGCCGAGGGCGACGCCGAGGGTCACGGGATCGACCAGCGCGCCGACCGGCAGCCCGACCAGCGTCACCCCGGCATTGGCGAAGCCGAAGACCGGAACGATCAGAAACGAGACCCAGGGGCTCAAGGCATGTTCGAGCCGGTGCAGCGGCGAGGCCGTGTCCTCCGGCTTGCCCGGCCTCGGGCGGATCGGCACGAACAGCGCGAGCAGAACCCCGGCCACGGTGGCGTGGACGCCGGAGCGCAGCACGAAGAACCAGAGGACGAGGCCGGCGGCGAGATAGGGCGTCAGCGCCCGCACCCCGAGGCGGTTGAGGGCGAAGAGCAAGGCCAGGATGCCGGCGGCCGCGGCCAGCATCTCCCCGTCGATCCGCCCGGTATAGAACAGCGCGATGACGACGACCGCGCCGAGATCGTCGACGATCGCCACCGCCGAGAGGAAGATCTTCAGCGAGACCGGCACCCGCGCGCCCAGCAGCGCCAGAACGCCGAGCGCGAAGGCGATGTCGGTGGCCGCCGGAATCGCCCAGCCGCGGGCGGTCGCCTGCCCGGCATTGAAGGCGAGGTAGACCAGGGCCGGCGCCGCCATGCCCGCCCCCGCGGCCAGCCCCGGCAGCACGCGGGCCGGCCATGTGCGCAGTTGCCCGTCGAGGGCCTCGCGCTTGATCTCGAGCCCGACCAGCAGGAAGAACACGACCATCAGGCCGTCGTTGATCCAGTGCAGCAGGCTCATCGGCCCGAGCGGCAGGTGGAGCCAGTGATCGTAGTCCGCGGCAAGCGGCGAGTTCGCCACCGCGAGCGCGGCGGCGGCGGCCGCCATCAGCACGAGGCCGCCGGCGGATTCGTCGGCGAGCGGGCCGCGCACCGCCGAGAGCGGGCGCCGCGGGGCGGGACGGGGCGAGGCTGCCATCGGAGAGAGCGACTGCCCTGTGCGGGCGGTGGAGGCAAGGGCGCCGCCCTCGATCCTCCGGGCTTCGTTCGATCCCGGTGTTGTCGCGAGCCTTGGCGACGCGATCTCTCCGGAGAGGTCGCGGTCCTGGATTGCTTCGCCTGACGGCTCGCAATGACGTTTCTGGTCTGCCTCTCCGTCATTGCGAGCGAAGCGAAGCAATCCAGCATCGCGACGGCGCCGGGAGAGGCTCGCGGAAGAGGCTCGCGAACGGGCCGATCAGAGGCCGAGCGCCGCGCGGATCAGCCGCTTGCCGTCCTCGCTCGACCATTCGGCCGGCCCCTTCATCACGCCGAGCGTACAGCCCTTGCCGTCGACCAGCATCGTCGTCGGCAGGCCGGTCGAGCCGATCGCGGACTGGATCGCCGGCAGCACCTTGCCCTCCGGATCGCCGTAATAGGCCAGATGCGCGATGCCGTTGGCCTTGAACCAGGCCGGCGGCCTGTCGAGGTTGCGCGTCTCGACGTTGATCGCCACCACCCGGAAGGCGTCGCCGCCGAGTTCCGCCTCCAGCCGGTCGAGGGCCGGCATCTCGGCCTTGCAGGGGGCGCACCACGTCGCCCACAGGTTCACCAGAAGCAGTTTTCCGCGCAACGCCGCGAGATCGGTCGCCGCCCCGTCCGGTCCCTTGAAGCCGACCGCCGGGGCCGGACGCGGGGCGGCGGCGTCGAAGGCCGCGACTTCGCCGCGGGCCAGCGGCGCGAGCCGGGCCGCGACCGGAGCCGCCTCGGCGCAGGGACCCGAGGCCGTGAGGTTGCCGAGGTTCGAGCCCGTCCCGTATAGGGCGAGGCCGCCGACGAGGACGGCGGCGAGCGCGCCGCCCGCGGCAAGGAGCTTCGGGGTCGCCGTCACGGCCGGACCTCGTTTCGCGTGCGGAAGGTGGGATCAGCCATGAGCAACCGGATGTGGGGCGGCCGCTTCGCCAGCGGCCCGGCCGAGATCATGGAGGAGATCAACGCCTCCATCGGGTTCGACAGGCGGCTCGCGCCCCAGGACATCCGCGGCTCGCTGGCGCATGTCGCGATGCTGGGTAAGCAAGGCATCCTGCCGGCCGAGGATGTGGCAGCCATCGAAGCCGGGCTCAAGTCCGTCGAGGCGGAGATCGCGCGCGGCGAATTCGTCTTCCGGCGCGAACTGGAGGACATCCACATGGCGGTGGAGAGCCGCCTGACCGAGATCGTCGGCCCGGCCGCGGGCCGCCTGCACACCGCCCGCTCGCGCAACGATCAGGTCGCCACCGACATGCGGCTGTGGGTGCGCGACACGCTGGACGCCCTCGACGCGCAGGTCGCCGACCTCCAGCGGGCGCTGGCCGAGACGGCGGAGCGGCACGCCGCCACGGTGATGCCGGGCTTCACCCACCTGCAATCGGCCCAGCCCGTGACCTTCGGCCACCACTGCCTGGCCTATGTCGAGATGCTGGCGCGCGACCGCGGCCGCTTCCGCGATGCCCGCGCGCGCCTCAACGAGTGCCCGCTGGGTGCTGCGGCTCTGGCCGGCACCTCCTTCGGAATCGACCGGCACGCCACCGCCGCCGCCCTCGGCTTCGACCGGCCGACGGCGAACTCGCTCGATTCCGTGGCCGACCGCGACTTCGCCCTGGAAGCGCTCTCGGCCGCCTCGATCTGCGCGGTCCACCTCTCGCGCTTCGCCGAGGAGCTGGTGGTGTGGACCTCGGCGCAGTTCGGCTTCGTCAAGCTGTCCGACCGCTTCACCACCGGCTCGTCGATCATGCCGCAGAAGCGCAACCCCGACGCCGCCGAACTCGTGCGCGCCAAGGCCGGACGCATCATCGGCGCGCTCACCGGCCTGCTCATCGTGATGAAGGGCCTGCCGCTGGCCTACTCGAAGGACATGCAGGAGGACAAGGAGGGCACCTTCGACGCCCTGCAATCGCTCTCCCTGTGCCTCGCCGCCATGGCCGGCATGGTGCGCGACCTCGAACCCGTCGCCGAGACGCTCGAACGGGCGGCGGGCTCGGGCTACGCCACCGCCACGGATCTCGCCGACTGGCTGGTGCGCGAACTGAACATGCCGTTCCGGCAGGCCCACCACGTCACCGGCCGGGTCGTGGCCGCGGCGTCCGAGCGCGGGATCGGGCTCGAGGATCTGCCGCTCGACGTGATGCAGGCGATCGAGCCCGGGATCACCGAAGCCGTCTTCGCGGTGCTCGGTGTCGAGAATTCCGTGGCGAGCCGCACGAGCTATGGCGGCACGGCGCCCGACAACGTGCGTCGGCAGGCTCGAAGCTGGCTGGAGACGCTCGGTCCTGTGGAGAAGTAGGGCGGGCCCCGCGGGAACGGGCACGGAAAATGCGGCGTTCAGGTTTCAGCTAACCGAGCTTGGCTATCCGACCGTCCGAACCCCGCGGAGTGCCGTCGATGAACGTTGAGAGTTGGATCACCGTCGAGGAAACGCCTGGCCTGGCCGTGGAGGCGATGGCGGTGATCGACGCGCGCCTCGCCCGGTTGACGGATGCGGAGCGCGCCGCGTTCTGGGCGTCGGTCCGCAAGGCCTACAACACCCCCTACAACGACCCGGTGAAGCCGGCCCGACCGAAACCGGTCGAGCCCGCCCCCGCCCCGGCGGTCGAGATCCGCCTGCCCGCCATCGACCTGCCGGCCGCCGCCCTCGCCTCCGCGGCACTCGCCGCGGAGATGCGCGCCGCCTGATTCCGATCCCAAAGGTGGGGGCAGGGCCATCGCTCGAAGCGGCTTCGCGGCGCGAAGAGCGCCGCGCGGAGCGGGCTTTTCAGGATGTCAGCCCTGAAAAGCATCGAGCGGAGCGAAAGCCTGAGAGCCTGTTTGACCGGCCAACGTGTCTTCGTCAGGCCACGGCAAGGCGAGAGGAAGGTCCTACTCCCATCCTGAACCCTCATCCTGAGGTGCCGGAGCGGAGGCCTCGAAGGGGGCTCCAGGAATCGCGCGGAATCTGGAGCCCCCTTCGAGGCCGCTCACGCGGCACCTCAGGATGAGGGGCGAGATGGGATCACTGCAGTCAAACAGGCTCTGAGCCCGCGGAGGCGGGCACCGGCGTCTGAGGCTTACAAAAAACCCAGGGCTGCGGCCTGTTGCCGTTTTCGGTTGATCGGGGCAAGCGGGGCTTTCCTGTTCCGCGCGGGCTCGCCATCCTGACGCGCGCGAAGACGGCCGGCCCGGCCGTCGGTACACCCGAGTTGAGATGCAGCGGCACCGCCTCCCGATCCTCCGCCCGACCTCCGGTTCCGGCCGCATCCTCGCGGCCCTCGTCCTCGGTACGGCCGGCGCCGTCCTCGCGCCGGCTCCGTCCGAGCGGGCCTTCGCGCAGGATGCGATCCAGGGAGCCGAGGTGATCCGCGCCCGGGCCAGCCGCAAGGCGAAGAGCGCGGCCCTGCCGCCCGGCATGCAGCAGGCGGTGCCGCTCGCCGTGTTCGGCGACTGGAACGTGTTCACCAACGGCGCCCAGACCCGCGAAAAACTCTGCTACGTCATCGCCCAGCCGACGACGCGCAGCCCCAAGACGCTCGCCCGCGACACCGGCTATCTGTTCGTCACCTTTCCCAAGGGCGGCGCGCAAGGGGAAATCGCGGTGATGCTCGGCTTCAAGCCGAAGCCCGCCGCGGCACAGGCGAAACCCGGCGCGGCGGCGGCACCGGGCGACCCCTACCTGACGGTGGGCACCACCCGTTACGGCCTCGTGGTGAAGGACGAGAACGCCTGGATCCAGAACCAAGCCGACGAGCCGCGCATCGCCACCGAGATGAGCCGGACGCAGACCGCCACGATCCGCACCGTCTCCCAGCGCGGCAAGCCGACCCAGGACGATTACGCGCTCGGCGGCTTCTCGGAGGCGCTCAAGCGTGCCCGCGAGGAATGCAAGTAGGCCGTCGCTCCGGAGGGAAGGCGTCGCTTCCCGTCAGCCTCTCGGCACACGTCGCCTCAAGACTTGTCACCACGACGGCCGGAGCCGGCTGCACCGACGGGAAGCCGGGCTGCCGGCCTCTCCGGAAACGACATCTCCAAAAACATAACCGGCGGCCCCGAATGGCGCCGCCGGCGGTGTTGCTTGCCAAGGGGTGCGGGCGGATCAGACCGCGCGCAGGCGCGGCTGGCGTCCCTTCTCCCGGGCGGCGCGGGCGGCCTGCTCCACGGTGCGGAACAGGGTGCCGTCGAGACCGTCGAAGCGGCGCTCGGAGGAGAAGAAGCGGACGCCGCCGCGCTCGGGCACGGCGATGCCGGCGGTGATCTCGCCCACCTCGATCACGCGGGCGGGCGGCTCGTCCAGGGTGGAAAACGCGGATGCGGAAGGATGGGCGGGTTCGACACGGGTCATGACGGAGTGAACTCCTGCGGCCATCGTCGGCCGGTTGTCGGCAAGGCGTTCGCGGGCGCTGGATCTCTGGTTGCATCGTCCGTTCCCGAAAGCCGGTGACCACCTTTCGGGACGATGCCCTAGCCCACGGATGTGACTCTCCGCCGACAACACCCCTGCGACCGGCCGTTCCGCACGCCGGACAACTTCGAAGTCTTCCAAAGAAAAAGGTCGACCAAGGCAAGTCCTCCTCTGTCGCGAGGACCACGGCGCAAATGTGCCGTGATGCATTAGCGTTTGATAACGCGGCGCAAGCGTGCCACTACAAATCACCGCGGCGCGAAGACGTTCGCACTCCATCAAGATGAGCGGTCAGACCCCATCCGTCAACGGAACGTTCTTTCGAAGATCAGCTTGACAGGGAAGGATCCTGCCGGGTTTCGGCGTGAGGCCGGCGCGTCTCGCCTTTCGCCGAAGGACTTACCCTCCGGCCACGATCCGCCCGAGATCCGCGTGCGCCGAAATGACCGTCGCCGCGCCGGCTGCGAGGAGATCGCGCCCGTCCCGGTCGTGGACCCAATGGCCACCACCGGTGAAGCCGACGACCCGCATGCCCGCCGCCCGCGCCGCCCGCACCCCCGGCACGCTGTCCTCGATCACCAGGCAGTGTTCGGGCGCGGCGCCCATCCGCTCCGCCGCGAACAGGAAAAGATCCGGGAACGGCTTTCCGCGCGCGACCTGCGCCGAGGAGAAGACGCGATCGGCAAACAGCGGCAGCAGGCCGGTGAGCCCGAGCGAGCGGCGCAGCCGCACCGGATCGCTGCTGGAGGCGACGCAGAAGGGGAGGCGCAGCAGCCCCAGCGCCTCGGCGATGCCGGCCATCGCGGCGAGTTCCGCCTCGAAGGCCGCGAGCGTCTCCGCCTTGACCCGCTCGACGAAGCCGGGCGGGGCCGTCACCCCGTCCTCGCGGGCGACGCGCTCCATGATCGAGGTCATGGAGGTGCCCGCGAACCGCTCGCGCACGCCGTCGAGGCCGATGGCGAGGCCGAGGCCGTTGAGGCCGCGCGTCAGGGTCGCGAGGCTGATCGGCTCGCTGTCGATCAGCACGCCGTCGCAGTCGAAGATCACGAGGGCGAGGGGAGGCGGGGCGGGAAGTGCGTCCGTCATCGGCGGCTCGTCTCGCACGGCACGTCCGCAACGGCAACGCGGTTGTCGCGTCCGCCCCCGGCGTGTAGCCCGGCGGCATGCGCACCTATCTCGGCCTCGCCACGACCTTCCACGATCCGGCGCTCGCCCTCGTCGGGCCGGACGGCGCCGTGCTGTTCGCCGAGGCCGCCGAGCGCTCCCTGCAATACAAGCGCGCCCCGAACTGCGAGCCCGATCCCGGCAGCCGCATGGCGGGCCTCCTGAAGCGCCACGTACCGGAGGGCGCCGAGCTCGTCGTCGCCACCTCCTGGGGCGAGCAGTTTTCGGAGTTTCTGAGGGGGCAGGCGGCGTCTGGCGCCTTCGACCTGCCGGTGCTCGCCGAGTCCCCCTCCACCCTCAACCGCTCCTTCGTGCCGGAGCGGGCCGAGCGGGTCTTCATCGCCGACCTCCACGCCATGCAGGCGCGGGCCGGCAACGGCACGGTGCTCGCCCTCGACAGCGAGACCCGCGGCTTCGGCGGCAAGCCGCGGGCGACCATCGCGGGCCGGCGCCGCTACGCCCACCATCTGGCGCACGCGGCCTACGCCCTGTGGGGCAGCCCGTTCGAGGCGGCGACCGCGCTGGTCGTCGACGGCATGGGCGAGACCGGCGCGGCGGCGATCTACCGCTTGCACGACGGGCGCATCGAGGAGGTGCGGCGCCAGCGCGGGCGCGGCTCGGTCGGCTTCCTCTACGGGCTGGTGACCGACCTCGCCGGGTTCGACCAGATCAAGGGCGAGGAATGGAAGATCATGGGGCTCGCGCCCTACGGCCAAACCGACGCGGACCTGATGGCGATCCTGCGCCGCCTGTACACGGTCGAGGACGGGCGCCTGAAGTTTTCGGACGAGGCCACCGTGCGGGCGGTCGCCGCCGAGATTCTTTCACGGCGCCCGGCGGACGTCGGGGAGCAGGGCTGGGCCGACCTCGCCCGCTGCGGCCAGGACGTCTTTTGCGAGTTGATGGACGTGCTGGTGGCCGAGGCGTGGCGTCTGGCGCCTTCGGAAAATCTCGTCATCGCGGGCGGCTGCGGGCTGAACTCCTCCTACAACGGGCGGGTGCTCGGGCGCTCGGGGTTCGAGCATCTCCACGTCCCGTCCGCGCCGGCCGACGACGGCAACGCCATCGGCGCCGCATGGCTGGCGCTCGCCGAGGACGATCCATCCTGGAAGGGCCCGAAGCGCGAGGTGCGCCCGCTCACGCCCTATCTCGGCTCGACCGTCTCGACGGAGCCGCTGGAGCGCATGGCCGAGTGGGAGCCGCGGGCCCGCCGCCTCGGTCACGAAGGGGTGACGCGGGAGGCGGCAACCATCCTCGCCGCGGGCGGCCTCGTCGGCTGGGTGCAGGGGCGGGCGGAGTTCGGCCCCCGGGCGCTCGGCAACCGCTCGATCCTCGCCGACCCGCGCCCGGCGCACGCCAAGGAATCCCTGAACGCCAAGGTGAAGTACCGCGAGGCGTTCCGGCCCTTCGCGCCCTCGATCCTCGCCGAGGCCGGACCGGACTGGTTCGAGGACTACGCCGACAGCCCGTACATGGAGCGGACGCTCGTCTGGCGCGAGGCGGTGCGCGAGCGCGTGCCGGCGGTGGTCCACGCCGACGGCACCGGCCGGCTCCAGAGCGTGACGCGGGCGCGCAACCCGGCCTACGCGGCGCTGATCGCGGCCTTCGCGGAGCTGACCGGCGTGCCGATCCTGCTCAACACCAGCTTCAACGTGATGGGCAAGCCGATCCTCCACACGGCGGAGGACGCGATCCTGATGTTCTACACGACGGGGCTCGACGCCATCGTGGTCGAGGACTGGATCCTGACGAAGAAGGCGCCGGCCTGAGGCGGCTGCGGGCATCGCCCGCGACCATCTCCGGCATCGTTGCGCCCTGGATCGCTTCGCTGGCGCTCGCGATGACGATGCGAGCTGCTCTCCCCGTCATCGCGAGGCGAAGCCGAAGCGATCCAGAAGCGCGGCGACGACCGGCCTCGCGCCGCCCGGCCCAGGCCGGACGGCGAGACGGCCAAAGGAACGACTCGCAGACCTCGACCCGGCGATAGGTGAACTCGACCTCGTCGAGCCAGACCTTGCGCTCGTCATGGCAGATCGGGCCGCGAGGAGATCGGGATGGCTCATGCCGCCCGAGATGGGGCGAGCGCCGCGGAACTACCTGCGGCGCAACCGCACGCCGAACACGCCCATCACCGCGAGCAGGGTGCCGGCATAGGCGAGCGCCCCGGCGAGCCCGAGCAGGGCGAGAACCGCGATCTCCCGGAAATGGGGCAGGGCGGGCACGATCCGCTCGGCGAAGGGCAGGCCGTGGATGGCAAATCCCGCCAGCACCGCGCTCGCCACGACCACCGCCGCGACGGTGACGCCGAGCCCCCGCCCCGGCGCGGTCCAGCCGCGGCGCAGGGCGAGGCCGTAGAGCAGGGCGAGGTTGATCCACTGGCCGATGGCGGTGGCGAGCGCGAGGCCGGCGACGCCGTAGGGGCCGGTCAGCACCAGCTTGAGCGCGACGTTGACGGCGATCGCCGTGAGCGAGGCGTAGAGCGGCGTCGTCGTGTCCTGCCGGGCGTTGAAGCTCGCCACGCCCGAGCGCACCAGCACCACGGCGGGCAGCGCCAGCCCGTAGGCCGCGAGCACGGAAGCGGCGCGCGCCGCGTCCTGCGCGGAGAAGGCGCCGCGCTGGAACAGGGCGGCCATGATCAGCCCCGGCAGGGTCAGGAAGGCGACCATGAAAGGGGCCGAGAGCGCCAGCGAGAAGCCGGCGGCCCGGTTCTGCGCCGCGTGCGCCCCGGCCACGTCGCCCGCGGCGATGCGCCGGCTCATCTCGGGCAGGAGCACGGTGCCGGCGGCGATGGCGATGACGCCGAAGGGGAGCTGGTAGAGCCGGTCGGCGTAGTAGAGCGCCGCGACCGCGCCGGTCGGCAGGAAGCTGGCGATGATGGTGTCGGCGAACGCCGCGATCTGGAAGCCGGCCGAGCCGATCACCGCGGGCCCCAGGATCTTGAGGAAGCGGATCAGGTCGGGATCGCGCAGGGTCGGCTTCGTCAGCCGCGGGGCGTAGGCGCGGGCCCGCGCATCCCACCACACGAGCGCGAATTGCAGCACGCCCGACACCGAGACGCCCCAGGCGGCGGCGTAGGCCGCGTTCGGGAACAGGAAGGCCAGCGCGAGCGCGGCCAGCATGGCGAGGTTGAGGAGGATCGGCGCGCCGGCCGCGGCGGCGAAGCGGCGATGCGCGTTGAGGATGCCGGAGAACAGCGTCACCAGCGTCATGAACAGCAGGTAGGGGAAGGTGATCCGCGTCAGGCTCACCGCCAGGGCGAACCGCTCCCCGTCCTCCGAGAAGCCCGGCGCCAGCGCCCGCACCACCCGCGGCATCGCCGGGAGCGCGACGGCGAGCAGGACCACCTGCACCCCCAGCATCAGGGTGAGGACACGGTCGGCGAAACGCGCGCCGCCGCCCTCGGCGCCCGCCTGTTCCAGATGGGTGTAGGCCGGCACGAAGGCGGTGTTGAACGCTCCCTCGCCGAAGATCGCGCGAAAGTGGTTCGGCAGGCGGAAGGCGACGACGAAGGCATCCGCCACCGGCCCCGCGCCCATCACGGCGGCCGTCACCACGTCGCGGGCAAAGCCCGTGACCCGCGAGACCAGCGTCCAGCCGCCGACGGAGAGGATCGAGCGGATCATTTTTTTCGCGGTCGGTCCCGTGCGGCCGAGGAGGGATCAGGCCTTGATCCCCCCTCGCCCTCATCCTGAGGTGCCGCGTGAGCGGCCTCGAAGGATCCTCCAGGGATCGCGCGTCAACTGGAGGATCCTTCGAGGCCGACGCTGCGCGCCGGCACCTCAGGATGAGGGCGAGGGTGGGATCGCCCCGTCGAGAGCCTGCGCCGTGCAGTAGGGCGCCGATAGAGGGCGCGACTATGACCGCAGGGTCACGGCGCGCATGAAAAAGCCGCCCCGTCGGCGACGGGGCGGCGGCATCAAAGCTCGAAGCGGATCAGGCCTTGGCCTCTCCGAACAGCTTCTCGACGTACTCCCAGTTCACGAGGTTCTCGACGAACGCCTTGAGGTAGTCGGGGCGGCGGTTGCGGTAGTCGATGTAGTAGGAGTGCTCCCACACGTCGACGCCGAGGATCGGGGCCGCGCCGTGCACGAGCGGGCTCTCGCCGTTCGGGGTCTTGAGGATCGCGAGCTTGCCGTCCTTGACCGCGAGCCAGGCCCAGCCCGAGCCGAACTGGCCGACGCCGGCCTGGATGAAGTCGGCCTTGAACTTCTCGTAACCGCCGAGATCCTCGTCGATCTTCCGGGCCAGCGCCGCCGGGGGCGTGCCGCCGCCGTTGGGCTTCATCCAGTTCCAGAAGTGGAGGTGGTTGTAGTGCTGGCCGGCGTTGTTGAAGAGCGCCTGATTGGTGTTGTAGCTCGCCTTGACGATCTCCTCGACGCTCTTGCCCGCGAGGTCGGTGCCCTCGAGCAGCTTGTTGCCGGTGTCGACATAGGCCTTGTGGTGCTTGTCGTGGTGGAACTCGAGGGTTTCCTTCGACATGTAGGGGCCCAGCGCGTCGTAGGCGTAGGGCAGCTCGGGCAGGGTGAACGTCATGCCTGTCTCCTGGGTTGTCCGGTCGGTGGCCCGGCCCCCGCGGGCTTCGGGTTCCGAGCGCATGCGGGATGCGCGCGCGGCCGGCGGGGCGACGGCCGGGTAGGTAAGTCGGCGGGGCGGGCTCGGCAACGCCGCAAGCTGTGCATGGAGCGACGGAATCGCTCGATTCCGCACCCCGTCTTCGCGCAGGATTTTGCAATGCGCGATCCGGGGGTTATCCTGCCCGCCCCAACGCCCGCGGCAGTTCAGTCGAGAGTACCATGGTCGTCGCGCTGCTCGCGCTCAGTCTCGTCATGATCCTCGGCGGCAGCGCCGCCGTGGTTCAGGGCTTTCCCTACGTGCGTCTGGAGAGCGGGCTCGCCATGGTGATCGGCGGCTCCACCGCGGCCTCGGCCGGTGTGATCCTGCTCGGTCTGACGACGCTGCTCGACCGGCTGCGCAAGATCCAGGGCTCGCTTGCCGGTCTCGGCGCCGACAATCTCGAGGCGGCGGCCGCCCCGGTCGTGCCCGCGACCGCCGCGGCGCCTTGGGACGCCACCCCGCAGGCGGCACCGGCCGTGGCTGCACCCGAGGTGATCCCGCCGGAGCGTCCCTCCCTCGCCGGGATGGGGACGGCCGGGCTGGCCGGGCTGTCGCTCGGCGCGCTGCGCCCGGGCGGGCGCGGGGCGGAGCCGGTCTTCGAGGATTCGGCCCCGGCCGAGCCACTGCTGCCCGACCTGCTTCCCGCCGCATCGCCCGAGGCCGTCCCGCCGCGCGGCAGCGACGCGACGGACGAGGACCTGTTCGGTACGCCCGAGCGGCACCCGCCGGTCTTCGCCGAGCCCGATCCGGTCGCCGTGACGGCCGCGCCCGCGCCGGCGGAAGAGCGGCCCGCCGAGGAGAGGACCGAAGCGGCGATGCCCGTGCCGGAGCCGATCGGCCTGCGCTCCTCGCTGGAGGAGCCGGCTCCCGCTCCGGAGCCGGTCGAGCCGCCCGAGCCCGAAGCCGCCGCTCCGGCCGCCGAGGTGCCCGAGGCCGACCCGCAGGAGGAGCGCCACGCGGTCGGCTCCTACGCGTCGGGCGCCAACACCTACGTGATGTTCTCCGACGGCTCGATCGAGGCGGACACGCCGCGCGGGCGCTTCACCTTCGCCTCGCTCGACGAACTGAAGAACTTCGTCAATGCCGGCGGCGAGGAGGCCCGGGGCGCGGCCTGAGTTGCCCCTGGCAGGAACGGGCGCGTTTCGTTCGCCTGATACGCCATCCGGTTGATGACTTCGGCCTCTCCTGCGTCATCGCGAGGCGAAGCCGTGGCGATCCAGGGCGCGCCCTTTCCGGACCGGTCGCGCCCTGGATCGCTTCGCGGCCGCTCGCGATGACGGAGGGGGGCGAAACCCGAAGCGATCAATCGGAAACGGTATGACCCGCCGCATCCGGAGTGTCGAGCGCAGCCGGAACAGACCTCGCCCCACGGCTGCAAGGCGGAGCCGACCCTGCCGGCGAAGGTTGTGGGATCGTACGGATGTCCGATCCGGTGCCGTGGCGGATCGCTTCGCCTGACGGCTCGCGATGACGGCGTGGATTTGCTCCTCCGTCCTTGCGAGGCTCGGCGCAAGCAATCTACCGTGTCTCAGGTCAAGCGGTCTGGAAGGTCTTTCCGGCGCGGACCATGGCGTTGAGGGTGGTGACGAGCTTTCGCACGACGGCGATGAGGGCGAGTTTGTGGGGCTTGCCGGCTTGGCGCAGGCGCTCGTAGAGGCGGCGGAAGACGGGGTTGTGGCGGCTGGCGGTCAGGGCGGCCATGAACATCACGTCGCGCAAGGCTTTGCGTCCGCCGGTGATGCTGGCCGAGCGGATCGAGGAGCCGCTGTGGCAGGTGATGGGCGCCACGCCGACCAGAGCCGCGACCGTGCGCCGGTTCAGGCGGCCGAGTTCCGGCAGCCACGCCAGCAGGGCACGACAGGCCACGGGTCCGACGCCCTTGCACGTGCGCAACAGGGCGGCGGTGCGAGCCAGTTCGGCATCGGCGGCGATGGCTTCGTCCAAGGCCGCGCCGATCGCGGCGATCTGGCCGTCGAGCAGGGCGAGGCTGGCGGTGATCGAGGCGCGCACGATCGTGCTCTCGGTGCGTTCGGCCCGGCACTGCTCGGCCTGTCGCTGATCCTTGAGCTGGCCGAGCCGGGTCATCAGTTCGGCGAGCGCGCGCTGAGCCGGGCTCGGCAGCGGCGGGGCGACTTCGTCCACGGTAAAGGCCGCCAAGGCGGCCAGGACGGCGGCGTCGATCCGATCGGTCTTGGCCAGCCGCGCCTGGGCGCGGGCGAATGCCCGGGCGCGGCCGGGATGGATCCGGCGGATCGGCAGCCCCAGCGCCGTGGCGGCTTCGATCAGCGGCCACTCGTAGCCGCCGGTGGCTTCGCACACGAGGTTGGCGCAGGCGCGCCAGTGCGGCTTGGACAAGGCGGCCGTCAGGGCCGCGACCGTGTTGTCGATGCGGGCGGTGCGTCCGCGCGTGTCGGCCAGATCGACCCAATCCTTCGAGACATCGGCGCCGAGAAAGCAAGGGGAGGCTGGCGCGGTGTGGGCTGGCGAGGCTACCATGACGAGGCCTTTCGCGAGACAGGCAAGGTCCTCTGGCACGGGATTGTAAGCTCGGGCTGCGCCCGCTCTACCGTTCGTGCTCAAGACCGTGGAGGCGCCGCCGACGGATCAAGATTGCTTGCGACCTCGCAGTCGATCCAGAAGCGATCCCGCCGGCGGCCCTCCCGTTGTCGCTCCGGTTCCGTCGCCGGAAAAGACCGACAAACCCAACGTACAATCCAGGGCGGCGCGTCTCCGGAAAGGTCGCGGCGCCGGAGCGCTTCGCATGACGCTCACGACGACGACCCGAGCGGCGGTGGAGGCCGCCCTCCCGATCTTCGAACCCTTTTTGCGGGCGGAGGGGACGATCCGCCCCGCTCACGCCAGCGGGTTGAGCGCCGGGTTGCGCGCCGGCAACGGAGCGGCCAGCGTCAGGTGAAAACCTTCCGGGGCGTAATCGGTCGTGATCTGCGCCTGGACCTGGGCCGTCAGCACCCGCTGCAGCAGGCGCGAGCCGAACCCCTGGCGGGTCGGCGGCTCCACGCGCGGGCCGCCGCTCTCGCGCCAGTCGAGATGCAGCACGCCGGCCTCGACGCTCCAGGTGATCGCGACCCGGCCGCGCCCCGTCGAGAGGGCGCCGTACTTGGCGGCGTTGGTGGTCAGTTCGTGGATCGCCATGCCGATCGGCACGGCGATGTCGGAGGGCAGATCCACCGGCGGCCCGTCGAGGACGATGCGCAGGTCCGGCGAGGCCTCGGTCTCGCTCTCGGCGTAGGGCATCAGTTCGGAGGCGAGCAGGTCGCGCAGGCTCGCCGTCTGCCACGTCGCCTCGGTGAGCACGCTGTGGGTGTGGGCGAGCGACTTGATGCGGCCGACGAAGGCCTCGTGGAAGCTGTCGATGCTGGTGGCGGTGCGCGCCGTCGAGCCGACGATGGCCTGCACGGTGGCGAGCGTGTTCTTTACCCGGTGGTGCAGTTCGCGGATCAGCAGGCTGCGGCGCTCCTCGGAGAGGTGGCGGTCGGTCACGTCGGCGACGACGCCGATCAGTCGCCGCGGCAGGCCGCCCGACCGGCCGCGCTCGAACCGCCCGGCCATCTCGATGGTGCGCCAGGTGCCGTCGTCGTGGCGGCGGATGCGGCCGGTGGCGTGCAGGATCGTGTCCTCGCGCAGGGCCCGCAGGATCGCCTGCCGGAAGTGCGGCCGGTCCTCGGGGTGGAGGATCTCCTTGAGGAAGGCGGCCTTGCCGATGCTGCCCTCTTCCGGCCGGCGGCCGAAGATCGCGAACATCCGCTCGTTCTCCCAGGTCGCCCGGTCGTCGAGCACGTGCCACTCGAAGATGCCGAGATCGGCCACCGTGGTCGCGACCCGCAGGCGCTCCTCGCGCTCGGCGAGCGCCGCCCGGGCCTCGACCCGGGTCGTGATGTCCTGCACCACGCCGACGATGCCGACGGCGGTGCCGTCGGCGGACAGCACCGCCTCGCCGCGGGCGCCGATCCAGATCTCGGCGCCGTCGGCGGCACGGCGGAAGCGGGTCTGGAAGGCGTAGGCGCGGCGCTCGGCGACCGCCGCGGCGATGGAAGCCTGGAGGCGCTCGGCATCGGCCGGGTCGATCCGGCCCTTCATCGCGTCCCAGGTGACGGAACGCCCCGGGGCGTAGCCGAGGATCTGCCCGGCCCGGCGCGAGAACGCCAGTTGCCCCGTGGTGAGATCCCAGCGCCACTCGCCGAGGCCCGCCGCGGTCAGGGCGTCGCGGTTCTGCTCGGCCCGCACCAGTTCGTCGGCATCGACGAGATCGGCGGCGGCGACCATCTCGGCACCGGGCTCGCCGGAGAGGGTGAGGCGCAGGTCGAGGCTGCCGCCGTCGGCCCGGGTCCAGCGGCGAATGCCCGCCTTCGGCACCAGCGCGTCCCCGCCGAACGGGTCCCGGCCGATCACCTGATCGGCGGGCCGGCCGTCGAGGGCGCCCGGCGCGTAGCCGAGCCAGCGGCACAGGCAGGCGTTGGCGGTGCGGATCGTACGCCCGTCGGGCGAGAGCACGGCGAGGCCCACCGGCGCGCCGTCGAAAGCCGCACGGTACAGGGCGGGCGACAGGTCCGCCGGTCGAGAGCCCTGGTCCGCTCTGTCCTGCACTCCGTTCCCCGTTCAGCCGCCCGCCGCGGGTGCAGGCGGGACCGTCCGGAGGGCGGCACCATGACGGAGGCCGCCGCGGACGACAAGACGGTCGACCTCAGGCAAGCCTCATCGGCTGCTGCCGGTCAACAGGCTCGGCAGGGAAGCGGCGAGCATCCCCCCTGCGCGGATCACCGCACCCGCATCCCCCGCCGAGCCCCGGGCCAGCGCCCGGCCGAGACGCCCCGGCAGGTTCACGGCGAATGCCGCGGCCAGGACGCCGAGGAAAACCGCTCGTCCGTGGTGCTTTCGCGCGTAGAGGGCCTGCGCCCGCAGGAAGTAGAACAGGCGCCGGTCCTTCACCGCCTCGGTGGTGCCCTGGCCGCGATGGCGGATCTCGGCCTGTGCGGCGTGACACACGGCGAAGCCCGCGGCCCGGGTGCGGGCGCAGAGGTCGGCATCCTCCCAGTAGACGAAGAAGCGCTCGTCGAACCCGCCGAGCCTCTCGAAGAGCGGGCGCCGGATCATCAGGAAGGCGCCCATCACCGCCTCCACGGCCCGCGTCTGCCCGTGGTCCCAGTCGAGCAGGAAGTGCGGGCGCACGAGGCCCGGCAGCAGCCGGTCGAGGAACAGGGTGTGGGCGATCAGGCTCGCCGCGGTCGGGTGGCGGGCGCAGGTGCGGTGGGTGCGCCCCGCCGCGTCGACCAGCCGGGCGCCGACGATGCCGGTGCCGGCGGACGCCTCCAGCACCGCGCGGGCGGCCGGGATCCCGTCCCGGCTCACCTGCGTATCGGGATTGAGGAACAGGATGGCGTCGGCCGTCCCGAGGGCCGCGCCCTGGTTGCAGGCCCGGGCGAAGCCGAGATTCCTTTCGTTGCGCAGCACGATCGGGGCGAGGCCGGCTTGGCCGAGGTCTTGGGCCGAGCCGTCGGTCGAGGCGTTGTCGACCACGACGACGCGCAGGCGCTCCGCCCCCGCACTCGCGGCGAGGCTGGCGAGGCAGGCCCGGAGCTGGTCGCCGGCATTCCAGTTGACGATGACGACATCGAGGCGCGGGCTCACGGCGGCGCGTCCGCCGGGCGCCCGAGCCGGCCGCCCAGGCCCTGCGCCAGCGCCCCGACGAGGCGCGCGAGCACGCGCGGGGAGAAGCGGTGCCGGGTCCAGTACAGGCCGATCTGGAGCGGCAGGTAGGCCATCTGCTTCAGCTTCCACCGGCCCGGCACGTGGGGCAGGCGCCAGCCATAGGCGGTGTTGCGCACGTAGGCCGCCATGCGGAACAGCGGCTGGTCCGGCATCGTCACGGGCAGGAACCGGGCGCGGATGGCGCCGCGGCCGACGCTGTGCGGGATCGCGGTGCCCGGGTCCATCCAGCAGCTCCGGCCCCGGGCCCAGGCGCGGAAGCACCATTCGAGATCGACCGCGTCGATGAAGAAATCCTCGCGGAACGGCCCGACCCGCCCGAAGGCGGCGAGATCCACCAGCGAGCCGGAGGTCGCCAGGAATTCGACGGGTCGGAGGGCGCCGCGCGGCGGCACGCCCGGACGGCGCGGGTAGGCCGGCGCCTTGTGGCCGGGATGGGGCGCGGGCGCCGGGCCGACGACCGCCGGGGGCGGATCGTCCGGCGCCATTCCGGTCAGGCCGCGGTGCAGGGCGAGCACGGTCTCGACGCCCGCATCGGCATCCTGATCGAGCAGGAACAGGTATCGGAAGCCCGCCGCGCCGGCCGCCTCGGCCAGGGCGTTGAGGGCGGCGGCGATGCCGAGGTTGCGGCCCCCGCCGAGCCGGGTCAGGCCGGCCGCGTCCCGCATCCGCGCCGATGCGTCGGGCGGGATGCCGCCGTTGTCGTAGACGAGCACCGGCATCCGCCCGGCGAAGCGCTCGACCACCCGCGCCACCTGAGCCGGGGAGGGACGGAAGAACACGACCGCGACGGCGGTGTCGGGAGGGACGTTCGGGGGATCGGGAGGCGTCACGTCGGAACCGTTGCGGCGAGGCATCGGCCTCGCGCATCGTCCCGAAAGCCGGAGGCCACCTTTCGGGACGATGCTCTAGGCGCCGGACCGCGGGTGCGCAAGGGCGAGACGGTTTGCGGCCGATCGCGCCGGGTTCCGCCATATCCCGTCATCGCGAGCGTGAGCGAAGCGATCCAGCGGCGCGACCTTTCCGGATAGGGCAGTGCCCTGAATTGCTTCGGCTCCGCGATCCTGCTGGCGAAGGGTATCGGACCGCTGGGATGCCTCGTCCGGCGCCGCCGCGATCCAGGGCACGACGAGAGCCGAACGATCCTCTCACGTCGCCGCCGCTCCATTCGCCAGCGGGATCGGCGGAAGCCTCGCAAGGACGAAAGGGACACCGAGGCAATCCGAACGTCTCACTCCACCACGAGCTTGTAGCCCTGGCCGGGCCTGAGCACCGCACCGCGCTGCATGCCGTTGAGCACGAGGAAGCGGTCCACCGCGCGGTCGGGCACGCTCATGCGGCGGGCCAGACCCTCGACGGTGTCGCCCGCTCCGGCGGTGACGATCTGGAGATGGGCCGGCTTGAGGGAGGCCGTCTCCTCCGGCTCGATCGGGCGCAGGCTCTCCAGCCAGCGCCGGAAGGCCGGCTCCGGGTCGGTCGCGCCCTTGGCCGCCATGATCATGCGATAGGTGGTCTCGCCCATGCGGACCGCCGCGAGGCGGAAGGTCCAGTCCTTGCCGCGCGAGAGCGCGGTGACGACGGAGCGCCCGCCGACGATGCGGTTCTCGACCGAACCCGCCTCGATGGCGTCGTTCCAGGTGGCGCGCAGCACGTCCTCCAGGCTGCGGTCGCCGCTCGCCTCGACCTGATCGAACAGCAGGCGGCGGCTGCCCTCCGGCGTGGTGCCGAGCACGGCGTTGCGGGTGTTCTCGATGGCGAAGGCGTCCGGCACCTCGAAGGCGATGCCGAGGCCCGGATGCAGGAAGCGTCGGCCGCGCACCAGCCCCTCGCCGGGATCGTCGCCGTAGGCGAGCCCGTCGATCGCCGCGAGGTAGCGGGCGCGGTCGTCGGCGCCGAGGCCGGGTGCGCCGATGCGCCGGGCGGCACGGGTCACCAGCGCGATGCGCTCGGCGGTGGCCGGATGGGTCGCCAGCATGTCGGGCTCGGCCGCGCTGCCGCTGCCGGCCTTCAGCGCCATGGTGCGCTGGAGCGCGTCGAGGAAGCGGCCGGCGCCGAAGGGATCGTAGCCGGCCTGGGCCAGCACCCGCACGCCGTTGGTGTCGGCCTCGAACTCCTGCTCGCGGGAGAAGCGGGCGAGGGTGAACTTCGACTGGCTCGCCAGTTGCGCCCCCGTCGCGGGATCGTTCAGCACGTCGGCGACCACGCGGCTGACGAGTTGCGAGCGCAGGGCCATCTCGCTGCGGGCGGTGGCGTGGCGCAGGGTCACGTGGGCGATCTCGTGGGCGAGCACGGCCGCCGCTTCCGAGCTGTCGCTGGCGAGCGCCAGCAGGCCGCGGGTCACGTAGAGCCGGCCGCTCGGCAGGGCGAAGGCGTTGACGACGGGCGAGTCGAGCAGCGTGACCGCGTAGGCTTCCTCCGGCCGGTCGCTGGCGCGCACCAGCCGGTCGGTGATCTCGGTGAGCAGCCGGTGGGCGGCGGGCGCGCGATACTCGCCGCCGAAGGAGGCGACGAGTTTGGCATGGTCCGCGTCGTCGGAGCGGGCGCGCCCCGTCGTCTTCGGCGCCTGCTCGGGCACCGTGATCACCGCGGGCGTGAGCACGCTTCCGGTCTGGTCGGCGGCGCAGGCGGCGAGCAGGGCGGCGAACGCGACCGCTGCGCCGAGCCGCACGCCGACGCGCGCAAGCTGGTCCCGGCGGCGCCCCCCCGCGCTCCGCCGCCCCGATTCGTGCTGCCGATCCCCCGTCATGCCGTTCTAGCGCCGCAGCGCCCGCTCCCCCTCGACGACCTCGATCCCCTCGACGCCGGCAAGGTCGATCAGCGGTCCCCGCCCGATCTCGACCCTGCCGCGGATTCTCACGAGGCGGCCCCTCAGCGTGGCCGCCGACAAACCATGTTCGGCAAGGGTCCGCCAAGTGCGTTTCTGCACGGTTACGGTCAAGCCCGTCTCACCCCGGCGGGCGAAGTCCAGATAAGTCCGCCCCGGCCGCTCGCCGACATGGAGGATGCGCCCCTCCACCACGGCGAAGCGCCCGGCGCGGGCGTTCAGCGCCGACGCGTCGGTCGCGGCGACCGGGCCGCCGGACCACAGGCCGCGCCCCGCCGCCCGCGGCACCTCTTCGAGGGCGCGCAGGGAAGGGCGGCACAGGGCGTCCGCCTCGCCGGCATCGGCGGAGGCGAGGCCCGCCGCGATCAGTGCCCCGGCGAGATCGACCGGTTCGGTCCCGCCGGCGATCCCATCGGCGCGGCGGCGGCCCCAGCGATCCTCGGAACCGCGCTCGGTCAGGACGAGCGGCGCGTCGCGGAAGGACAAGAGGCGGCCCCGGGCAGCCGCGTCGAGAGCGGGATCGTCCGGCCAGCGCAGGTCCGAGAGCACCGCCCGGCCTCCGGACGCGAGAATCAGTTCGCCCCGGGCTCCGACCCCGGCGAGGCGATCCTCCCGGGAGGCCGCCGGGCGGCACGACGCATCGGCCCCGGACGGGGCGGCCACGGCCTGGGGTGCGGCGGGGCCGTTGCAGGCCGCGACGAGGCAGACGAGGACCGGGGAGACGCCGCGGCCGGCCCGGCGTCCGTCGGATGCAGAATCGCGCCTGTCACCGGGCCACATCGTCACCGCTCGCGCTCGATCTCCGGTGATGATGGCACGCGAAAAAGGCCCGGATCGCGGCCCGAGGCCGCGATGATTCCTTGGATGCCCCTTGCAAGCGCGGATTGTCGGCGGCTGCGTCCCCCGGGCAACAGAACCGGCGAACCTCCAGATCGCAGCGCGCCGATCCTCGGCCGCTTCGCCAGGGCCATCGCTTGAAGCGATGGCCCTGGTTTTCTTGGCCGGCCTCAGAGCCTGTTTGACCGGCGAACGTGTCTTCGTCAGGCAACGGCAAGGCGAGAGGAAGGTCCTACTCCCATCCTGAACCCTCATCCTGAGGTGCCGGAGCGCAGCGGAGGCCTCGAAGGGTGCTCCAGGAATCACGCGGGATCTGGAGGATCCTTCGAGGCCGCTCACGCGGCACCTCAGGATGAGGGGCGAGATGCGATCACTGCAGTCAAACAGGCTCTCAGTCGCCGGCGCCCGCCTCCGCGGGCTCAGGCTTTCACTCCGCTCGATGTTTTCAGGACGAACGTCCTGAAAACATCGAGCGATGGCCCTGCCGCTTCGCGCCTGAACGGTTGGCGCTCCCGCGCGATGATGCTAAGCCTTGCGTCGACGTCTCCGTAGCTCAGTTGGACAGAGCACAGGTTTCCTAAACTCCATCAAATTGGGCGTCGCGATGGGAAACCGCGCGGCGGATCCGCTCAAATTCGGGGAAAGCTCCCGGCGCT
Organism: Methylorubrum populi; assembly: GCA_036946625.1. Taxonomy (NCBI): domain Bacteria; kingdom Pseudomonadati; phylum Pseudomonadota; class Alphaproteobacteria; order Hyphomicrobiales; family Methylobacteriaceae; genus Methylorubrum; species Methylorubrum populi. The sequence continues at coordinate 1,785,081 of JAQIIU010000003.1, forward strand.
CCGGCGCCCTGCCGATCCCGAGCCAAGCCCGAGGCCTGAAGGCCGCGGGAAGGTGTAGAGACTAGACGGGCGGCACCTAAAGGCTTTTCGCAGGGCCCAGGGTGAAGGGATAGTCCAGGCCACGAACGCGCCGAAAGCGCGGCGGCGAAAGCCGAAGTGGTACGAAACCTGGGGTCGCAGGTTCGAGCCCTGCCGGGGACGCCATTCTTATTCAATTCTCAAGATTGCATCGGATACTTTGTGCGTCCGTAGATTTTCCTGCGACGCCGCACCGCACTTTTAACAAATGAAAGTTTCTGTGAGTCGTCACCGACAGGGGGTGCGGCGCTCTTGCACGGTGCAAGGTTTCGTTCGAAGCATCCACGCAAACGGGCCGAGCGGAACGAGCATGGCAGGGCAGAAAACCGATGAACGCGATGTCCTTCTCGGACGCCGCATCGCCGAGCAGCGCAAACGCTCGAAGCTGACGCAGCGCGCCGTCGCCGACAGCTTTGGAATGTCGGCCGCCCAGCTTCAGAAGTATGAAAAGGGCGTCAACCGGATCAGCGCGATCCATCTCGCGATCCTGGGGCGCCTGACGAACACCCCGGTGTCCGACTTTCTCGACGGCATTCCCCACCCCGACGCGACAGTCGAACGCGGCTTCGCCGAGAGCGAACAGCAGGGTTTCACGGTCGAGCCCTGGTCCGAACTGGCGCGCGCTTTCGCCCGGCAATTCGTCGACACCTTCAGCGACGCCCAGCGCCGCGACCTCTCCGCCGCCTTCGACGTCCTGAGCCGCGAACTGAAGACCTGACGGCGACCGCACGATCCCCGGCAAACGGGAGCCCATCAAGGCGCGGCGGCCGGTGCCCCGACAGGGCCGACGCTGATCTCGTGCCGGCTTGACGTTCGTTATAACGGACGATTTCGCCATTCCGGCTTGACCGTCCGAACCGTCGATGCGACAAGCCGCGCCTTCTGGAGACCGGGTCAAGCGCCGTTTCAAGACGAGGCGCGCCCGACAATCGGGGGTGCATGCAATGCCTCGTTCCGACTACCTCTTCACCAGCGAGTCCGTCTCCGAGGGTCACCCCGACAAGGTGAGCGACCGGATCTCGGACACCGTGGTCGATGCCTACCTCGCGGCGATGCCGGAGGCGCGCCTCGGCGTCGAGACGCTGACCACCACGAACCGCGTGGTGATCGCGGGCGAGGTGCGCGGCCCCGATTCCGTGACCTTCAAGGATCTGGAGGCGCTGACCCGCGAGGCCGTGCGCGACATCGGCTACGAGCAGTCCGGCTTCCACTGGAGGAACAACGACGTCGCCATCCACCTGCACGCCCAGTCGGCCGACATCGCCCAGGGCGTGGACGCCTCCGGCAACAAGGACGAGGGCGCGGGCGACCAGGGCATCATGTTCGGCTACGCCGCCGACGAGACCCCGGCCCTGATGCCGGCCCCGATCTTCTACGCCCACAAGATCCTCAAGGATCTCGCCGACGCGCGCAAGGCCAAGCAGGGCGACGCGGCCAAGCTCGGCCCCGACGCCAAGAGCCAGGTCACCGTGCGCTACGCCGACGGCCGCCCGGTCGAGGTGACGCAGATCGTGCTCTCGACCCAGCATCTCGACGAGTCGCTCGACTCGGCCGACGTGCGCGCCATCGTCGAGCCCTACATCCTCAAGGCCCTGCCGCAGGGCTGGGTCAACGAGGGCACCGCCTGGCACGTCAACCCGACCGGCAAGTTCGTGATCGGCGGCCCCGACGGCGATGCCGGCCTCACCGGCCGCAAGATCATCGTCGACACCTACGGCGGCGCCGCGCCGCACGGCGGCGGTGCCTTCTCCGGCAAGGACCCGACCAAGGTCGACCGCTCGGCCGCCTACGCCGCGCGCTATCTCGCCAAGAACGTCGTCGCCGCCGGCCTCGCCCGCCGGGCCACGATCCAGCTCTCCTACGCCATCGGCGTCGCCAAGCCCCTGTCGATCTACGTCGACCTGCACGGCACCGGCACCGTGGACGAAGCGAAGCTCGAATCGGTCCTGATGGACGCCCTCGACCTGTCGCCCCGGGGCATCCGCACCGCGCTCCAGCTCAACAAGCCGATCTACGCCCGCACCGCGGCCTACGGCCATTTCGGCCGCGAGCCCGATGCCGACGGCGGCTTCTCCTGGGAGAAGACGGATCTCGCCGACAAGCTGAAGTCGGCGTTCTGAGCCCGAACCGCCATGGGGAGGGATGACCGAAACATCCCTCCCGAGACGGGCGGGACGGGCGACGCCGAGCGGGCCTTCTATGGGCGCCGCAAGGGCAAGCGGCTGCGGCCGGGCCAGGAGCGGCGCCTCGAAGGGCTGCTCCCGACGCTCCGCGTCGCGCTCCCCGAGCGCGGTGCGCTGCTCGATCCGCCGACACTGTTCCCGGTGCCGGTCGATGAGGTCTGGCTGGAGATCGGCTTCGGCGGCGGCGAGCACCTCGCCGCCCAGGCCGAGTCCAACGGCCGGGCCGGCATCGTCGGCTGCGAGCCCTTCGTCAACGGCGTCGTGAAGCTGCTGCGCACCGTCGACGAACGGAAACTCCGCAACGTGCGCGTCTGGGACGAGGACGCCACCGCTCTGCTCGCCGCCCTGCCGGATGCAAGCCTCGCCCGCGCCTACCTGCTCTATCCCGACCCCTGGCCGAAGCGCCGCCAGCGCAAGCGCCGGTTCGTCTCGGATGCCTCGCTCGCCGAGATCGCCCGGGTGCTGCGCCCCGGCGGCCTGTTCCGCTTCGCCAGCGACATCGACGATTACGCCGGCTGGACCCTGGTCCGCGCCGCCCGCTGTCCGCATCTGCGCTGGACGGCCGAGAGCGCCGACGACTGGCGCCGGCCGTTCCCCGGATGGCCGGGCACCCGCTACGAGGCCAAGGCCATCGCGGCCGGCCGGCGGCCGAGCTACCTGACGTTCGAGCGGGTGGGCGCGGGCTGAACCGGTTCCTCGACCGGTCGCTCGAACGTTTCCCTCCGTCATCGCGAGGCGAAGCCGAAGCGATCCAGCGCGCCGCCTTATCCGGAGATGTCGCACCCTGGATCGCTTCGCTGTCGCTCGCGATGACGGCAGGGTGAAGCGATTCAGCCGGGATCGGCCGCCCGACGAGGCTGTCCGCTCATCCCTCCCGACCCGAACTGGCTTGAACGCAGTGCGGCCAGGAAGCCGGATGTCGAAAAGGTTCGACATCCGGGATGGGGGAGACAGCCTCAGTTCGTCTTCGCCGCAGCCTTCTTGGCGGCCGCCGGCTTGGCCGCAGCCTTCGTCGTCGCCTTGCGCACCGCCGGTTTCTTCGCCTCGGCCCCGTCCGCCTTCTTCGCCGTCGTGCGGGCCCGCGCAGCGGTCTTTCGCACCGGCTTCTTGCCGCCGCCGGAGGCGCGCTTGGCGTTGACGAGGTCGATGGCCTGCTCCAGCGTCAGGCTCTCGGCGGCCATCGTCTTCGGCAGGGTCGCGTTGACCGAGCCGTCGCTGACATAGGGGCCGTACTTGCCCGCCTTGACCACGAGGTCGGCACCGTCCGGATGCCGGCCGATCGAGCGGCCGGGATCGGCGGCCGGGCGTCCGCGCCCGCCGCCCTGCTCCTTGGCGACGATCAGGTCGATGGCGCGGTTGGCGCCGATCTCCAGCACGTCGTCGTCCTTGCCGAGGTTGGCGTAGGTTTTTCCGTGCTGCACGTAGGGGCCGAAGCGGCCGAGATTGGCCAGGATCGGCTCGCCGGTCTCGGGATGCCTGGCGACCTCGCGCGGGAGGGAGAGAAGGCGCAGCGCGACCTCCAGCGTCACGCTGCCGGGGCTCATGCCCTTGGCGAGCGAGGAGCGCTTGGGCTTCGCCGCGCCCTTCTCGGACGACGCCTCGCCGAGTTGCACGAACGGGCCGAAGCGCCCGTCGCGCAGGGTCACGGGCAGGCCGGTGGCGGGATCGTCGCCGAGCACCCGCACGCCGGGCTGGCCGCCGTCAGTTGAGGAGCCGTCCCCCTCGCCCTCGACGCCGGAGGCCGAGAGCTGGCGGGTGTACTTGCACTCGGGATAGTTCGAGCAGCCGATGAAGGCGCCGAACTTGCCGAGCTTGAGCGAGAGCTGACCCGAGCCGCAGGTCGGGCAGGCGCGCGGGTCGCCGCCATCCGCCTTTTCGGGAAAGATGTGCGGCCCGAGCAGGCCGTTGAGCGCCTCCAGCACCTCGGCGACGCGCAGTTCCTTGGTGCCGCCGATGGCCGCCGAGAAATCGCGCCAGAAGTCGCGCAGCACCGAGCGCCAGTCGATCTCGGCGTTCGAGACCCGGTCGAGTTGCTCCTCCAGGTCGGCGGTGAAATCGTACTCGACGTAGCGCTTGAAGAAGCTCTCGAGGAAGCCGGTGACGAGGCGGCCCTTGTCCTCGGGCTGGAGGCGCTTCTTCTCGATCCTGACGTATTCCCGGTCGCGCAGGGTCTGCAGCACCGCGGCGTAGGTCGAGGGCCGGCCGATGCCGAGCTCCTCCATCCGCTTGACGAGACTCGCCTCGGAGTAGCGCGGCGGCGGCTCGGTGAAGTGCTGGGTCGAGGCGATGCGCTCGCGTTTGAGCGGATCGCCCGCCTTCATCGCCGGCAGGCGCTTCGCGTCTTCATCCTCCTCGTCGTCCTTGCCCTCCTGATAGAGGGCGAGAAAGCCGTCGAACTTCACGACCTGACCGGTCGCGCGCAGGTCGATCCGGCGCGGCCCGACGCTGGCGGCGACCTCGACGGTGGTGCGCTCCAACTCGGCCGATTCCATCTGGCTGGCGATCGTGCGCGTCCAGATCAGCTCGTACAGGCGGGCCTGCTCGGGCTCCAGAGAGCGGGCGACCTGCTTGGGCAGGCGGCTCATGTCGGTCGGGCGCACGGCCTCGTGCGCTTCCTGCGCGTTCTTGGCCTTCACCGAGTATTTTCGCGGCGCGTTCGGCACATAGTCGTCGCCGAACTCGCGGCCGATCACCCGGCGGGCGTCCGAGATCGCCTCCGGCGCCATGTCGACGCCGTCGGTCCGCATGTAGGTGATGATGCCGACGGTCTCGCCGCCGACATCGACGCCCTCGTAGAGCTTCTGCGCCACGCGCATGGTCTGCGCCGGCGCCATCCCGAGTTTTCGCGAGGCCTCCTGTTGCAGGGTCGAGGTGGTGAAGGGCGGCTGCGGGTGGCGCTTGGCCGGCTTCGCCTCGACCGACGCCACCTGGAAGGTCGCGAGTTCGAGGTCGCGCTTGAACGCCGCCGCCGCCTCGGCATTGCCGACATCGAGGCGCTGGATGCGCTTGCCGTCGGCGCCGACGAGCCGCGCCTCGAACACGCCGCCGGCCTCCGTCGCCAGCGTCGCCACGATCGACCAGTACTCGCGGGGGCGGAAGCGCTCGATCTCCATCTCGCGCTCGACCACGAGGCGAAGCGCCACCGACTGCACCCGGCCGGCCGAGCGGGCGCCGGGGAGCTTGCGCCACAGCACCGGCGAGAGGTTGAACCCGACGAGGTAGTCCAGGGCCCGGCGCGCGAGATAGGCGTCGACCAGCGCCTGATCGATCTCGCGGGGCTTGCGCATCGCCGCATCGACCGAGGCCTTGGTGATGGCGTTGAAGGTCACCCGCTCGACGGGAATCCCCTTGAGCGCCTTGCGGGCCGCGAGCGCCTCGATGACGTGCCAGGAGATCGCCTCGCCCTCGCGATCCGGGTCGGTCGCGAGGATGAGCTTCTCGGCGCCCTTGATCGCCCGGGCGATCTCGGAGACGCGCTTCGAGCCCCGGTCCTCCAGCTCCCAGATCATGGCGAAATCGGCCTCCGGATCGACCGATCCGTCCTTGGCCGGGAGGTCGCGGATATGGCCGAAGGAGGCCAGGACCTCGTAGTCGCGCCCGAGATATTTGTTGATCGTCTTGGCCTTGGCCGGCGACTCGACGACGACGACTTTCATGAACCTCTGCCTCTCGCCAGAGCCTCACCGCGGGGACGGTTTTGGGGATGGCGCGGATGCGTACCGGTCGGAGGCCGGCTCTCGCGCCGCGCAGAAGTGGGTGAGCGGCGCGGCGTTGTCAAATCGGGGAACGGGGGAGGAGGCGCCTCAAATCCCGGCGTACCACTCGTAGCCCCGATCCTCCCAGTAGCCGCCATTGCCGTCGCCGATGCCCTTCAGGCCCTCGGTCACCTCGATCCGCATGACATACTTCGCCTGCTTGTAACCAAGCTGGCGCTCGACCCGTAGGCGTAACGGCGCCCCATTCGGGACCGGCAGCGCCTGCCCGTTCAGGTCGTAGGCGAGGATCGTCTGCGGGTGAAAGGCGTCGGTGAGGTCGATGCTCTCGTAGTAGCGCACGGGCGTGCCCTGCGCCGCCTCACCCTCGTCCGCCGGGGCTTCGGCGCCGGCGGCCTTCGAATCGCTCGCTTGGTTCTCCGCGCCCTCCGGCCGCGCCTCCATCCCGGGATTGGCGGTCTTTTCCGTATCCGCCTCCTCGTCCCCGCCGCTCGCCGCGTACTCCATCGTGTCGGCGCAGTGGAACACGACGTAGCGGGCGTTCGGCTTCAGGCCGGCGCGCTGGAGCACTTCCGAGAGCGGCACGCCGGTCCACTTGCCGATGGCGCTCCAGCCTTCGACGCAATCGTGCCGGGTCGTCTGCGTGCGGGCGGGCAGGGCCCGCAGGTCGGCGAGGCCGAGATCCTGCGGATGCTCCACGAGGCCGTCGATCCGGAGCTTGAACCCCTCGAAGCTCCTGGCGGCGAGCGCCTTGTAGTCCCGGTCCGGCGGCTCGATCGTGCCGTTCGGCTTGAACCAGGGCGAGATCTGCGAATCCGGAAACTCCTTGGCCAGCGAGGCCGGCGTCAGCAGCAGGCGCTGCACGAACAGGTTGGCGTCCTCGCCGGCCTTCAGCGTGCGCCGGCCGGTGGGACTGGCGGCGAAGCGGTCGCAGCCGCCGAGCGACGCAACGCCGAACAGGCCGGCCGCCGCCGTCAGGAAGCCGCGGCGATGCGGCTTGGGAATCGACAGGCGGCGTCTCATCGGATCTCTCCCGGTCCGGCGGGAAGCTTTCGGCGCTCGATCACGAACCAGCCGGTGACCATGCTGCGCATGTTGTTGACCACGCCGGAGAGCAGGACGAGCAGGACGTGGACGATCACGAACAGCACCAGCAGGTTCGTGACGATGAAGTGGACCGTGCGGGCCGATTGCCGGCCGCCGAACAGGTCGGGCAGCGGCACCACGGCGTTGACGCCCGGCGACATCGACAGGCCGGTGAGCAGCATCAGCGGCAGCAGCACGGCGACGACGACGAGGTAGGTGAGCTTCTGCAGCACGTTGTAGCGCTTGGCCTCGTCTCCTTTCGGGAAGTGCAGGGTCAGGTGCTCGCGGATCGAGGCGCCGAATCCGCGCATCTGGTCGCCGTCGGGGATGAGGCGGCGGCGCAACTGGCCGGTGCCGATGCCGTAGAGGAGGTAGATCAGGCCGTTGACGACGAAGGCCCAGGCGAACAGGAAGTGCCAGCGCCGGCCCGTGGCGAGGTCCTGATGCGCCGGCAGCGTCGCCCAGGCGGGGAACGCGCGGCCCGCTTGCTGTCCGTCGAGGTTCGACAGGCCGAGCACGCCGGTGGTGTCGAAGGTGCGGCCGGCGACGTAGACGATGCCGCGGGGCGTGCCGTCGTCCCGCTGGTCGTCGGTGATCGCGACGAACGGGGTGTCGAAGGTCGAGGCGGCCCCCCAGTACAGGGCCGGATGCGCGTTGAAGATCTGCAGGCCGCTCATCAGCAGGATGGCGAGGCAGACCACGTTGATCCAGTGCGCCAGCCGGATCACCAGCGGGTGGCGAAACATCCAGCGCCGCCGCACCGTCTCCACGATGTCCGGTCCCGAGAGCGTCGATCCTGCGGCCACGGCGGGCGGTTCCCTGGTGAGATGCCCCTCGCCCCGGCGGGGAGCGGAGAAGGCCTTGTCGTCGGACGAAAAAGGCCCGCCCGGTCTAACCGGACGGGCCGAGGAACGCCTATTCGGCGAGCCGGTACAGTCGGGTTACATCCCGCCCGCGCCGGACTCCATGCCGCCAGAGTTCATGCGCTTGGAGCGCATCATCTTCTTGCTCTTCATGGGCTTTTTCATCTTCTTGGAGCTGCGCTTCATCGGCCGCTGCCCCTGGCTCATGTCGTCGCCCATGGCGCCCTGCTGCATTTGGCTGCCCATGCCACCCGGCTGCACGCCCTGGGCGTAGGCACCCGACGACAGGGCGAGACCGAGCGAGAGAGCACCGGCGGTGAGGAGAAGTCGCGCGTTCATGAACGTCCTTTCGGTGTTCGGGGCAGGCGCCGGTCGCGGAAGATCGCGTGCCGGCACGCTCAAGCCCGATGGATGTGCTGCCAACGGACAACGGGATGGGATCGTTCAAAATTTTCTCGATCACGGCCTCGCGAGGACCAAGAAAACCTCTTCGCCGCGACAGGACGAGGCCTTTCCTTCCCGCACCACGAAAGCGGGTTGCGGCCCCGCCGCCCGCCGTGCCTTGCCGGGCTGCCCCCGGGCACCTATAGCCCTCGACCAACGCTCGACATGGCCGCATGACCGCTCAGACCGCACCCGCCTTCCCGCACCGGCACCTGCTCGGCATCGAGGGCCTGAGCCGGCCGGACATCGAGTCGCTGCTGGAGCGCGCCGACGCCGCCGTCGCCCTGTCGCGGCAGGTCGAGAAGAAGCGCACCACCTTACGCGGCCGCACCCAGATCAACCTGTTCTTCGAGCCCTCGACCCGCACGCAATCCTCGTTCGAACTGGCGGGCAAGCGCCTCGGCGCCGACGTGATGAACATGTCGGTCGCCTCGTCCTCGGTGAAGAAGGGCGAGACGCTGATCGACACCGCGGCGACGCTCAACGCCATGCGGCCCGACATCATCGTCGTGCGCCACCATTCCGCCGGCGCCGTGCATCTGCTGGCCCGCAAGGTCGATTGCGCCGTGGTGAACGCGGGCGACGGCGCCCACGAGCATCCGACCCAGGCATTGCTCGACGCGCTGACCGTCCGCCGCAACAAGGGCGGCATCGAGGGGTTGAGGATCGCGATCTGCGGCGACGTCCTGCATTCGCGGGTCGCGCGCTCCAACATCATCCTGCTCCAGGCGCTCGGCGCCCGGGTGCGGGTGATCGGCCCCTCGACGCTCCTGCCCACCGGCATCGAGCGCTTCGGCGTCGAGGTGTTCACCGACATGCGCGAGGGCCTGAAGGGCTGCGACATCGTGATGATGCTGCGCCTCCAGCGCGAGCGCATGAACGGCTCCTTCGTGCCGAGCGTGAAGGAGTATTTTCGCTATTACGGCCTCGACGGCGACAAGCTGGCGCTGGCCAAGCCCGACGCGCTGGTGATGCATCCCGGCCCGATGAACCGCGGCGTCGAGATTTCCTCGGAGATCGCCGACGGGGCGCAGTCGCTGATCCGCGAGCAGGTTGAGATGGGCGTCGCCGTGCGCATGGCCGTGCTGGAAGCGCTGGCGACCCACCTGCCGAACGGGTGAATCCGAATTGAGTGCGCTCCTCCTCTCCAACGCCCGCCTCCTCGATCCGGCCACCGGCCGCGAGGGCCCCGGCGCGGTGCTCGTGCGCGACGGCCGCATCGCCGACATCGCCTGGGGCGCCGTACCCGCGCCCTCCGAAAACTGCGAAACGATCGATTGCGGCGGCCTCACCCTCGCCCCCGGCCTGATCGACCTGCGCGCCTTCGTCGGCGAGCCCGGCGCCGAGCACCGGGAGACCCTGGCCTCGGCGAGCGCCGCCGCCGCCGCCGGGGGCGTGACGACGCTGGTCTGCATGCCCGACACCAACCCGGTCATCGACGGGCCGGCCATCGTCGATTTCGTGCTGCGCCGCGCCCGCGACACGGCGAGCGTCAACGTCCTGCCGGCCGCCGCCATCACCAAGGGGCTGGCGGGCCGCGAGATGACCGAGTTCGGCCTGCTGGCGGAAGCGGGCGCCGTCGCCTTCACCGACGGATTGAAGGCCGTCACCAACGCGCAGGTGATGCGCCGGGCGCTCACCTACGCCCGCGATTTCGGTGCGTTGCTGATGCAGCATGTCGAGGAGCCGGATCTCGCCGCCGAAGGGGTGATGAACGAGGGCGAGATGGCCTCCCGTCTCGGGCTGATGGGCATTCCCCGCGAGGCCGAGACGATCATGCTGGAGCGCGATATCCGCCTCGTGCGCCTGACCGGCGGGCGCTACCACGCGGCGATGATCTCCACCGCCGATTCCGTCGAGATCGTGCGGCGGGCGAAGGCGGCGGGCCTGCCCGTGACCTGCGGCGTCTCGGTCAACAACCTCGTGCTCAACGAGGGCGACATCGGCCACTACCGCACCTTCTGCAAGCTCTCGCCGCCCTTGCGCCGCGAGGACGACCGGCAGGCGGTGATCGCCGCGCTGAACGAGGGCGTGATCGACGTCATCGTCTCCGACCACAACCCGCAGGACGTGGAGACCAAGCGCCTGCCGTTCGCCGAGGCCGCGGACGGGGCGCTCGGCATCGAGACCCTGCTCGGCGCCTCCTTGCGCCTGCTCCACACCGGCGACGTGACGCTGAAGACGCTGCTGGGCGCGCTCTCGTCCAATCCCGCGACACTGCTCGGCCGCGCGGCGGGGCGCCTGGACAAGGGCGCGCCCGCCGACCTCGTGCTCATCGACCCCGATCTGCCCTACCTCCTCGACAAGCGGCACCTGAAGTCGCGCTCGAAGAACTCGCCCTTCGATGAGGCGCGGCTCCAGGGCGCGGCGGTGCTGACGCTGGTCGGCGGCCGGATCGTCCACCGCTCCGAACTCCCGACCCTCGCCGCATGACCACGCTCCTCGCGGCCGGCTGGCCGATCCTCCTCGCCGCCCTCGTCGTCGGCTACGCCTGCGGCGCGATTCCCTTCGGGCTGATCCTCACGCGGGTCGCCGGCCTCGGCGACGTGCGGGCGATCGGGTCGGGCAATATCGGCGCCACCAACGTGCTGCGCACCGGCCGAAAGGGTCTCGCCGCGGCCACGCTGCTGTGCGACGCGCTCAAGGGCACGCTGCCGGTGCTCGCCGCCGGCCAATGGGGGGAGGGGCCGGCGCTCGCCGCCGGGCTCGGCGCCTTCCTCGGCCATCTCTTCCCGGTCTGGCTCGGCTTCAAGGGCGGCAAGGGCGTGGCCACCTTCATCGGCGTGCTCCTCGCGCTCAGCCCGCTGACGCTCCTGGTCTTCGCCGCGATCTGGCTCGGGCTGGCCTTTGCCCTGAAATACTCCTCGCTCGCCGCGCTCGCGGCCTCCGCCGCCACGCCCCTCGTCCTGTGGGCGCTCGGACACGGACCGGTTGCAGCGCTCTTCCTCGTGCTCGCGGCGCTGCTATGGTGGAAGCACGCGCCCAACATCCGCCGGCTCGCCGCCGGCACCGAGGGGCGGATCGGGCAGAAGGGCTGAGGGCGGCCCCTCCCGACAGGAGGGGGAGACCGATGCAGCTCACCGACGCGCAACGCCTCGACTGGCTGCGCCTGATCCGCACCGACGGCGTCGGCCCGCGCACCTTCCGCGGCCTGATCAACCGCTTCGGCAGCGCATCCGCCGCCCTCGACGCCCTGCCGGCCCTGACGAAACGCGCCGGCAAGCACGCCGTACCCCCATCGAAGGCGCAGGTCGAGCGCGAGATGGTGGCCGCCGACCGCCTCGGCGCGCGCTTCCTCGCCATGGGGGAGGCGGCCTACCCCAAGGCGCTCCACGCCACCGAGACCGCGCCGCCGCTGATCGCCGTGCGCGGCGACCCGGCCGTGCTCCTGAAGGCGTCGGTGGCGATGGTCGGCTCGCGCAACGCCTCGACCGCCGGCCTCGCCTTCACCGAACGGCTCGCCCGCGGCTTCGGCGAGGCCGGCCTCGTCGTGGTCTCGGGACTCGCCCGCGGCATCGACGCCCGGGCCCACAAGGCCGCCCTCGCCGGCGGCACCGTGGCGGTGCTCGCGGGCGGGCAGGACCGGATCTACCCGGAGAACCACGGCCCCCTCGTCGAGGCGATCGTCGGCGCAGGCGGAGCGGTGGTCGCCGAGATGCCGATGGGCTGGGTGCCGCGGGGGCGCGACTTCCCCCGGCGCAACCGCATCATCTCGGGGCTCAGCCTCGGTACGGTGGTGGTCGAGGCCGCGCGCCGCTCCGGCTCCCTGATCACCGCGCGCTTCGCCCTCGAACAGGGCCGCGAGGTCTTCGCGGTCCCCGGCTCGCCGCTCGATCCGCGGGCGGAGGGCACCAACGACCTGATCCGCCAGGGCGCGACGCTGGTGGCGGAGGTGGAGCACGTCCTTTCCGTCCTCGAACCGCTGATCGACGGGCACGCCCCGTCCGAGGAGGGCCTGAGCGACCGCCCGGAGGCATCGGGGACGCTCGATTACTGGGACGAGATCGACCTCGACGGCACGGCGCCGGCCGCCGCGCCGCCGTTCGACGGGTCCGAGCCGGCCGAGCCGGCGAGCGAGCCCGCGGACGACCGCGCCCGGCTGATCGCGATGCTGAGCCCGACGCCGGTCGGGACCGACGAACTCGCCCGCTCCACCGGCCTGCCGGTCCGGATCGTGCAGACGACCCTGCTCGAACTCGAACTCGACGGCCGAATCGAGCGGCACGGCAGCGGCGCGGTGTCCCTGGCCGCACGGGGATGAGGACCGTCGGGCCCGGTCGCGGATGCGGGTGCTGTCCGAGGGCGGCGGCAGAACCATTTCGGCACCGTCGCGGTCCTGGATTGATTCGCCATTCGGCTCGCAAGGACGGTGTGAGCTTCCCCTCGTCGTTGCGAGGCTCGGCGCAGGCAATCCGGACAGGTCGCGCCACAGGATCGCTTCGCCGACGCGCGCGATGCCGGCGGCCCTGAACGGTCCAGCCGAAAACGCGCGACGTCTTCGTTGGCAAAAGGTGACAGGTCCATGCCCATCGAGATCGGTTTCCTCGTCTTTCCCCGGGTGCAGCAGCTCGATCTGACCGGCCCCTACGAGGTGCTGGCGATGGTGCCGGGCACCCGCGTCCATCTCGTCGCCAAGGCGCTCGGCCCCATCGAGAGTGCCACGGGCCTCATCCTCACGCCGACGGTGAGCTTCGCCGACTGCCCCGTCCTCGACGTGATCTGCGTGCCGGGCGGTTCGGGGGTCAATCCGCTCATGGAGGATGCCGAGACCCTCGACTTCCTGCGCCGGCAGGCGGAGACGGCGCGCTACCTCACCTCCGTCTGCACCGGCGCCCTGGCGCTCGGCGCGGCCGGGCTTCTGCGGGGCAGGCGGGCCACGACCCACTGGGCGGCCCACGACCTGCTCGCCGCCTTCGGGGCGATCCCGACGGAAGGGCGCGTGGTGCGCGACGGCAACCTGATCACCGGCGGCGGCGTGACCGCGGGCATCGATTTCGGCCTGACGCTCGCCGCCGAACTGGCCGACGAAGCCACGGCACAGGCGATCCAGCTCCATCAGGAATACGCCCCGGCTCCGCCCTTCGACGCCGGCCGACCCGAGACCGCCGGGCCCGGGATCCTCGCGGCCGCGCGCGAGCGGCTCTCGGCGACGCGCCGGGAGCGGGAGGCGATCGTCGCGCGGGTGGCGCGGGTCCGGGGCTGACGCCCCGCAAACGCGATCGGGCCGGGCTTTGCGGCTTCGACCGGCCTCCGTCGCTTCGGCTGAAGCCTCGCGATGACGGGTGAGGCGCCAAGAGCTAGAACCCGTCCGCCTCCTGCGCCTCCGAAAACATCCCGCCCATCACGTCGAGGCAGCTCTGCAGGATGTAGGCGGCGGCGAGCTTGTCCACGAGTTCGCCGCGGCGCGCCCGGGAGGCGTCGGCTTCGAGCAGGGTGCGGGTGACCGCAGCGGTGGAGAGGCGCTCGTCGAAGAACAGCACCGGCAGCGACAGGAGCGGCCTGAGGTTGCGGGCGAAGCTCCGGCTCGACTGCGCCCGGGGGCCTTCCGAGCCGTCCATGTTGAGCGGCAGGCCGATCACGAGACCGCCGACGCCGTGCGCCGCGCAGAGCGCCACGAGCCGCCCCGCATCGGGCGTGAACTTCACCCGACGGATCGTCTCCAGCGGCGAGGCGATCCGCCGCCCGACATCGGACAGGGCGAGCCCGATGGTCTTGGTGCCGAGATCGAGCCCGATCAGGCGCGGCGCCCCGCGGGAGGCCTCGGCGAAGGCCGCGATCTCCTCCCGGTTCACGAAGCCGTCGCTCCCCATCGCCCCAGCGCCGCCGCGTCGTCGCCCTCGAAGCGCGGGGGCAGCGGGCCTTCGCCCTCGCCGAGGATGTGCAGGATCTCCAGCCCCTGGAGGCCGCGGACGAAGGCGGCGAGATCCGCCCCGCCGAAATGCACCGTCTCCAGATCGGCGCACAGCACCCAGATGTCGTATTCGGGGAAACCCGGCGTGACGTCGAAGAACAGGAAGTCGCCCCGCTCGGTCTGCCCGAAGAAGCAGGCCCGCCCCATCAGGTCGGCATCGGCGTCGCCTTCGATGGTGAAGCGGTGCGGCTCGTCGCTATCGCCGTCCCGCAGGCCGTCGAGGGCGAGCGCCACGCCGTGGGCGATCAGGTGGGAGCGGGCGCTCAGGTCCGCCGCCGCCACCGGAACCGGCGTGAAGATGCGGACGTGCCCGCCGATCCGCCCGGCGCCGCACTCTCGAGCGAAGCTGCGGTAGCTCCCGGGAAGGGTGAAGCCCAGTTCGGCCTCGGCGCGGGCGAGATCCGCCTCGCTCGAAGCGAGGCCCGGGCGCAGGTCCCGGAAGACGTTCTCCCACATGGCCTGTCCTCCCTGTCTTGCCGGCGGACGGGCTTACGCCCGGCCGCGCCGACTTGTCCACCGTGCGGATTAACCATGCATGACGGATCCGGCAGGGCAGGGGAGCGGGAAGCGGCGAGCGATGTTAAGGTTTCGTTAACGATACCGGAGCCGTCCCATGTCGATGCCGCCTCGCGCCGCCGCTCGCCGAACGAGCCGCCTCTCGCTGCGGCACGTGCTGATGCTGGCGCTCGCACTGGAGATCCTCGTCGTCGGCGCCGTCAACGCCGACCGCTACCGCCGGCCCGGCGTCACCGTGGACATGCCGGTGACGCGAGGCCACGTCATCGTCTGAGAGCCGTTTGACTGCGCGCATCCCATCCTGGCCCTCATCCTGAGGTGCTGCGAAGCAGCCTCGAAGGGGCCTCCGCTTCGCTCCGGCGCCTCAGGATCAGGGTTCAGGATGGGAGAAGACATTCCCGAAGGGATCGATCGGATCTCGCGAAAGTCCCAGGCCGCGCTCGGCGTTGCCCCTGCGCGAAGGCGAGTGCTATAGCCCGGCCGATCTTGCGGGCGGGGCCTCTTCCCGCCCGAACCGGGCAGGACGACACGGACGGCATGTCGGTCGACGAGAAGACGGTACGGCGCATCGCGCATCTGGCCCGCATCGCGGTGAGCGACGAGGAAGTCGGCCCGCTCCAGGGCGAGCTCAACGCGATCCTCGCCTTCGTGGAGCAGCTCGGCGCGGTCGATGTCGCCGGCGTCGAGCCGATGACCTCGGTCACCCCGATGCGGATGAAGAAGCGCGCCGACGTCGTGAACGACGGCGGCCGGGCGCGCGACGTGGTCGCCAACGCACCCGAGACCGAGGACGACTACTTTCTCGTGCCGAAGGTCGTCGAGTAGTCTCTCGAACGCGACGGAGCGGCTCTTCTGCCACCCGCGCGACGCGAAGCGCCCGCGGGATCGGTGCGGATACTCGGTGCGGATACCTGGGACGGGCATGACGGCACTCAACGAACTCACCCTGGCCGAGGCTCGCGACGGGCTGGCCTCGAAACGCTTCTCGGCCCGGGAGATCGCGCAGGCGCATCTCGACGCCATCGAGCGGGCGGGCGCGCTCAACGCCTATCTCGTCGCGACGCCCGACCGCGCCCTGAAGATGGCCGGGGTCTCCGACGCCAAGATCGCCAAGGGCGAGGCGCGGCCCCTCGAAGGCCTGCCGCTCGGCATCAAGGACCTGTTCGCCACGCAAGGGGTGCACACCACCGCGGGCTCGAAGATCCTCGAAGGCTTCGAGCCGCACTACGAGTCGAACGTCTCGGCCCAGCTCTGGCGCGACGGCGCGGTGATGCTGGGCAAGCTCAACCTCGACGAGTTCGCCATGGGCTCGTCCAACGAGACCAGCGCCTACGGCAACACGATCTCCCCCTGGCGCCGCCAGGGTTCGGATACGCCGCTCGTGCCCGGCGGCTCGTCCGGCGGCTCGGCGGCGGCGGTGGCCGCGCATCTGTGCCTGGGCGCCACCGCCACCGATACCGGCGGCTCGATCCGCCAGCCGGCGGCCTTCACCGGCACGGTCGGCATCAAGCCGACCTACGGGCGCTGCTCGCGCTGGGGCATCGTCGCCTACGCCTCCTCCCTCGATCAGGCCGGCCCGATCGCCCGCACGGTGCGGGACTGCGCGATCCTGCTCGGCTCCATGGCCGGGCACGACCCGCGCGACACCACCTCGGTCGATCTGCCGGTGCCGGATTTCGAGGCCGCGGTGTCGCGCGGCGTGAAGGGTCTCACCATCGGCATTCCGAAGGAGTACCGGGTCGCGGGCATGCCCGCCGAGATCCAGGCGTTGTGGGACCGGGGCGCGGACTGGCTGAAGGAGGCCGGCGCGACGGTCCAGGAGATCTCGCTGCCGCACACGCCCTACGCCCTGCCGGCCTACTACATCGTGGCGCCGGCGGAAGCCTCCTCGAACCTCGCCCGATACGACGGCGTGCGCTACGGCCTGCGGGTGCCGGGGCGTGACATCGCCGGGATGTACGAGAACACCCGCGCCGCCGGCTTCGGCCGCGAGGTGAAGCGGCGCATCATGATCGGCACCTACGTGCTGTCGGCCGGCTACTACGACGCCTACTACGTGCGGGCCCAGAAGATCCGCACGTTGATCAAGCGCGACTTCGAGGCGGCCTACGCCTCCGGCGTCGACGCGATCCTCACCCCCGCGACCCCCTCGGCCGCCTTCGGCATCGGCGAGAAGGCGAGCGCGGATCCGGTCGAGATGTACCTCAACGACGTGTTCACCGTGACGGTGAACATGGCGGGCCTGCCGGGCATCTCGGTGCCGGCCGGCCTCGACGCGCAGGGTCTGCCCCTCGGCCTGCAGCTCATCGGCCGCCCCTTCGACGAGGAGACGCTGTTCGCCGCCGCGCAGACGATCGAGAACGCGGCCGGGCGGATCGGCCTGCCGAAGGCGTGGTGGGCGTGAACGCGCCCCCCGTCGTCCCGGTCTACCCGGTCTCGGTCTGGATCCTCGCCGGGTTCGATCCCGTCCTGATCGCGGTCGCCGTCGTCCTCGGTTGGAAGGCCGACCAGTTCGGCAAGGTGTTCATCGCGGCCATCGCCGCGCTGGCGGTCTCGGTGCTGTTCGCCTGGATCGTGACGCGGATCGGCCTGCCCTGGCCGGCCCCGGTGGCGGCCGACATGCCGACCTTCTTTCCGGTGCGGACCGTGGCGGCGTTCCTGTGGGCGGTGGTTGGGTATGGGGCGCGGCGGGTGCTGAAGCACTGAGGGCCGCGACCTCCATTTCCGGCACGATTCCTGGAGGACCCTTCGAGGCCGCTTCGCGGCACCTCAGGATGAGGTCGGCGGGGTGGATGAGCCGGTCCTTGCGGAAGGACGCTTCGCCAGGAACTGCACCCTGTCCCAATCCTCCGCGATCAGCGCCTCTTTTTTGGCGCGGCTCCAGCCCTTGATCCGGCGCTCGGCTGCGATCGCATCGGTGATGCGATCGAACCACTCCGCATAGACCAGCGTCACCGGGCGGCGGTGATAGGTGTAGCCGATATGCGTTCCGGCCTGATGCTCGGCCAGCCGCCTGTCGAGGGACTCACCGCGGGCCGAGCCGACATAATAACTGCCGTCGGCACAGCGCAGCATGTAGACGAACGCCGTCAAGGCGACCTCGGCGGAACGAGGAAGATCTCTTACCCTCCCAGATTCGCCGCTCCGGCTCAACGGAGATGGAAACCACCCCCGCTCCTCATGCTGAGGTGCGCGCGGCACGCGCGCCTCGAAGCACGCGCGCCGCCGCTCCCATCCGCTACTCCGCCGGCACCGAATGCCCATGGTGGTCCTCGACGGGCACCGCCTCCGCGTTCTCCCCCGCGGCCACGTCCTTGCGTCGGAACAGGCGCATCACCACCACGAAGAACACCGGCACGAAGAACACCGCGAGCACGGTGGCCGAGATCATGCCGCCCATCACGCCGGTGCCGATCGCCTGCTGGCTCTTCGAGGCGGCGCCGGTGGCGATCGCCAGCGGCACCACGCCGAAGACGAAGGCGAGCGAGGTCATCACGATCGGACGGAAGCGCAGGGTCGCCGCCTGGATCGTCGCCTGGACGATGTTGGTGCCGGGCTTCCACAGGTCGCGGGCGAACTCCACGATCAGGATCGCGTTCTTGGCCGAGAGGCCGATGATCGTGATCAGCCCGATCTTGAAGTAGACGTCGTTGGGCAGGCCGCGCAGATACACCGCCGCCACCGAGCCGATCACGCCGAGCGGGATCACCAGCAGCACCGAGAACGGGATCGACCAGCTCTCGTAGAGCGCGGCGAGACACAGGAACACGATCAGCACCGAGAGCGCCAGCAGCAGCGAGGCCTGGCTGCCCGCCTCCTTCTCCTGCAGCGACTGGCCGGTCCAGGCGTAGCCGAAGCCCTTCGGCAGGAAGGTCATCAGCCGTTCCATCTCCTTGATGGTGTCGCCGGTGGTGTAGCCGGGGGCCGGATCGCCGGTGAAGCGCACCGATTGGTAGCCGTTGAAGCCGATGATCTGGGCCGGGCCGACGCTCCATTTCAGGTCGGCGAAGGAGGACATCGGCACCATCGTCCCCTGCGCGTTCTTGACCGCGTAGTTCAGGAGGTCCGCCGCGTTGAGACGCTGGAGATCCTCGGACTGCACGATCACGCGCTGCATCTTTCCGCGGTTCGGGAAGTCGTTGACGTAGACCGAGCCGAGATTGATCTGGATCGTGTTGTTGATGTCCTCGAAATCGACGCCCAGCGCCGCCGCCTTCTCGCGGTCGATGATGAGTTCGGCCTCGGGTGCGGGCGGCAGGCCCTCGACGTAGACCTTGGTGAGGATCGGGCTCTTGCGGGCGAGCGACAGCAACTGCTCCTGGGCGGCCATGAGCGCCGAGTAGCCCTTCTGCGCCCGGTCCTGGAGGCGGAACGAGAAGCCCGAGGCGTTGCCGAGATTGTCGATCGGCGGCGGCTCCAGCGCCTGGATCACCGCATCCTTGTAGCTCCCGAGGGCCTTGTTGGTGCCCTCGACCAGCTTGGCCGCGGAATTGTCCGCATCGCGCTCGGACCAGGGCTTGAGCGTCACGAAGGCCTGGCTCGTCATCTGGCCCTGGCCGGAGAAGGAGAAGCCGTTGATCACCGTCACCGTGGCGACGCCCGGCTGGGCGAGCAGATGGTCCTCGACCTTCTTCACCGCGGCTTCCGTGCGGTTGAAGGAGGAGCCCGGCGGGGTCTGGATGTCGACGGTGAAGAAGCCCTGGTCCTCCAGCGGCAGGAAGCCCTCCGGCAGGCGCAGGAAGGCGAAGGCGACGCCCGCGACCAGCGCGAGGTAGATCAGCATCACCCGGCCGGACTTCCTGATGAACCACGCCACGCCGCGGCCGTAGCGGGCGGTCTCGCGGTCGACGAAGCGGTTGAACATCCCGAACACGCCGCCCTTGGCGTGGCCGTGCCCCTGCGGGATGGGTTTCAGCATCGTGGCGCAGAGTGCCGGGGTCAGCGACAGGGCGAGCAGGGCCGAGAAGGCGATGGAGGTCACCATCGCGATCGAGAACTGCCGGTAGATGATGCCGACCGAGCCGGGGAAGAACGCCATCGGGATGAACACGGCCACCAGCACCAGGGTGATGCCGATGATCGCCCCGGTGATCTGGCCCATGGCCTTGCGGGTCGCCTCCTTCGGCGGCAGACCCTCCTCGTTCATGATGCGCTCGACGTTCTCGACCACGACGATGGCGTCGTCGACGAGGATGCCGATGGCGAGCACCATGCCGAACATGGTCAGCACGTTCACGGAGAAACCCGCCAGCAGCATCACCGTGCAGGTGCCGAACAGGGCGATCGGCACGACGATGGTCGGGATCAGGGTGTAGCGGATGTTCTGCAGGAACAGGAACATCACGACGAAGACGAGCACCACCGCCTCGACCAGGGTGTGCAGCACCTTCTCGATCGAGGCGTCGACGGCGGGCGTGATGTCGTAGGGGATGTCCCACTTCACCGTGTCGGGGAAGAACCGGGACAGTTCCACCATCTTGGCGCGGATCGCCTTGGCCGTCTCGATGGCGTTGCCGTCGGGCGCGAGCGTCACCGAGATGCCCGCCGCCGGGCCGCCGTCGAGGCGGGTCGTGAACTTGTAGTCGTCGCCGCCGAGTTCGATCCGGGCGACGTCGCGCAGGCGCACGTTCGAGCCGTCGGGATTGGCCCGCAACACGATGGCGCCGAAGGCCTCCGGCTCGGTCATCTGCCCCTTGACGATGATCGGGAAGTTGACGGCGTGGCGTTCGGGCGACGGCTGCGCGCCGACCGCGCCGGAGGCGATCTGGACGTTCTGGCGGCCGATCGCCTTGGTCACGTCGGCGGCGTTGAGGGAAAGGCCGCGCAGCTTGTCCGGGTCGATCCAGATCCGCAGCGCCCGCTCGGTCGAGTAGAGGGTGGCGCGGCCGACGCCGGGAATGCGGCGGATCTCGTTGATGACGTTGCGGATCAGGAAGTCGCCCAGGCCCACCTCGTCGGTCTTCCCGTCGGTGGAGACCAGCGTGATGATGTTCAGCGTCGCGGCGGAGGCCTCCTCCACGAGGATGCCCTGCTGGCGCACCTCGGCCGGCAGGCGCGCCTCGACGCGCTTGAGGCGGTTCTGCACCTCGACGCCGGCATAGCCGGGGTCGGTTCCGGGCCGGAAGCTCGCGGTGATCTCGATCACGCCGAACGAGTCGGAGGCCGATTCGAAGCTCAGGATGTTGGCCGCGCCGTTGAGTTCGTCCTCGATCAGCCGCGTCGTGCCGGTGTAGAGGTTCTCGACGGACGCACCCGGATAGGAGGTCGAGAGCGCGATCGCCGGGGGCGCGATGATCGGGTACTGCGCGATCGGCAGCATCGGGATCGAGAGCGCGCCGCACAGAAGGATGAACAGCGCGACGACCCAGGCGAAGACCGGCCGGTCGATGAAGAAGCGGGCCATGGGGCTCGTCGATGTCCTATGCCATCGGGCCGGCGATGCGAGGCGCACCCGCCGACCACGCGATTGATCCAAAAAATCAGTCGGCGAACTGGGCGACGGGCTGGGCGGCCGGATCAGTCGCGGCCGCGCCCTTTCCCGCCGTTTCCTTTCCCCCCGTCTCCTTGCCGTCCGTGTCGTGGCTGTCGGTGTCGATCGGCTTGGCCTCTTCGGCCGCCGCTTCCGTCTTCCAGGGGACGGTCTTCACCTCGATGCCCGCGGTGATCTTCTGGAAACCCTCGACCACGACCCGCTCGCCGCTCTCCAGGCCCTCGCGGATCAGCCAGTTGCCGCCGACCACCGGGCCGACTTCGACCGGCTGGAGCATGACCTTGCCGTCGGGCTTGACCACCCAGACCTCGGGCTTGCCGTCGTTGGTGCGCTGGATCGCCTGCTGCGGCACGGCGATGGCGTCCGAATCGATGCCCTGCTTGATCCGGGCGCGGACATACATGCCGGGAAAGAGCTCGTTGTGCGGGTTGGGGAACTGCACGCGCAGGGTCACTTGGCCGGTGCTCGGATCGGCGGTGACGTCGGAGAACAGCAGGCGCCCGGCCGAGCCGTAGAGCGTGCCGTCGTCCATGATGAGGTGGACGTTGGCGGTGTCGGCGGCGAGCTTGGAGAGTTCGCCCGAGGCGATGTCGCGGCGCAGCTTGTTCAGCTCGCCGACCGACTGGGTGATGTCGACGTAGATCGGGTCGAGCTGCTGGATCGTGGCGAGCACGCCGGTCGAGCCGGATTCGATCAGCGTCCCCTCGGTGAGCAGCGCCCGGCCGATGCGGCCGGAGATCGGCGCGCGCACGTCGGTCCAGGACAGGTTGAGCCGGGCCCGGTCGCGGGCCGCCTTGGCGCCGGCGACCTCGGCCTCGGCCTGCTTCCTGGCGGCGAAGGCCGTGTCGTACTGCGCCTGGCTCGCGGTGTTGCGGGCGAGCAGGGTCTCCAGACGCTCGGCCTGCTGGTTGGCCAGAACCAGCGCCGCCTCACGGTTGGCCAGCGTCGCCTCGGCGCTGGCGAGATCGACCTGATAGGGCGCGGGGTCGATCTTGTAGAGGACATCGCCCTCGTTGACGTGGCTGCCCTGCTCGAACAGGCGCCGGACCACCAGCCCCGACACTCGCGAGCGCACCTCGGCGATGCGCATCGGCGCGACACGGCCGGGCAGGTCGCGGACGTAGGGAATCGGCTGCGGGCGCACGCTGACGACGCTGACCTCCGGCGGCGGCAGCGGCACGGGCGCGGCGGCCTTCCGCTCGTTGCAGGCCGAGACGGCGACGAGGACGGCACCGGCGAGGAGCGCGGCCGGAAGGGTCCAGCGGAAACGGCGAGGGCCAGCCTCGGCGGAGCCGGGCGCAGGGCCGGACGACTGGGGGGACGGCGTCACGATCGGGTCGCTCCTACGAGACTCTGCACGCGGCATCGGTTCTTTATCGAAAGCCGGTCGCCCGCTCCCGAAGCCGATGCCCTGGACGCGGCCGGCGGCCTCCGGGAAGAGAACCGCCGCGCGCCGCGGATCACGGACGCGAGGCCGGGACGGGGCCTCGCGTGCCGTTGCAATCGCCGGGCCCCGCGACCTTCGCGGTTCGGAAGGCCCTGGACGAGGATGCCGGAAAGCATCGGAAGGGCGGCCGCGCGGGGCGGCCGGCCACGGTCGAGGGACATCCTGAGAGGGAAGTTTGGCAATCCGACGACGGGGCGAAGCCTCAGGACGCCCGGGATGCGACCGGGACGGAAGACGCACCGGTCAGGTTCGGGGCGGACGCTCGGGCTGGGCGCGATCGGTGCCGGCGGATCGACGATCGGAGACCGGACGGAGCCGAGCGGAGGCCCCGGCCCGGTCGATCCTCGGAACGGCGGTCGCAATGCGCCCGTGGTTCGCCATCTCGTCGAGATCGAGCATCGTGTGTCCGCTGCGCACGCCGGCCATCGGATCGGTGTCGGGGCGTTGCTCGAACGTGACCTCGCCGCGCGCTTGCGGAATCCCACCGACCGCCGCGCCGTCGGCGGGCAGGCCGACGACGACGAGCAGGCTCAGCAGCCCGACCACGGCGGACAGGAGAATGCGGGTCGGAAGGCCGGCCTTGGCACGGCCCGGCGAGGCGGGGCGAGGCATGAGCGTCACGGTAGGTTCATTGTGGTGGACGAAGCGTTCCCATGCAATCGACTGCGACATCCCGCCCGGCAATCGCTTGAAGCGATGGCCCTGATTTTCTTAGCCAGGGTTTTCTTGGCCAGCCTCAGTCGCCGGCGCCCGCCTCCGCGGGCTCAGAGCCTGTTTGACCGGCCGCCGTGTCTTCGTCAGGCAACGGCAGGGCGAGAGGAAAGCCATAACTCCCATCCCCACCCTCATCCTGAGGCGCCGCGAAGCGGCCTCGAAGGGTGTTCCAGATCCCGCGCGATCCCTGGAGCCCCCTTCGAGGCCTCCGCTGCGCTCCGGCACCTCAGGATGAGGGGCGAGATGGGATCACCGCTGTCAAACAGGCTCTCAGGCTTTCGCTCCGCTCGATGTTTTTCAGGACGAATGTCTTGGAAAAACCCGCTCCGCGCGGCGCTCTTCGCGCCGCGAAGCCGCTCAAGCGGCTTCAAGCGATGGCCCTGACTCCCGCCCGGCGGGGCCGCCAGAGCCGTCCATGAACGGTCCTGCCGCGGTAACGCATCCTGCGGAGCACGAATCGCCTGCGGCTCGATGTGCCGGGCCGCACCGCGATGCGGACGAATCGGTTCGATTCCGTTTCAGCGTTGCAGGAAGCCCACGACTCCGCCTTCCTCCCGCCGCGAGAGGCCGGCCTAACGCATGGGATCGGTCCGGCCGAGCCATGCTCGCGGGCCGGCCCTTCGAGGAGGATCCACGTGTTGCCGAACCGTTCCGCGCTGTCCCGCCTGACCGCGACGATCGCCCTGGGCGGGGCACTGGCCGCCGCGCTCGCACCGGCCCGGGCCAACCCGCTCGACAGCGGGCCGCTGGCCGATTTCATCAACGTCTTCAAGATGCAGGCCATCCCGCGCGAGACGGTGGCCTATGCCGGCAAGGAGAAGCCCGGCACGATCGTGATCTCCACGAGCCGGCGCCGGCTCTACTACGTACTCGGCGGCGGCGAGGCGATCCGCTACGGCGTCGGCGTCGGCCGCCGCGGCTTCTCGTGGTCGGGCACGAAGACGGTCACCGCCAAGAAGGAATGGCCGGCCTGGCGCCCGCCGTCGCAGATGCTCGCCCGCCGCCCGGACCTGCCGCGCTACATGGCCGGCGGCCAGGACAACCCGCTGGGCGCGCGCGCGATGTATCTCGGTTCCTCGCTCTACCGCATCCACGGCTCCAACGAGCCCGAGACGATGGGCGCAGCGGTCTCCTCCGGCTGCATCCGCATGACCAACAAGGACGTGGTGGATCTCTACGACCGGGTGCGGGTCGGCACCAAGGTGATCGTGAAGGATTGATGTGTGTGCCGAATCATCTTGTTTGTCGGTAGATTATAGTTCGCTGTCGGCCAGAGAATAACAAGTTTGTCGGCTGGAAAATTTGCGAACGTTTCAGGAGCGCCGGCCTCATGCCGGCGTTTCTCGTTCCATGAACTGCGGCGGGTGGACCCCACTGCTCCGATCACGCACGGGCTCAGGGGATAAGCGGCCGCCACGGAACTGAGCCGCGTTGATGTTTCAACCCAAATCGCCATATGCTGCGATAGCAGGTGAAACATGCGTATCGAGCTGAGCGATAACGGGATGGACGAGGAGCAGGCCGCGCACGCCGGTCGCGTGCGCGAGCTCTGGACTTCTCACGCGCCCCTGCTGCGCGAGGCACACGACCTGCGCGGCGGCATCATCTGGAAGAAGGCCCGCGGCCACGAGTACCTGTACCGCTACTTCCAGGATCCCTCGACCGGCAGGAAGGCGTTCGTCGGGCTGGGGCGGCGCTCGCCCGAGACGGAGGCCGAGCACGCCCGCTACCTCTCGCGCCGCGACGAGGTCCAGGCATCGCTCGCACAGTCGGCGCCGCGGCTGGAGAACGCCGGCCGCGTGGCCCGGGCGCTCAGGCTCGCGAGGCTACCGTCCTTCGCCGGCGAGATCGTCCATGGCTTCTGGCGCGAAGGCCTCATGGACGACCGGTTGAGGGTGATGGGGTCGATGGCGATGTTCGGCTACGAACTCGACGCCGAGACCCTCGCGCCCTTCCCCATCGTCCGCGGGAACAGCCTCCGCTTTCTCGTCCAGGGGGAGATGGACGACCTGCTCGCGGAGGTCGCGGCCACCCTGGTGACCAGCGCCGGCCGGGGTTTCGCGCCGTCGCGCCTGGGCCATCTCGCCTTCGACGGCCAGGACGGATCGGTCGAATTCCATACTGCCGCGTCGCTGGCGACCAACCTGCGTGACGGGGATCTCGACGAGGACAGGATCGACGTCGTCATGGAGACGATGACCCTGCCAGCCTGGCAGGGCGTCGCCGTCGCCCGGAATGCCCGCGTGGTGCCTTTGGTGGCCATAGACCCCCGGGCCTGCGCCCTGTTCGCGTTGGCGTCCGCGGCGACCGAGCACGACGAGGAGCGGGCCGAACTGCTCGCGAAACGCGCCCGATTCATAGGGAGTGCGGTGCTTGCGAAAGTGGGCGTGGCTTTGGAGCCACACCACGCTGATTTGTTCGCGGCATTCGAGGCCGACCGGCATACCGGCAGGCTCAGGACCTGAGCCCGGACACCCCGTCTCCCCCTCGTAATTCCTGGGCGATGTCAGGCGACGGCCGCAAGCCCTTGATCTGACTCGATCTCTGCCGGGCGGGGCTATGCGAATAGCCCGTTCCGGGTCACCGTACATGCGAATTCGCGAATTCGGCGACCGCCGCCGACGGGGGAACCCATGATGTAGCCGTGTCCAGAAACGGAGCGAGGCGCCCCGGGAGGCAACCCGAAGCGCCTCTGTATCCGTAGGCCGCCCCCAACCTCACGAGCTTGGGCGGCCTCCTTCACCAGACGAGCAAGAACGAATCCCTGCGTCGAGCGGGCTGATCCTGCACGCGTACCTCACGGCACGCAAGCGGTCCCGATCAACCTCAGCCGCTCGACGCCGGGTTCGCCACAGGAAGGCTAACCGAACGTGTCGACCCCTCCCGCAACCTTCGCATCGGACGAGCCGGCCCACCGCTGGCGCGCACCGTCGCGCTCGGTCGCGACGCGGCGGCCCGACGAGAGCCCCCGGTGGTCGGGCCGTCCGATCCTCGTCGAGCCCAACGACAATCGCGAGCTCATCGGGGAGAGCGACCTGGAGGCCAAGGCCGCCCTGATCCTGCTCGCCAGGCCCGACTGCGCCCGGCTGTTCGAGCAGCCCGCCCCGGTGCCCTACCGGGACCTCGAAGGGATCATGCGCAGGCACACCTTCGACCTGCTCCTGGTGCTGAAGTCCGGCCGCAGGATCGCAGTCGCCGTCAAGCCGAAGGCCATCGCGGAGAAGCACGGCCTCAAGGCGCTCGTCACCCTGATTGCACGGCAGATGGACCCCGCCTTCGCGAACGGGGCGCTGCTCATGACCGACGCGATGATGCCCCGCGAGGATGTGCAGAACGGCGGTTTGATTCACGATGCCCGCCGCCTGCCAGACCCGGAACTCGACGCGCGGGTCCGTGCGGTGGCGGAGGGTCTGAACGGCGCCTCGACCATCGCCTGCATCGTCAGGGCCGCGGGCCTCGAAGGTCACGACCAGGGCTTCTACACGGTGGCCCGTGCCATCGGCGACGGCATCCTCGTGCCGACCCGGAGCGGGCTGATCGACCCCGAGATGACGGTCCGCCGGGCCGTGCATGGGGGGCCGCCGTGAGCAGGCCAGACCGTCACCACGACCGCATCGCCTACGGCGAGCACGACCGCATCCGCATCGGCAAGGTGGCCTACACCTGCGTCGAGACGAACGAGGACGGCTACCGGTTCAGGAGGGTCGACGATCCCGACTGGTTCGAGGGGTTCACTTTCGCCGAGATGGCGGTGCACGAGAGGTCGCGCGAGTACCGCTACGACAGGGAGTGGTTCAAGGAGGGCAAGGTCCGTGCGCGCCAGCGCAGCGGCGTGGCGAACTTCGCCGAGATCCCCGAGCGCGAGCGGCCGAAGGTCCTGTGGAAGAACGCGTACGTCGAGCGCTTCACGGCCATGGTGCTGCGAGGCGAGGCGGACCGCTCAAATGACGGCATGACCGCTGCCATCGAGAAGATCGCGGTGGAGGTGAACGCGCTCGAATGCGCCAAGATCGTCCGCCGCACGGACGAGAAGCGCGCCAAGGGCAAGCCCGTCCCACTAAAGAAGGACGGCACCCCGCGCGCGATCCGTTCGGGAACCGAGATCGGATCCCGCAAGAAGCCGACTTACCGGACACTGCAGCGCTGGCTGCGCATCATGGAGGAGTGCGACTGGGCCCCCGAAGCGCTGCGCGACAACTACCGCCACTGCGGCGACCGCACGCCCAAGCTTGAGCCCGAGGCCCACGACCTGATGGTCGAGAAGGCCAACAAGTACGCCACCCAGGCGCGCCCACCCCGTGCCTTGCTCTACGACGAACTCGACGAAGCCTTGAGGGCCCGCAACAAGGAGTTGGCCAAGGTCGGCCTGCCCCCGCTCAGGTTGCCGAGCCGGCGCCGGTTCTACGCCGAGATCAAGTCGCTCGACGCCTTCTGGGTCTACTCGCGGCGGCACACCCTCGCGGCCGCCTGCCGCAAGTTCGCGGCCGTCGAGGACGGGCCCGCCGTGACACGGATCGGCGAGCGCATCGAGATGGACGAGTGGCAGGTCTCCCTGCAGACGCTGCTGGTCAAGGCCAGGGTCTGGAAGGATCTCGATCCCCAGACCCGGAAGGCCGTGGGGCGCGCCCGCTGGTGGCTCTACGTCGCCATCGACCGGGCGAGCCGCTGCGTGCTTGGCATGCGCCTGGTCGAGAAGCCGAAGGCATCCGAGGCCGTCGCGACCATCCGCATGATCATCTCCGACAAGTCGACGCTGTCTGACGGGTCCGGGGCGCTGACCGAGTGGTCGATGTCGACCGGCATTGGGAAGATCGTCACAGACTGGGGCTCGGCCTTCCTCGCCGAGGAGACCCGCACCGTGGTGCGGGCCATGGGCGGCACCTTCTTCCACCCGCCTGCCGGGAAGGCCGGGTTGCGCGGAACCATCGAACGCATGTTCTCGACCATCGAGAAGAGGGTCATGGGCCACTTCACGGGCCGCACCTTCTCGAACGTCGTCCAGAAGGGCGACTACAAGGCCGATAAGAACGCGAGCGTGCCGCTCGACGTGCTCGCCCGCGCACTCGTCCGCCACGTCGTCGACGACTATCACAACCGGCCGCACCCGGGCCTGGGCGGGGAGACCCCGCGCAACGCCTTCCTCCGCCTGCGCCGGACCACCGGCCGCATCCCGGTCCCGGACCCCCACACCCAGCGCGCGATCTTCGGCATCGAGGGTACCTGCACAATCGACAACTCGGGCGTCACGATCCTGGGGCTCAGGTACCAGAATCAGGAACTCTACGACTGGTTCACCCACAAGGGCATCCACGACGTGCCCTTCCGGCTCGACCCGGAGGACGTCGGCTACGCCTCGGTCCAGCTCGGGGATGAGTGGTTGACCGTCCCCTGCCGCAAGCCGGAGCTCAGGGGTGTGCCGTTCCGGGTCTGGCGTGAGGCGTCCGCCGACCTCAAGGCTCGCCATGCCAGGGACGCCGAGCTGTCGAGGCCGGTCGTGCTCGCCTCCGTTCGCGCCTTCGCGGAACTCGCCGAGGAATGCCGCCGCGAGGCCGGCATCATGGAGGAGCTCGACACGCCGGATTCCCTCCGCCGGGCGCGCGAGGCCCTGGGCTACGGCTTCGCCCTGCCGGAATGGGACGAGGTGGATACCGGCGACCAGGGCGGCGATCTCCTCGACGCCGTCATCCCAGCGACGGGCGGCGAGCAGGACGATGCCGCGGCGCATCCGGCCGCGACCGAGACCCCGCCGGCACCCCCGACGTGACGTATGGGCAGCCGAAGCGAGGACGGGCGATGAGCGGGTTCGGCGATACGGGCACGGACGTCCTTCAGGAACTGCTCGCTGCGATGTCTCCGGACGAGCGCGAGGCCCTCGATGTCATGGAACGGGTGAGGTCGCGCATCCTTAGGACGCCCGATCGGGACGATGAGACCTCCGCTGCCTTCAGGAAGCTCTACGCCGATCTGGTGACCCGCATCGACCCCACCCGCCCGCTCGGGCCCGGCAACCGCAGCGAGACGAGGGCCCTGGTGCTGGTCGGCAGGACCGGGGCGGGGAAAAGCTCGATGCTGTCTCGGATCATATCGGACCATCCCGCCTTCCCTGGATTCGGCATTCCCGGCTCCGGCTGCAGGGCGGTGTCGGTGCAGACGCCTTCGCCGTGCAACCCGAAGGCGCTCGGCCTGGAGATCCTGCGGGTGCTCGGCTTCCCTATGGCGGCAGAGCGGCCCGTGCCGGCGGTTTGGGGACGCGTCCGTGACCGCCTCGAATTCCTCGGCAAGGTGGTCCTGCACCTCGACGAGATACACAACGTCCTGGAGACGGCGAACAAGCGTGAGCTGACCCAGATCCGGACCCTCCTGAAGGCGTTCATGATCTCGCCGAACTGGCCGGTGGTGCTGGTCCTGTCCGGGCTTCCGGAGGTGATCCCGTTCTTCGCGGGACTCAACGAGCCCGAGGAGGACGGCAGAACGAACGCCGACACCAAGGGGGAGGTCCGCCGCCGGGCCGTGTTCGTGAACCTGCGCTCGCTCCGGGAGCGCCACGACCCCTCGATGATCGCCGCCGCCGTCACCGACATGGCCGAGGTGGCCGGGATGGGCGTCCCGGATGACATCGGCACGAAGCTCGCCCCACGGCTGATCCACGCGGCCCTGTACGAGCTCGGCACCACGATGCAGATCGCGCACGAGGCCATCGGCTTGGCCTTCCACTCCAGGCCGCGGGCGACAGTGCTCGGCATGAAGCACTTCAAGCTGGCCTACAGGGCCCGCACCGGTTGCTTGGACACGGCGAACCCGTTCGTCGTGGTGAATTGGCGTAAGGTCGACTGCACGCGCGTCCTGGCCAAGGAGGCGGAAAGCACCCCTGTTGCCAAGCCAGCGAGAGAGCGTCGATGAGGCTCGATCCGGGCTTTCCGCACACCCCTGGCGAGACACCGGAAAGCTTCGTCTCGCGGCTCGCCAGGATCAACGGCCTGCCGAGCGGCAGGGAGCTCTGCAGGGATCTCGGGATCGGGTACGGCGGCCTCATGCGTGGTGACATCGAGGCCGTCACGCGTCTCTGCGAGCTTACGGGCAGCCAAGTCGACACGCTGCTCCACGAGACCCGGCGCCGTGTCGGGAAGCGCTACGATGTTCGCGGACAGGCGATGGCGGTGACGAGCTTCCTGGGAGCAAGCGTCCGGATCTGCCCGGAATGCCTCGCCGAGGACGCGGGCGCCTCGAAGCTCCCTGCGTCCGTGGCCGCCTACGGGCGCACGTCCTGGACCGTCACGCACGTCCGGACCTGCCACCGCCATGGGACCGTGCTCGTCGACCTTCCGGCGATGCCCAAGCTGACCGCCCAGGACTTCGCGTCGGTCGTGGCGCCTTGGCTCGGCCGGGACCCCGACGAGGTCGGGCAGCGACGCAGGTCGCCCTCGCGATTCGAGACGTACCTCCTGGACCGCCTGGATGGCCACCGGCCCGGCAACTGGCTCGACGGCTTTCCGTTCTACGCGGCCGCCAGGGTGTGCGAGATGCTTGGCGCCGCAATGGTCTTCGGGCCCAGGCCGGGCCGCATCGGCCTCACGGCAGACGATTGGGCGCGCGCGGGAGAGGCGGGCTACGAGGTCGTCTCCGAGGGCCCCACGGCGGTCTCCGACGTGTTCAGGGGGCTCCTCGACGGCTTCGCCGGGAACCGCGCGACCCCGGTCGGGCCTGCCGGCTGGTTCGGGGACACCTACGTCTGGCTGAACCACCGCAGTCTCGATCCCGCATATGGCCCGTTCCGGGACCTTCTC
This sequence comes from Methylorubrum populi, assembly GCA_036946625.1. Taxonomy (NCBI): domain Bacteria; kingdom Pseudomonadati; phylum Pseudomonadota; class Alphaproteobacteria; order Hyphomicrobiales; family Methylobacteriaceae; genus Methylorubrum; species Methylorubrum populi. Next base: position 1,816,310 of record JAQIIU010000003.1, read on the forward strand.
GTCCGCTGCGTCGCCGACCACGCGCCGTTCAACCCGAACGAGCGTGTCTTCGGGAAGCCGCTGCCCTATCGAAAGGTCCACTCAATCCGGTCGGCATCCCGGGAGACCGGCATCAGCGTCAGGCGCCTCAGGAAGGCCCTCGACCGCGCGGGGCACCTCCCTCCAGGACATGAAGTCCTGCCCTGGCACGTGGTGACCTTCGACGCGACCGCCGCCGCCCCGCTCCTCCGCCGGCTGGCCGAGGCAATGCCGATGTCGCTGGTGGCCGAAGAACTTGGCGTCTCGGCACCGCAGGTCAGGCAGCTCGAGCGCGCATCTGTGTTTTGGCTCCGGTCCGCGAACTCCCACAGCCAGTTATTGGGCGAGCGCCTCGAGCGCGCATCTGTGTTTTGGCTCCGGTCCGCGAACTCCCATACGGGCCCGCGACGTTTGAACGGTCGCATCAGAGGCCGGACAGATGTCAGCACCCGACTACGCGCCGCAATGCCATCCCAAAATCCCTCTTGCGTTTGCCGGGGCGTCCACAGATGGCCCGCATCGTCTGGGCCCTCATGGCGAGAGGCGGTCACTACAAGGCTCCGGTCGTGGCGGCGTAGCCGTCCGCGGCAGGAGGTCGTCGAGAACGTAGGACGGTCGAAGGAAGGTATGGCGCAACGGTCGACGAGACGGGATCGGACAGCCAGTTATTGGGCGAGCGCCTCGAGCGCGCATCTGTGTTTTGGCTCCGGTCCGCGAACTCCCATACGGGCCCGCGACGTTTGAACGGTCGCATCAGAGGCCGGACAGATGTCAGCACCCGACTACGCGCCGCAATGCCATCCCAAAATCCCTCTTGCGTTTGCCGGGGCGTCCACAGATGGCCCGCATCGTCTGGGCCCTCATGGCGAGAGGCGGTCACTACAAGGCTCCGGTCGTGGCGGCGTAGCCGTCCGCGGCAGGAGGTCGTCGAGAACGTAGGACGGTCGAAGGAAGGTATGGCGCAACGGTCGACGAGACGGGATCGGACAGCCAGTTATTGGGCGAGCGCCTCGAGCGCGCATCTGTGTTTTGGCTCCGGTCCGCGAACTCCCATACGGGCCCGCGACGTTTGAACGGTCGCATCAGAGGCCGGACAGATGTCAGCACCCGACTACGCGCCGCAATGCCATCCCAAAATCCCTCTTGCGTTTGCCGGGGCGTCCACAGATGGCCCGCATCGTCTGGGCCCTCATGGCGAGAGGCGGTCACTACAAGGCTCCGGTCGTGGCGGCGTAGCCGTCCGCGGCAGGAGGTCGTCGAGAACGTAGGACGGTCGAAGGAAGGTATGGCGCAACGGTCGACGAGACGGGATCGGACAGCCAGTTATTGGGCGAGCGCCTCGAGCGCGCATCTGTGTTTTGGCTCCGGTCCGCGAACTCCCATACGGGCCCGCGACGTTTGAACGGTCGCATCAGAGGCCGGACAGATGTCAGCACCCGACTACGCGCCGCAATGCCATCCCAAAATCCCTCTTGCGTTTGCCGGGGCGTCCACAGATGCCCAACCTTCGGCGAAGCGCGGCGGCGTGCCGTTCGTCGTGAGCGTGCGTTCGCGCAGCGAGGCGCAGGTTGGGTCACGCGCCGTCCGAAGCGGTCGATGAGCCCGCAAGTTCCGAGTTTCCCGTCGTGACGGCATCTCAGGCCGCCGCGTCCGCGGCAGCCAGCATCTCGCCGAGCGTGACGAACTTCTCCCGTGGCTTTCCGGCGGCCTGGCCTCGGCTCCGTTCGGCAGCGTCGATCCGGCGCCAGGCGGCATGGTCGAGGGTCTGCCCTTTCCTCAGTGCGAACCGCGTCAGCAGCACCTCCGCATCCGCGGCAGGCGTCGGCAAGGCCGTAAGACCGGCGAGCACGGCCTCGGCCGTCTCGACGCCGCAAGCCCGATTCGTCCCGATCGTGCCGCGGGGGCCACGCTTGCTCCAGCCACAGGCGTAGAGGCCCGGTAACGGCGCGGTCCGCCGCCCGATGCTCGAGACGACGAGCCCGCAATCGAGCGCGATCGTCCCCTTCGACCCAGGGCGGCCCAGGTGCATGCGCTCCACCCGGTCCTCGCCCGCAAGCGAAACCGGCTCCAGACCGAAGCGGATCACACAGCCGCCGCCGCTTGTCCGTGCGGCCGCCTGGCCGATGGTGCCGGATCGATGGACGTGATCCATCCGGCGACGGCTCCGACCTCATGGCCGCGCCGTTCCGAGTTCAGCGCGGGTCGGGCGGGCCCTCGCCCTTGCCGACGAAGGGGATGCCCTCGATCGGGCATTCCTCGGTGCCGACGCTGGAACGGGTGATGGCGCGCACCGCGTCGCGGGTGCCATCGGGATCCTCGATCCAGCGTCGGTAGAAGTCGTAGGGACATTCCGACAGGCCGTGCCGGTTCTCCTTCGAGTTGATCATGCCCGTGTAGCCGCGGTGCAGCAGCTTGAAGAGGTGGTTCTCCGACTGGCCGTGGGCGCGGAAATCGCGGATCAGGAACTTCGAGAGCGCCGCGTACTGGATGCCCATCTCCTCCTCGCCGCACTCGCCGAGGGTGCGGCCGTCGAAGCCGATGATCGCCGAGTGGCCGAAACAGGAGTAGACGCCGTCGAAGCCGGCGGCGTTGGCCACCGCCACGTAGGTGTTGTTGGCGAACGCCATCGCCTTCGAGATGAGCACCTGCTGCTCCTTGGCCGGATACATGTAGCCCTGGCAGCGGATGATGAGTTCGGCCCCGCGCATGGCGCAGTCGCGCCAGATCTCGGGGTAATTGCCGTCGTCGCAGATGATGAGGCTGATCTTCAGCCCCTTCGGGCCGTCCGAGACGTAGGTGCGGTCGCCGGGATACCAGCCCTCGATCGGGGTCCAGGGCATGATCTTGCGGTACTTCTGCACGATCTCGCCCTGGTCGTTCATCAGGATCAGGGTGTTGTAGGGTGCCTTGCGCGGATGCTCCTCGTGGCGCTCGCCGGTGAGCGAGAACACGCCCCAGACCCCTGCCTTCCGGCAGGCATCGGCGAAGATCTCGGTCTCAGGCCCGGGGATGGACGAGGCTGTCTCGTACATCTCGGCCGCGTCGTACATGATCCCGTGGGTCGAGTATTCGGGGAAGATCACGAGATCGAGACCGGGAAGACCGGCCTTCATCCCGACGATCATGTCGCCGATCTTCCTGGCGTTCTCGATCACCGCGGCCTTGGTGTGCAGGCGAGGCATCTTGTAGTTCACGACGGCGACGCCGACGCTGTCCTGGCTCGATGAGATGTCGCCGTGCATCATGGCGTTTTCCACTCTGGTTCGGGGTGTCCGGAGGGCGGAGCCCGACAGGCTGTCGGGTGCGTCGGATCAGTGGCTGATCATCCACGGCCGCGCGTTCGGGAAGCTTTTGGCCGCCGCGGGCGCAGCGGTCGTCTTCTTCGGCGTGCAGCAGCCGCAGCCGGCCCCGTGGCTGCCGGAGCGCCGCGGCGCATGGCGGCTGCGCTCGTTGGTGGCGTGGGCCGCCCTCGCGCCCGGATCCATGCCGGAGATCCGCGGGGCGGTGAGGAAGGCGCGCTGGCATTCCCCGCCGCAATCCGGGCAGTCATGCGGGTCCTTGAACTGCGCCATCGGGCGCAGCACCGTGAACGGGCCGCAGGATTCGCAGGCGTAATCGTAGACCGGCATGATCAAAGGTCCGGCGAGAGCGGCATCTGGACCGAGCCGTCGAGGAACTTCGTCGGCCCGGCCGCGGACGGGTTGATGTCGAAGTCGAAGATGCCGGTCGGAATCCAGAGGGTGGCGCAGGCGTTCGGGATGTCGACGACGCCGGAGATGTGGCCCTGGACCGGGGCGGTGCCGAGGATCGAGTAGGCCTGCGCGCCGGAATATCCGAATTTTTTGAGGTATTCGATCGCGTTGAGGCAGGCTTGGCGATACGCGACCGTGACATCCAGGTAATGCTGCTTGCCGGACTCGTCGACGGAGACGCCCTCGAAGATCAGGTGATCGTCGTATTTCGGGGTGACCGGCGACGGCTTGAAGATCGGGTTCCTGATCCCGTACTTGGCCATGCCGTCCTTGATCAGGCTCACCTTGAGGTGGACCCAGCCCGCCATCTCGATGGCGCCGCAGAAGGTGATCTCGCCGTCGCCCTGGCTGAAATGCAGGTCGCCCATGGAGAGGCCGGCGCCCGGCACGTAGACGGGGAAGTAGATCTTCGAGCCGCGCGACAGATCCTTGATGTCGCAATTGCCGCCGTGCTCGCGCCCCGGCACCGTGCGGGCGCCCTCGGCCGCCGCCTTGTCCCGCGCGTCGCCCTTGAGCCGGCCCATATGCGCGGTCGGGCCGAAGGGGAGGGTGGCGAGCGCCGGCACCCGGCTCGGATCGGTGTCGTAGAGCGCCTTCTCGCGGGCGTTCCACGTCTCCAGCATCTTCGGATCGGGCAGGCAGCCGATCAGGCCGGGATGGATCAGGCCGGGGAAGCGCACGCCGGGCACGTGGCGCGACTTCGTGAACATGCCCTCGAAATCCCAGATCGACTTCTGGGCCTGGGGGAAGTGCTCGTCGAGGAAGCCGCCGCCGTTGTTCTTCGAGAAGAAGCCGTTGAAGCCCCACTGGCTCTCGGGCTTGGCGCCGATGTCGAGGAGATCGACCACGAGCAGGTCGCCGGGCTCGGCGCCCTCGACGCCGATCGGGCCGGAGAGGAAGTGCACGATCGACAGGTCGATGTCGCGCACGTCGTCGGCGGAATCGTCGTTCTTGATGAAGCCGCCGGTCCAGTCGTAGGTCTCGACGATGAAGTCGTCGCCGGGCTTCACGGTGGCGACCATCGGGATATCCGGGTGCCAGCGGTTGTGCACCCTATCGTTGTCGTAGGCCGACTGCGTGAGATCGACCTTGATCAGGGTCTCGGGCATTTCCTTCGCCGCTCCTCTACGGAAAATGGACAGCCGCTCCCGTTGCGAGTCCGGGGTTGTTCCGGTCGCCTCAGTGGCATTCGAGAATTCGCGCCTGTTCCGACGCGCTCTCCTCCCCGCAAGGGGGAGGGGAAGAGCATCACACCGACAGGAACCGGGCGACCTGAGCCTCGTCGATGTCGGCGCGCAGGGATTCGTGGACGATCGAGCCGTTCTCGATGACGAGCACCCGGTCGGCCACGTCCATGGCGAAGCTCAGGACCTGCTCCGAGACGACGATCGATAGACCGCGCTCGTCGCGGATCTTCTTCAGGGTACGCCCCATCTCGCGGATGATCGAGGGCTGGATGCCTTCGGTCGGCTCGTCGAGGAGCAGAATCTTCGGGTTGCTGGCGAGCGCCCGGGCGATGGCGAGCTGCTGCTGCTGGCCGCCGGAGAGGTTGCCGCCGCGCCGTCCCTTCATCTCCAGCAGGACCGGGAACATCGTGTAGAGATCCTGCGGCACTTTTCGCGAGCCGGTGACCGTCAGGCCGGTCTCGATGTTCTCCTGCACCGTCATGGTGGAGAAGATCATGCGGCCCTGCGGCACGTAGGCGAGGCCCTTGGCCACGCGGGCATGGCTCTTCATGGCGGTGACGTCGACACCATCCACAGTGATCGTGCCGGATTTCGTCGGCACGATGCCCATCAGCGTCTTCATGAGCGTCGACTTGCCCATGCCGTTGCGGCCCATCACGGCGACGATCTCGCCGGGCGCGACGTTGATGTCGATGCCGTGCAGCACCTCGCTCTGGCCGTAGGCCGCGTGGAGGTCGGAGATCGCGAGCATCGGCTGCGCGCCGGCCATCACCGGCGGCACGAGGGGGGAAGGGGAGAGGGAAGGGGAGGCGGCGGTCTGGAGCATGATCGGTTCGCCCTCAATGGCCCAGATAGACTTCGACGACCTTGGGGTCGTTCTTGACCCGCTCCATCGACCCTTCCGACAGCACCTTGCCCTGGTGGAGCACGGTGACCCGGTGGGCGATGTCCTCGACGAACTTCATGTCGTGCTCGATGACGAGCACCGAGCGGCCCTTGATGATCTGGTTGAGGAGTTCGGCGGTCTTGATGCGCTCGCCGACGCTCATGCCGGCCACCGGCTCGTCGAGCATCAGAAGTTCCGGGTCCTGGATCAGCAGCATGCCGATCTCCAGCCACTGCTTCTGGCCGTGGCTCAGGAACTCGGCGCGCTCGTCGAGCTGGTCCTTCAGGAAGATCGTCTGGGCGATCTCGTGGATGCGGTCGCGCACCTCGGCGTCGCGCTTGAAGGTCAGCGCCCCGAACACCGAGCGGCCGCGGGGGAACGAGATCTCGAGATTCTCGAACACCGTCAGGTCGTCGTAGATCGAGGGCGTCTGGAACTTGCGCCCGACGCCGGCCTGGACGATCGCGCTCTCGGAGAGCTTCGTCAGTTCTTGGCCCTTGTACTTGATCGAGCCGGAGCTGGCCCGGGTGCGCCCGCAGATCAGGTCGAGCACGGTGGTCTTGCCGGCGCCGTTCGGGCCGATGATGACCCGGATCTCGTCCGGATCGACGTAGAACGACACGTCGTTGACCGCCTTGAACCCGTCGAAGGAGACGGTGAGCGCCTCGACCGCCAGCAGGAAGTTCTTTTCGTCCGCAGGCGTGCCGATGGGTGTGGAGGGGAGGATGGCCGCGTTCATGGATGTCTCATCCTCACTCGGCCGGGCTGCCGTGGGGCAGGGCGGGGCCGGCGACGGGGGCCAGGCCCTTGGCCTTGCGGAACAGGCGGGGTTCGACATGCTCGCGCCAGAGGCCGGCGATGCCGTTGGGGAAGATCAGCACCACGGCGATGAACAGGGCGCCGAGGCCGAACAGCCACATGTCGGGGAAGGATTCGGAGAACGAGGTCTTGGCCCAGTTGACCAGCAGCGTCCCCCAGACCGCGCCGAACAGCGACAGGCGTCCGCCGACCGCGGTGTAGATCACCATCTCGACCGAGGGGACGATGCCGACGAAGGAGGGCGACATGAACCCGACCTGCAGGGTGAACATCGCGCCGCCGATCGCCGCGAAACCCGCCGCGAGGCAGAAGGCGAATACCTTGAAGCCCGCCACCGAGTAGCCCGAGAACCGGACTCGGTCCTCCTTCTCGCGCATGGCGACGAGGATGCGCCCGAGCTTCGACCGCTTCACGTACTGCGCCATCAGGATGCAGCCGATCAGCAGGCCGCCGTTGACGAAGTAGAGGATGGACTTCGCGCTGTCGGTGCGGATGTCCCAGCCGTGGAGGGTGCGCAGGTCGGTGATGCCGTTGATGCCCCCCGTGTAACCCTGCTGGCCGACGATCAGGATCGTCAGGATCGCGGCGATCGCCTGGGTGATGATGGCGAAGTAGGTGCCGCCGACGCGCCGCTTGAACATCGCCACCGAGATCAGGAAGGCGAAGGCGACCGGCACCGCGACGACGAGGAGGAGCGTCAGGGGCAGGGAGTGGAAGGGCTGCCAGAACCAGGGGAGCGCGGTGATCTGGTTCCAGTCCATGAAGTCGGGAATGCCCGGCGTCGACTGGATCTTCGTATTCTCGACGCTCGAAGCTTCGAGCTTCAGGTACATCGCCATGCAGTACCCGCCCAATCCGAAAAAAACGCCCTGGCCGAGGGAGAGGATGCCGGCATAGCCCCAGCAGATGACGAGGCCGAGGGCGACGAAGGCGTAGGTGAGGTACTTGCCGACGAGGTTGAGGCGGAAGCCGTCGAGCATCAGCGGCAGGACCGCCAGGATCACGCCGGCCAGCAGCGCGAGGCTGACCCACTCGACCGGCTTCATGAAGGGGTTGTCGTTGACGGTGACCGCCTTCGACAGAGTTTGAACCGGGCTCGTCATCTGGCGCGCTCCTCAGCGACGGACCTTGAGGGTGAACAGGCCCTGCGGCCGCAGCATCAGGATCGCCACCACCGCGAGCAGGGTGAGCACCTTGGCCATCGAACCGGAGAGGAAGAATTCGAGGGTCGATTGGGTCTGCGAGATCGAGAAGGCCGAGGCGATGGTGCCGAGCAGGCTCGCCGCGCCGCCGAAGACCACGATCAGGAAGGTGTCGACGATGTAGAGCTGGCCGGAGGTCGGGCCGGTCGAGCCGATCATGGTGAAGGCCGAGCCGGCGATGCCGGCGATGCCGCAGCCGAGACCGAAGGTGGTGCGGTCGACCTTTTCCGTATCGATGCCGACGGCGCCCGCCATCGCGCGGTTGCTCATCACCGCGCGGATCTGCGCGCCGAAGCGCGAGCGGTAGATCAGCACCGCGACGCCGAGCGTGATGACGGTGGTGACCGCGATCACGAACAGGCCGTTGATCTGCACCTCGATCGAATCGGTGACGGGGATCGAGCCCATCATCCACGAGGGCAGTTCGACGCCGACCTCGCGCGGGCCGAAGATCGTGCGGTAGGCCTGCTGCAGGATCAGCGAGAGGCCCCAGGTCGCCAGCAGCGTGTCGAGCGGCCGCTTGTAGAGGTGGCGGATCAGCGCCCATTCCACCAGCATCCCCATCGCCCCGGACGCCAGGAAGGCGAGCGCCATGGCGACGAAGAAGTAGGCGGGAAACAGCGAGGGCAGGTGTGTCTGGAAGACGCTCGAGCACAGGTAGGTGACGTAGGCGCCCAGGATCATGAACTCGCCGTGGGCCATGTTGATGACGCCCATCTGGCCGAAGATGATCGCCAGCCCCAGCGCCATCAGGACGTAGACGGAAAACAGGATCAGGCCCGCGAAGCCTTGCATCACGAAGATCGAGCTGAGGTCTGCGAGCGAATAATCGCCGAACATGTTTGATCTCCGATCCGGCCCGGACAGGCCTTCTGTCGGTCAATCCCTCCAGATCACCTCGTCCTGAGGTGCCGGAGCGCAGCGGAGGCCTCGAAGGAGGCCTCCCGTGCGCACGAGATCCCTGGAACCCTCCTTCGAGGGCCGCTGACGCGGCCGCCTCAGGATGAGGGCCGTGGGTGGGATCGGCCTTGCAAGACTTGCTGCAAATCTTGCTGCAAGACTTGGGCCTGCAAGACTTGGGCCGACTACTGATACCCCTTCGGGAAGGGGTTCGGCTCGATCAGCTCGGGGCTCTCGTAGACCACCTCGAACTGTCCGCTCGGCAGGGCCTTGGCGACGCGGGTCTTCGACCAGAGGTGATGGTTCTCGTGGATCTTCACGTAGCCTTCCGGCGCCTCCTTGAACTCGATGCCGGGGGAGGCCGCGACGACCTTGTCGACATCGAAGGAGCCGGCCTTCTCGCAGGCCATCTTCCACAGGAAGGGCCCGAGATAGGCCGCCTGGGTCACGTCGCCGATGACGGTCTTCTCGCCCCACATCTTCTTGAAGGCGGCGACGAACTTCTCGTTGTTCGGGTTCTTGAGCGATTGGAAGTACTTCATGCAGGAATAGGCGCCGGCGATGTTGTCGCCGCCGATGCCGTCGATCTCGTCCTCGGTGACCGAGATCGTCAGCAGGGTCTGCTTGCCGAGGTCGATGCCCGCGGCCTTGAGCTGCTTGTAGAACGCCACGTTCGAGCCGCCGACCACGTCGGCGAAGATCACGTCGGGCTTCTTCAGCTTGATCTTGTTGATGACCGAGTTGAATTGCGTGTGTCCGAGGGGGAAGTACTCCTCGCCGGCGACCGTGCCTTTCAGCACGTTTTCGATGTGCTTGCGGGCGATCTTGTTCGAGGTCCGCGGCCAGATGTAGTCCGAGCCGATCATGAAGAAGGTCTTGGCGCCCTTCTCCTTGTGCACCCAGTCGAGGGAGGCGAGGATCTGCTGCGTCGCCTCCTGGCCGGTGTAGATGACGTTCTTCGACTGTTCCAGGCCCTCGTAGAAGGTCGGGTAGTAGAGAAGGCCGTTATACTGCTCGAACACCGGCAGCGCGGCCTTGCGCGAGGCGGAGGTCCAGCAGCCCATCACCGCGGCGCAGTGATCGTTGACGAGGAGCTTCTTGGCCTTCTCGGCGAAGGTCGGCCAGTCGGAGGCGCCGTCCTCCTGGATCACCTTGATCTTGCGGCCGAGCACGCCGCCCATCTCGTTGATCTGCGCGACGGCGAGTTTTTCCGCCTGGATCGAACCGGTCTCGGAGATCGCCATCGTGCCGGTGGCCGAGTGCAGGATGCCGACCGTGACCTCGCTGTCGGTCACCGCGAGCCCGGTCGTGTTGACCGCCGAGGTCGGCGCGGCGGCAAACGCCCCCCGCGGCATCATCGCCAGGGCGGGAAGGCCCGCGAGGCCCATGAGAAGCTTGCGCCGCAGGGCCGATTCCAGGCCCTTCCCCTTGTCTTCAGCCATCGTGCCCGAACCCCTGATCTCGCGTCGGCGCGGCTCTGCCGGTCGGCGGCCGTGCTCGAACGGGGTGGAGGCTAGGCGTGTTCTCGCCGTGCGGCCTATACGCTGTTTTGCGTATGTCCGGCGGCCCTCCCAGCCCATAGGGTGACCCTCTCGGCTTCGCTGCCGTAATGGGTTGGGCGGAGCGATGGCGCTCGGCCGGCCTTCGTGCGCCGCACCCGCACGGAGACGCCCCGAGGCACGGTACGTCCGTTGCAAGCCTTTCGTTGCAAGTCTTTCGCCGCCCCTCCACGCAGTCTAACGTCACGTGGCCCGATCCCGGCGCATCTCCGCTCGATCGCTCATCATGAGGACGGCCCCCTGAGCGCCCGGTCCATCATTCCGATCCGCCGGGACTACAACCGCTTCGTCGCCGACGAGACGCTGGAAGACTACGCCCTGCGCTTCACCGCCAAGAAGGCGCGGCGCTGGTCGCCGTTTCGCATCGCGCAGACGGCACTCGGCTCGCTGTCGTTCCTGGCGCTCGAAGCGATCGGCGGCACGCTGGTGCTCGCCACCGGCTTCACCAACACCGTCGCCGCGGTCCTCGTCGTCGGGCTCGTCATCTTCGCCACCGCCGCGCCGATCACCATCTACGCCGCCCGCTACGGGGTCGATGTCGATCTCCTCACCCGGGGAGCGGGCTTCGGCTATCTCGGCTCGACCATCACCTCGCTGGTCTATGCCGGCTTCACCTTCCTGTTCTTCGCGATCGAAGCGGCGATCATGGCGCTGGCGCTTCAGCTCTGCTTCGGCCTGCCGCTGTGGATCGGCTACATCGTCAGCGCGGGGGCGGTGATCCCGCTGGTCGTCTACGGCATCCGGCTGATCAGCCGCTTCCAGATCTGGACGCAGCCGCTCTGGATCGGCCTCAACCTGCTGCCGCTCGCCTGCATCCTGCTCTCGGGGCCGGTGCCGTTCGAGGCCTTCACCGGCTATCCCGGCATGGAAGCCGCGGGCGCGGGCTTCGACCTGCGCCTGTTCGGGCTCGCCTCCGGCATCCTGCTGGCGCTGCTGGCCCAGGTCGGCGAGCAGGTCGATTTTCTGCGGTTCATGCCGCCGCCCAAGGGCAAGGGCGATTGGCGCTGGTGGACCGGGGTGCTCTCGGCGGGCGCCGGCTGGATCGTGCCGGGGATGCTGAAGATCCTGCTCGGCGCCTTCCTGACGGTGCTGGCGCTCGGCCACGGCGTCTCGCCGGAGCGGGCCGCCGAGCCGACGCAGATGTACGCGGTGGCCTTCGGCTACGTCTCGGGCTCGCCCGGCGTCGCGGTGGCGCTCACCGGCCTGTTCGTGGTGATCTCGCAGCTCAAGATCAACGTGACCAACGCCTATGCCGGCTCGATCGCGTGGTCGAACTTCTTCTCGCGCCTCACCCACAGCCATCCGGGCCGGGTGGTCTGGCTCGTCTTCAACGTCGCCATCGCCCTGCTGCTGATGGAACTCGGCATCGACAAGACCATCGAGAGCACGCTGCCGCTCTACGCCTGCGTGGTCTCGGCCTGGGTCGGCGCGCTCGCGGCCGATCTCGCGGTCAACAAGCCGCTCGGCCTGTCGCCGCCGGGCATCGAGTTCAAGCGGGCGCATCTCTACGCCATCAACCCCGTGGGGACGGGGGCGATGGTGCTCTCGCTGCTGGCCGGCGGCCTCGTCCATGCCGGCCTGTTCGGCGCCGCGCTCCAGCCCTTCGCACCGATGCTGGCGCTCGCCGCCGCCTTCGCCGCCGCCCCTTCCATCGCCCTCGCGACCGGGGGCAAGCGCTACCTCGCCCGCGCGCCGCACACGGCCTGGGACCGGCCGGAGATCACCTGCCGGGTCTGCGAACATCCGTTCGAGGCCGAGGACATGGCCCGCTGCCCGGCCTATTCCGGGCCGATCTGCTCGCTGTGCTGCTCGCTCGATGCCCGCTGCGGCGACCTGTGCAAGCCGCACGGGCGCCTGGAAGCGCAGGCCCGCGACACGCTCGCCCGCGTGCTGCCGGCCCGCACCGCCGCCTGGATCGGCGCGCCGCTCGGCCGCTACCTCGCCCTGATGCTCACCCTCGTCACGGTGATCGGGCTGATCCTCGTCATCGTCCATGCGGGTGCCGCCGCAGCCCATCCCGAGCACGGCGAGACCCTGCGCGCCGCGCTGACGAGCCTGTTCTTCATCCTGATCGTCATCCTCGGCGTCGTCGCGTGGCTGTTCGTGCTGGCGCAGGAGAGCCGCCGCGTGGCGCAGGAGGAGACCGCCCGCCAGACCGCCCTGTACGAGGCCGAGATCGCCGCCCACAAGGTCACCGACGCCAAGCTGCAGCAGGCCAAGGAGACGGCGGAGGCCGCCAACCTCGCCAAGAGCCGCTACGTGGTGGGCATCAGCCACGAGCTGCGCACGCCGCTCAACGCCGTGCTCGGCTACGCCCAGCTTCTGGAGGGCGATCCCGGCATCCCGGAGCCGCGCCGCAACGGCATCCGGGTGATCCGCCGCAGCGCGCAGCACCTCTCCGGGCTGATCGACGGCCTGCTCGACATCTCGCGCATGGAGGCGGGGCGCCTCCAGACCCATCGCAACGAGATCCGGCTCGCCGACTTCCTCGCCCAGATCGTCGACATGGTGCGCCTTCAGGCCGAGGGCGCGGGCCTCAGCTTCCGTTTCACGAGGCCCGAGATCCTGCCGGCGGTGGTGGCGACCGACGAGAAACGCCTCCGCCAGATCCTGCTCAACCTCCTCTCCAACGCGATCAAGTTCACGGTGCAAGGCGAGGTCGCCCTGGGCGTGACCTATCGCGGGCAGGTCGCCGTCTTCTCGATCCGCGACACCGGGCTCGGCATCCCGGAGGGCGACCTCGGCCGGATCTTCGAGCCGTTCGAGCGCGGCTCGATGCCGGCCGCCCGCGCGGCGCCGGGCACCGGGCTCGGCCTCACCATCGCACACCTGCTGGCGCAGGTGATGGGCGGCGAGATCACCGTCGAGAGCCGGGTCGGGCAGGGCACCTGCTTCCGGGTGCGGCTGATGCTGGCCTCGGTGAACCGCCCGGCGCCCGCCGCGATGCCGGCCCCGGCGGTGCGACGGCCCGCCCTGGCGGAGCCCGGCCGCACCGTCCTCGTCGCCGACGACGACGCGGCCCATCGCGCCCTGATGCGCGAGATCCTGGAGCCGCTGGGCTTCACCGTCGCCGAGGCGCCGGACGGCCCGGCCTGCCTCGCGCTGGCCGGCGAGCGCGAGCCGGCGCTGATCCTGCTCGACATCGCCATGCCGGGGATGACCGGCTGGGAGGTGGCGAGGACGTTGCGCGAGACCGGCTTCACCGCCCGCATCGCGATGATGTCGGCCAACGTCCACGAGATCAGCCCGACCCGCGGCGCGGACGCGCCGCACGACGACATCATCGCCAAACCCTTCGACATGCAGGATTTCCTGGAACGGATCACAGGGCTCCTGGGCAGCGCCCGGCCGCGGCCCGCCCCGGCGCCGGAGGTCCGCCCGATCGAGCGGCCCCAAGGCCCGCCCACGCCCGCGAACGGGGAGAAGGTGCCGGCCGAGCACGTCGCCGCGTTGCTGCGCCTCGGCCGCATCGGGCATGTGCGGGGCATCGAGGCCAAGCTCGCCGAACTGGAGGCCGATGCGGCCGTGCCGCCGGCCTTCGTCGCGCGAATGCGCAGCCTCGTGACGGCCTACGACATGCGCCGCTACGTCGGCGTGCTGGAAGGGCTCGCCCGCGATGCCTGAGGCGCAGCGCGACATCGTCCTCGTCGTCGACGATTCGCCCGACACCCTGAGCTTCCTCACCGAGGCGATCGAGCGCTCCGGCGCGACCGTGCTGGTGGCGGTCGGCGGCGACCTCGCCCTCGACCTCGTGGAGGAGATCACCCCCGACATCATCCTGCTCGATGCGGTGATGCCGGGCATGGACGGCTTCGAGACCTGCCGCCGCCTCAAGGCCAGGGGCCGGCTCGCCCACGTGCCCGTCATCTTCATGACCGGGCTGTCCGAGACCGAGCATATCGTCAAGGGCCTGGAGGCGGGCGGGATCGACTACGTCACCAAGCCGATCGCGCCCGACGAGATCCTGGCCCGCATCCGCGTGCATCTGGCCGGCGCCCGCGCCGCGCAGAGCGCCCGCGCCGCGCTCGACACCGCCGGGCGCACGCTGTTCGCGGTCGATGCCGCCGGCTCGGTGCTGTGGTGCACGCCGCAGGCCGCACGGGTGCTCGCGGCGCTGGGCAGCCAAGCGGGAGAGGATCTGCCCCTGAGCCTGCCGCCGAGCGGGCGCGACTGGCTGCAGCGATGCCTCGCGGGCGGCGGCACCGCGCCGCTGGCGCTCACCGACGCGCAAGGGCGCGCCCATTCGCTCAGCTTCATCGGCCGCACCGGCCCGGAGATCCTGCTGCGCCTGTCCGGCGATCCCACCGCCGCCGGCCTGGAGCGCCTGCGCGAGCGGTTGCCGATCACCGGCCGCGAGGCGGAGGTGCTGCTCTGGCTCTCCCGCGGGAAATCGAGCCGCGACATCGGCGAGATCTTGGGCCTGAGCCCCCGCACGGTGACGAAGCACCTGGAGGGCATCTACGCCAAGCTCGGCGTCGAGAACCGCACCGCGGCCTCGGCGGTCGCGGCGCGGCACCTGCGCGACCTGGATTGAGCCCGGGTGTCGCGCATCGTCATCGCGAGGCGAAGCCGAAGCGATCCAGGGCGCCGACCTCTCCGGACAGGTCGCGGTGCTGGATCGTTTCGCCGGCGCTCGCGACGACGGGGGAAGACGCGGGACCTCGCTCTAGCTCAGTGCCGGCTGGCCGTTCGAGGCCGAGAGGCCGCCATCGACCGGCAGGTTCACGCCGGTGACGAAGCGGGCGTCCTCGCTCGCCAGGAACGCGATGGCGCCGGAGATGTCGTCGGGCTTCGCGCCGCGGCCCATCGGGATGCGCTCCTCGAACTTGGCGACGAGTTCGGGCCGGTCCTGCATCCCGGCGGTGAACGGCGTGTAGACCAGCGACGGGTTGACCGCGTTGACCCGCACGCCGCCCTTCGCCTCGTCCAGCGCGACCGCGCGGGTGAAATTCGTCACCGCGCCCTTGGCCGCGCAATAGAAGCTGTGGTTCCAGTCGCCGCCGAGCCCCGAGACCGACGACACGTTGACGATGCAGCCGCGGGCTTCGCGCAGATGCGGCAGGGCGAAGCGCGTCATGTAGTAGACGCCGTAGAGGTCGGTCTCGATCACGGTCGAGAAATCGGCGACGTCGCCCTCGTCGACCCGGCCGAGATGGTCCTTGCCGGCATTGTTGACCAGCACGTCGAGCCGCCCGAACCGGGCCATCGCGGCCTCGATCACGCCCCGGCACCGGTCGGCGTTCGAGAGGTCGGCGGTCTCCGCGTGCACCTGCGCCGCCTCGATCCCGCCGGCGACGCGGGCCAGGCCGTCGGCGTTCCTGTCGGCGAGGACGAGGGTGGCGCCCTCCCGGCCGAATCGCCGCGCCGCGGCCTCGCCGATGCCGGAGGCGGCACCCGTGACGAGAACCACCTTGTTCGAAAACCGGCCCATGCGGCCTCCTGTCCTCGGCGGCGGAGCGACGGGCTCCGCCCGAAGCCGATCCAACCGTACCCGGGGAGGCCGGTTCCGGCCGGTGACGGGAAGCCCGGACACGAAACCGCGAAGGGCGGATTCGCCGGAAACCGTCACCGCGACGGCTTGAGGCGGCGCATGCAGGGGTGTACGGCGCAGGCGTCATGCCTTCGCCGCATTCCGGGGGAAAGCAGGCCGCCGTCTCGCTCGGGTGGGGCTCGCGCCGCGCCCGACGCCGCGCACGGCGATCCGGCGCACCGCGCCAGGGGCGGCCGCGCCTCGGGGATCGACCGGCCGGATCGGCCATCCCGTGGGGCTGCGGCGGCCCGAAAGAGCCACGCGTCACGTTGCTTACGCGCCATCCGTTGAAGGGGTCATAACGCCGATGTTCCTTGCCAAGTCTTCCATGGCCAAGCCTTCCGTGCGCGCGCTGGGTGCGGCCGCGTTCCTCGCCATGGCGGGCCTGGGCGCCGGCCTGGGCGGGACCGCGTTCGCTCAAGCGAAGAAGCCGGCCGCCCCGGCGCCGACCCCCGCTCCGGCGCAGGCCCAGCCGGCCGCGCCCGCCGGCCAGCAGCAAGCTCAGAATGCCGGCCCGCAGATCATCAACGTGAAGTCCGAGCCGAGCCAGGCCGACTGGACCAAGGTCTGCGGCAAGGACCAGGGTTCGGGCACCGACGTTTGCTACACCACCCGCGACTTCGTGTCGGATTCGGGCCAGCCGGTGCTCGCCGTCGCGCTCTACGACATGAAGAACGCCGCCGCGAAGCAGGAAGTGAAGGTCGTCCGCTTCCTGCTGCCGCTCGGCCTGATGCTCGCGCCGGGCATGCGCTTCGACGTCGACGGCAAGGAAGTCACCGGCGGCAAGTTCGCGGTCTGCTTCCCCAACGGCTGCTTCGCCGAGGCCGGCGGCGTCTCGAACGAGCTGTTGAACGGCTTCAAGAAAGGCACCACCCTCAACGTCCGGGTCCAGAACCAGACCCAGCGCGAGGTGGTGTTCGCGGTGCCGCTCGCCGGCTTCGGCAAGGCCTTCGACGGCGCGGCCATCGACCCGAAGGTGCTCGAAGAGCAGCAGAAGAAGCTCCAGGCCGAGATGGAGAAGCGCAGCGAGGAGATGCGCAAGAAGCTGGAGCAGCAGGGCGCCGCCGCCCCGGCTCCCGCCGCTCCCGCCGCCAACGCCGCGCCAAAGTAGGCCGCAACCTCCGCACGGTCTTCGAAAAGAAAGCCCCGCCGCGGTCGCCACGGCGGGGCTTCGCTTTGGCTCGCGGAGCAGGGCACCGCACGGCCCGTGCAACCATGGGCGGAACGATGCGTTCAGCCTATCCCGGACCAGCCGGGCGGCAACAGTCAACCGCCAAGGTGTCGTTAAGGATGTTTCGCCGGCCCGCCTTCTGGATTGCGTGAGCAACGGTGACGAAACGCACCGCGCCATCACGCTGCACAAGGTTAGGGGTTATTTAACGGATCAAGGCGGCCGCGAGAGAGGAGCCGCAACGGAGTTCAGGTCATGAGCCAGCGCATCGAAGACATCAAGTTCATGGCGACGATGACCTTCGTCACCCTGTTCGGCACCTGCCTCACCGCGCTGGTGGGCTGAACCGTCCCGATCCGGACGCTCCCCTTATGCGCCGGATCCGTTAAGAAGTCGCTTCCATCCTTGGCCCCTCGCGGGGCCTTCGCCGGGACCGGGCCCGGCCGGAAGCTCAAGTCTTGCGACACATCCACGTCATCGGCATCGGCACCGGCAACCCGGAGCACCTGACGATCCAGGGCATCCGGGCGCTGAACGCGACCGATGCCGTCTTCGCCCTCGACAAGGGGGAGGCCAAGGCCGGCCTCGTCGGCCTGCGCCGGCGGATCTGCGACCGCTACATCGAGGGGCGGCCCTACCGCTTCGTCGAGGCGCCCGATCCCGAGCGCGACCGCCGTCCCGCCGATTACGGCGTGGCGGTGGACGACTGGCATGCCGCCCGCGCCGCTCTCTACGAGCGCCTGATCGCCGGGCATCTCGCCGAGGACGAGCGGGGAGCCTTCCTCGTCTGGGGCGACCCCTCCCTCTACGACAGCACCCTGCGCATCCTGGAGCGGGTGCTCGCCCGCGGCCGCGTCGCCTTCACCCACGACGTGATCCCCGGCATCACCAGCGTGCAGGCGCTCGCCGCCGCCCACCGCATCCCGCTCCACCACATCGGCGAACCGGTGCGGATCACCCCCGCCCGCCGCCTGCGCGACGGGCTCGGGGACGAGCCCGCCGCCACCGTGGTGATGCTCGACGGTGACCCGCGCTTCGACGGCCTCGACCCGGACCTGACCATCCACTGGGGCGCCTATCTCGGCACGCCGGACGAGATCCTCGCGGCGGGCCGCCTCGGCGACGTGGCGGAGGAGATCCGCCGGCTGCGTGCGGAAGCCCGCGCCCGCCACGGCTGGATCATGGACACCTACCTGCTGCTGCGCCCGGCCGCCTGAGCGTCCAAACGCGCCTTCGCGCTGCGGCATAATGTCGGCTCGGGGAAGCGGACAGTCGCGGGCGACGCCTCCCGGAACCGATTTCTTCCGCCCGCGCCGGCTGCGGCGACGAGGGCCGCCTCCGGCCGCTTTTTCGCCCTGGCAGAGGCCTTGCTTGGCCATCGCGAGGATGGACACTCCCCGGGTCGAACGAGAACCCGAACCATCCTTTGGGGGCGAGATATGGCGGCTGGCTCGCGGTGGGCCGTGCGCGGTTCTGCTTGTGTCCCGGTGCTGTTGGCCTGCGCCGTGACGGCGGGGCTGTCGCTCCCCGTGCAGCGTGGGCCGGCGGGTCCGCGCGGCGCGGTCGATCCGATCGGCAGCGGCCTCACGCCCCCCATCGCCGACCCCCTCGCGACCGCGCCGGACGCGGCCCCGACCCGCATCGTCCTCGGGCCCCACGGGCGCGACGTGCGCCTGTCCGGCGCGTTGACCGAGGGCGCGGCCGAGCGGCTGGCCCGGCTCCTCGACGCGCACGGTGCGGTCGGGCGCATCCATCTCACCAGCGAGGGCGGATTGGTCGACGAGGGCGCGGCCATCGGCGCGCTGATCGCGCGGTACGGCCTCGTCACCTACGTGCCGGATTACTGCGTCTCCGCCTGCACCCTGGCCTTCGTGCGCGGGCGCGAGCGGTGGGTCCTCCCGGATTCGCGGCTCGGCTTCCACGCCCCCTACGAGACCGGCCCGTTCGGCGTCGAGATCGCCGCCGACAGCGCCCCCGAGCGCGCCGCCTATCTCGCCGCGGGCGTGCGGGCCGACTTCGTCGATGCCGCCCTCAAGGTGCGGCCGGACGACCTGCTGATCCCCGACGCCGAGACCCTGGTGACGGCGGGCGTCGCCACCGGCATCGCCGACGCCCGCCGCTTTCCCGACTCCACCCTCGACGACGGCGCCGACCCCGAACGGGCCCGCGCCGTCGTCCTGCGCGATGTGCCGTTGCTGGACGCGGTGGAGGCCGGCGCGCCGGGGACGGTGGCAACGATCGCCGCATGGTATCTCGACGCGTATCGCCAGGGCCGCTCCGAGAGTGAGGCTGCCGACGGAATTCGCCGCATGGCCGCACGCGCCGTGGCGCGCAGCCTCGACGGGGCCGAACCCGCGACCCTGGTCGATCTCGGCCGTCTGACCCTGCAGGCGATGCAGCGCCCGAACTCCGACAGGGCGCGCGCCTGCGCCGCGGCCGGGGAGGGGCTGGGCGCGGTTCTGACACGGCCGCGGCTCGGCAAGGCGCACCTCGCCGCGGCCCGAAACATCCTGTCGCGCGGGCTCGCGTTCAGGACAGCGGAGCGCAGCGTACCGGAACCGTCCACCGCGGAGGCGGGGGCGGTGCGTGGGCGCGGCTGCTCGGCCCTGCGAAAAGCCTTCGCCGCGGCGCTCGCCCGCCCTCTGCCGGAGGCGATGCAGGCCTTGCGCCCGCTGCTCTTCCCGCAATCGCCGGACCGGCGCCCGGCACTCGAAGCCTCGGCGCTGCCGAGATAGGCCGACCGGCCTCGATGCCGACGCTCAGACCCGAATCCGATCGCCCCCTTCGACAAAGGCGGATCTTGGCTCCGCCCGGGCGCCGTGCACGCTCCGCCCGATCGGGCGGCGGGCGTATCAATGCACCTGCCGCCCGCTGCCGCGGAGATGGCGGGCGAGTTCGTGGCCGACCTCGACGGCGACCTCGTCGACGAGGCGCGCCAGCGGCGGGTTGCGCAGGCCGGCCACCAATCCCTTCATCGCGGCGGCATGGTCGGCGAGGCGGTTGGCCTGCCGCTGGGCCTGGTCCGCCTCCGGGCCGCCGGGGCGGCGCCCTTCGGTCAGGTCGAAGGCCAGCCCCTGCGTCGTCAGCGCGCCCGTGCCGGGATCGCATCCGCAGCGTCCCATCAGGCGCAGCCAGCGCGGACCGTCGGGCCCGGGCCGCGTGCGGAACTCCGCCTCGAACGGGCGACCATCCTCCCCCGCCGCCCGCAGCACGCCCTCCAGCCGGGCGGCATCCTCGATCTCGACCGCGGCCAGCGCCACGGCGAGCGGCGCACCTGTCGCCGCCTCGTCCGGGACGGCGAGCAGCCGCGCCAGGACCGGCGACAGGGCGAGCCGGTCGGACCTCGGATCGTGGGCCCAGGCACCGAGGCAGGCCGCGCCGGCGAAGGCGGTCGGGAGGTCAGGTTGGAAGGCCATTTTTCGGGGGCACCGGCCGATCGTCTCCGGGCGCGCACGGCCGCAGTCCCGGAACCTGCGCCGGTTCCGGATCGACATCGACCCGAGCGGTCGTCCCGGCCGCGGCGACGGCTTGGCACCAACCTCAGATCATATTCTTAGCTGCCGAACTTGCCTTAGGTTAGAATAGCCGACGTCCTGCCGGTTCGTAAAGCGCTCAAGTGGCGTTTCACTGCAAAAACCAACTTCAAGTATAATATTGCCGGCGCCTTGCAGCGCAGCCGCCTTAACGAGCGGTTAACCATGTTGGGCGACATCCGGGATCAGGGCATCCCGGCATCACAGGACGGGACCGGCCCGAGAAACCGATCACGGCGGGGGTTGGCCGGCATGAAAGCGATCACGTTCGTCACGCAGAAGGGGGGCAGCGGCAAGAGCACCCTGTGCATCTCGCTCGCCGTCGCGGCGCAGGAGGCGGGCCACGCCGTCTGCATCCTGGAGATGGACCGGCAGGCCACGATCTCCGACTGGCTCGACCACCGCACCGCCGACGGCCCCGAGGTGGCGCAGATCGACGCCACCCAGATCGACATGGTGATGGAGCGGCTGGCCGAATCGTCCTACGATTACGTGTTCATCGACACCCCCGGCGTCGATTCCGCCGGCACCCTCTCGGCGATTCGCGCCGCCGATCTGTGCATCATTCCCTGCCGGCCGACCCCCGCCGACCTGCGCGCCTTCAAGCCGACGCTCGCCGCCGTCTACCGCCTGGAGAAGAAGTTCGCCTTCGTGCTGAACCAGACGCCGCCGCGCTCCTACCGCATCCGCGACGCCGCCGACGGCCTCGCCGTGCTCGGCATCCTGCCCGACGTGAACATCGTCTCCCGCACCGACCATCAGGACGCCATCGGCGTCGGCCAGGGCGTGACCGAGTACAATCCGAAGGGTCAGGCCGCGGGCGAGGTGCGCCGGCTGTGGAGCTGGATCGAGCGCCGGATGCAGGCGGCCCAGCCGCGGACGCGCAAGGACAAGGTCAAGGATACCGGCAAGCATGCCAAGGCCGCGTAAGCCCGATCTGGCCTCGATCGTCGCCTCGTCCCATCCGGCCCGCAGGAGCGTCGCCCGGTCGGCGGCGCGCAGCGCCAAACCGGCGGAGGCGGAGATCGTCCGCCTCGACCTTCAGGCGACGGCGACCGAACCGGCTCCGGGCAGGGGAGGGACCCTCAAGGAGCGCGCCCGGCAGATGTCGGTCTATCTGGAGCCGCCGGTCTACGACCAGCTCCGCGATCTGGCCCATGCCGAGCGCACCAAGATGCATGCGCTGATGCTGGAGGCGCTCGACCTGCTGTTCAGGCAGCGCGGCGCCCGCTCGATCGAGCAGGTGCTGGGCGAGAACGCGCGCTGAGCCGGCGGCTCGCGTCTACGTCCCCTTCACGGGGCAGGTTCACGGGGCGAGGCCCATTCCGGGGCGGAGCCGCATGCACCGCCCCGTCCGCCCCGATCCGGCGAGGAATGGCATGCCCGACCGCCGGGCCGCGAGACGAGCCCGTGTTCCGAACAGGGCTTTGCAGGCTCTCTCCGTCCTCGCGCGTGATACGATATGCCGGTCGATGACTTCGGCCTGTCCTGCGTCCTTGCGAGGCGAAGCCGTGACAAACCAGGGCGCAACCTTTCCGGACAGGTCGCGCCCTGGATCGCTTCGCGGCCGCTCGCGATGACGGAGGGGGGCGAAACCCGAAGCGATCGATCGGAAACGGTACGAGAGGGGCCGGCCCCCAGCAAGCTCGAACCGGAACCATCTTCATCGACGAAGGACCTGCGCATGGCCGCTCGCGCCATCCGCCCGCTTTCCCGCGTCCTCCGCAGTCCCGTTCAGCCTTCCTTTACCGCGTCCGGACGATCCTCCGGGGACGGCCTGACCGCGTGTCCGGCCCGAATGTGAGTGATCTCCTCAAGGCCCAGCTTTCCGCGGCCGCGGGAGAGCCGGTGGCGTAGGCGGGAAGCGGCGGGCGGCATGGGACATGTCACGGCACGGGCCTCGACGGAGGTCTCGGCGGGAGTCGCCGCGCCCCCGGAGGATCCGGCGCGGCGCGTGCTGCCGGTCCTGCGGCTGCTCGCGGTCTGCGCGGTCGCGCTGACCACCGCCAACTGCGCCAACAATCCGGCCAAGCTCGCCGGCGCCTCGTCGGGCAGCGACATCGATCCGAAATACGGCGTGCGGGCGAGCCGCCGACTCTACAACGAGGGCGACGTGATCCCGAAGGGGGGCGGACGGCGCTTCTCGGGCAAGCCCTACGTCGTGGCGGGCAAGACCTACGTGCCGCGCGAGGATGCGCGGGGCTACGTCCGCGAGGGCCTCGCCTCCTGGTACGGCAGCGCCTTCCACGGGCGCGTCACCGCCAACGGCGAGGTGTTCGACCGCCATTCCATCGCCGCCGCGCACCCCACCCTGCCGCTGCCGAGCTATGTCCGGGTGACCAACCTCGACAACGGTTACTCGATGATCCTGCGCGTCAACGACCGCGGCCCCTACCATGCCGGCCGCGTCATGGACGTGTCGGAGGAGGCGGCCCGGGCGCTCGATTTCCATCGCCGGGGAACGGCGCGGGTGCGGGTCGAATATGCCGGCAAGGCCTCGATCGCCGGCAGCGACGACCGCAAGCTGCTGGCGACCCTGCGCACCGACGGAACCCCCGCCGCGACCGGCCGGGCGCCGGTCATGATGGCCGATCTCGGACCGTCCGAGCCCGATCCCGCTCCCGAGCGGCTCGAACGCGCCTCCCGGGCGCTGGCCTTCCGCCCGGCGGGCGAGCGCGACGACGATGCGGAGACCGCATCCCCCGCGCCGCGTCCGGCCAAGCCCGCGCCGGTCATGCTGGCGAGCGCCGCGGTCGCCGTCCCGGCCGCGCTGCAACCGACCGCAGCGCGTGCCGCCCCGTTCCGCCCGGCACCGGTGGCGCTCGCGGCCGCATCCGCCAAGGATGTGCCGGCCAGCGATTCGCGGGCCAGGAGCACGCCCGGCAAGGCGCCGTCCCACGAAACGCATCGCATGGCCGCCGAGGCCGGCCGCTCCGGGTCGCGGACGAGCGGCCGGCCTCGGGACGTTCCGCTCTCGGCCACGCCCCTGCGCCTCGCCTCCACTCCGGCGAAGGTCGCGTCCGGCACGGCCCGCGCGGCGCAGGCCGTGCCGATGAAGGCCGCCCCGGTGCAGGTCGCGGCCAAGGCCATGCCGAAGCCCGGCGGCAAGCCCGCGGCCTCCGAGCCCGCCGCACGCATGGCGGCGATGCCCTCCGCCTCGAAGCTGACCATCGCCAAGCTCGCCGGAACGCCGCCGGCCGGTGCCAAGACGGGGGCCAAGCCGAGTGCCAAGGCCGCTCCCACCAAGACGGCCGCCGCGCAACCGCCGGCCCATCCCGGCGTCAAGGCGCGGCGTTCGCAGGTGGCGGCGGCGAACTGACAATAAGCGCCCGGCCGCCGATCAAACCGCGAGGGTGCCGACCGCGAGATCGTCGAGGGCGACTTCGAGGACGTTCCGCCGGATGTGATCGGGATCGTGGGCGTTGTCGGTCAGGGCTTGCGCATCGGCCACCAGCACGAATTGCCGGTGCGTCGCCTGTAGCGCGACGCGGTTCCTCAGACTCCCGACGTAATGGCTGAGATGCAGCGGGCCGGTGGGACGGTCGCCCGTGAGAATGACGGGGCGTGGATCGGTGCTCCTGCGGGCAGCGCCTCGAGATCGAGAGCCGCCGTGACGAGAGACCTGCCGGGATGATTCCGCCTGCCGCCTCACGGCGGCAGGGTTGGTCGTGTCATGACCGAACGGTGCCGCTCCTCAGGGGGAGCGCCACCGGAGCGAAACGGGCCGGTGCGCAGCGTCGGTCATGCCGCTTCGTATCACCGCCGCCGGAGCGACGGCAACAAGCTCGAGGGAAACCGGAACGACGAAAACACTACTCCGCCTTGGCGCTCACTTCGAGCTTGTCGAGGACCGCCGCCGGGGTCGGGGCGGTGCTGACATCGACCATGCCGAGGCCCTCGCCGCTCTTGGCCTTGGCGCTGATCGAGAGCGTGCCGGGCTTGGCCACGAACTTGCCCATCGCCGCGCCGATCGCCTTGGCGGCGGCCGAGTTGCCGAGGATCACCGGCACGCCGATGACGCTGGCCGTGACGTATTCCTTGCGCAGTTCGTCGGGCTTGAGGCTCAGCACCTTGGCCTGGGCGTCGATGAAGCGCTCGAACAGGCCGCCATTCTCCAGTGTCAGGTCCAGGGCCTTGGCGGTGGCCGAGAGCATGGCGAAACCCGAGACCGCCGCGTCGGGGTCGAACACCTCGGGGCCGATGCCGCCCAGGAGGGCGTTGAGGTGGAGGCGGCCCATGTCCTTGCCCGCGAGCGACAGCTCCTTGAAGCTCAGCTCGCGCCTGTCCTCGTTCCAGGTGGTGTCGGCGACGAGGTCGAGGTCGAGGTCGCGGTAGCCGTAGAGCCCGAGCGAGCCGAGGCCCGGCACGCCCTCGACCATGGCGGCCGGCATGGTCAGGCCGGTCAGGGCGAGGCGGCTCTCGGTCGGCACGCCGTCCTTGGGCGGGCCGAAGCTCATGCTGGCGCCGCGCAGGCCGACATGGAGCGGCGGCAGCGGCGCCGTCAGGGCCGGTTTCCGTGCCTTGAGCGGATCGCCCTCGGCCCCCGGCGCGGGCGCCACCGCCGTCCGCGCCAGGTCGAGGCCGAGATCGGACAGGGTCAGGGTGCCGAGAACCGGGGTGAGGCGGCGCAGCTCCGCCTCCTGCAGGTCCGCCGCCGGGGCCGCTCCCTTCTCGGTCGCCTTGCCTGGGACATTGCCGGCGGGGATCGGCGTCTTCGCGAGTTGGCGCAGCGCGGCGATGGTCGGCGCCAGGGAGAAGCCGGTCAGCGAGAGCCGGGCAATCCTGCCCTGGACCTCCTTCGCGCCGAAGCCGAGATCGGACAGGGTGATGCCGGCCTCCGCGCCGCCGGCATAGGCGAAGCGGCCGATGCCGAAGGAGAGGGGATCCTGGCCCTTCACCTCCTTCACGGTCAGGTCCGTCGCCTCCAGGCTGCCGACCGAGACCGATTCGGCGAGATCGGCGAGCAGGCCGGCGGCGCGGGCGCGCCTGGCCGGATCGTCCTCGGCCAGCTCACCGCCGCTCAGAGCCTCCACGGCCCCGCTCCAGGTCGCGGGCGTCTGCCGCCCGGCGAGGTCGCGGCCGGCGAGGCGGGCGATCGATACGGTGGTGCCGCGCTCGTCGATGAAGGCGATGGTCTCGACCGCGAGCGAGGCGTAGAGCCGCCGGAGCGGGCTGTCGGCGTCTCCGGCCTCGGCGTAGAGGCGCGCCAGCGCGGTGAGGTCGACCTCCTCCGCGCGGATCTTGCCGTAGCTGCCGCTGCCGGCCTGCGGCGCGCCCTCGACGGAGAGCGTCGCCCCGGCCGCGGTCAGCTCGCCGATGCGGCCGGCGCGGACGGTGCGCGCGGCCACCTCGCGATAGGTCACGACCTGCCGCCTGTCGCCGTCGCGGCGCTCGATGCGCAGTTCCGGCATGGTCAGGCTGCCGGCATCGAGGCGCTGGAGCCGGGCGGGCCAAGCATCCTTGGAAGCATCCTTGGATGGATCCTTGGATGGATCCTTCGGATCGGACCTGAAGATCGCGAGCAGGTCGTCCCGGGACAGGCGCGTGCCGCTCACCGTGACCTTCGGGGCGGTGACGAGCGTGTCGCCGAGGGTGAGCGTCACGTTGTCGAGGACGAGATCCTGAACCGCGGAGGCCGCTTCCTGCGCGGCGGCCGGCGCCCCGGGAGCGGGCCCTGCCAGCAGCGCCACCGCGCAGGCCGAGGCGAGCAGCGCCCGCATGAGGACGGGACGGCGCGTCGATGACGTCATGGCTGGATCGGGTCGCAGGCTGGCGGGAGATCGGTGGAGGGCCGTCCCTCATCCCTGCCGGTTTTCCACAGGCGTGGCAATTGCGGCTTTGCCACGCCCGGCCCTTCGCTCGATCGAAACGCGCCGCCGCGCGGGCTCAGATGGCGAAGGAGGTGCCGCAGCCGCAGGAGGCGGTGGCCAGCGGGTTCTCGATCCTGAAGGACTGGCCGATCAGGTCGTTCACGAAATCGATGGTCGCCCCGCCCATGTATTCGAGCGAGACCGGATCGACGAGCACGGTGGCGCCGTCGCGCTCGATCACCACGTCGTCGCCCTCGCGGGCCGCGGTGATGTCGAAGGCGTAGGAGAAGCCCGAGCAGCCGCCGCCGTTGACGCTGATGCGCAGCGAGGAGCCGGGCGGCTCCGAGCCCATGATCTCGTTGATGCGCTTGGCGGCGCGGGCGGTGAGGATGATCTCGGCCATCGTGGGCGGCCCCGTCTCGAAACCGGTGTCGTGAAGGTCGAGGGCGCGCGATTGCCGCGGGCCCGCACGGCACAAGATATGAGGCGTGGGCGCGGGCCGCAACGCGGCCGATCACGGGGAAGGGTTGCACAGGTGCGGCAGAACGGCGAGCGCTGGCGGGCGCCCTACGCCACCGATCCGGCGGCGACCCGCGGACGGCTGATCCCCGAGGCGTCCTCGCCGACCCGCAGCGATTTCCAGCGCGACCGCGACCGCATCATCCACTCCACCGCCTTCCGGCGGCTGAAGCACAAGACCCAGGTCTTCGTGCATCACGAGGGCGACCATTACCGCACCCGGCTGACCCACACGCTCGAAGTCAGCCAGATCGCCCGCGCGCTGGCCCGGGCGCTCGGCCTCGACGAGGATCTCGCCGAGGCGCTGGCGCTCTCCCACGACCTCGGCCACACCTGCTTCGGCCATACCGGCGAGGACGCGCTGCACGCCTGCATGGCCGGTTACGGCGGCTTCGACCACAACGCCCAGGCGCTGCGCATCGTCACCCGGCTGGAGCGGCGCTACGCCGGCTTCGACGGCCTCAACCTGACCTGGGAGACGCTGGAGGGCCTGGTCAAGCACAACGGCCCGCTCATCGACGCCTCCGGCGCCCCGACCCGGCGCTACGCCGCCACCGGCATCCCCGCGGCGGTTCTGGAATACAACGCGAGCAACGATCTGGAGCTGTCGCGCTTCGCCGGCCCGGAGGCGCAGGCGGCAGCGCTCGCCGACGACATCGCCTACGACGCCCACGACCTCGACGACGGCCTGCGCGCCGGCCTGTTCGACCTCGCCGACCTCGCCACCGTGCCGTTCCTGAAGCGGCTGCTCGACGAGATCGACGCGCTGCATCCGGGCTTGGAGCCATCGCGAAAAATCCACGAACTGGCGCGGCGCGTCATCACCCGCTTCGTCGAGGACGTGATCCGCGAGGGCGAGGCGCGGATCGCGGCGCTGGCACCGGGAAGCGTCGCCGACATCCGGGCGGCGACCGAGCCCGTCATCGCGTTCTCCCCGGCGATCGCGGCGGCGGACGCCGACATCAAGCGCTTCCTGTTCGCCCGGATGTACCGCCATCCGGAGGTGATGGCGGTGCGCGCCAAGGCCGCCGCCATCGTCGCCGACCTGTTCGCGGCCTTCCGCGCCGATCCGGGCCGGATGCCCGCCGAGTGGTCGGAAGGGCTGGCCGGCGCGCGCGAGGCCCGGGTGGCCCGGCGCATCGCCGACTACATCGCCGGCATGACCGACACCTACGCGGCGCTGGAGCACGGCCGGCTGTTCCCGGCCACGCCCGACCTGCACTGGAGCCCGCCGAGCCGCGGCCTGCCGCTGACGGAGCCGTGACGCCCCGTCGTCAGGCGATCACTCGCAGATGCAGGCGGCGCCGTAGACGGTGTTGTAGACCGGCGCGTAACCGTCGCTCACGGGGGCATATCCGTAGTCGAAGACGGGCGCCCCATAGCCGTAACCGCCGCCCAGCGCTCCGCCGGCCAGACCGAGGCCCAGCCCCAGCCCGGCGCCGGCCAGACCGATCCCGGCCCCCGCGAGGCCGAGACCGACACCACGGCCATAGCCGTGGCCGTAGAACCCGCGCGCGGCGTAGCCGCCCCGGTAGCCGTAACCGCGGACGCCGAAGCCGCCGCGGTAGCCGCCGAAGCGGCCGGCATGGCCGAAGCGCGCGCCGTGGCCGTGACGACCGAAACCGCCATGGTCGCCATGACGGCCGTAGCCGCCGCGATATCCGAAGCCGCCGGCCTCGGCGCCCGCAGGCATCAGGACCAGGGCGGCAAAGGCCGTGGCGGCGAGGGCGAGGGACTTCATCGGGGGCGTCTCCGCAGCAGGGATCTCGCCCCCGACAACGCCGCCTTTCGCGCGCGGCGTGCAACGTTGCATTCTACCGAGATGCCGCTCCATCCCGCGCGAAATGGCGGGCCTGAAAACGACATCCGGTCGATGACTTCGGCCTCTCCTGCGTCCTTGCGAGGCGAAGCCGTGGCAAACCAGGGTGCGCCCTTTCCGGACAGGGCGCGCCCTGGATCGCTTCGCGGCCGCGCACGATGACGGCGTGGGGCGAAACCCGAAGTCGATCGATCGGAAACGGTATGAGACGACGCCATCGCAAGGAGACCCCTTTGAGCGCCGACCGCCCTGCGCGCGAGACCCGCGCCGCCTATCCCCGCCTCGTGCCGCTCGCCACCCGCTGGGGCGACAACGACGTCTACGGGCACGTCAACAACGTCGTGTACTATGCCTTCTTCGACACGGCGGTGAACGGCCTCCTGGTGGAAGCGGGCGCCCTCGACATCGCCCGCTCGACCGTGATCGGCCTCGTGGCGGAGACGGGCTGCCGCTACTTCGCGCCGGTCGCCTTCCCCGACCGGATCACCGCCGGCGTGCGGGTGGCCCATCTCGGCCATACCAGCGTGCGCTACGCGATCGCGCTCTTTCGCGAGGACGAGCGGCAAGCCGCCGCGCAGGGACATTTCGTGCATGTGTACGTCGACCGGGAGACCCGCCGCCCGGTGCCGCTGCCGGAGCGGATGCGGGCGGTTCTGGAGCGCCTCGTCATGCTGGGGGTGGACGCGCCGTGACACCCCCGCCCGCCGTTGCTATGCCGCCCCGGACGGCTCCGGCCGCCCGGCCACCGGGCCTGCCGGTCCAGGCAACGACGAACCTTGAGCCCCATGAACATCTTCGCCCTCTTCGAAACGCGGGTGCGCGAGGCGCTCGAATCGCTCACCCGCTCCGGCCGGCTGCCCGAGGGGCTCGACCTGTCGCGCGTGCTGGTCGAGCCGCCGCGCGATCCCGCGCACGGCGACCTCGCCACCAACGCCGCCCTGGTGCTGGCGAAAGAAGCCAAGCAGAACCCCAAGGCGCTGGGCGAGGCGCTGGCCGAGGCGCTGCGCACCGATCCGCGGGTGGTCGAGGCGAGCGTGGCGGGGCCCGGCTTCATCAACCTGCGGCTCGCGCCCGAGGTTTTTCACGATGTGATCCGCGCGGCGCTCAAGGACGGCGAGGCCTACGGGCGCGGGCGGATGGCGGGCGGCCCGGTCAACATCGAGTACGTCTCGGCCAACCCGACCGGACCGATGCATGTCGGGCACGGGCGGGGCGCGGTGTTCGGCGACGCGCTGGCGAACCTGCTCGCCGCCGCCGGCCGGCCGGTGACGCGCGAGTACTACATCAACGACGCGGGCGCGCAGGTCGACGTGCTCGCCCGCTCCGCCTACCTGCGCTACCGCGAGGCTTTGGGCGAGACGATCGCGATCCCCGAGGGGCTCTATCCCGGCGACTACCTGAAGCCGGTGGGGGAAAAACTCGCCGCCGAGCAGGGCCGGGCTCTGCTCGACGAGCCGGAAGCCGAATGGCTGCCGCTGGTGCGCCGCTTCGCCATCGACGCGATGATGGACACGATCCGCGCGGATCTCGCGGCCATCGGAATCCGCCACGACGTGTTCTTTTCCGAAGCCACCCTCCAGGGCGAGGGGGGCGGCCGGGTCGCCGAGCTCCTCGCGGCGCTGCGCGAACAGGGCCTCGTCTACGAGGGGCGCCTGCCGCCGCCGAAGGGGCAGCTTCCCGAGGACTGGGAGGACCGGGAGCAGACCCTGTTCCGCTCGACCGATTTCGGCGACGACGTCGACCGGCCGCTGCTGAAGTCGGACGGCTCCTACACCTACTTCGCCTCCGACATCGCCTATCACCGCGACAAGTGGCTGCGCGGCGCCAGCGAACTCATCGACGTGCTCGGCGCCGACCACGGCGGCTATGTCAAGCGCATGCAGGCGGCGGTGAAGGCGGTGAGCGGCGGGGAGGCCCGGCTCGACGTCAAGCTCTGCCAGCTCGTGCGGCTGCTGCGCGCGGGCGAGCCGGTGAAGATGTCGAAGCGTGCGGGCGAGTTCGTCACCCTGCGCGCGGTCATCGACGAGGTCGGGCGCGACGCGATCCGCTTCATGATGCTCTACCGCAAGAACGACGCGACCCTCGATTTCGACCTCGCCAAGGTGGTGGAGCAGTCGAAGGACAACCCGGTCTTCTACGTGCAGTACGGCCACGCACGCCGGTTCTCGGTGCTGCGCCAAGCCCGCGAGGCGATGCCGGACGAGGACTTTTCGCGAGACGGCCTGCTGCGCGAGGCCGACCTCGCGGCGCTGACCGATCCGGGGGAGATCGAGATGATGCGGCTCGTCGCCCAGTATCCGCGGGTGCTCGAATCGGCCGCCGCCGCGCATGAACCGCATCGAATCGCGTTCTACCTCTATGAAACGGCAAGTTCGCTGCATAGTTTCTGGAACAAGGGCAAAGACTTGCCGCAATTACGGATTGTTAATCCAACCGACAGAAAATCCACTCGGGCCCGGTTGGCCCTCGTCGAGGCCCTGGGAGGCGTTCTCGCCTCCGGCCTCGCGGTGTTGGGAGTCTCCGCACCCGACGAGATGCGGTGACGCCGGACGGTGCTGTTGAGAGGATGAGACCATGACGGGACACGCTTCGCGCGCGACGGTCGATTTCGATGCCTTCGAGCGCGAGCTGCGTCAGACGTCGCAGGACGCGATCCGGGCGAAGGTGCCGCCGCAGACGGCGCCGAAGGGCGACCCGCTCGCCGAGCTCGCCCGCATCGTCGGGCAGGACGATCCCTTCCGCGCCCTGCTGGAGGCCCGGCGCGAGGTTCCGGCCGCCCCCGAGCCCAGTGCCTCCGAGGCGGGCCGCCCGGCGCGGATCGAGCCGACCTTCGTCGATGCGCCCGTCCACAGCCCGGCCCAGCCCCAGGAGCACCTCCAGGCCCACCTCCAAGCGCACGTCCAGGCCCAGAGCCCGGCGGACGCCTTCGACCAGTACCTCGCCTCGGTCGAGCAGGGCATGTACGCCGACGGCCCGGCCGATCCGGCGGCCTTCGCCGAGGCCGACGAGCGCTATCGCACCGGCCCGGTGGAGCGCCCGCGCAGCCGCAACCGCCTCGTCCAGGTCGGCGCCGGCCTCGCCGTCGTGGCCGTGTGCGTCGGCGGCGCCCTGGCCTGGCGCGGCACCCATGGCGGCGGCAGCGGCGGCCCGATCACCGTGCTCGCCGACAAGACCCCGCTGAAGGTGCAGCCCACCGCCAGCGACGGCGTCGAGATCCCCGACCAGAACAAGCAGATCTACGACCGCAACGCCAAGGACGGCCAGATCAGGATCGTCAACCGCGAGGAGCAGCCCCTCGACGTCAATCAGGCCGCCCGCACCGCCGCGCACAGCGAGGGCGGCGAGCCGGGGCAGGGCGGGGCGACGCCGGGCCAGGGCGGCGGCCTGCTCACCGATTCGCTCGGGGAGCCGCGCCGGGTGCGCACGGTCTCGGTCAAGCCGGACACGCCGGTGCATCAGCCGCAAGCCCAGCCTCAGCCCGAGGCCGCGCAGGCCCAGGCTCCGGCCACGACGATCCCGACCATGACCATGCCGGACGGCTCCGGCGCGGGCACGGCGACGCCCTCGGCGGAGCCCCGCCGCTCCCCGGCCCGGACGCTGGCCTCGAACCCGCCGCCGGCGCCCGTCGCCGAGGCGCCGCCCGCACCCGCGAAGGCGCCGCAGCGCACCGCCTCGGTCTCACCCGAGACCACCGCCAGCACCGGCGAGCCGGCCGCCGCCCCGACCGCCCTCACCGCCCCGGTCGGCGGCTACTCGGTCCAGCTCGGCGTGCGCGGCAGCGAGAGCGAGGCGCGGGCCGCCTTCAAGGAGATGCAGGGCAAGTACAGCCAGCTCTCCGGCAAGCCCGAACTGATCCGGCAGGCCGAGGTGAACGGCAAGACGCTCTACCGCGTCCGCGTCGGACCGCTCGCCAAGGCGGAAGCCTCCAGCCTGTGCAGCGTCCTCCAGGGCGCGGGCGGCCAGTGCTTCGTGGCCAAGAACTGATTGGCCAAGAACTGAGCCGAGGATGCATTTGCCACTGGCTGGGTCTGACGATTCGCCCGGACCCGGCCGATCGTGAATATCCCACTCTCGCCCTCAGGATGAGGGCGAGAGTGGGATCGAAGCCGTCCTCGGCGGCGATCGAGGAGCTTGCGGCAAGCTAGCCCCGCCCCGTTTCGCAGCGCCCTGTCACTTCCGAGGAAGGCCGGCCCGCCATGACTTCCGCCAGCACGCCCCGCGCCGTCGTCCTCGGCTGCTCCGGCACGGCGCTGACGCCCGAGGAGGCCGCCTTCTTCCGCGACCTGCGGCCCTGGGGCTTCATCCTGTTCAAGCGCAACATCGGCACACCGGACGCGGTGCGCGCCCTGACCGCCTCCTTGCGCGAGACGCTCGGCCGGGCGGACGCGCCGATCCTGATCGATCAGGAGGGCGGCCGGGTGCAGCGGTTGGGGCCGCCGCACTGGCCGCGATATCCCGCCGGCGGGCGCTTCGGCGCGCTCGGCGAAGAGGCCGCGGCGATGGCCCGGCTCGGCGCCCGGCTGATGGCCCACGATCTGGAAGACGTCGGCATCAACGTCGATTGCGCGCCGATGCTCGACGTGCCCGTGGCGGGCTCGGACGCCATCATCGGCGACCGGGCCTACGGCGACACGCCCGAGCGGGTGATCGAACTCGGGCGGGCCGTGGCCGAGGGGCTGCTGGCCGGCGGCGTGCTGCCGGTGATCAAGCACGTTCCCGGGCACGGCCGGGCGACCTGCGACAGCCATCTCGACCTGCCCGTGGTGGAGGCCGACCGGGCCGGCCTCGGCGAGAGCGATTTCCGTTCGTTCCGGGCGCTCGCCGACCTGCCGCTCGCCATGAGTGCCCACGTGGTGTTCGCCAACCTCGACCCCGAGCGGCCGGCCACCCTGTCGCCGACGGTGATCCGCGAGGTGATCCGCGGCGAGATCGGCTTCGACGGCCTGCTGATGACCGACGACCTGTCGATGCACGCGCTCCAGGGGCCGTTCCGCGCGCGGGCGGAAGCCGCCTATCGCGCCGGCATCGACGTGGTGCTCCATTGCAACGGGCGCATGGAGGAGATGCGGGCGGTGGCCGAGGCGACCCCGGATCTGGGGGGGGAGGGCGCGCGCCGGGCGCAGGCCGCGCTCGCCCGTCTCGCCGCACCGGAACCGATCGACCTGGCCGAGGCCCGCGCCCGGTTCGAGGCGGCCTTCCCGACCGCCTGACCGCCCGCCCGGCAACGGGGCGGCCTGCGACAAAGAAGGGCAAGGGCTGCGCAGGGTTTGCCCGGTTCGGCGCCCAGCGCTGCTTGTGTTCGCGCCAGTCGATCCCTAGGTTCGCCCCAATTCAAGAGGAGGTGCCGCCGGAGTTGGTGCGGCGCAGGAGGTTGCCATGGGCAGCATGAGTGTCTGGCACTGGGTCATCGTCGCGGTCGTCGTCATGCTGCTGTTCGGCCGCGGCAAGGTGTCGGAGCTGATGGGCGACGTCGCCAAGGGCATCAAGGCCTTCAAGAAGGGCATGGCCGACGACGAGACCCAGCCGAACCACACGGCGGCCACCACGCCGGCGGGCCCGAACGACCCGGTCCGCACGCTGCCGCACCAGGGCGCGCCGGGCACCGCCCCGCAGCAGGCGCACGTGCCGGCGGGCGACCACAAGCCGGTCTGAACGCCCCCGGACAAAGGCAGGACCGGGGCCGAGGCGGTGGCCCGGCACGGTTGAAGATCGGCGCCGGGCACGGTAGCGCGGGCGGCGCGCCCGTCCTCATCGGGCGCGGGCCCGCGGGACGGACGACGCGATGCTGGACATGAGCTGGGGCGAGGTGATGCTGATCGGCGGCGTCGCCCTGATCGTCATCGGACCCAAGGATCTGCCGAAGGCCCTGCGCACGCTGGGCCAGATCACCACCAAGGTCCGGCGCATGGCCGGCGAGTTCCAGTCGCAGTTCAACGAGGCGATCCGCGAGGCCGAACTCGAAGAGGTCCGCCGCGACGTCGAGGGCGTGAAGCGCAGCGTCGATGCCGCGCGCCCGACCTTCAACCCCGTCGACACGATCCGCAACGAGATCCGCAGCGCGGTCGAGGGCCGCGCCGACGCGACGGCCTCCAAGGGCGCGGGGGGCAGCTTCGACGTGCCTCGGCCCACGGCCGAGCAGCAGGCGGCGGCGGGGCATGCCGCCGATGCGCCGTCGTCCACCGACGCCGCCCCCATCCCCCCCGGCACCAAGCCCGAGACAGGCCCGACTCCATGAGCGACGAGCGCGATGAGGCCGAGATCGAGGCCTCGCGGGCCCCCCTTCTGGAGCACCTGATCGAACTGCGCTCGCGGCTGATCAAGTCGCTGATCGCGTTCATCGTGATGTTCTTCGGCTGCTTCTTCTTCTCGAGGCAGATCTACAACATCCTGGTGCACCCCTACGTCTCGATCGTCGGGCCGCAGAACGCGGAACTGATCGCGACGCACTTCCTCGAGCAGGTGTTCACCAACATCAAGCTCAGCGTGTTCGGGGCGGGCTTCCTCGCCTTCCCCATCATCGCCGCGCAGGTCTACGCCTTCGTCGCGCCCGGCCTCTACCGCAACGAGCGGCAGGCCTTCCTGCCCTATCTCGTCGCCACGCCGATCTTCTTCGTGCTCGGCGCGCTGGTCGTCTACTTCCTGGCGATGCCGCTGCTGATCCAGTTCTCGGTCTCGCTGCAGCAGATCGGACAGCCGGGCGAGGCGACGATCCGGCTCCTGCCGAAGGTCGACGAGTATCTCTCGCTGATCATGACGCTGATCTTCGCCTTCGGGCTCGCGTTCCAGATGCCGGTGATCCTCACGCTTCTGGGACAGATCGGCGTGATCGACGCGGCCTTCCTGCGGGAGAAGCGGCGCTACGCCATCGTGCTGGTCTTCGTCGCCGCCGCGGTGCTGACGCCGCCGGACGTGATCTCGCAGCTCTCGCTCGCGATCCCGATGCTGCTCCTCTACGAGGCCTCCGTGTTCTCGGTCGCCCGCATGGAGAAGGTCCGCGCCGCCCGGCGCCGGGCGCAGGGACTGGAGGACTGATCCGCGATCATATCCGGGGACGGCTCCGGTTTTTGCCAGCCGCCGTCATCGCGAGCGCCGACGGAGCGATCCAGGGGCGCGACATCTCCGGAGAAGCCGGCGTTCCGGATCGCTTGCGCCGAGCCTCGCAAGGACGGAGGGGAGACCGCGGCCGTCGAGCGGATGCGATATGAGCGGAAAATAAGCACGGTTGCGCATCACTATCTTGCGCACAAGCCTGTCCGTCGCCGGGGTCCGCCCCATAACCCTCCGACCCAAAACGGAGGGAACACCATGTTACGCACGATGCGGACCGCCCTGGCGGTCGCCGCCCTGACGACGCTCGCGGGTGCGGCCCAGGCCGAGCCGGAACTCAAGCGGGTGCGCGGCACGATCGAGAGCAGCGACGCCAACTCGGTCACGGTCAAGACCAACGAGGGCAAGTCCGAGACGATCCAGCTCGGCGGCGCCAAGTTCGCCTGGGTGGTGAAATCCAGCCTCGACCAGATCAAGGAGGGTACCTTCATCGGCACCGCCACCAAGGGCGAGAACCCGATGACGGCGCTCGAAGTGGTGCTGTTCCCCGAAGCCATGCGCGGCACGGCGGAAGGCCACTACGCCTGGGACGCGATCCCCGACCACACGGCGGGAGCGGGCGCCGGGCCGGTCGTGAAGAGTTCCATGACCAACGGCACCGTGAAGGCCGCCGGCGCCGGCGCGGGGGGCGCCCCGAAGGTCAAGAGCTCGATGACCAACGCGACCGTGTCCGGCAGCACCGGCTCCGGCAGTTCGGGCGAGCGCACGCTGACCGTGACCTACGACAAGGACGGCTCGAAGACGATCGTGGTGCCGCCCAAGGCGCCGATCGTCGCCTTCGAGCAGGCCGACAGGTCGATCCTGACCCCGGGCGGGAAGATCTTCGCGGTCACGGCCAAGGACGGGACCAAGCTCGACGGCAAGCTCGTCGCCGTCGGCAAGGACGGCCTCACCCCGCCGATGTAACACCGACCGGCGACGATCCCGACGCATCGCCGGTTGCCCGCGCGAAGGCGCGGCGGCGGGCGTCCGTCGGACGCAGAGGAAGACGACCGTCGGTCGTCTTCCAGGCCGCTTGGCATAAGGCGCTTCACGACCGCCCCTGGCTTCCGGCCAGGGACGGCCACACGGGCCGCGCCACCGCCGTGGCGGCCAGGCCGAGACCGAGCACCGAGACCCCGGCCGCCAGGGCCGGCAGTTCGGCGTAGCCCGCGCCGAGCGTCAGCGCGGTGCCGCCGAGCCAGGCGCCGAGCGCGTTGCCGAGGTTGAACGCGCCCTGATTCAGGGTCGAGGCGAGGTTCGGGGCGTCGCTCGCCGCCTCCACCACCCAGACCTGGAGCGGCGAGACCAGGGCGAAGGCGAGCCCGCTCCACAGCACCAGCACCGCGAGCGCCGGACCGGCGAAGGGCGCGACCCATGCGAACGCCGCGAGCACCGCGATCAGCCCGGCGAAGCTGCCGAGCACCGTGCGCATCAGGCTTCGATCCGCGAGCCAGCCGCCGGCGAGGTTGCCGACGGTGAGGCCGACGCCCGCCGCGAACAGCGCGCCCGTCACCCCGCCGGGGGAAAGGTGTGTCACGGTGAGCAGGAACGGCGCGATGTAGGTGAACACGGTGAAGAAGCTCACCGAGGACAAGGTCGAGACCAGCATCGGCCGCAGCACCGGCCAGCGCCCGAGCGCCCGGAATTCCCTGGCCAGCCCGCCGCGCGTCCCCGGCATCCCGCCGGGCAGGGCCAGCGCGATGGCCGCGCCCGCCGCGAGCCCGATGGCGACCACCGCCCAGAAGGTCGCGCGCCAGCCCAGAGCCTGACCGAGCGCGGTGCCGAGCGGGACGCCCAGCACGTTGGCCAGCGTCAGCCCGGCGAACATCAGCGAGACGGCCTGCGTCCGCTTCTCCCGCGGCACGAGGTTGCGCGCGACGATGGCGCCGATGCCGAAGAAGGCACCGTGGGCGAAGGCCGTGGCGACCCGGGCCGCCATCAGCAGCCCGTAGCTCGGGGCCAGGGCGCAGGCGAGATTGCCCAGCGTGAACACCGCCATCAGCGCGAGCAGGGCGGCCTTGCGCGGCAGCGGCGCGGTCGCCATGGCCACGAGCGGCGCGCCGACCACCACGCCCATCGCGTAGCCCGAGACGAGATGGCCCGCCTGCGGGATCGTGACGCCGAAGTCGCGCGCCACCTCCGGCAGAAGGCCCATGATGACGAACTCGGTCGTGCCGATGCCGAAGGAGGCAACGGCCAGCGCGAGGATCGGCAGGGATACCATGCGGATGCTCCGTCGGCGGCGGGTGCTTCTTGCACCGCAGCATGAGCGCGCAACATGGTCATCTCGCGGAGCGCGGACAGCGGATCGACCGGGACGCAGACCTGCACGCAGGGCAGGGCCGCGCCGGTCCGCACCGAGCGCCCGCACGTCCTCCGCATGGACGCCGGGAAGCCGCACGTCCTTACAAAAAATTCTTCCCGCCGGCTCGACGGAGGCAATGCACCTCTCCTCCGATCGCGAAGAATAACGTAAGAACAATCCGTTGATTTGCCGCAGGTTAGGTCACTACATTTCAGGGCGACAATGCTTCCACAACACCCCGCGCCTCGATGAAGACATGACATCCGACACACCCGGAGCGGGTGTTCGGGGAATTGTCTTTATGCATGTGCGGTCCTGCCCCGGATCATATGCGATGCCTGCACGGATCGTTGCCTTTTCCGGCAACACGCACCGCCCCTCCCGCACCCGCACCCTGGTCGAGGCGGTGGCCGCCGAACTATCGCGCCTGCGCCCGATCGACCTGAAGCTCTACGATCTGGTCGATGCCGGCACCGGGATCGCGGTCGCGAGCCGCTCGGCCCTACCGCTTCCGGCGGCGCGGATCGTCGAAGGGATCGAGTCGGCCGACGCGCTGATCGTCGGCTCGCCGGTCTACAAGGGCAGCTATGCCGGCCTGTTCAAGCACCTGATCGACTTCGTCGCCCCGGACGCGCTCGTCGGCAAGCCGGTGGTTCTGACCGCGACCGGCGGCGGCCCGCGCCACGCGCTGGTGGTCGAGCATTCCTTGCGCCCGCTGTTCGGCTTCTTCTCGGCGCAGACGGCGCCGACCTCGGTCTATGCCGGCGACACCGAGATCGCCGAGGGGCGCGTCTCCGACGCGATCGTGCGCGCCCGGGTGGCGCAGGCCGCGGCCGAACTCGCCCGGCTCATCGACGCGGCGCCCGGCGCCGTCGCACCCGCGGCGCTGCCCGCCGCCGCCGCGCGCTGAGGCGACGATGCTCCACCGCCGCCGCTTCCTCGCCGCCCTCGCCGCGACCGGCACCACGCTTGGCGCGCGCGTCTCCCGAGCCGTCGAGCCCGGCATGCTGCGCATCGGCTACCAGAAGAACGGCATTTTGGCCGTCGCCCGGGAGCAGGCGGCGATCGAGGCCGCCCTCAAGCCGCAGGGCGTGGGCGTGCGCTGGGTCGAGTTCTCGTTCGGCCCGCCGCTCCTGGAAGCCCTGAGCCTCGGCGCGATCGATTTCGGCCAGACCGGCGACGCGCCGCCGATCTTCGCCCAGGCCGCGGGCGCGGGCCTCGTCTACGCGGCGGCTCAGCCCGGGGGCGGCTCCGGTTCGGCCATCCTGCTGCCGAAGGGCTCGACCGTCGCCACGCTCGCCGACCTCAAGGGCAAGCGCGTCGCCTTCGCCAAGGGATCGAGCGCGCACAACCTCACCGTCGCCGCCCTCGAGAAGGCGGGCCTGTCCTACCGCGACATCACCCCCGTCCTGCTCGCCCCCGCCGACGGCGCGGCGGCGTTCGCCGGCGGCACGATCGACGCCTGGACGGTGTGGGATCCCTACTTCGCCATCGCCGAGGAGGGGGGCGGCGCGCGCATCCTGGCGCAGGCCCCCGACATCACGCCCACCAACAACTTCTTCCTGGCGAACGGAGACTTCGTGCGAGCGCGGCCGGAGGTGCTGAACGCGGCGCTCGCGGCGCTCGGCGCGGTCGCGGTGTGGTGCGAGGCCAACCGTGGCAGCGTCGCGGCGAGCCTGTCGAAGGTCACCGGCGTGCCGCTGCCCGCCACGCGGCGGGCGGTGGAACGCATCCGCTTCGTGATCGCGCCGATGGATGCGGCGGTCACCGCCGAGCAGCAGCGCATTGCCGACCGCTTCCACGCCCTCGGCGTGATCCCGCGCCCGGTGCGGGTGTCCGACATCGTCCGGGCGCCGGCCGCGGCGCCCGACAAGCCCCGGAACGACGGGTGAGCCCGACCATGGCCGATTCAGCCGCCCTCCGATCGCTTCCCGGCCGCGCCAGCAAGGAGGCGGCGCCGACGGCACGCCGCCCGCCGCGCCTGCCCGTGGGCAGACTGCTGCCCTGGCTGCTGCCGACCCTCGTCATCGCCGGCTGGCAGGCGGCGGCCTCGCTCGGGCTGGTCTCGACCCGGTTCATGCCCGCCCCCCTCGACGTCGCCGCCGCGGGCTGGCGCCTCGCCCAGACCGGGGAGCTTTGGGAGAACCTGTGGGTGAGCTTCGCCCGCGCCGCGGCCGGCTTCCTGATCGGCGGCGGCATCGGGCTGGCCTTCGGGCTCGCCAACGGGCTGTCGAACCTCTCGGAAAAGCTCACCGACACCACGCTGCAGATGGTGCGCAACATCCCGCACCTGTCGCTGATCCCGCTGGTGATCCTGTGGTTCGGCATCGACGAGGGGGCCAAGCTGTTCCTCGTGGCGCTCGGCGTGTTCTTCCCCGTCTACGCCAACACCCTGCACGGCATCCGCTCGGTCGATCCGCACCTGATGGAGATGGGCCGGGTCTACGGCATGAACCGGCGCGCGCTGTTCCGGCGGGTGCTGCTGCCGGGCGCGATGCCGTCGATCTTCGTCGGCGTCCGCTACGCGCTCGGCATCATGTGGCTGACGCTGATCGTCGCCGAGACGATCTCGGCCAATTCCGGCCTCGGCTACATGGCGATGCAGGCCCGCGAGTTCATGCTGGTCGACGTCGTGGTGCTGGCGATCCTGATCTACGCCGCCCTCGGCAAGCTCGCCGACAGCCTGACCCGGGCGCTGGAGCGCACCTGCCTCGCCTGGAACCCGGCCTACCGCAACACCTGATCTTCTGCCGCGAGTGAGCCCCATGTCCGCTGCCTTGCCCGTCGGGAACGCGTTCGCCGGAGACCGCACCACCGGCCTCGCCCTCACCCTGCGCGGCCTGACGAAAAGCTTCGACGGGGGCGCCACCGTCATCCGCGGTCTCGATCTGCACGTGCCCGCGGGCCAGTTCGTGGCCGTGGTCGGCCGCTCGGGCTGCGGCAAGAGCACCCTGCTGCGCCTGATCCTCGGCCTCGAAGAGCCGAGCGCCGGCCGCGTGACGATCAACGGCGGGGCAGGAAACGGCGCGGGGCAATCGAAAAAAATCATGTTCCAGGAGCCGCGGCTGCTGCCCTGGGCGCGGGTCGCCGACAACGTCGCGGTCGGGCTCGGGCGCGAGACCGGCCGCGCCGAGCGGCGCAAGCGGGCGCTGGCGGTGCTCGACGAGGTCGGCCTCGCGGAAAAGGCCGGCGACTGGCCCGCGACGCTGTCCGGCGGCCAGCGCCAACGGGTGGCGCTCGCCCGCGCCCTGGTCAGCCGCCCGGCCCTGCTCGCGCTGGACGAGCCCCTGGGCGCGCTCGACGCGCTCACCCGCATCGAGATGCAGGCGATGATCGAACGGATCTGGGCGGCCCAGGGCTTCACCGCGATCCTCGTCACCCACGATGTCGGCGAGGCGGTGGCGCTCGCCGACCGCATCCTCGTGGTCGAGAAGGGCGCCATCGCCCTCGACGTCGATGTGGACGTGCCGCGCCCCCGCCGCCGCGGCGACCCGGCTCTGGCCGAACTCGAAGGCCGCATCCTCGAACGGCTCCTCGGCCACCGCGCCTGATTTTTTCCATTTTCTGGAGCGTCCTTCCATGAGCGTACAGACCGACGGCAAGACCGACGTTCTCTGGTTCCTGCCCACCCACGGCGACGGCCGCTATCTCGGCGCCTCGGAAGGCGCCCGCGACGTGTCGCTTCCGTATCTCCGCCAGATCGCGCAAGGAGCGGACGACCTCGGCTATTACGGCGTGCTGCTGCCGACCGGCCGCTCCTGCGAGGATTCCTGGGTGATCGCCTCGGCGCTCGCGCCGCTGACGCAGCGCCTGCGCTTCCTCGTCGCCGTCCGCCCCGGCCTGCAGGAGCCGTCGGCGGCCGCGCGCATGGCCGCGACGCTAGACCGGATCTCGGACGGGCGCCTCCTCATCAACGTGGTGACCGGGGGCGATCCGGTGGAGCTCAAGGGCGACGGCGTGTTCCTCGACCACGACGAGCGCTACGTCGTCACCGACGAGTTCCTCCACATCTGGCGCGGGCTGATGGCCGGCGAAACGGTGAACTTCGCGGGCAAGCACCTGCGCGCCGAGAACGGCCGGGTGATCTTCCGGCCGGTGCAGGCGCCCTATCCGCCGCTGTATTTCGGCGGGTCCTCGCCCGCCGGCATCGAGGTCGCGGCCGAGCATTGCGAGGTCTACCTCACCTGGGGCGAGCCTCCGGCCGGCGTCGCCGAGAAAATTGCGAAAGCGCGCGAAGCCGCCGAGAGAAAGGGCAAAAGATTCTCCTACGGCATCCGCCTGCACGTGATCGTGCGCGAGACGGAAGGCGAGGCCTGGGACGCGGCGGAGCGGCTGATCTCGCGGCTCGACGACGCCACCATCGCCCAGGCGCAGGCGACGCTGAAGCGCCAGGATTCGGTCGGCCAGAGCCGGATGATGGCGCTGCACGGCGGCGACCGCTCGAAGCTCGTGGTCTCGCCCAACCTCTGGGCCGGCGTCGGCCTCGTGCGCGGCGGGGCGGGCACGGCGCTGGTCGGCTCGGCGACCCAGGTCGCCGACCGGATGAAGGAGTACATCGATCTCGGCATCGATCGCTTCATCCTCTCCGGCTACCCGCATCTGGAGGAGGCCTACCGCTTCGCCGAACTGGTCTTCCCCAAGCTCCCCTTGCGCGCCACCACCGGAACGGCGCCGAGCACGGCCCGCAACAACGGCCCGTTCGGCGAGGTCATCGCCAACGACATCGTGCCGACCCGCCGCGTCGGCGCCCATTGACCGGGAATGTCTCGTGATGACCGCCCGCGCTCGGATCGCTCTCGCACCAAAGCCGCCGCCGCGCCCGTGGCTGGCGCTCGCCGCGCTGATCTTCGCCAGCCTGACGCTCGCGGCGCACGCTGACGAGCGCACGGTGCGGATCGGCTACCAGAAATACGGCACGCTGGTCCTGCTCAAGGGCCGCGGCACCCTGGAGCCGCGGCTGAAGGCGCTCGGCTACCGGGTGCGATGGTCGGAGTTCCCCTCCGGCCCGCCGCTGATGGAGGCCCTGAACGCGGGCGCCGTCGATTTCGGCTCGGCGGGCGAGACCCCGCCGATCTTCGCCCAGGCCGCGAGCGACGGTCTGACTTACGTCGCCCACGAGCCGGCCGCGCCCAGGGGCGAGGCGATCCTGGTGCCGAAGTCGAGCCCGG
Source organism: Methylorubrum populi (assembly GCA_036946625.1). Lineage (NCBI taxonomy): Bacteria > Pseudomonadati > Pseudomonadota > Alphaproteobacteria > Hyphomicrobiales > Methylobacteriaceae > Methylorubrum > Methylorubrum populi. The sequence continues at coordinate 1,859,577 of JAQIIU010000003.1, forward strand.
CCCGGTCGGTGGTCGATCTGCGCGGCAGGAAGGTCGCGCTGAACAAGGGCTCGAACGTGCACTACCTGCTGGTGCGGGCGATCGAGGCGGCGGGCCTGAGCCTCGCCGACATCACCCCCGTCTACCTCGCCCCCGCGGATGCGCGGGCGGCCTTCGAGCGCGGCGCCGTCGATGCCTGGGCGATCTGGGACCCGTACTTCGCGGCGGCCGAAGCCGGCGGCAACGCCCGGGTGCTCGCCGACGGCACCGGCCTCGTGCCGAACCACCAGTTCTACCTCGCCTCGAAAAGCTTCGCCGCCGGGAACGGCCCGGCCCTCGACGCCATCGTCGCGGCGATCGCGGAGGTCGACGCCTGGGCCAGGGACGACACCGATGCGGTGGCGAAGGCGCTTTCCCCCTCCGTCGGCATCCCGGCCCCGATCCTGAGCGTGGCCCTCGAGCGCCAGACCTACGGCATCCGCCCCCTCGACGCGGCGGTGACGCGGGAGCAGCAGCGCATCGCCGACACCTTCCACGGGCTGAAGCTGGTGCCGAAGACCGTCGACATCGCCGGGGCCGTGCGCAAGCCGGGAAGCTGATCGTTTCCCGCTCCCGCCATCCTCTCTCCCCGCAAGGGGAGGAGATACGCCCATCCCGTTCGCGTCCTCCAAAAAAACGAGACGATTTGGCGAAAGGGACCGTTCGAGATGACCCGTCAGGCGAGTTTGCCCCCCATCGCCGTGATCGGGGCGGGGTTCAGCGGCACCATGGCCGCGCTCCAGCTCCTCTCCGCCCTGCCGCCGGAGCGGCCGGTGCTGCTGTGCGAGCGCCGGGGAAGCTTTGCGCGCGGGCTGGCCTACGGCACGGGCAACCCGGCCCATCTCCTCAACGTGCGCGCCGCCAACATGAGCGCCTTCCCCGACCGGCCGGCCCATTTCGAGGATTGGCTCGCCGGGGCGGGCCTGGGTGAAGAGGGCGTGGCGAAGACCCCGGCGGGCACCTTCGTGGCGCGCGGCCATTACGGCAGCTACCTCACCGAATTGCTGACCGGGGCCGTCACCGGGCCGGGGGTGCCGCGTCTGCAACTCGTCAACGACGGAATCGTCGATCTGGAGCCGCGGGCCGACGGCTTCCTGCTGCGCATGGAGGGCGGCCAGGCCCACCGGGTCGCCGGGGCCGTGCTCGCCATGGGCAACCTCGCCGCCGCCGCGCCGCGGAGCCGCCACAGCCTCGACCCCTGGGCCCCGGAGCAGTTCGGGCGCCTGCATCCGCACGCGCCGGTCCTCGTCGTCGGGACCGGCCTCACCATGCTCGACGCGGTGGCGAGCCTGCGGGCGCACGGGTTTACCGGCGCCATCATCGCCCTGTCGCGCCGCGGCCTGCTGCCGAACGCCCATGCCCCGGCGGGCCCGTGGCCGGCTCCGGACCTGGCGCCCGCCGACTTCGCCTCCCTGCCGCGGCTCCTCGCCCGTCTCCGCGGGGAGGTGGCGCGGGCGGAGGCGGCGGGCATCGGCTGGCACGGGGTGATCGATGCCCTGCGCCCACTCACCGACACGATCTGGCGCGGCCTGCCGCCGCCGGAGCAGGCCCGCTTCCTGCGCCATCTGCGCCCGTTCTGGGACGTGCACCGCCACCGCACCGCACCGCCCGCCGCGCGGACGATCGCCGACGAGATCGCCCGCGGCGCCCTGACGGTGCGGGCCGGCCGCGTCCTCGACATCGCGGACGAGGCGGCGCAGGCGGTGGTGACCCTGCGCTTCCGCGGCGCCGGGCGCAGCGAACGCCTCGCCGTTCAGGCGATGATCGACGCCACCGGCTTCGGCCATCTCGCGGAGAGCCGTGACCCGCTGCTGCGGCGTCTGCTCGAACGGGGCTTCGTGCGCCCCGGCCCGTTCGGCCTCGGCCTCGATGCGGGCGCCGACTACAGGGCGCTCGGTTCCTCGCCGGGGGAGGGCGGGGGAGCGCTCTGGATCCTCGGCCCCCTGCTGCGCGGGGTGCTGTGGGAATGCATGGCGGTGCCCGACATCCGCAACGAAGCCTCGGACCTCGCCGGTCTCGTCGCCGCCAGCCTCGACCGCGCCGCCGCGGCCTGACGCAGCCGGCACGCTGGAGCATCGTCTTTTCATACGACATCCGGTCGATGAGTTCGGCCTGTCCTGCGTCCTTGCGAGGCGAAGCCGTGGCAAACCAGGGCGCGACCTTTCCGGACCTGTCGCGCCCTGGATCGCTTCGCTGCCGCTCGCGATGACGGAGGATGGCCGAACCCGAGGCGATCAAGCGGAAACGGTATGAGTTGCCGCCGGCTGCGCGGACCCTGGCGAATGAAACCAAGGCGGGCATATGCGTGACGCTGTGCTCGCTCAGATAGCGAATTTCTATTTAGACAAGCCGGCCGCCCCCTTTCGGGACGAGGCTCTACCCCCGAGACTCATCCTTCTTCGGATTGCCCCGAGGCGGAGAGCGTCGCTCTCCGCCTCGCGTGTTCGTGAGCGGTTTTTGCCCGGCTCACTATCCGGAATCGTTCTAAAGAGCTTGATCCAAGTTTGGACCCGTTCTAATTAAGGCTCGTGACGGCGGGGTGCCGGGCCAGGAGCCAGCGGGGCCGAACCGCCGACGACGACACCGAACGACAACCGGAGAGAGACCATGGCCACCAACAGCAACGCCGCCTGCCAGAGCTGCCGCTTCTTCGACGACCACAAGACCAACGGCGCCCAGGCTTCGGGCGACCAGGGCCTGTGCCGCTTCAACCCGCCGGTGAGCCAGCCCGATCCGCAGGGCCAGGGCCTGTGGCCGGTGGTGGCGTCCAAGGATTGGTGCGGTCACTTCACCGCCGACGTCACCCCGGCCGAGTAAGAGCGCCTCACGAAACTCCCGGTCACCGGTCGCTTCCCCTGCGGACGCGTCGGCGCAGCGGGCGTTTCGCGAGAGACACTAAGCCGCGGGCCGACAGGGTTCGTTCGAAAGGGCCGGTGCCGCTGGGCACCGGCCCTTTTCGCACGTGTCCCGCAAAGGGCGGTCGATTGCGCCGAAACCGCCCCGCGGCGGTCATGATCCGGTCACCTTCCGATCCGATGGCTGCGGCGAGAGGGCAACGGTCCAGGCGGACCGGCCCCGGCTCGGCCGCCGACGGCCGGCCCGAATGGTCAGGATCGAGCGGTGCGGCACGGAATCGCCGCCGCGCCGGATGTGGGGATGATTGCATGAACTTCGGACCGATCGGTGCGCGCATGGCCTGCCTCCGCACCGCCCGCGGCGCGGGCCTCGGTGCCGCCCTCGGCGCCCTGCTGGCCGTCCCCGCCTCGGCCGCGGCGCCGCACGACCCGAGCGGCACCTGGCTGACCCAGGACGGCAAGGCCCGCATCCGCGTCGAGAAGTGCGGCCCGCAGGAGAGGAACCTGTGCGGTTACGCCGTGTGGCTGAAGACGCCGCTCAACGACGAGGGCAAGCCGCGGGTCGACTTCCGCAACCCCGATCCGAAGAAGCGCACGCGCGCCTCCCTCGGCCACCAGCTCATCCTCGGCCTCAAGCTGAACGACGAGGCCCATTACGAGGGCAAGATCTACAACGCCGAGGACGGCAAGTTCTACGACGTCACGGTCTGGTCGGACGGCCCGGAAGAACTGACCGTCAAGGGCTGCCTGATCGCCTTCCTGTGCCAGTCGCAGACCTGGACCAGGGTGAGCGACACCCAGCCCGGCCAGCTCACCGGCCCGACCAACGGCCCGAACGGCCCCCGCGCCGATGCCGAGTGGACACCGAAGGCCGCGCCGGGCGCCACCGCCAACGGTCCCGCCGCCACCGGCACCGCCGGCCCGGCGCCCGGGGCCAAGCCGGCGCCGAAGCCCGCCGCGCCCAAGGCCCCGGCCGCCCCGGCGCAGTAAGCAGTCATACATGGCCGCCGGTCGTGCCGGACGACTCGAACGAGTCTTCCGGCACCGACGCTCACGGCGCCTCACCGCGCCCTCCGCTCCAGCGTCGGCACGCGCCCGCGCGCAATCGTTCGAAGACGATCAGGCCGTCGGCGCCGCCACCCGCTGGCGCAAGCCCGCGATCACCGCCTTCAGCATCTCCGCGCTCGCCTCGTCCGAGAGGCCGCCGGGGGTGCGGGCGGCGTAGATCCGCTCGTGCACGAAGGCGAGCTTGGCGATCACCGCGGGCGTCAGCTTGAACGGGTAGAGCGGCGGCTGGCCCATGGAGCGGTTGAGCGAATTCACCGCGTAGGTCAGCGGGATCCACGCCTCGATCACCCGCTCGAAATCCGGCGTCCCGTAGGGGTCGAAATCGACGCAGGTGGATGGCGCCGCCGGCTCCGCTGCGCCGCGCAGCTTCGGCCGCAGGCGGATCTCGAAGGCGCTGCCCGTCTCCAGCGTGTCGACGATGTGCAGGTAATGGGCGAAGGTCTCGGCGAAATCCTCCCACGGGTGGGCGGTGGCGTAGGCCGAGACGAAGGATTCCTGCCAATCGGGCGGCGGCCCCTCGGCGTGGTGACGCCGGAGCGCGACGCCGTAATCGGCGCTCTCGTCGCCGAACAGGAGGCGGAAGACCGGCAGGCTCGCGTCGAAGCGCACCAGCAGGTTCCAGAAGTAGTGCCCGATCTCGTGGCGGAAGTGGCCGAGCAGGGTGCGGTAGTACTCGCCGAACAGCTTGCGGCGGCGCTCGCGCTCCACGTCGTCGGCCTCGGCGACGGACAGGGTGATGAGCCCGTCGAGATGGCCCGTCATCACCGGCGGCCCGGCGGATTCGGCGAGGAAGTCGAAGGCGAGCCCGTCGGAATACTGCGCCCGCGTCACCAGCGGCAGGTCGAGGCGCAGCAGCGAGTAGAACAGCCGGTGCTTGGCCGCCTCGATCTGGCGCCAGGGTTCGAGATTGGCCGGAACGCCCAGGTCCGGCACCACGCGGTTGTGGCGGCAGGCGACGCAGAAGGCTTCGCCGGATTCGGCCGGCACCATCCAGTTGCAGGCGCCATGGACGGCGTTGGCGCAGAGGCGGTACTTGCGGCCCGGATGGGCGTAGGCCCGGAACAGGGGGCCGCGCGCGTCCGCGCCGCAGGGCTCCAGCGCCGAGACCTCGTGCCGGTCGCAGACGTAACCGAGCCGGCGCTCGCAGCTCTCGCAGACCGTGCTCTCGAACGAGACCGGCTGGTCGCAGGCTTGGCACTGGAAGATCTGCATGGGAGGCCCCGCTCCGGCCGCTGCGGGCTCCCCACAGGAACCGGGCCGCGCCGGAACCAAGGGTCGTGAGCCGGGCGAAGTTCCCCGCCGTCGGGCACCGGGGCGACTGCACGGTTCTTGCTTTTTCGAGCGCTCCATCCCGCCGCCGGGATGTATAAGGTGCGCGACCCGCGGCAGAGCGCGCCGCACCGAACCGTCGCGAGACATCGAGAAACGACTTCCGGAGCCTCCGTGTCGATCCAAGCCGCCCTGCACCACGTCACGCATTACCGCTACGACCGGCCGATCGCGCTGGGGCCGCAGACGATCCGCCTGCGCCCGGCGCCCCATGCCCGGACGAAGGTGCCGGCCTACGCGCTGAGGGTGACGCCGGAGAACCACTTCATCAACTGGCAGCAGGATCCGGCCGGCAACTGGCTCGCCCGCCTCGTCTTCCCGGAGAAGACCGCCGAGTTCCGGGTCGAGGTCGATCTCACCGCCGATCTCGCGGTGATCAACCCGTTCGACTTCTTCGTCGAGCCCTATGCCGAGCGCCGCCCCTTCGACTACGAGGCGGACCTCAAGGTCGCGCTCGCGCCCTACCTCGTCCTCGACGACGCGCAGGGCGCGGAGATCGACGCCTTTCTGGCCGAGGTGCCCGACGAGACCCACACGGTCGACTTCCTCGTGGCGCTGAACGAGCGGGTGCGGGCGGCGGTCGCCTACGGCGTGCGCATGGAGCCCGGCGTGCAGACGCCGGCCGAGACCCTGACCCTGAAGAGCGGCTCCTGCCGGGATTCCGCGTGGCTGCTGGTGCAGGTGCTGCGCCGGCTCGGGCTGGCCGCCCGCTTCGTCTCGGGCTACCTGATCCAGCTCGTGCCCGACACCACCGCGGTCGACGGCCCGGCGGGCACCACCAGCGACTTCACCGACCTGCACGCCTGGGCCGAGGTCTACCTGCCCGGCGCCGGCTGGATCGGCTTCGACGCCACCTCCGGCCTGCTCGCCGGCGAGGGGCACATCCCGCTGGCGGCCACCGCCCACCACAACGCCGCCGCGCCGATCTCGGGGCTCGCCGAACCGGCCGAGGTCGCATTCGCCCACGACATGACGATCAGCCGCGTCGCCGAGGCGCCGCGCATCACCAAGCCGTTCTCGGACGAGATCTGGACGGCGATGGACCGGCTCGGCGAGCGCATCGACGCGGATCTGGCCGCGCAGGACGTGCGCCTGACCATGGGCGGCGAGCCGACCTTCGTCTCGGTGGACGACTTCGAATCCCCCGAATGGAACGTCGCCGCCGTGGGCCCGACCAAGCGGGGCCTGGCCGACCGGCTGGTGCGGCGCCTGCGCGACCGCTTCGCCCCCGGCGGCATGCTGCATTACGGCCAGGGCAAGTGGTATCCCGGCGAGAGCCTGCCGCGCTGGGCCTTCGCCCTGTACTGGCGCAAGGACGGCGTGCCGGCCTGGCGCAACGCCGAGCTGATCGCCGTCGAGGACGGCTCGAAGACCGCTACCATCACCGATGCCGAGCGACTGGTCGGCGCGCTCGCCGAACGGCTCGAACTCGCCCGCTTCGTCTTTCCGGCCTACGAGGACGCGGCCTACTGGAAGGCCCGCGAGAGCGAATTGCCGGCCAACGTCACGACCGCGGCGCCGCGGACCGGCAGCCCGGAGGCCGATGCCCGCTTCCAGCGCGTGTTCGGGCGCGGCCTCGACAATCCGGTCGGCTACGTGCTGCCGCTCGCCAACCTCGCGGCGGGGGAGGGGCGGGCCTGGATCTCGGAGGCCTGGGCCTTCCGCCGCGGCGGCGCTTATCTCAGCCCCGGCGACTCGCCGATGGGGTTCCGCCTGCCGCTCGGCTCGCTTCCTCACGTGCCGCCGGACTCCTACCCCTACTACCACCCGCAGGACCCGCTCGACGCCCGCGCCGGCCTGCCCGCCGATCCGGGCGCGCCGCTCCCGAAAAGATCGGACCGGGCCAACGGCGGCGGGATCGAGGGCGTGGCGGTGCGCACCGCGCTGGCGGTCGAGCCCCGCGACGGCGTGCTGTGCGTGTTCATGCCGCCCCTGGAGCGGGCCGACGAGTACCTCGACCTCGTCGGGCATCTGGAGCGCGCCGCGGAGGCCGTCGGCCAGCCGATCCATATCGAGGGCTACGAGCCGCCCTACGATCCGCGCCTCTCGGTCATCAAGGTCACGCCCGATCCCGGCGTGATCGAGGTGAACGTGCACCCCGCCGCCTCCTGGCGCGAGGCCGTCGACATCACCGCCGGCCTCTACGAGGAGGCACGCCAGACGCGGCTGTGCGCGGAAAAATTCATGATCGACGGGCGCCACACCGGCACGGGCGGGGGCAACCACGTCGTGCTCGGCGGCGCGAGCCCGGCCGACTCGCCGTTCCTGCGCCGGCCGGATCTCCTGAAGAGCCTCGTGCTGTTCTGGCAGCGGCATCCGTGCCTGTCCTACCTGTTCGCCGGCCTCTATGTCGGCCCGACGAGTCAGGCGCCGCGCATGGACGAGGCGCGCCACGACGGGCTCTACGAGCTGGAGATCGCGCTGGCCCAGGTGCCGGGTCCGGACGAGGCCAACATCCCGCACTGGCTGGTCGACCGGTTGTTTCGCAACATCCTCGCGGACGTGACCGGCAACACCCATCGGGCCGAGATCTGCATCGACAAGCTGTTCTCGCCGGACGGGCCGACGGGCCGCCTCGGCCTGCTCGAATTCCGCTCCTTCGAGATGCCGCCGGACGCGCGCATGAGCCTCGCGCAACAGGTGCTCTTGCGGGCGATCGTCGCCTGGCTCTGGCGCGAGCCGCAGACGGGGGGCTGTGTCCGCTGGGGCACGGCCCTGCACGATCGCTTCATGCTGCCGCATTTCCTCTGGGCCGACTTCCTCGGCGTGCTGGAAGACCTGCGGACCGGCGGCTACGACTTCGATCCTCTGGCCTTCGCGGCTCAAGCCGCGTTCCGCTTCCCCGTCTTCGGCCGGGTCGAGCAGGGCGGCGTCGGCCTCGAACTGCGCCAGGCGCTGGAGCCCTGGCACGTGCTGGGCGAAGAGGGGACAGCCGGGGGAACCGTGCGCTTCGTGGACGCATCCGTCGAGCGGCTTCAGGTGAAGGTCGAGGGCTACGTCCCCGGCCGGCACGTGATCGCCTGCAACGGCCGGCGCCTGCCGATGACGCCGACCGGCGCCAGCGGCGAGGCGGTCGCCGGCCTGCGCTTCAAGGCGTGGCAGCCGGCCTCCTCGCTGCACCCGACGATCCCGCCGCACGGGCCGCTGACCTTCGACATCCTCGACGCCTGGAGCGGCCGCTCGCTCGGCGGCTGCCGCTACCATGTCAGCCATCCGGGCGGGCGCAACTACGACAGCTTCCCCGTCAACGCCTACGAGGCGGAGGGGCGCCGCCTCGCCCGGTTCGAGGCGATGGGCCACACCCCCGGCCGCGTCGCGATGCCGGCCGAGGAGCGCACGGGCGACTTCCCCCTGACCCTCGACCTGCGCACGCCCGCGCCCCGATGATCGCTTCGGCCGCCCTCGCGGACGGGCCCACGCCCGACGCCTCGACCTGGGTGGCCGACGACGCGGCCACGCGCATGCGCCGCTGGACGGAAGGGTACGCGCCCCGCCCCGGCCTCGCCGACGAGCTGATGGATGCGGACGGCGCCTTGCGCGGCGGCTGGCCGCGCTTCCTCGAACGCCTCGCCCGGCTCGACGACCGCGAGGTCGCCGCCCGCTTCCTCTCCGCCGAGCGGCATATCCGCGACGCCGGCATCTCCTACCGGGTCTACGGCGACGGGCGCGAGCATCCCTGGCCGCTGGGCTCGCTGCCGCTCGTGATCGACGCCGCCGACTGGGCGGAATTGTCCGCCGGCATCGTTCAGCGCGCCGGCCTGATGGAGCGCATCGTCGCCGACCTCTACGGCGCCGGACGGCTCGTCTCGGAGGGCTTTCTGCCCGCGGGCGTGGCGGCGGGGCATCCCGAGTTCCTGCGGCCCGTCCACGGCATCGCGCCGCCCGGCGGGCGCTGGCTGCCGATCTACGCGGCGGATGTCGGCCGCGGCCCCGACGGGCGCTGGCAGGTTCTGGCCGACCGCACCCAGGCGCCCTCCGGCCTCGGCTACGCGCTGGAGAACCGGATGGTGCTCGCCCGGGCCTTCCCGGACCTGTTCGCCGACCTCCACGTCGAGCGCCTGCCGGCCTTCTTCCAGGCGTTCCGGGCCGGACTGGCCGCGTCCTGCGCCCGCAGCGACCCGCGCATCTGCCTGCTCACCTCGGGGCCCTACAGCAGCACCTATGTCGAGCAGGCCGCGCTCGCCCGCTATCTCGGCTTCCTCCTGGTCGAGGGCGACGATCTCGTGGTGCGCGACGGGCTGCTGCACGTGCGCACCATCGCCGGGCTCAAGCGCACCGACGCCGTGTGGCGGCGGATCGACGCCGACTATCTCGATCCGATGGAGCTGCGCTCCGACTCGCGCCTCGGCGTGCCCGGCATCCTCCAGGTGCTGCGCCGGGGAGGCGCCGTCGTCGGCAACATGCCGGGCTCCGGCGTGCTCGAATCGGCCGCGCTCGGCCCCTACCTGCCGGCCATCGCGCGGGCCCTCACCGGCGAGGAACTGCGCCTGACCGGCCCGCGCACGTGGTGGTGCGGCGATTCCGACGGGCTCGGTCACGCGCTGGCCAACCTCGACCATCTGACGCTGCGGCCCGCCGCGACCCCGGTGCGCGGCCCGGAGCGCGACGCGATGCTCGCCGGCCCCGTCCTCGACGCCGCCCGCGTCCGCGCCGTGGCGGCCTTGCGCGAGCGGCCGTTCGACTGGGTGGCGCAGGAGCCCGCGCCGCTCTCGACCATGCCGGCGTGGCAGGACGGGCGGCTGGTGGCCCGCCCCTTCGTGATGCGCGTCTTCGCCGCCGCCACGCCGGACGGCTGGCGGGTCTTGCCGAGCGCCTTCTGCCGCGTGGCCGAGCGCGAGGGCGCCGACCCGAGCGAGATGCGCGCCGGCATCCGCTCCGCCGACGTCTGGGTCCTGTCCGACACGCCCGTCGACACGCCGCCCCTGGTGCACGCGAGTGCCCCGCGCATCCGCCGCATCGCCGGCCACCTGCCGTCGCGGGCAGCCGACAACCTGTTCTGGTTCGGGCGCTATCTCGAGCGGGCGGAAGCCGTGACCCGCCTCGTCCAGGCCCATCTCGGCGTCTTCAGCGAGGCGGTCGCCGCCGACGCGTCGGGCGCGGAGGGCGCGCCGACGGCGCTCGCCATCCGCGCGCTGCTCAAGAGTTGGGGGTCGGTCAGCGCGGCCGACCTCGCCCCGGCGGCGCTGGCGCAGGAGGCGCTCTCCGGCAAGACCGTCCACGGCTCGGGTCTCAGCCACGTTCTGGAAGCCCGGCGCATCGCCACGTCCCTGCGCGAGCGGCTGCCGGCGGAATCCTGGCGGGCGCTCGCCGACCTGCGCGACACCCTGGTCTACAGCGAGGGCTGGGTGCCGACCGAGGCGCAGCTCTTCGGCAAGGCCGAGCGGGCGCTCGGCCACCTCGCCGCGCTCACCGGCCTGATCCACGAGAACATGGGCCACGCCGCCGGCTGGCGCTTCGCCGACATGGGCAAGCGCGTCGAGCGGGCGATCAACACCTGCAGCTTCGGCTCACGCTTCTGCGGCCCGGAGGCGAGCGCCGAGGATCTCGGCGTCATGCTCTCGCTGGCCGATTCGCAGATCGCCTACGGCGCCCGCTACCTCGTCGGCGTGAGCCGCGACGCGGTGTGCGACATGGCGGTGCTCGACCCCGACAATCCGCGCTCCGTCGCCTACCAGGTGCGGGCGATCACCGCCCATCTCGACGCCCTGCCGGCGCTCGCCGCCGACGGGCTGCCCGAGCCGCACCGCCGCCGGGCGCTGGCGCTCGCCGGCACGCTCCAGACGGCGGAGGCCGCCGCGTGCGACGGCGAGGCCCTGGAGCGCTTCGAGACGGATCTGGAGGGCCTCGCCGACGGAATCGCCGGGCGCTACTTCCCCAACGGCCCCGACGCCCTGCGGCCCGAGAAGCTCACGGGTCTCGCTTGATCTATACCCTGCGTCACCTGACGACCTACCGCTACGCCCGGACCGTCCGCTTCGCGCGCTGCAACCTGCGCCTGCGCCCCCGCGACGGCGAGGGCCAGCGGGTGCTGGAGAGCGCGCTCACCGTCGCGCCGGAGCCGACGCGCCGTCTGGAGCGGCGCGACTTCTTCGGCCTCGACACGCTGACCCTGACGCTGGACGAGCCCCACCGCGAATTCGCGGTCGAGGCCGTTTCCCGTGTCGCCGTGGAACGGCCGGCCCCGCCGCCGCCCGAGTCGGGCCCGTCCTGGGAGGCGATGCGTGCGGCGGCTCTGGCGCTGCCCACGCTCGGACCGGACGGGCCAGCGCATTTCCAGTTCCCGAGCCAGCGGGTGCCGCTCGTGCCGGCGGTGACGGACTACGCCCGAAAGAGCTTTTCACCCGGGCGCAGCGCGCTGGGCGGTGCGGTCGAGCTGATGCACCGCATCCGCGAAGACTTCCGCTTCGACGCCAAGGCCACCACCGTCTCGACGCCGCTGGCGGACGCCTTCGCGCTGCGGGCGGGCGTGTGCCAGGACTTCGCCCACGTGATGATCGCGGGCCTTCGCGGCCTCGGCCTGCCGGCGGCCTATGTCAGCGGCTACCTGCGCACCCGGCCGCCCCCCGGCCGGCCGCGCCTGCGCGGCGCGGATGCCAGCCACGCCTGGGTGGCGCTGTGGTGCGGGCCGGACGCGGGGGAAGGCGGCTGGATCGGCCTCGACCCGACCAATGCCTGCGTCGTGCGCGACGACCACATCGTGGTGGCGCGCGGCCGCGACTACGGCGACGTGGCGCCGATCGACGGGATCGTCGCCTCGGCCGGGGCGCAGAAGCTCACCGTCGAGGTCGACGTCATCCCGGACGACGAAGCGGCCTGAGGGCCGCACGTCGGTATCGATGCGAACGCGGAGGAGGTCGCGCGAAGCCGGTCACGTCGCGCCTTGGACCCGCGACGGCACCGGAGGCGTCTCCGTCCAGGCGCCGACTCCCTCCGCCGACAGGATCGTCATGCGCTGCGCCGGTCAGCCGGACACCCCCGCGCGATACAGCCGCCCGCGCTCGGTCCAGGCGACGGTGAGCAGGGCGAGCCCGCCGAGCAGGGCGTAGCCGTAGGCCACCGGCATCACCGTGCCGTCGAAGGCGCGGCCGATCAGGAAGCCGCAGAAGGCCCCCAGGATCGTGGTGTAGAAGCCGAGGAACGACGAGGCGGTGCCGGCGATCGCCCCGAGCGGCTGGAGCGCCAGCGCGTTGAAGTTCGGCAGGGCGAAGCTGATCAGGAACTGGTTGAGCGCCAGCACCGACAGGAACAGCGCCAGCGGCGGATGCCCCTGGTAGTGCAGGCCGATGCCGACCTGCACCAGCCCGACCGCGGTGAAGGCGGTGACGCCGGCATGCGAGAGCGCGCGCATCCCGAGCCAGCGCACGATCCGGGAATTGATCAGCGTCGCCGCGCCCATGGCGCCGGCCACCACGCCGAAGGCGACGGGGAACAGGCCGCCGAGATGGTAGAGCCCGGTGTCGAACACCTGCTGGGCCGAGCCGACATAGCCCATGATGCAGCCCGTCAGCAGGCCGAGCGCCGTGGCGTAGCCGATCGCCGCGCGGGTGCGCAGCACCGTGACGAGCGCCTGACCGGTCGCCCCGAGCGAGAGCGGGCGGCGGTATTCGGGGTGGAGCGTCTCGGGCATCCGCAGGGCGAACCACAGCGTGAGGATGCCGCCGAGCGCCAGCATCGACACGAACACCCAGATCCACGAGCCGATGAGCAGCATGGTCGCGCCGATCGCCGGACCGAGCATCGGCACGATCAGGAACACCATCATGATCAGCGACATCACGCTCGCCATCTCGCGGCCCGAGAAGCGGTCGCGCACGATCGCGGTGGAGAGAACCCGGCCGCCGGCCGCGCCCATGCCCTGGATGATGCGGGAGGCGAGCAGCCACTCGAAGCTCGGCGCCAGCATCGAGAGGATGCAGCCCGCGGTGTAGATGCCGAGACTGATCAGCAGGGTCGGCCGCCGCCCGAGCGCGTCCGAGACCGGCCCGTAGACGATCTGCGCCAGCCCGAAGCCGATCATGTAGACGTAGACGAGGCGTTGCAGGCTGTTGGGGTCGGCGACCGAGAACCGCTCCTGGATCAGGGGAAACGCCGGCAGCAGGTTGTCGATCGACATGGCGGTGACCGCCATCATCAGCGCGACGATGCCGACGAACTCGGCGAAGCCCGGCCCGACCCAAGGGGGTGCGCCCGGCGAGGCCTCGGAGGCTGGGCTGCCGGGGATGGGCCGAGGGGAGGGTGTCACGGTGGAGGCGCTTTCAGGGACGGCCGGGACAGGATACGGCGGGCTCCCTCCCGCCTCTGCGGGGGAGGGTGATCTCGATGCGGCGTTTACTTCTTATCCTCGCCACCGCCCATCGCCGCGCTGAGCCGCGCGTAGTTCTTCGTCACCAGCGCGATGTTGCCCTCCGAGGGCTTGGCCGGCTCGCCGGCGGCCAGCGCCTCCCTGATCTCCTTGACCGCCTCGGTCTTCTCATTGGCGGGCATCGCCTTGTCGGCCTGCACCGCCGCGAGCTGCTTCTTCAGGAGCGGCGTGGGGCCGACATAGCTCTCGGTCTCGGGGTCGATGCCGCCGAGCACGGCATCGACGGTGTCGCTGGCGTCCTGGAACTCTTCGAGGCTCGCGAAGCCGTTCTTCTTCACGATCGCCTCGGCCTGGCCCTGGGCCTGCGCCTCGGCCTTCGGATCGGGCTTGTCGGGCGCGCCGCCGGACAGCTTGGCGAGTTCGGGCTGCGCCACGAGGAGACCGTCGATCTGTCCTTGCGTCAGTGCGATCTCCTTGCCCGCCTCCGGTGCCTCGGCCTGTCGGGCGGCCGGTTTCGCGGGCTGCTGGGCCGGAGGCTTGGCCTGCGCCGGCGCGGGCGCGGCGCAAAGGGCCGGCGTACCCGCGGCGAGGGCGACGGCGAGCAGGGTGCGCGAAAGGATCGTCATGGTCGTCTTCTCTGCCTCTGGTGTCTCGTCGGCTGCGCGGAGGACGGGGCTGCCGCGTCGAGGCGGCCCTCACCCGCGCCGGGCGCTTCTCGCAGCGGGTCGCGGCGAAACCGTGATGGCACCCGCGCGGGCGGCCTGCATCGTGCGCCGGCGCATTTGCCACGCCGCAGCCGCAAAGCCGGCCTCTGCTTCCGTGCGATCCGCCGGCCCGTGAGGAGAGGGGAGCCCGTGAGGAGAGGGGAGCCCGTGAGGAGAGGGGAGCCCGTGAGCCATGAAGCCGCACGCCCGTGCCATGCGCGGCCCATCCTCGCAGCGCTGTTCGCGGTTCTCGCCACCGCCCTCGCGGTGACCGCGGCAGGAGCGCAGGACCAGGCGGACAGGGCCGAGGCCCTGGTCGCGCCCTACGTCGGGGCCGGCCTGTTCTCCGGCGTCGTCCTCGTGGCCCGGGACGGGCGGCCGGTCTTCCGCCGGGCCTACGGCCTCGCCGACCGCGAATGGGAGATCGCCAACACGCCGCAGACCCATTTCCGCATCGGCTCGCTCACCAAGGCCTTCACGGCCGCCGCCGTGCTGACCCTCGCGGAGGCCGGCCGGCTCGGGCTCGACGATTCCGTGCGCCGCTGGGTGCCCTCCGTGCCGGAGGCCTGGGAGGGGGTGAGCCTGCGCCACCTGCTCCAGCACCGCTCGGGCATCATCAACTTCACGGCCCTGCCGAACTACTACGACCAGATCGCCCGGGTCGATCACACGCCGGGGCAGATCGTGGCCCTGGCCGAGGGCGAGGCGCTGCTGTTCCCGCCCGGGACGCGGTTCGAGTACAGCAACACCAACTACGTGCTGCTCGGCATGGCGATCGAGGCGGCCTCGGGCCTGCCGTACCCGCAATACCTGCGCGAAAAGATCCTGGCGCCGCTGGGGCTGAAGGAGACCGGCTACGACGACCTCACGGTCGTGCTGCCGCGCCGCGCCGCGGGCTACCGGCGGGGGCGGGCGCAGTGGCGCAACGCCGTGCCGATGGCGGCGAGTTCCGCCTACGCGGCGGGCGCGCTCTATTCCACGGTCGACGACCTGCTGGCCTGGGACAACGCGCTGGCCGGCACCCGCCTGCTCTCCGAGGCCTCGCGGGCGGCGATGTTCGACGATCGCGGCACCGGCTACGGCCTCGGCTGGTTCGTCGCCCACGCCTTCGGCAAGCCGGGGGAGCCGGGGAGCGGCCACCGCGTCCTCGGACATGCCGGCTCCATCCCCGGCTTCCTCTCGATCAACGACGTCTATCCCGATGACGGCCTGACCGTGATCGTGCTCTCGAACACCGAGACCGCGCCCGCCCAGAAGATCGCCCGCGACCTCGCCGCGCTCCATCTCGGCCGCTACGAGGCGCCCGAGGCAATCGTTCTGGAGGACCTGATCCTCGACCGCTACCCCGGCACCTACCGGCTCGGGCCGCGCGCCTTCCTCACCGTCGCCCGCGAGGGCAGGGGGCTGACGGCGCGGGCGACCGGAGAGGCGGCCACGCCCTTCCTGCCGGAGAGCGACCGCACCTTCGTCAGCCGGGTCGCCGACATGCGCCTCACCTTCGAGACCGAGACCGACGGCACGCCGACCGGGGTGATCCTGCACCGGGACGGGCGCGACCGGACCGGTCCGCGCGTCACCGAGGACGAGGCGCGGCGCGCGCTGGCCGAGCCGCCGCGGGAGCACCGCGAGACGGCAATCGACCGCTCCGGCCTGACCGCTTTCGCCGGACGCTACGCCCTGGCGCCGGGCGTCGAGATCGCGGTCACCGTCGAGGACGGGCGCATTTTCGCGCAAGCCGCCCGGCAGTTGCGCAACGAGCTGTTCCCGGAGGGGGAGCGCGACTTCTTCCTGCGCTCGGTCGACGCGCAGGTGACCTTCCTCGCCGACGAGACCGGCCGCATCACCGGCCTGATCCTGCACCAGAACGGCTACGACACCGAGGCGCCCCGGCTGCCCGACGCGACCCCCGCCCCCTGGACCGGGGGCGGGGTCGCCACCGGACCCGAAAGGGTCTAACTGAGGAGGCCGCAACCGCCCTCGCCGGGACCGGCGCGGCCCGCGGAGACAGTTGCGAGAGCCATCGAATCGGCGGCCGCCAGAAGCCGCCTTGGCCGAAAGTCCACCTTGATCCGACGGGGCGGCAGCTCTTGTCTCCCGCGGCAACAGCGGTCGGCGAACGAGCGCAATGGAGGAAACGCGATGAACAAGCCCGAATTCCTGGCCGATGCCAAGACGAAGTCGCCCTTTTCGGCGCGCTACGACAACTTCATCGGCGGCCAGTGGGTGGCCCCGGTCGGCGGCCGCTACTTCGAGAACACCTCCCCGATCACCGGCAAGGTGATCTGCGAGGTCGCCCGCTCCGACGCGCAGGACATCGAGAAGGCCCTCGACGCCGCGCACGCCGCCAAGGATTCCTGGGGCCGCACCGCGCCGGCCGAGCGCGCGCGCATCCTCAACCGGATCGCCGACCGGATGGAGGAGAACCTCGATCTGATCGCGCTGGCCGAGACCTGGGACAACGGCAAGCCGATCCGCGAGACCACCGCCGCCGACATCCCGCTCGCCATCGACCACTGGCGCTACTTCGCGAGCTGCGTCCGGGCGCAGGAAGGCGCGATCTCCGAGATCGACCACGACACGGTGGCCTACCACTTCCACGAGCCGCTCGGCGTCGTCGGCCAGATCATCCCGTGGAACTTTCCGATTCTGATGGCCGTCTGGAAGCTGGCGCCGGCTCTGGCGGCAGGCAACTGCGTCGTCCTGAAGCCCGCCGAGCAGACCCCGGCCTCGATCCTCGTGGTGCTGGAGCTGATCGGCGACCTGCTGCCGCCGGGCGTGGTCAACGTCGTCAACGGCTTCGGCCTGGAGGCCGGCAAGCCGCTCGCCTCGAACCCGCGCATCGCCAAGATCGCCTTCACGGGTGAGACGACCACCGGCCGCCTCATCATGCAGTACGCCTCGCAGAACCTGATCCCCGTCACGCTGGAACTCGGCGGCAAGTCGCCGAACATCTTCTTCGGGGACGTGGCCGACGAGGACGACGACTTCTTCGACAAGGCGCTCGAAGGCTTCACCATGTTCGCCCTCAACCAGGGCGAGGTCTGCACCTGCCCGAGCCGGGCGCTGGTGCACGAGTCGATCTACGACCGCTTCATCGAGCGCGCGATCAGGCGCGTCGAGGCGATCACGCAGGGGAGCCCCCTCGACCCGGCCACGATGATCGGCGCCCAGGCCTCCTCCGAGCAGCTCGAAAAGATCCTGAGCTACGTCGATATCGGCCGCCAGGAGGGCGCCGAGTGCCTCACCGGCGGTTCGCGCGGCGCCCGCGAGGGTGAGTTGGCCGACGGCTTCTACATGCAGCCGACGGTGTTCAAGGGCCACAACAAGATGCGGATCTTCCAGGAGGAGATCTTTGGGCCCGTCCTCTCGGTGACCACCTTCAAGGACGACGAGGAGGCGCTCGCCATCGCCAACGACACGCTCTACGGCCTCGGCGCCGGCGTGTGGACCCGCGACGGAACCCGCGCCTACCGCTTCGGCCGCGCCATCCAGGCCGGCCGCGTCTGGACGAACTGCTACCACGCCTACCCGGCGCACGCGGCCTTCGGCGGCTACAAGCAGTCCGGCATCGGCCGCGAGACCCACAAGATGATGCTCGACCACTACCAGCAGACCAAGAACATGCTGGTCAGCTACTCCTCGAAGAAGCTCGGGTTCTTCTGAGATTTTTCGATAGCGTTCGAGACTGCCTGCGCCCCGGCCGAAAGGCTGGGGCTTTTTGATGCCGATGCCTCGAAGATAATATGTCTCCATCTCATTTTGGCATTCCAAGATAAGGTTCGCTCAGTGACCGCTGTCGTTCTGGATCTGCATTATGTTGATGAACTTATCGATCAACGTCGTAAGCAACATGGTGGTTACCAAGGCGCTCCGCCCATTATCAATGGGTATCGGCAAGGAGAGTCGATCAACAGGAGCTGCATGGTTATGATGTCGGCCTTGTTGCAGGCGTACATCGAAGACGTGTTCGTCGAATGCTCTAAATCAGTAATGCCGAATCTATCTAACGGCATAGGAAAATATAAAAACAGCTTCAGCCGGTGGGGCAATCCAAGCCCGGAAAATATAAACAATCTTTTTCTACGACTCGGCGTTGAGAAAGTACTTGATGGACTGAAGTGGCAACGCACGCCAGATACCATCGTTGCCGCCAAGCTTCGAGTCATGAATGAGCTACGTAATAAGATAGCGCATGGCGACAAAACCCTGATCGTAAGCGGAAAATCTGTCAGCCTGAGCCTGAGTATCGTTGAGAATTACAGGAGTTTTTGCGCCGTATTTGCTCAAAAATTCGAAGGACATGCCAAGAACAAAGTACTGATTATTTGACACGACAATTTTGCAGACCTAAGATTTCCAGATCGATCCGTCCTAGTATTTTTATCGTCCGCCCGAAGGCATGCAGTGGAAAGCAAGCCACAATTTTCTGAATAGCGCACATAGTGTAAATTAATCTCGATGTCGGGAAACCAGATTTCCCTTTCCCGTTAGCGGGTGAAAGGGGAGCAATAATCAGTCCCCGCGCGCCCGGATCACCGTGGCCTCGCCCCCATCCACCAGCACCTCGGCCGGCAACGGGTGGCTCAGGAAACCGGTCGGGCTGGCGGTGAGCCCGTAGGCGCCCGATTGCAGCACCGCCACGAGATCGCCCTCGGCGAGCGGCGGCAGGGGAGCGGCGCGGGCCAGCATGTCGAGGGGCGTGCAGAGCGGGCCGACGATCGCCGTGGGCGCCCGCGCCGCCTCCGGCCCTTCGACCACCGCCGCGAGGGGGAAGTCGCGCTTGACGATCTGGCCGAGATTGCCGCTGGCGGCGAGGTGGTGGTGCATGCCGCCGTCGGTGATGACGAAGCGGCTGCCGCGCGAGTCCTTCACCGCCAGCACCCGCGCCACGTAGACGCCCGCCGGCCCGGCGAGGTAGCGGCCGGGCTCCAGCACCACGCGGGCGCCCGCCAGAAGCGGGTCGGCCCGCAGCGTCGCGATCAGGTCGGGCAGCCCGGCGCGGATCGCGCCGAGGTCGAGGGCGGCATCGCCGGAGAAGTACGGGATGCCGAGGCCGCCGCCGAGATCGACCGTCTCCAGCGGCCGCCCGATTCTTTTCGCGATGCGCGCAGCGAGCCCGAGTCCGTAGGCCCACTGGCCGAGCAGCGTGCCGGCCTGGAGCCCCTGCGTGCCCGCGAACAGGTGGAGCCCGACGAGGCGCAGGGCGCTGTCCGCCTCCACCGCATCGACGGCCGCGTCCAGCGCCTCCTCGTCGAAGCCGAAGGGCGAGGGCTTGCCGCCCATCCGCATCGCCCCGCCCTGGGCGGCGGCGCCGGGATTGATCCGCAGGGCCACCCGCACGCGCACGCCATGGCGCCGCGCCGCCGCGACCACGCGAAAAACCTCCTCGCGGTTTTCGAGGTGGATCTCTCCGATGCCGCCGGCGATCACCCGGTCGAGATCGGCCGCGCCCTTGCCCGGCCCCGCAAACAGGACCTTTTGCGGGGGTACGCCGGCCTTCGACGCCGCCTCGAACTCGGCGCCGGACGCGATCTCGGCCCCGGCGCCTTCCTGAGAGAAGACACGGATGACGGCCGGGTTGGGATTGGCCTTGACGGAAAAGTCGACCTCGGCGAAGCCGGCCACCGCCTCGCGCAGCGCCCGGTAGGTCCGGCGCATCAGGCCGGCATCGTAGACGAAGAGCGGCGTGCCGAATTCTTTCGTCAGTTCGGTCAGCGGCAGGCCGCCGACGTGGAGGACGCCGCCCGCATCGCGGGAAAAGTTCTCGGCGATCAGCGCGGTCGCGAGGTCGGGCGCAGCGGCCTGGGTCATGGCGTATCGACCTCCGCGAGCGACGTGCCTGCCACTCTCCCCCTCATCTCGAGGTGGCGACGCGAAGCGGCGGCCTCGAAGCGGTTCCTGGACGATCCTTCGAGGCCGCCGCGCGGCACCTCGGGACGAGGGCAGCGGGCGAGAATCCGCCGAGGCGCGCGCATCGGCCCTAGATCTCCGCCGCCGCCCGCTCGGCGGTCAGGCGCTTGTAATCGACCTTGCCGTTGGGCGTGGTCGGCAAGGCCGGCACGGTCTCGATGGTGCGGGGCACGAGGTGGGGCGCCAGCGCCGTGCGCAAGGCTTGCAGCACGTCGGCCCGGCCCGGCGCGCCCTCGGCCGCCACGGTGACCGCGTGGATGCGCTGGCCGAGGCTCGGGTCGGGCAGGCCGATCACGGCCGCCGCGCGGAAGGCGCCGGTCTCCATCAGCGCCGCCTCGACCTCGGTCGGGCTGACGCGGAACCCTTGCGTCTTGATCATCGTGTCCTCGCGGCCGATGAACCGGAAGAAGCCGTCGGCATCCTCCACCACGAGGTCGCCGGAGCGGCAGACGAGACCGGGCTCTCGGCCGGGCACCGGGAACGGGTCGGGCACCAGCACGCGGGCCGTCTCTTCCGGCCGCTTCCAGTAGCCCATCGAGACGGTCGGGCCGCGGTGATGCAGGATGCCGGGCTCGCCGGGCCGCGCCCGCCGCCCGCTCGGCGTCACCGCGAAGATCTCGGTCTCGGGGATGGCGCGGCCGATCGAGTCCGGCCGCCGGCCGATCTCCTGCGGAGGCAGGTAAGTCGAGCGGAAGGCTTCCGTCAGGCCGTACATCAGCACGATCTGGGTGTGCGGCAGCCGCGCCCGCAGGCGTTCGATGGTCGGCAGGGCGAGGCTGCCGCCGGAATTGGTGACGACCCGCAGCGCCGAGAGATCCGCCTTGGCCAGATGCGGCGCGGCCCGGGTCAGCAGCGTCCACAGCGTCGGCACGCCCGCGAGCACGGTGATGCGGTGAGCCTCCAGCGCCCGCACCACGTCGTCGCCGAGCCGCGGCGTCAGCAGCACGATCCGCGCGCCCTGCTCGACGCCGGTGAGAAGCTGGTTGAGCCCGTAATCGAAGGAGAAGGGCAGTACCGAGAGGATGCGGTCCTCCGCGCGAATCCCGAGATAGGTCCGCACGATGCGGGTGCCGGCGATCAGGTTGGCGTGGGAGAGCATCACGCCCTTGGGCAGGCCGGTCGAGCCCGAGGTGTAGAGGATCGCCGCCAGTCCCTCCGACGCCCCCTCCGGCGCCGGCTCGCCGGGCGCGAGCGGCGGCTCGAACCCGTCCCCGGTCTCGTCGGCGAGGATGCGCAAGTCCGAGAGGTCGTCGAGGGCACCCTCCAGCCCGGCGGCGTGGGCGGTGTCCGTCAGCAGCACCCGCGCGCCGCTGTCGGCGACGATGTGGCGGACCTGGCGCGGGCGCAAGGACGGATGGATCGGCACGAACACGCCGCCCGCCGCGCTCGCCGCGAAGATCGCGACGCATTCGCGGATCGATTTCGGCAGCAGGATCGCGACCCGGTCGCCGGGCGCCAGCCCGAGGCGGCGCAGGCGCGCGGCCAAGGCCGCGGCACGCGCTCGAAGATCGCCGTAGGAGAGGGGCTCGGCCCCCTCGACGATCGCGGGGTGATCGTCCGCGCCGGCTCCTTCGAGCAGGTGGTGCAGCAGCGTCGGGGCCATGGAACGGATCGGGCGGGGGATCAGAGGTCTGAGCGCCGGTCGTCGATGAAATGCGCCAGCGAGTCGACGCTGGCGAAGTTGGCGAGGTCGAAGCTGTCCTCGTCGATCTCGACGCCGAAGCGGTCACCGAGATGCATCATCAGGTCGAGGATGCCGATCGAATCGAGCGCGTCGCTGGTCACGAGGGAGGTCTCCCCGGTGACGGCGCCGGAGGGAAGGCCCGGGTTGCGGGCCGCGATGAAGGCGAAGATCGCCTCCCGCACGTCGGCCATCGACTGAACCACGGCTTCTCGGCCCCTCGAACCGTCCTGCGCTCGTCTCGGGTTGCGGGCTTAAGCCCAACGCACGGGCAAGTCCATGGTCGGCAGATCCCCCGATGCAATCGCTCGAAGCCGCGTGAGCGGCTTCGCGGCGCGAGGAGCGCCGCGCAGAGCGAAAGCCTGAGCCCGCGGAGGCGGGCGCCGGCGACTGAGGCCGGCAGAAAACCAGGGTCATCGCTTCGAGCGATTGCCCTGGACGATCCCCAGCCATCCGCCGTTTCGCGCGATCCGTTTAACCCCCGATTCACGCTGGCCCCCGAGGCTTTCCCGCTCCTCCTTCCCACCCGGAGTCCTCGGCCCGTGTTCGGTTCAGCCCAGAACGGCGTGCTTCTCGCCGCCCGCCTCCTCATGGCCTCGGCCCTGCTGCCGACCGGCATCGCGCGGGCGCTCAACGTCTCCGGGTTCGCGGTGACGCTGGCCGGCGCCGGCTGCCCGGCGCCGAACGCGGTCGCGACGGCGGCGGTGATCGTCCAGGTGTTCGGGCCGCTGGCGGTGATCCTCGGCGTCATGCCGCGGATCACCGGGCTCGCCATGGCCGGCTTCGTCGCCGGCATGGCCGCGCTGCTGCATCCGTTCTGGCTCCATGGCGGAGCCGCCGCGGTGAGCGAGCGCAGCTTCCTCCTCGCCGATCTCGGGCTCGCCGGCGCCTTCCTGATGTACGCGATGACCGGCCCCGGCGCCTGGGGCTGGCAGGGCTTTTTTCACAGGGGCGACGCGCCGGCACGGGCCGTCGCCAAGGCGGCACCCAAGGGCCCGTCGCGGGCGAAATCCGGCGGCGTCAAACGGACGGGCGGCCGGTCTCCGGCGCGTGCCGCGGCGTGACCGGCGCGAGGCTCTCACTCCTTGTTTTCGCATCGTCTTCTTCCGAAGGCCGGCAACCACCTGTCGGGACGATGCTCTGAGGCGACCCGTCGGCGGGGCTCGGGACGGCTTGCGCGACGCTGCGCTGACCCGAGACCTCCGCCCCCGCATCCGGCGACAGCCGGCGGAACACGAAGAACGAGCCCGCCGAGACCAGGGCCACCCCGAGGAAGGCGAGGGAGAAGTCCGCCGCCGCGATGCCGGAATGGCCGTGCCACGCGGCGGCGCCCTCCAGCATCAGCGCGCCGATCGAGACGCCGAGGCTCAAGGAGAGTTGCTGCGCGACGCTGGCCAGGCTGGTGGCCGCACTCATCTCCCGCGATTCGAGATCGGCATAGGCGATGGCGTTGACGCAGGTGAATTGCAGCGAGCGCAAGCAGCCGCCGACCAGCAGCAGGCTGACGATGATCCAGTGCGGGGTCTCGCTCGTGAACAGCCCGTTGACGGCCAGGAAGGCCGAGGCGACGAGCGCGTTCGTCACCATCACCCGGCGGAAGCCGAAGGCGCGCAGGATGCGCGGGCCGACGATCTTGATGAGGAGGGCGCCCGCGGCCGCGGCGAAGGTGATCAGCCCCGAACGCAGCGGATCGAGCCCGAAGCCGATCTGCAGCATCAGCGGCAGCAGGAAGGGGATCGCCCCCATGCCGATCCGGAACAGGCTGCCGCCCGTCACCGCCGCGCGAAAGGTCTGGTGCTTGAGGAGGTCGAGGCGGATCAGCGGGTGCTCGGTGCGCCTGGCATGGCGCAGGTAGAGCCCGACCAGCACGAGCCCGCCGGCCATGCAGGCCCAGGACACGCCCTCGGGCAGGAGGTGGCGCCCGGTCGCGGCGAAGCCCAGCATCATCAGGGCGAGGCCGCCGCCCGAGAGCAGGAAACCGGTCACATCCAGCGGCGGGCGCGTCTCCTCGCGGACGTCGCCGAAGAACAGGGTCGCGAGCACGATGCCGGCGAGCCCGATCGGGATGTTGATGAAGAAGATCCAGCGCCAGTCGGCGTAGGTGGTGATGAAGCCGCCGAGCGGCGGCCCGAGAACCGGGCCGACCAGCGCCGGGACGGTGAGGTAGGCCAGCGCCCCGACGAGTTCGGATTTCGGCACCGAGCGCAGGATGACGAGGCGGCCGACCGGCACCATCATCGCCCCGCCGATGCCCTGCACGAAGCGGGCGGCGACGAAGCCGGCGAGCGAGTTCGCGGCGGCGCAGGCGAGCGAGCCCGCCATGAACACGCAGAGCGCGGCACGAAACACGTTGCGGGCACCGTAGCGGTCGGCGGCCCAGCCCGAGACCGGGATGAAGATCGCGAGGCTGACGAGATAGGCCGTGAGCGCGAGCTTGAGGGCGATCGGGTCCACGCCGAGGCTCGCCGCGATCGCCGGCAGCGCCGTGGCGATCACCGTCGAGTCGGTGTTCTCCATGAACAGGGCGGTGGCGACGACGAGGGGAACGATCTGGGCAGGACGCATCGGCAGGGACAAGCGCGGGACGCGCCGAAGGGTTGCAGCCGGGCGACGCCGGCAGGAGTCTGAAAGAGCGGACGGGAATAAACGACGTGGCCGAACGGTCACAGCCCCTCGGATACGTCCGCCGCCCGCTGTCGCATCCTTCCGGGTCCGGCCTCGCACGGCTAGGCTTCCGCCCGAAAAGCGAGGCTGCCCGGCCGTCTTCGGCGAGGTCGCCTCCCCGCGCGCCGCACGGCGCCGGCCTCATCATTCACGAAAGTGCCCGATGCCCCTGCGGTCGAAACGCCGTCCCGCCTTCCCTGCCCGAACCGCGCACCTCGCGCTGGCCGCCTCTCTCCTCGCCGGTCTCGCCGGCTGCGGCAACGTGGTGCTCACCGGCGGCGAGGCGCTCTCGCGCCGGGACCAGTTCGTGGCCAGCGACGCGGTCGCCTCCGAGTCGAAGCTGTTCATCGACCCGACCCTGCCGCGCACGGTGCGCACCGTGCGGATCGTGCCGACCGTCTTCACCGAGGCGGTCTCCGGCCCCGGCCTGACGCCGGTGGAGCGGCGCCTGATCGCCAACGCCGCCGACCGGGCGCTCTGCTACGACCTCTCGCTGCGCTACGACATCGTCTCCTCCGGGAAAGCCGACATCACGGTGCGCTCGGCGGTGTCGCGGGTCGAGCTGACCAACGTGCCGGCGGCGGGCGCGACCATCGGCGCCTCGGCGGCGATCTCCATCGCGGCCCAGGTCGGCATCGGCTTCGCCGACACGGTGGGCAAGATCCCGGTGCCGCGGGTGCCGATCGGCCTCGGCAGCCTGACCATCGAGGCCGAGGCGCTCGACGCCCGCAACCGCCAGCGCGCGGCGATGATCTGGGGCGGCGCGGCCAACTCCTTCACCAACCAAGCCCGCTTCTCGGCGGCGAGCGACGCCTACGACCTCGCGGGCGAGTTCGGCCAGGATTTCGGCTCCTACCTCGCCACCGGCCAGGATCCGTTCAAGGGCGAGCTTCAGCTCCCGACCTACGATCGCATCCGCATCACCACGCTGGGCGAGGCCCCCCTCGATCCCGATTGCGAGGCCTTCGGCCGCGCTCCGGGCCTCGACGGCATCCTCGGCGACCTGATCGGCCTGCCGCCGGAGTGGACGGACAAGGGGCCGGGCGTTTCCGCGGCGCGCTGAGAGGCGAGGCGGGTTTCCTTGGCCTGCCCGCGCGGGCAGGCGAAGCGCCGCGGCGGTGCGGCCCTTTCGGACAGGGCGGCCACTGGATTGCTTCGGCTTCGCCTCGCAATGACGGAGAGGGTGGCCCGCACCGTCATCGCGAGCCATCAGGCGAAGCGATCCAGCAGCGCCACGATGCCGGACGGAGGCTCCGCCCCCCGAAAGCAGAAGCCGCCTTACGCCGCCTCGAACAGCGGCACCGGGGCCATCTCCGGCACCCGCACCAGACCCTTGTCGGTGATGCGGATCTGCGGGATCACCGAGAGCGGGATCAGGTTGAAGCCCATATAGGGGATGGCGCAGCCGGCCCGCTCCCAGGCCGCTTTCAGGGCCTTCACCTCCTCCGCCACCGCGCCGACGCGCTTGTCGGAGAGGAGGCCCGCCACCGGCAGCGGCACCATCGCGGCGACCGCTCCCTCCTCGACGACGCAGACGCCCCCGCCCTGCGCCGCGATCGCCTCCACCGCCCGCCGCATGTCGGCCTCGTCCAGGCCGGCGACGATGACGTTGTGCGAATCGTGGCCGACGCTGCTCGCCACCGCGCCGCGCTTCAGGCCGAAGGCGGAGAGCAGCCCGTGGGCGACGCCGCCGGAGCGGCCGTGCCGCTCGATCACCGCGACGTGGCAGAGGCCGTGCGCGGCCAGCGTCCCCGGCCAGTCCGCACCGGGGCCGAGCGCGACGCGCTCATGGATCAGCTCGATCCCCGGCAGCGTCGTGCGGATCGCGTTGACCGTGCAGGGCCCGGCCGGAAGCGCCGGGATCAGCGCCGGCAGCGGATCGGGCAGGCGCATCGTCGCGTAGGCCGGGGCCGGGTAGCGATAGGGCCGGGCCAGCGCCTGTTCGAGAAGCGGAGTGGGCCTGCGATCCTCCACCACCGGCTCGCCACCGTACCACGTCGCCTGCGGCACGAGATCGTCGTCCAGGAGCACGAGGTCGGCCCGGCGCCCGCCGCCGAGGCCGCCGATCTCGCCGTCGAGGCCGTAGCGGGCGGCGCCGTGGAGCGAGCCCATCGCCCAGGCGGCGGGCCCGGGGATGCCGCGGGCCACCGCCTCGCGCACCACCCAGTCGAGGCCGAAGGCGAGAAGGTCGTCGGCGTCGCGGTCGTCGGTGCAGGCGCAGACCCGTTTCCAGGCGGAGCCGTACTCGGTCACGGTGCCGATCGCCTTCGGCAGCGAGTGCCAGGGGGTCGTGGGCGGACCACCGCGCAGGAAGATCCAGAGGCCGGCCTCCAGCAGGTCGTCGGCGATGTCGGCATCAATCGCCTCGTGGGTGTCGGTGACGCCGCTCGCCGCGTAAGGCGCCACGAAGTCGCGGCCGTAGACGTGGCCCGAGACCGGGCGGCCGCGCTCCAGGGCGGCGCGGAGGATGGCGTGCGCCCGCTCGTCTCCGGTGGCGACCGCCACGAAATCCATCTTCTCGCCGAGCCCGATCGCCTCGGGCCACGCGTCGAACAGGGCGGCGATCTTCTCGGGCGTCAGGTCGCCGCCCGCGGTTTCCAGATCCGGCGTGGTGGCGGGCACCGTGCTCGGCACGGTGAGGAAGATGTTGAGCGGCGCGGCGCGGGCATCCTCCAGCATCCATTCGACACCGTTCACGTCGAGGACGTTGCCGATCTCGTGGCTGTCGCAGACGATCGTGGTGGTGCCGTTGATCAGCGCGGCCTCGGCATAGGCGCAGGCCGTGACCATGCTGCTCTCGATATGCAGGTGGGGATCGACCAGCCCCGGCGCGATCAGGCCGCCGGCCACGTCGGTGCGCGGCGCGCCGCCCCGATGGGTGCCGGCCGGCTTCACCGCGGCGATGCGCCCGCCCGCGATCCAGATCTCGCGGTTCTCGCGAATGCGCTCGGAATAGGTCGAGAGCACCCGCGCCCCGGTGATGACGCGATCGGGCTCGGCGCGGCCCGAGGCGACCTCGGCGAGGCGCCGGGTCATCCGGGCCAGGGGCGCGACGGAGAAGCGGGTGAGGGGTGTGGCGGTCATCGGAACCTGCTCGAAGCGCGGCGGTCGAAAGCGACCCGCAGGCATCGTGCCACGGAAGCCGGGCACGGGGCACCCGGCGTCCCTCACTCCGCTGACGCCTGATCCGCCCTGTTCCTCACCGTCATCGCGAGCGTCGGCGAAGCGATCCGGCACCGCGACCGATCCGGAGAGAGCGGCGCCCCGGACGGCTTCGGCTCCGCCTCGCCATGGACGGTGAGGCGTCGGTCCTCCCGGATCAGTCCGCGTCGTCGGCCACGGTGCCGCCGGGCCGACCGCGAAACCCGGTGGCGAGCACGTAGAGTTCGCTCGAATCCGCCCGGCTCGCCGCCGGCTTGACGTGGCGCACGGTGGCGAAATCGCGCTTCAGGTCGGCCAGCAGGCCGCCCTCGGTGCCGCCCTGGAACACCTTGGCGAGGAAGGCGCCGCCGGGCGCCAGGATCTCGGCGGCGAAGGCCGCGGCGGATTCGGCGAGCCCGATGGTGCGCAGGTGGTCGGTCTTCTTGTGGCCGGTGGTGTTGGCGGCCATGTCGGACAGGACGAGATCGGCCTTTCCGCCGAGAAGCCCGGTCAGGCGCCCGGGGGCGCTCGCGTCGAGGAAATCCAGGGTGATGAAGGTGGCGCCCGCCATCGGCTCGACGTCGAGCAGGTCGATGCCGACGATGCGGCCGCTCTCGCCGACGATCTTCGCGGCCGCCTGCGACCAGCCGCCGGGCGCGGCGCCGAGATCGACGATGCGCTGGCCGGACCTGAGCAGCTTGAAGCGTTCGTCGATCTCGATGAGCTTGAACGCCGCGCGGGAGCGAAACCCCTCGCGCTTGGCCCGGGCGACGTAGGGGTCGTTGAGCTGGCGTTCCAGCCAGCGCTTCTGGGAGAGGGTGCGCCCGCGCCCGGTCTTCACCCGCTGCTTCAGGTCGCCGCGCAAGCCGCCCGTTCCGCCTCGCCGGTCGCTCATGATCCCGTCCTCAAGCATCGGGCGCCGATGCGCTCACAGCCGCAGGATGCGTCCCTATCGCGGCGTGGCGGGTCCGTGAAGACGGTATGACCGGAGGAGGCAAGCCTGTCCCGGGCTCCTCTCCCCGCAGGCGAGGCGAGGGGAACGACGCCGAACGCGTCCGGCCCGCTCGTTCTTCAGCGATACCGCCCGCGGCGCCAGACGCCGTCCTCGCGCATCATGTTCATCAGCAGGCCCTCGCGCAGGCCGCGGTCCGCGATGCGCAGACGGTCGGAGGGGAAGACCCGGCGGATCGCTTCCAGGATCGCGCAACCGGCCAGCACGAGGTCGGCCCGGTCGCGGCCGATGCAGGGGTTGTCGGCCCGCTGTTCGAGGCGGGTGTCGAGCAGATCCTCGATGGCGTCGCTGACTTCGCCGTCGCTCATCCAGAGGCCGTCGACCCGGCGCCGCTCGTAGCGGGCGAGCCGCAGGTGCATGGCGGCGAGCGTCGTCACGGTGCCCGAGGTGCCGAGCAGGTGGAAATGGGGGGCGGTGGCGGCGGCCGCGGCACGGATCGCGAAGGGAGAGATCAGGTCGCCGACCTCCTCGACCATGCCCTCGAAGGTGCGCCGGGTCACCTCGGTGCCGCCGTGGCGCTCGGCCAGCGTCACCACGCCGACGGGCAGCGAATCCCAGGCGCGGATGCGCAAGGTCGGATCGGTCGAGGGGTTGGCCGCGGCCCCGTCGAGCCACGCGATCTCGGTGGAGCCGCCGCCGATGTCGAAGATGACGACCGATTCGGCCCGCGGATCGGCCAGCGCGGCGCAGCCCGTGACCGCGAGATAGGCCTCGGTCTGCCGGTCGACGATCTCCAGATCGAGCCCGACCTCGGCCCGCACCCGCTCCACGAACGCGGCGCCGTTGACCGCGAGGCGGCAGGCCTCCGTGGCGATCACCTTGGAGCGGGCCACCGCGCGGGCCTTCATCTTGCTGCGGCAGATGCGCAGGGCCTCGACGGTGCGCTCGATCGCCGCCTCGGTGAGGCGATTCGAGTTGCCGAGGCCCTCGCCGAGCCGGACGATGCGGGAGAAGGCGTCGATCACCCGGAAGCCGTTGGGCGTCGGCTCGGCGATCAGCAGGCGGCAATTGTTGGTGCCGAGATCGAGCGCGGCGTAGGCGTCGCGGCGGCCGCTGCGGCCGGTCTCGTAGCGCGGAGGATCGCTCTCGATCGGGCGCCCGCCCGTGACCGTGCGGGAACCCTCCCGCGACCTGTGCGGGTCGGCGGTGGGGCGGGCCGACACGGCGGCGGCGCTCTCATCCCTCATCGACGCGACCGAACTTCCTGGCGTCGCGGCCCGGCGAGATGCCGAGCCGTCGTTGCCAAAGGCTACAGGCGTTGTCCGGCAACTGCAAAGGCTCGATGGCCGGCCCACCACGATTTGCCGCATGGATGACCGCGCGCTGAAACCCGTCATCCCGGCTCACGCCGCGGCCCGGCGGGGGCGCTCGCGGCGTAGTTGCGACCCTTCCACACCGCCTTGCCGGCGCGGCCCGGCCGCAGCAGCACGTTCCACTGGATCGCCAGCGCCGTGAGGACCGTGGCCGGGTGCAGGAGGATCGTGGCCGGCGGCTCGGCGACGGCCAGGGTGATCGCGGCGCGCGTCGCCAGCGAGACGAGGGCGGCCGCCCCCGCCACCGCCGCCGCGGGGCCCGTACCGAGGGCGAGGGCGGCGGCGAGCACGAGCCAGGGCAGGACGTGGCCGCCGAACAGGAGAAGCGTCCAGACCGGCAGCGCAGCCGGCGTGGCC
The DNA here is from genome assembly GCA_036946625.1 of Methylorubrum populi. Classification (NCBI taxonomy): domain Bacteria; kingdom Pseudomonadati; phylum Pseudomonadota; class Alphaproteobacteria; order Hyphomicrobiales; family Methylobacteriaceae; genus Methylorubrum; species Methylorubrum populi. The sequence continues at coordinate 1,889,931 of JAQIIU010000003.1, forward strand.
ATGCCCTCGTGGGCGTTCTTCGAGAAGCCGGCCCAGGACTGCGAAAAATTCCGGTACATGCGGCAGGCGGCGAGGGCGTGGCCGGCGACGAGATCGGTGCGAAACCCGCGCTCGCGGAACAGCCGCGGCAGGCGCACGCCGTCGTGGAGCGAGGTGCGGATCGCACCGTGGCCGCCGGTGGCGGCGTAGGCCGCACGCTCGATCAGGATCATCTGGCCGCAGGCGGCGCCGAGGGAGGGCCGGGGCAGGGCGCGCATCAGGGCCACCGGCAGGTAGCCGAGCATCAGGAAGTCGATCATCGGCACCGTCAGGCGCTCGCCCAGGCTCTCCATCACCTGCCGCGGCACGCCGCTGACGAGATGCGCCCCGCCCCGCGCGGCGTGGGCGGCCAGGCCCGCGGCCCCTTCGGGGGCCAGGGTGACGTCGGCGTCGAGGAACAGCAGGCGATCGCCCCGCGCCGCCGCAGCCAGGGCGACGCAGGCGTTGTTCTTGCCGGTCCAGCCCTCGGGCAGGGCGGGCACGGCGATCAGGCGCAGGCGCGGATCGGAGCGGGCGATGCGCGCGACGATGGCGGCGGTGTCGTCGGTCGAATGGTCGTCGCCGACCAGCACCTCGACCGCGACGCCGGTGCTGGCGAGCGCCGCCCGCACCGCGTCCTCGATCACCGCCGCCTCGTTGCGGGCCGGGATCAGGATCGAGACGAGGCCGTCGGCCCGAAGCGGGGGTTCGGGCGTCCGCAGGATCGCGAGGTTGGCGAGCGCCAACCCCGCCGGCAGCAGGGCGAGGGCGAGGGCGAGCATCGCGAGGACGAGCAGGGCGAGGGTCATCGGGTCCGTGTCTCCTGCCCCGCATCGCCGGCCCGGTGCCCCGGCTCGAAGCGGCGGCCGGTCAGCGCGGCGGCGAGCCGCCGCCAGCCGTCGTAGATTCCGCCGATCCCGCGCCGTCCCGCAAGCAGCGTCTCGAACCGGGCCGGATCGCGGGCGATCACGTCGCCGGAGAGCCGGTCGAGGGTGGCGGTCAGCGCCGCCTCCATCCGGGCGAGACGCTCCGGGCGGGGCAGGGCGACGAGCTCGGCCGCCGTCAACGGCGTCCCGAAGGCGAGGAAGCCTTCCGCCCCGCGCTCGTCCCAGAAGGCGTATTCGACGGCGAGCGGCAGGAAGGTCGCCTCGGGCGCGATCTCGGCCAAGCGCGCGACGCCGGGCTTCAGTCCGAGGGGGCGGACCCGCACGTCGGCGAAGCGGCCCTGCGCGGTGATCCAGAGGGCGCGGTCGGGCTGACCCAGAACCGCACGGGCGGCGGCCAGGAACTGCGCGGCGCCCCGCGAACCGTGGAGGTCCACCGGAAACGCCCCCATCCGGCGGAAGATGCCGTACCTCTCCAGCATCGCCGCATCGATCGGCGCGAAGCTCGCGCGCCGCGGGAACAGGCGGTCGGCGGCCACGATCAGGATCGCCGCATCCCACCACGCCGGGTGGTTGGCGTAGATCACCAGAGGCGCCCGCGTCGGGCCCTCGGGCGGCCGACCCCAGCGGGCGATCCGCAGGGCGTTCAGATGGCGCCGCACGAAGCGGTCGAAGGTGACGCCCATGAACCGCCAGAGCGCGGCCGAGCGCCCGGGCAGCGGCGGCTTTCCTCGCACGGTCCGGGCTCAGGCGCTCTTGCGCAGGTCCGGCACGCGCTTTCGAAAGTCCCGGTCGAGGGCGTCGGCGGCGATCCAGCCCGACATCATCACCATCGGCATGCCGGGCCCCGGATGGGCGGCACCGCCGGCGAGGTAGAGGCCGCGCACCTCCCGCGAGCGGTTGCCGGGCTTGAACGCGCCCATCATCCGCCCGTGCGAGGCCAGCCCGTAGATCGCGCCGTTCAGGACGTGATAGCGGTCGTGGATGTCCTGCGGGGTGAGATGGCGCTCGAACACGATGCGTTCCTCGATGTCCGGCATGCCGCCGGTGCGCTTGAGCTTTTCCAGGATGGTCCGGCGATAGGCCGGAAACATCTGCTGCCAGTCGTGGTGCGGCCTCAGGTACGGTGTGTGAACGAGGACGTAGAGCGCCTCGCCGCCCTCCGGCGCCACGCTCGGATCGGTGGAGGAGGGCGCCGCGAGATAGGCGGTCGGGTCGGGCGCCGGCTCGCCCTTGCGGTAGATGGAATCGAACTCCTCCTCCGGATCGCGGGAGAAGACGAAATCGTGGTGCGCCAGATGCTCGTAAGCCTTGTTCAGCCCGAGATAGAGCACCACGCCGGAGCAGGCCGGCTCGAAGGTCTTCTTCGCGTAGGCCCTGCCGACCTCGCCGCCGACGAGTTCGCGGTAGGTGCGCACGGAATCCATGTTGGAGATCACGGCGTCGTAGGGCGCGATCCCGTCACGGGTGCGCAGGCCCCGGAGCCGGCCCTCCGCGATGTCGAGGCCCAGCACCTCGTCGGAGGACTTCATCGTGGCGCCGAGCTCGCCCGCGAGCCTCATCAGCCCTTCGGCGACCGCGCGGGTGCCGCCCATCGGATACCAGACGCCTTCCGCCGTCTGCATGTGGGCGATGGCGCAGAGCACCGCCGGCGCGCCGTAGGGCGAGGAGCCGACATACTGCACGAAGTGGTCGAGCATCTGCGCGAGGCGCGCATCCTTGACCTTGCCGCGGATGGTGCTGGCGACGGTGGCGTGCATGCGAAGGCTCAGCACGTCGCGCAGCGTGCCGGGATTCATGTTGGCGCGGATGTCGATCGTGTCGAACAGATCCTGCACCGCCTTCCAGAAGAAGAATTTTTCCGACACGCCGTGCAGGTGCTCGGAAACCGCGATGAACCGCTTGTACCCTTCGCCCGCGCCCTGCCCGGGCGCGAAGCGGTCCATCGAGGCGGCCATGGCGTCCACGTCCTCGACGAGATCGACCGCCGAGCCGTCGTCGAAGAAGCAGCGCCATTGCGGGTCGAGGCGGCGCAGGTCCATGTAGTCGCGCACGCTCCGGCCGGCCTCGGCGAAGATGCGCTCCAGAACGCGCGGCACGGTGAGGATGGTCGGCCCCATGTCGAAACGGAAGCCGTCCTCGTGCAGCACCGCGGCCTTGCCGCCCATCCAGGCGTTCTTGTCGTAGACGGTGACGCGATGCCCGCGGGCCGCCGCCACGCAGGCCGAGGCGAGACCGCCGAGCCCGCTGCCGACGACCGCGACCGAAGACCCCTGGCTCATTGGAACGCGTCTCCCGCGGGGCCCGGACGAACGGCCTTCCGAACGAAGCTAGATGCGGGACGGGTCGGGTCAACGCGCCACCCGGTCGCGCTCCCTCCGATCGAGACCGCGGGCTGTGGACACAGGGAGTCCGGGAAGTTGCCGATCTCCCGGCGCCGCTCCCCGGCCTCGGCGAAGTCGTGGGTGCTGACGACGAGGGCGGCGCCCTGGGCGCGCAAATCCGCCAGCACGGCGTGGATCGCCGCGCCGAGGAGGATCAGGTCGGGAGAATCGAGCAGGCTCGCCGCCCGAACCGGACCGGCGAGCACGACCGGAGCCGCAAGGCCCGCGAGGCGCGTGGCCCGCCTCACCTCGGGTCGACCTGCGTGGCGAGGGGCGTCGTGGATGGCAGATCGGCCAGGATCGCGGGCGCCTTCTCGCGGGCGAGATCCTCGATCAGGAGGCGGGCGGAGATGCGCGCGCCCTCGTAGATGACGGGAAGGCCCGAGCCCGGATGGGTGCCGCCGCCGACGAGGTAGAGGCCCGGCCCGAAGCGGTTGTGCGGGCGGAACCACAGCATCTGCAGCAGGTCGTGGGCGAGGTTGAAGGTCGCGCCCTCGTGCACCGCGAAGTCGTCGCGCCAGTCGCGCGGATCGACCACGCGCTCGTAGCGGATGCGGCTCTCGATGTCGGGGAGCCCCAGGAGCTTCAGGCGCTCCAGCACCCGCTTGCGGTAGCTCGGCCCGACCGTCTCCCAATCGATGCCGGCCCTGAGGTTCGGCACCGGCACCAGCACGTAGAGGGCGGTGTGGCCGGGCGGCGCCATGCCGCCGTCGGTGAAGCCCGCGTGCTGCACGTAGATCGAGGGCTGCATCGGCAGGGTGCCGCCGGTGATCTCGGCGATGTTGCGCTCGTAATCCTTGGCCAGCAGGATCGTGTGGTGGCCGAGGTTCTCGGGCATCCTGCCCTCCAGCCCCAGGTAGAGCATGTAGGTCGAGCAGGAGAGACGCGCCCGGCCGATCTTGGCGTCGCGCCAGCGCGAGCGGCGCTCCTCCGGCACGAGGTCGCGGATCGCCTTGGCGAAGTCGCCGTTCACGACCACCGCGTCGGCCTTCAGCGTCTCGCCGCCGGAGACCACGCCGCAGGCGCGCTTGCCCTCGAACAGCACCCGCTCGACGGATCGGCGCAAGCGGATGTCGACGCCCATGCGGCGGGCGAGCCCCGCCATCGCCTCCGAGACCGCGCCGCAGCCGCCGACCGGATGGTAGACCCCGTGCTCGTATTCGAGGAACGAGAGGATCGTGAACAGGCTCGGGCAGCGGAACGGCGACATCCCGAGATACTTGGTCTGGAACGAGAAGGCGAGGCGCACCCGCGGATCGGCGAAGTAGCGCCTGAGATCGCGGTCGACGCTGCGGCCGGGATGGAGATGGGGGAGTGCCGTCAGCATCGCCGGGCTCGCCATCGACAGGACCCTGTCGAAGGCCTGTTCCAGCACCGGCTTGAAGGCGTTCAGCTTGGTCCGGTTCTCGTCGAAGAACTTTTGGACGTTCTCGGCGTCGGCGGGGGCGAGGCGGGCGATCTCTTCCTTGAGCCGCGGCACGTCGCCGGTGGCGCGGATCTGCCCCGAGACGCCGCCCTCGCCCTCGAACACGAGGTTGTATTGCGGGTCGAGCCGCTCCAGGCGGACATGGTCCTCCAGACGCTCGCCGCAGGATTCGAAGATGTCGGCCAGGATCTGCGGATAGAGGAAGAAGGTCGGGCCGATGTCGAAGCGGTAGCCGCCCGGTGCCCCGACGGTCCTGGTGCGCCCGCCGACGGCCGCGTCGCGCTCGATCACCGTGACGTGCAGACCGGCCTTGGCCAGGAGCAGCGCGGTGGCGAGCCCGCCGGGGCCCGCCCCGACGACGATGACACGGCGGCCCGACAGGGTGCGCAAACCTTCCCGCGACCGAAGCAACGCCCCGAGACTCCCTCTGATACCGGACACGGCAGGCCCGACCACAGGCCGACCGTGCCGTCCCGACCGGAGGCTCTGCACGCCCGCGCAGCGGTCAATCTTGGCCGGAAGCAAGGAGCCGGCAAGACGCGCGGATTGTCGCGCGCAGGACGCCTCGAGGTTGTCGGATGCTTCCGCCCGGCTCAGCTCCGCCCGCGCCGCCGCAGGGGCACCACTGCGGCGGCGCCGATCTGCGGCCCGGTCTCGGCGTCGAGATCGGGCACGGCGATGATCGGGGCGCCGCGCAGGTCGCGGCGCATGACGATGGCGCCGCGCTCCTCCAGATAGCCGAGCATGCGTCGGGCCCGTCCGGCCGAGGACGTGCCGTAGGCCTCGGCCAGGGCGGTGTCGGACGGGCAGGGTGCGTTTTGCAGCGCCGTGCGGGCGATGAGCAGGAACAGGCCGGCGAGATCCTCGGGCAGGCCGGCGGCGATCCCTTGCGCCCGCTCCCAGGCCGGCCCCTCCGCGGTGGCGCCGTCCACGCCGGCCCGCGCGACCGCGAGCCGGCGCTTGAACTCGGGCAGGCCCATCGCCTCGCCGCCGATCCGGCGGATGCGGCAGCGGACGGTGAAGTCCTGGTAGAGGGTGGCCGGCGTGCAGGCGGCGGCGTCCGAATCCGCCAGCACCGAGGCGAGGATCTCGGCCATCGCCGCCTCGCGCTCGGCCGGGGCCATCGGCGCCTCCTCCGGCAGATCCTCGCGCACGGGCGGCCGGTAATTGGCGAGCCGGACCAGCACGTCGGGGCCCGGCGCGCGCACGGGCTTGGGCCGGGGGCCAAGCAGCGGCCGCGCCTCCTCCTCGGGCGAGGCGGTGAGGATCAGGGCGCGCGCCTCCTCCCCCATCGTCGGCAGGGGCAGGAGGGCGGGAGCGGCGTTGCGGCTCTCCGTCACCGTCGGGCCGACGGCGATGGGCAGCGGACGCTTCGAGAGCGCCGGGCCCAAGCCCACGAAATGGCCGCGGGCGAGATCGCGAAACATCTCGGCCTGGCGGCGGTCGAGGCCCAGGAGGTCGGCGGCGCGCGCCATGTCGATGTCGAGGAAGGTGCGGCCCATCAGGAAGTTCGAGGCTTCCGCCGCGACGTTCTTGGCGAGCTTGGCCAGACGCTGCGTGGCGATGATGCCGGCGAGCCCCCGCTTTCGCCCGCGGCACATCAGGTTGGTCATGGCGCCGAGGGAGAGGCGGCGGGCCTCGTCGGACACTTCGCCCGCGGCGGCCGGGGCGAAGAGCTGCGCCTCGTCCACCACCACCAGCATCGGGTACCAGAGCGCGCGGTCGGCATCGAACAGGCCGCCGAGGAAGGCGGCGGCGGCGCGCATCTGGTCCTCGGCATCGAGCCCTTCGAGCGAGAGCACGACGGAGACGCGGTGCTCGCGCACCCGCGCGGCGATCCGCAGGAGTTCGGCCTCGTTGCCGTCCGCCTCGACCACGACGTGGCCGTAGCGCTCGGCCAGGGTGACGAAATCGCCCTCGGGATCGATGATCGCCTGCTGCACGAGGCCCGCGCTCTGCTCCAACAGGCGGCGCAGCAGGTGCGACTTGCCGGAGCCGGAATTGCCCTGGACGAGCAGGCGCGTCGCCAGCAGCTCGGTGAGGTCCATCGTCCCGGGCCCGTCGCCGGCCCGCCCCAGATCGATCTCGTAGCCCATCCCGTTCCCCGCTGGCGCCCGAGCGTTCTAACATGCGCGGGGCGGCCAGGTCCGCGATGGCCAAAGCCGTCCACAGGCGGGAGGCCGCAGGCGGGCCTTCGGAGGGCCTCACACGCGGTAGAACAGAACCCGACCCGCCGGGCACATCTGAAGCAGGAAATCGAAATCCCTGATGTTGCGCGTCAGAACCGTGCATCCGAGCTTGATCGCCTGGAGGAACAGCACGCAATCATTCAGAGCCCGTCGACGATCGTCCCTGGAATAATTCTGGTTGCGGCTCAGCATGCCGGCATAGACTGCGCCCTTCGCCAGAACCTCTGCGTCGGGCGTATAAAGGCGATGTCGCGGCATCCCCTCGATCATGCGGCCGATCTTATCCACCACCGGCCGGCTTCTCGGATCGGCTGGATCGAGAGCCCCGACCGCGTACATGAGCTCCTGCACGGCCACGGCACTGTGATTCACCTGTCGGACCGCAATCAGATCAGCGATGGTCGGCGGTGTCTTTTCCTGAAGTTCGTCGATATAGACACACGTATCGAGCGACAGGCTCTGTCCCGCCTCGGCCCGTTCGCCGACGAACGGGAGCAGGTTGTCGTCACGGCGGACCAGAGGCGCTGACGGAGTCCGTCGCCAGAGACGCGCGGTGTCGTTGAAGCTGAAAGCCACAATACGGCACCGTCAGAATTCAAGGTCCAGATCCGGATCGACAGTGCCACGCAACTCACGGAATACTTGAGCGAAATTATCCTCGACAGCGACGTTGGCGAGCGCGAACTCGACCAGTTCGGTGTCCGATTCCAACCCTGTCCGTGCCTTCGCACGCTCGATCAACTCGGATGAGACGCGGCCGGAAATTCGTGAATCCTTGCTGGCGGTGAGGCCGCTCGCCTGTGCGAGCGCCATCACGGCAACGACTTGCTCGCGCTTGACGGTTCCCTTGCGGCGACTTCCCCCAGAACGCGACCTTTCCCCCGTGCCGCCTTCCGTTGGCACGTGCCGGACACTTCTGCCCATGACCGCCTCGATGTCCGTTCAACAAATCGTGTGTCTGGGCAACATAGCGTGGATTCAACTCCCGCTCAAGGTGTGCCTTCAAGTCGAACGCGAGAGCACTTGCTCAGGACCGGCCTCGAAACCGCAAGCGCTTGGCGGCGAGCCGATGCAGCGCGATCGCCCCCGCGGTCGCGACGTTGAGGGAATCGAAGCCCGGCGCCATGGCGATGCGCAGGCGGCGGGCCCGCGCCATCAGCGCCTGCGGAAGGCCGGGCCCCTCCGTGCCGAGCAGCAGCAGCGCGCGGGCCGGCGGTTCCAGCGAATCCAGCGTCTCGTCCCCGCCGGGCGTGAGCGCGAGCGGAGTGAGGGCGTGGCGCTCGGCCAAATCCAGCAGCGCCGCCCCGCTCGCGGCGCGGGCAAAGGGGACGGTCAGCGCCGCGCCGGCCGAGACGCGGATCGCCTTGCGGTAGAGCGGATCGCAGGTCTCGGCATCGAGCCACACCGCGTCGGCACCGAAGGCGGCGGCGTTGCGGAACAGGCCGCCGACATTGTCGTGGTTGGTCAGCCCGACGAGGCCGAGCACGAGGGCCGGGGCGGGGATGGGCGGGATCAGCGCCTCGGGCGCGGGCTCCGCCCCGCGCAGGCCCACCGCCAGCACGCCGCGATGGATCGGGAAGCCGGCGACCGCGCTCATCACGGGCTTGCCGGCCAGATAGACCGGTGGCCCATCCCCGCTCAGCAGGTCCGCGAAGGCCGCCCAGCGCTCGGGCGCCAGCAGCACCGATTCCGCCGCGAAGCGGGCGCTGGCCGAGAACAGCATCCGCAGGGTCACCTCGCCCTCGACGACGAAGCGGCCCTGCCGCCCCACGAGGTCGCGCTCGCGCACGAACCGATAGGCGGAGAGCCGCGGGTCGTCGGGATCGTCGATGGCGATCGGCTCGGGCAAAGGGGCGTTCAGGCGCCCCCGCCGCCCATGCGCATGGCGAGCGGGTCGGCCTCCTCCTTCTTCGGCACCTTCACCAGGGCCTCGCCGTCGAGCACCACCTCGTCGCCGACGGAGCAGGTGCAGGCGAGGCGGGCGCGGCGGCGCTCGGGGATCAGTTCGGCCACCGCGACCTTCACCTCGACGATGTCGCCGATGCGCACGGGCGCGCGGAAGTTCAAGGTCTGCGAGATGTAGACCGCGCCCGGCCCCGGCAGGCGGGTGCCGAGCACCGCCGAGATCAGGCCGGCGGTGTAGAGGCCGTGGGCGATGCGGGTGCCGAAGGGCGTGCGCGCGGCGAAGTGCTCGGAGAGGTGGATCGGGTTGCGGTCGCCGGTGATCTCGGCGAAGCCGACCACGTCGGAAGAGGAGATTTCCTTCCTGAGGATCTCGGTGAGCCCGACTTCGAGATCCTCGAAATAGAGCACGCGCAGTTCGGGCAACATTCTCAGGGCCTCCCCGGTCCGGATCGCCGCTCGACGGGCGGCTTGGCAATCCTCTGGCAGGGCTTTCGCCTCGCACAGCCGCGCCCGCAAATCCAGCCGGACATTCGGCCGGGAGCGGTCTCGCGCGGGAAGAACCTTCGAACGAGCCCTCGACAGGGCCGGGCGCCTCGGGCAATCAGCGGCCCGTTTCTTCCGCCCTCGGGACCCCGCCGGTGCCTCCTCCGCCGCCCTCGCCGCGCCTGCGCCCGGTCGTCGCCCGCGTGGCGGGGCTGAACCTGGGCTGTTTCGGCATCGAGCTCGCGGTGGCGCTCGGCATCGCCGGCCTCGCCACCGCCGCGACCCGCTCGCCCTGGCCGGACCTCGTGGCGGCGCTCGGCATCGCCGTCATCAACGCGGATTCCGCCTGCGACGTGCTCAAGGCCGCCCGCCGCGAATGGCGCGCTGCGGCCGACGAGGCCGCCTCGCAGGCACGCGCCTGATGTCTCTTCCGTTCCCATCGGACTTGTGGACGCCGTGCTGCGCCTCTTCCCCCTCTCCGACCTGCATCTCGAACGGCGGCGCCCCGAGACGATCCCGCCGCCCGCAGCAGCCTTCGACGTGCTGGTCTGCGCCGGCGACCTGCACGAGGGCCAGCCCGAGGCCGGGCTCGCGACCGTGCTGGCGCTCGCGGGCGGGCGGCCGGTGGTGCTGGTGCCGGGCAACCACGAGCATTACGCCCCGACCGGCGACGCGCGCACCGCCCTCGAACTCCTCGCCGCGCTGGAGCGCGAGGTCGCACGGCTGAACGGTCCGGGACGCCGCATCCACCTGCTCCAGGGCGGGCAGGCGGCGGTGATCGGCGGCGTGCGCTTCGTCGGCACCACGCTGTGGAGCGACTGGTCGCTCGCCGGGCGCTGGCTGACCGACGACACGCCCGACCGCCCGGACGATCCGGTCGCCTACGCGGTGGCGCGGATGACCGACCCCGTCACCGGATCGCGGGAGTACCGCGGCTCGATCCGCCGGGCCGACCGCCGGCCCTGGTCGCCGGCCGACGCGATGGCGGCCCATGCCCGCGAGCGGGCCGCGCTGCTCGAAGCCCTCGCCCTGCCGCATGCGGGTCCGACGGTCGCCGTCACGCACCACCCGCCGAGCCCGCTCGCCGCCGACGCGTTCCGCGATGGCGCCGGCGTGCCGTGGTGGGTGCCGGCCTTCTACGCCACCACCGTCCTCGACGACCTGCCCGACGCCGACCGGCCCGCGGTCTGGATTTCCGGCCACTTCCACGCCGGCCACGACAAGCGGATCGGACGCACCCGCTGGCTCGCCAATCCCGTGGAAGGAAAGACTTTTCGGAGCGATCTCATCGTCAAGGTGGGATGACGCTCCCATCGGCGAAACCCGAAGAGGGCGGCGTGCGTACCATGCCGGCCCGCAACAGGCGGGGGAAACCGACGGAAAAGTCCGGGAGATTCGTCATGAACGCCTTTAGTGCCGGGCAAAATCGCCGGCGGCGTCGCCTCGGCGCCGGAATCTGCTATTCAGGCGCGGTCGCACCCCGGAATCCGCCCGAACGGACGCGCCCGGCACGCGTATGATCGTGGATCGTCGAGAGACTGATGCGCCTGAAGCCCGGATTTGCCGCCCTGCATGGGCCCGTTCTCGGCGTGCTGGCCGTCCTGTCCGCGGCGGGGCCGGCGGCCGCCGCGACGCCGCCCGCGCAACCGGCGGAAGGGCCGGGCGGGGTCGGCGACAGATCCGCCACCATCGCCAAGCGCGCGGTGGGCAAGGCGAGTGCCGCCACCTACGCCTTTCACAAGGCGGGTCCGGCTCCCGGGGGCGGGCGGCCGGTCGCGGTGTTCCTGCACGCCTGGGGCGCGCCGAACCCGCAGGCCTATGGCGCCTGGATCGATCATCTCACCCGCCACGGCTGGCTCGTGCTGTTCCCCCGCTTCCAGGAGGTGAACCGCACCCGTCCCGCCGACGCCCCGACCATCGCCGCGCGCCTGCTCAAGGCGGCCCTGGCCGAGCTCGCGGGTGACGCCGACGCCCGGCCCGATACCGGCCGCCTCGCCCTGATCGGGCATCTCGCCGGGGCGCCGCTCGCCGCCCATCTCGCGGCGGAAGCCGCGCAGGACGGCTTGCCCGCGCCGAAGCTCGTCTACGCCGTGATGCCCGGCGGCATCGCCCGGGACGCCAAGTCCCGCGGCATCCCGCTCGGCAACCTCGACGGCATCGCGCCCGGGACCCTGCTGGTGACGGTGATCGGCGACCGCGACGCCCGGGCCGCCGACGCCGCCGCCCGGCGCATCCTGCGCGACGCCCGTTCCGTGCCGCCGGAGCACAAGCTGTTCGTGCGCGCGCTCTCCGACGACCACGGCTTCCCGGCGCTCACCGCGACGCTGGCCTCGCCCGCCGGGCTCGACGCGGCCTATGACGGCGGCGCGATCAAGCTGCCGCCCGATCCGCCGGGGGAGAAGGCGCCGCCCTTCCGCTGGTCGGCCGACATGGCGCTCTCCGGCGAGCAGACCACGCTGGTCTCGCAGATCAACAACGCCCGCGCCGACAGCCTCGACTACCTCGCCTTCTGGCGCACCTTCGACATGGCCGCCGACGCCGCCTTCGCCGGCAAGGACGCCCTCGGCCTGAAGAGCGATGCCGCCTTCAGCGACATGCGCCGCTGGGGCGACGGCTGGCCGGTCAAGCGCCTCGGCGTCGAGACGCCGAAGGCCGCGGCGGTGCCCGCCGTCCAGCGCTGACATGTCCCCGATGCAACCGCAAAGGATGCCGACAAGCCGATGAAGCTGTTCCACTCGCACAGCTCGCCCTTCGTGCGGAAGGTGATGGTCGTCGCCCACGAACTCGGCCTCGCCGAGCGGCTGGCGCTGCTGCCGAGCGCCGTCCACCCGGTCAAGCGCGACCGCTCGGTGCTGGCGCGGCACCCGCTCGCCCAGGTGCCCACCCTGATCCTCGACACCGGCGAGAGCCTCGCCGACAGCCGGGTGATCTGCGAATATCTCGACGCGCTCGGCGGCGGGCGCCTGTTCCCGGCCGAGGGCCCCGCGCGCTGGCGGGCGCTCAACGAGCAGTCGACCGCCGACGGCGTGCTCGATGCCGCCCTGCTGATCCGCTACGAACTGACCGCACGGCCCGAATCCGAGCGCTCGGCGGCCTGGATCGAGGGGCAGACCGCCAAGATCGAGAGCGCGCTCGCGTGGTTCGAGGACCATGCCGGCGATCTCGGCGAGCGCGTCGACATCGGCACCGTCGCGCTCGCCTGCGCGATGGGCTATCTCGACCTGCGCTTCTCCGACATCGCCTGGCGCGACGACGCGCCGAGGCTCGCCGCGTGGTTCGCCCGCTTCGGGGAGCGGCCTTCCCTCGTGGCGACGCGCCCGCCGGCCGGGTAGCCTTCCGGCGATCTTCCGGCTGGCTCGGCCCTTGCTAAGCTTGGGCCGTCCCTCCCGGGAGGCCCGCCATGCCCGATTTCGTCGCCGCCGCCCTCGCATCCGCCGTCTTCTGCCTCGGCGTCGTCGCGCTGAACGCCCTGACCCGCCTCGCCCTCCAGGCCCATCTCGCCCCGGATGGGCTCGCCGAGAACGGTTTCTTGCAGCTTGGCGGCGCGCTGACGCTCGCGGGCACGACCTATCGGCGGGCGACGCGCCTGCCGGGGCGGTTCGTCGGCGAGTAAGGTTTTACGAGCGTCGGAAAAGCTTTTCGCTCAGCGCCTTATCCTGAATCGCCGTGCTCCTGGATTGCTTCGGCTGAAGCCTCGCAATGACGGAAAGGACACCCGCACCGTCATTGCGAGCGCCAGCGAAGCAATCCAGGAGCGCGACGGCGACCGGACACGAAAAGAGCCCGCCGCGAGGCGTTCGCGGCAGGCTCCGGCTCGATGAAACGCCCCGCCCGCGGGCGGGACGATCCCTCAGAAGTAGGACTTCAGCACGCCGCGGCGACGCACGTCGAGGGTGGCGCAGTGGAACGAGCCGCCGAACGGGCCGTAGGACAGGAACGGCGCCGGGATCGGGTCGAAGCCCCAGTCCTTGAGGGCCTTGATCAGGGTCGGCTGGCTCTGGTCGACGACGATCTTCTTCTCGTCGATGGCGAGCACGTTGATCGAGGTCCAGGGCGAGCACATCGAGATCTTGCTCATGAAGCCCGAGACGGGATCGGGGCGCGGGGCGATCAGCACGTCCCACTTCTTGAGCACCGCCGGCAGCCGCTCGACGTCGATGTAGTCGGGGTTGACCAGCACCTTGCCCGGCGCCAGCGGCATGAACGAGGAATCGATGTGCATCGGCTGCGGGCAGCGGCTCTCGATCTCGTGGATGCGGAAGCCGGGGCCGAGGTGGCGGCGCAGCCACTCGATGCCCATCAGGTTGGTCACGTTCGAGCGGGTCACGAACAGGTCGCGGCCGCAGCGCACGAAGTCGGCGGCGTCGAAGACCGGCTCGAACTCGTTGACCGTGAACTGCATCGGTTCGCCGGCCTTCAGGTTCGGCACCCGGTAGTCGTAGTTGTAGAGATCGTCCGTCAATTGGGGACGCGGTGCCGACGTCCACCGCGCGCCGTTGCGAAAATATTCCTTGAAGAGGGAGCGGTAGGCATCGCCCTCGAAGTAGCGCGAGCGCCAGCACATCGGGCTCTCGATGATCTCGTCGCCGATCACGAGATAGGGGTCGCGCGGGCAGGCGACGCAGAAGCCGCGCGAGGTCCAGCGCGGCGCCTTGAACTTCTTCGAGAAGTCGACCGGATCGGGACGGCGCACGGTCACGCCCTCGCCGGCCAGGATCGCGATGAAATTGTCGAGCTCTTGCTGCGCGAGCCTCTTCATGAACTTCGGGTACTTCCAGCCGGAGGCGAAGCGGTAGAACGGCTGGGCCGCCCGCGGCAGGTTGAAGATCACGGTGAGGTGATGGGTCGGGATCGTGGCGCCGTCGAGGGAGCCGACGATCACCTCCTCCAGCGGATCCCACTCGTTCCAGGCCATCACCGGGCTGCGGGGGGCGGGCGAATGCCCTCCCAGCGCGTGACGACCCCCGTGGCCCTGCGAAAAGCCGTTCGCCGAGGCGTCGTCGATCAGGGCGGAATCCGCCGTGATCTGCGGCTCGCGATCCATTTGAGGCTCCCTAGAAGCGGCATCTCGCGACAATCGTCGTCGGCGTCCACCGCGGGCGCCGCTTTGCTCCCCGGTGTGTCAATCGGGTGATAGACAGCGCTGGTCAAAGCTGCAACCTGCCGTGACGCTCCCCACCATTGGTCACGCTGAGTTGGCCGCTCCTGGTGGGATTTCGACAACACAAGCCTTCGCCGATCATCGAAAGAGGCTGATGAAGCGTCTCACAACACTGGCATCGATCGTTGGACTGGGCACGGCGCTGGCGCTGTTCCTGTCTTCCGGCGTGTCCGATGTCACCGCTGCGGTCGTCGGCGCCGGCTGGGGGACGCTCGCCGTCGTGCTCGCCCGCTTCGCCGCGGTCGCCTGGGCGGGTCTCGGCTGGCACGCGGTGTTCCCCCGCGGCGCAGGCCCCACCTTGCGCGACTGCATCTCGCTGCGCTTCGTGCGCGAGGGCATCAACACGCTGCTGCCGGTGGCGCAGGTCGGCGGCGACCTGATCGGCGCACGCCTGCTCACCCGCCGCGGCACGCCGGGCGGCATGGCCGGCGCCAGCATGTTCGTCGACCTGATGACCCAGGCGGTCACCCAGCTCGTCTTCACCGTGGCCGGCCTTCTCCTCCTGATCCGGATCGCCGGCGACGGGCCGCTGGTCCGCACCGTCGCGGGCGGGGTGCTGATCGCCGTTCCGGCGCTGGCCGCCTTCTACGTGATCCAGCGCCGCAGCGGCCACCGCCTGATCGAGGCGGCCCTCGGCCGCTTCGCCGCCGGCCGCGAATGGCGCGCGCTCGGCGCCATCGACGTGCTCTACGAGAACCTGCGCCGCCTCTACGGCAACCGGGCCCGCGTCGGCGGCGCCCTGCTGGTCCATCTCGCCGGCTGGGTCGCCGGCACGGTGGAAGTGTGGGTCGCCCTCAACGCCATGGGCCATTCCATCAGCTTCCTCGACGCCCTGGTGATCGAGAGCCTCGCCCAGGCCGTGCGCGGCGCCGCCTTCGTCGTGCCCGGCGCCATCGGCGCCCAGGAGGGCGGCCTGATCGCCCTGTGCGCCCTGTTCGGCATCCCGGCCGAGGCCGCGCTCGCCCTGTCGCTGGTCAAGCGCGTCGCCGACCTCGCCGTCGGCCTGCCGAGCCTCGCCCTGTGGAACCTGATGGAACGCAAGACCGCAGCCGACGCCGACGGCGCCGAGACCGTGCGAGAGGGATTGGGGGCGATCCGGGCGCGGCTCGGCCGCCAGGGGCTGGCGGCGCTCGCTCCGGCCTACGGCTTCGCCGCCCCGCGGAGCCCGGCGCCCGCCCTCTCCTCCGACAACGAAGCTGGAGCGCTCCGGAAGTGCGCCTGAACCGCCGCTCTCTCCTCGCCGCCGCCGCCGCGCTCGCCGTCTCGGCGGGGACGCCGCGGGTCGTCCGTGCCGCCGAGGATCCGGCGGTCGAGCCGATCAAGCGCCTCTACGCCAAGTTCGAGGAAGCGCTGAAGAACGGCGCAGGCGACCTGAAGAGCCGTCTCGCGGTCGTCGGCGACACCCTGGCCGAAACCTTCGACACGCCCGTCATGGTGCGCACCGCCGTCGGCCCGAAATGGAAGAGCTTCAAGCCGGAGCAGCAGCAGGCGCTCACCGAGGCCTTCGGCAAGTACTTCGTCACCCTCTACGCCAACCGCCTCTCGCAGGCGGCGGGCGGCAAGTTCGACATCAAGCCGCAGAGCGAGGCGCGCGGTTCCAACCGCGTCGTCTCCACCCGCGTCTCGAACAAGGACGGTGACGATTCGGAAGTCGATTACGTCGTCAACGCGAGCGACAAGGCGCAGGACGTGCTGCTCAACGGCAATGTAAGCGAGGTCGCCTCGATGCGGGCGAGCTTCACCGATCCGCTCAAGGGTGGAGCCGACGGCCTGCTGAAATTCATGCGCGAACGCACCGACGGGATGCTCGCCGCCAAAGTCTCGCCGTGAGACTCAGCGCTTAACGCTCACCGACACGTCTCCCGCCGCGGCGGGCCCCGGCAACGAAGACAGCAGCGAGCAACGCCGCGCCATGGACCTGAACGAGCTGCCGGCCTGGATCGCGCCGTTGCTTCTGCTGATGGCCCTCGCCGGCTGCCTCTACGCCGGGCTCGCCGCCTGGCTCACCGGCCGCTTCGCCGCGCGGTCTCAGGCGACGCTCGCCCCGGACATGCCGCGCCCCGGCGTGACGATCCTCAAGCCGCTGTGCGGCCTCGAGCCGGACCTCTACGGGAATCTCGAGAGTTTCTGCCGCCAGGATTATGCCGGATCGGTGCAGATCGTGTTCGGCGTCCAGAACGCCGCCGATCCCGCCATCGCCGTGGTGCAGCGCCTGCGCGCCGCCCATCCGCATCGACGCCTCGACCTCGTGGTGGATGCGAGCCAGCACGGCTCGAACCGCAAGGTCTCCAACCTCGTCAACATGTCGGAACGCATCGCCCACGAGGTCGTGGTGCTGGCCGACAGCGACATGTCGGTGAAACCCGACTATCTGGAGCGCGTCGTCGCCGCCCTCTCGCAGCCGGGCGTGACCGGCGTGACCTGCCTCTATCACGGCGAGCCGGGTGACCGCGGCATGTTCGCCCAGCTCGCGGCGCTCGCCATCGACGTGCAGTTCGTGCCCAATGTCATCCTCGGGACCACCTTCGATCTCGCCCGCCCCTGCTTCGGCTCGACCATCGCCATGACGGCCGCGTCGCTCGCCCGCATCGGCGGCTTCCGCGCCTTCAAGGACGATCTCGCCGACGACTACGCCATCGGCGAGGCCCTGCGCGCCGAGGGCGGCACGGTGGCGATCCCCGCGCTGACCATCGGACATGCCTGCGTCGATACCGAACTGTCCGGCCTCTGGCGGCACGAGTTGCGCTGGAACCGCACCATCCGCAACGTCGACCCCAAGGGCTATGCCGGATCGGTGGTCACCCACGCCTTCCCGCTGGCGCTGCTCGCCGCGCTGATGCCCGGCGCCGGCTCCGGTGCGCTCGCGGTGGCCGCGCTGGCGCTCGCCTGCCGCATCCTGCTGTGCCTGCGCATCGAGCGGGCCTTCGGCTTGCGGCCCCACGCCTACTGGCTGTTGCCGATTCGCGACATGCTGTCCTTCATCAACTTCACTTGGAGCTTCGTCTCGGGTGCGGTGACATGGAAAGGTCACGATTACCGTGTGGTTGCGGACGGTACGCTGATTCCGGAGCACGGCCTCGGTCGCGAGTCGCGCGCCACCTCGGTCTGAGCTCCCAACACCTCACGTCAATACCGTCTCGAGCCTTGAGGCCTTGAACCCCATGCGCACGCTCTTCCTGCAGGCCCCCACCTTCGACGGGTTCGACGGCGGTGCCGGCTCCCGCTACCAGGCCAAGCGCGAGATCAAGTCGTTCTGGTACCCGACCTGGCTCGCCCAGCCGGCGGCTTTGGTGCCGAACTCGAAGCTGATCGACGCGCCCCCGCACAACATCAAGCTCGACGAGATCGTCGCCCAGGCCGACGATTTCGACCTCGTCGTGCTCCACACCTCGGTCCCGTCCTTCAAGTCCGACGTGAAGACGGTCGAGGCGCTCAAACGCGCCAACCCGAAGCTCATCGCCGGCCTGATCGGCGCCAAGGTCGCGGTCGACGCCGCCGGCGCCATGGCCCAGGCCCCGTGCATCGACTTCTGTGCCCGCAACGAATTCGACTTCACCGTCAAGGACATCGCCGAGGGCGTGCCGATGTCGGAGATCAAGGGCCTGTCCTATCGTGACGCCAACGGCGTCGTGGTCCACAACGAGGACCGCGAGATCATGACGGACATGGACCAGCTCCCCTTCGTCACGAGCGTGTACAAGCGCGACCTCGAGATGGAGAAGTACTTCATCGGTTACCTGAAGCACCCCTACATCTCGTTCTATTCCGGCCGTGGCTGCAAGAGCCGCTGCACCTTCTGCCTGTGGCCGCAGACCGTCGGCGGACATACTTATCGGACTCGCTCGGTGGCCCACGTGATCGAGGAGATCAAGTACTGCCTCAAGGAATTCCCGCAGACGAAGGAGTTCTTCTTCGACGACGACACCTTCACCGACAACCTCCCGCGTGCGGAAGAGATCGCCCGCGAGCTGGGCAAGCTCGGCGTGACGTGGTCGTGCAACGCCAAGGCCAACGTGCCGCGCGAGACCCTGAAGGTGCTGCGTGAGAACGGCCTGCGCCTGCTCCTCGTCGGCTACGAGTCCGGCAACCAGAAGATCCTGAACAACATCAAGAAGGGCATGCGCGTCGAGGTGGCCGAGAAGTTCACGCGTGACTGCCACGACCTCGGCATCGCCATCCACGGCACCTTCATCGTCGGCCTGCCGGGCGAGACCAAGGAGACGATCCAGGAGACGATCGCGTTTGCCAAGCGCATCAACCCGCACACGATCCAGGTCTCGCTGGCCGCGCCCTATCCGGGCACCTTCCTCTACAAGCAGGCGGTGGAGAACGGCTGGCTCGACGTCGAGAACGCCGAGCTCGTCGACGAGAACGGCGTGCAGATCGCCCCTCTCCACTACCCGCACCTGTCGCACTCCGAGATCTTCGCAGCGGTCGAGGAGTTCTACAGGAAATTCTACTTCCGCGCCCCGAAGATCGCCTCGATCGTCAACGAGATGGTCCGCTCCCCCGACATGATGAAGCGCCGTCTGCGCGAGGGCGTCGAGTTCTGGCACTTCCTCCGGGACCGCAAGGCCGCCGCGTAACGCTGACGCGCATGCGAGTAAACGAGGAAGGCCGGGCGTAAGCCCGGCCTTCCTCGTTTCCAGGGCTCCGCCCTGGACCCGCGAGAGGGCTTGCCCTCTCGACACCCCTGACTAAGGAACCTTGGTGAAGCGACTGGTCGTCACCGCCGACGATTTCGGCCTGAGCCGCGCGGTCAACGAAGCCGTCGAGCAGGCCCATCGCGAGGGCATCCTCACCGCCGCGAGCCTGATGGTCTCCGCCCCCGGCGCGGCGGACGCCGTCGCCCGCGCGCGGCGGATGCCGTCCCTGCGGGTCGGGCTGCACCTCGTGCTGGTCGAGGCGTGGCCGACGCTGCCGCCCGAAGCGCTTCCCGATCTCACCGACGCGCAGGGGCTGATGCGCCGCGACATGGAACGCCTCGGCCTCGACCTCGCCCTGAAGGCGAGCGCCCGGCGGCAGCTCGCCGCCGAGATCCGGGCGCAGTTCGAGGCCTTTCGCGCGACCGGCCTGCCGCTCGACCACGTCAACGCCCACAAGCACTTCCACATCCACCCGCTGATCGCCGGCATGGTGCTGCGGATCGGCCGCGATTTCGGGATGCGGGCGCTGCGGGTGCCGCGCGAGCCGCGCGACCTGCTCCGCCGGGCCGAGCCCGGCTTCCGGGCCAAACCCGCCCTCGACACCGCGCCCTGGGCGGCGCTCCTCGCCGTGCGTGCCCGGCAGGCGGGGCTGCTGATCCCCGACCGGACGCTCGGCCTCGCATGGTCCGGCGCGATGACGCCGGAGCGCGTCACCGCCCTGCTGCGCCACCTGCCGGACGGGCTGACCGAACTCTACACCCACCCCGCCACCGCGGGCGGATTTCCGGGCGAGGCGCCGGGCTACCGCTACGCCGCCGAGCGCGACGCGCTGGTGGCATCGGAGGCGCGGGAGGCCGTCGAGCGAAGCGGGGCGCGGCTGGGCGGGTTTTCGGATTTCGGGTAAGGCGGCACTTCAGGACAGCCTGATACCGTTTCCGATTGATCGCTTCGGGTTTCGCCCCCCTCCGTCATCGCGAGCGGCCGCGAAGCGATCCAGGGCGCGACCTGCCCGGAAAGGTCGCGCCCTGGATCGCCACGGCTTCGCCTCGCGATGACGCAGGAGAGGCCGAAGTCATCAACCGGATGGCGTATGAGAGCCAGAGCGTGACTCTGCAACGCTCGATCGACCGTCACGAGCTTCAGGTTCTCGACCGCGCATTGCGCGAGCAGAAGCTGATCGAACGGGTCACGAGCGCCGGCAGAGCCTCAAGTTCATGCACGACATGAGCTTGATCGACGATGAGGATCTTGAGCCGCGAGAGTTCGAAGAACGAGGCCAGCTTCTCCAGAGCGATGCCTGGAGCGAGCTTGTTCAAGCGTGTCTTGATCGCGATCTCCCAGAGGCTGACGACGCTCGCCCAGGCCATTGGGTCATTGCGCTCCAGCAGAGCGGCGATCTTCGGGTAGACGAGTGGAAGCCGTCCCTGCGTGAGGGCGATCAGGACATGGGTGTCGAGAAGCAATCTCACGCTTCGGGCAGCGGCCGGATCAGGAAATCCTCCGGCAGCGGATCGTCGAAGTCGTCTGCGACGGAGGGGAAGGGATTCGTGATCCCGTGCTGGCGCAGAAAAGCCTGTCCGGCTTCGAAGTCGATCCCGCCCTTGCGCTGACGCGGCACGAGATCGAAGATCGGCTTGCCGTCACGCGTGACAACGATCGTCTCCCCTCGCTCGACGCGGCGAACCAGCGTTTGAAGCTGGGGTTCGAGGGCTTCGAGCGGAATCGTCGTCATGATCCCTGAAAGGTAAGGGCTGGACCCTTCATGGTCCAGCCCACCTCTCACTTCACCGCCGCGTGCTCGCGTGCCACTTCGCCCGGAGGGCGGCCGGCGTCCCGGCCCTCGGGGCGGTCCGGGTCCGGCTGCTTCGGGGGCGGCCCGAGGAAGGCCGGCACCACGAAGAAGGCCGCGACCAGGGTGAAGAACAGCGACAGGGCGAGGAGTTCGCCCATGCTGGCGGTGCCGGGATGGCTCGACAGCATCAGCGAGCCGAAGGCGGTGCCGGTGGTCAGCGCCGAGAAGAAGATCGCCCGCGTCAGGCTGGAGGCCAGCATGTCGACGACGCCGGCGCGCCACGCGATGACGTAGTAGATGTGGAAGGCGACGCCCACCGCCAGCATCAGCGGCAGGGCGATGATGTTGGCGAAGTTCAGCGGCATGCCGATGACCTTCAGCGCCATCAGCGTCCACAGGGTCGCCAGCACCAGCGGCCCCAGCGTCATCGCCACGTCCCAGGGTTTGCGAAGCGCCACCGAGAGCAGGATGAAGATCAGCGCGAGAGCGGTCAGGCCCGCCTGCACGAAGGCGCCGAGGATGGTGTAGCTCGACTCCGTCGTGGCGATCGGCGCGCCGGTGGCGTGCGGATCGACCGTCTGCACCTCCTTGGCGAAGCGGCGCAGCACCTGATCGTCGTTCGAATTGCCCTTCGGGTGCACCTCGATGCGGGCGCGCCCGTCCGCGGTCACCCACTCCGCCCTGAGGGGCTTGGGCAGGGTGTCGAGGGTGATCTTCTTCGGGTCGAGCAGGCCGGAGAGACGGCTCATCAGCGTCTTCAGGTCGGTGGTGAGCGCGACGCTCGCCGCCTCGCGCTTCTCCGCCGGGGCGGCGGCGAGGGTGTCGAGCGTGTCGGAGAGACGGCCGGCGGCCCTGGCGCCGGCCTCCTTGTCGCCCGCGATGGTCTTCAGGGCCGCGGCCGTGTCCTTGAGCGCCTTGACGTTCTCCGCGTCGGTCGGCGGCGGCGGTTTGCGGGCCGGGTTGAGGGCGGGGCCGAGGAGCTGCGCCGTCTCCTGGATCGTGGCGAGCTTCTGGTCCTGGTCGCGCGGCACGAAGGTGTCGATCGAGATCACCTTGGCCACCGCGTCGAGCTTCATCAGCCGCTCGGACAGCGCCGGCACCGCCTCCACGTCGGGCGCCAGCACGTCGATGGTGTTGGGGCTGGTGGCCGGGTCCTTGATCAGGTCGAGATAGGTCGCGATCGATTCCACCTTCGGGCTGCGCAGGTGCATCGGGTTGGAGTCGAACGGCAGCTTCAGGAGCAGCGGGATGCCGGCGAGCGTGATCAGGCCGACGAAGATCAGCACCCACTTGCGGTGCTCGACGATCCAGTGGTCGACGCCCGCCATCCACGTGGTCTCGACCGCCCGCTTCTCGCCCCGCGGATGGAACACGGCGATCAGGGCCGGGAGCAGGGTGAGGGCGAACAGGTAGGCCACGATCATGCCGACGCCGGCGATCAGGCCGAGTTCGGACACGCCGCGGAACTGCGTCGGCAGGAAGGCGAAGAAGCCGGCGAGCAGCGAGACCGCGGCCAGCGTCAGCGACCAGCCGACGCCCCGCGCCGCGCCGCGGATCGCGGCCTCGACATCGCCGAGTTCGTACCGGTCGGCGCGGTAGCGCACGGCGAACTGGATCCCGAAATCGATGCCGAGCCCGACGAACAGCGCGGCGAAGGCCACCGAGATCGGGTTCAGCTCGCCCACGAGCACGAGGCCCAGGGCCGCCGTGACCACGAGCCCCGAGAAGGTGGTGATCAGCACCGCGACGACGAGGGGCGCGGAGCGCAGCGCCAGCCACAGGAACAGGACGATGGCGGCCGTCGTCAGCGAGTAGTTCAGGAAGGCGTCGTCGGCGAGCGTGGCGAACTCGTCGTCGGCCACCGCCACCGGTCCGGTCAGGCGGACGCGCAGGCCGTGGGCGGCGTCGATGTTCTGCTCGGCGGCGACCCGGCGGATCAGCCTGGTCGCCTCGCGGCCCGGCTCCAGGGCGTTGTAGTCGAGCACCGGCTGGATCATCACGAACTTGCGCGTGTCCGTGACCTCGCTGCGCCCGCCCGCGAGCAGGGTCTGCCAGGACATGCGGGCGCGCTGGCCGTCGAGCACCTTGCGCAGGGTCTCGTCGATCTGGCCCATCGGCTGGGCGAGGTCTTCGAGCTTGGCGTCGCCGCTCTTCACGCCCTTCACGCCGAGGGTGAGCACACGCATCACGCCCCGCAGGGAGGGGTCGGCGGCGAGCGGTCCGAGCAGACCCTGCTGCTCGATCAGGCGCTGGGTGGTCTGCTCCAGCTCCTCCTGCGACATCAGCAGGAGGCCGTTGCGGTCGAAGAACGGGCCGCCGTCGGGCCGGTAGACCGTCTCGATCTCGGAGCGGTGCGACTTCAACGCCTCGGCGAAGCGCACGGCCGCCTCCTCGGCGATCTCCGGCGTCTGCCCGTCGATCACCGCGGCCACGAGGTTCGTCCGTTGCGGGAACGCCTTCTCGAAGGCGATCTCGTCCTGCCGCCACGGCACGCTCGGCTCGATCAGCCGCTCGACATCGGTGTTGATGCGGAACAGGTGGGCGCCCGCGCCCGCGCCCGCGACCGTGAGGAGCGCCGCGGCCACCAGTACCAGCCAGCGGCGCCGGACGGAAAACGCGACGAGACGTTCGATCACGTAAAACCCTGCCTGCCTAACGATCCGGCCTCCACCTCCCGTGACGACGGGCCGGGATGTCTTGTCCCGTCCTCTACCCGCGACACAGGACGCGGCGTCCTCAGCAGGCGGCGACGCGCCGAATCGATCCTCGTCATGGCTCGCGGGACGTGACCCTCGCGAGCGGGAAAACCGGATGGATGCCGCCTGTCGGCGGCCCCTCGTCCCGGCGGACACGGACCGCGCAGGAGAGACTCCACGCCGATCATCCGTGTCGTTGGCGCGCTACCTACTTGTCCCGGCGAGGGAATGCAACGCGCCCTCGGAATCGTGCCGACTCGGGCATCGACGGTGCGATTGCGCACTGCAACCGGATTGCGCGGCGATACCGCTTCGCACAAGCATGTCGGGTTCGTGCCCGATCGAACCGGGACGCGCGAGAAATCGTGATCCCTTTGACACCCGCGCGGTTCGAACGAGCATCGCGAAAGGTCAAAAATCCGCCGCAGAAGGCGGAAATCAGCAGATCGTACCCGTTTCCGGATCGTGCGGCCGCGGGCTTCGTCCCCGGAGCCGACGGCCGGCCGTGAGACCGGCACGCCACAGTCCTTCCAAATCGCGCCGCGGAAGCGCCGTCTCGGAACGGTTCCAGCCTAATGCGCTGGAATTCCTGTCCTTCTCACGCTAAGCAGCCCGGCTAAGTCCGGAACCAGAGCATCTAAGGAGCCGCGTCTTGGGAATCCCCATACGGTACGTCGCGAAGATCGGCGGCTACATCCTCAAGCAGCACCTCACCGGGCGGAAGCGCTACCCGCTCGTCATGATGATGGAGCCGCTGTTCCGCTGCAATCTCGCCTGCGCCGGCTGCGGCAAGATCGATTACCCCGACGAGATCCTGAACAAGCGCCTGCCGGTGGGCGAGGCGCTCGAATCCGTGCGCGAGTGCGGCGCACCCGTCGTGGTGATCGCCGGCGGCGAGCCGCTTCTCCACAAGGATCTGCCGCAGATCGTGCAGGGCATCATCGCGCAGAAGAAGTTCGCGATCGTCTGCACCAACGCGCTGCTGCTCGAGAAGAAGATCAAGGAGTACGAACCGAGCCCGTACTTCACGTGGTCGATCCACCTCGACGGCGACAAGGAGATGCACGACGGATCGGTGTGCCAGCGCGGCGTCTACGACAAGGCGGTCGCGGCCATCGCGAAGGCCAAGGAGATGGGCTTTCGGGTCACCATCAACTGCACCTTCTTCAACAATTCCTCGGCCGACAAGATCGCCGACTTCTTCGATTCGGTGACCCGCATGGGCATCGACGGCATCACGGTGTCGCCGGGCTACGCCTACGAACGCGCGCCCGACCAGAAGCACTTCCTCAACCGCAAGGCGACCAAGGATCTGTTCCGCGGCGTGTTCCGCCACGGCAAGGAGAAGGGCCGCGAGAAGTGGACCTTCCAGCAGTCGGGCCTGTTCCTCGACTTCCTGGCCGGCAACCAGACCTACCACTGCACGCCGTGGGGCAACCCGACCCGCACCGTGTTCGGCTGGCAGAAACCCTGCTACCTGCTCGGC